>NZ_BAAAXV010000001.1:2027335-2703114 GCF_039535785.1 Nonomuraea helvata
ACGGGCAGGGCTCCGTGGCGATGCTGGAGCGGCTGCTGCCGTTCTGGCGCGGCAAGCTGTTCGTGCTGGTGCTGCTGGGGTTCGTGGCCACGTCGTGGATCATCACGATCACGCTGTCGGCGGCGGACGCGTCCGTGCACGTCGTGGAGAACCCGTTCTTCCCGAGCTTCCTGCACGGGCACGAGGTCATCCTGACCGTGGTGCTGCTGCTGATCCTGGGCGGGGTGTTCCTGCTCGGCTTCAGCGAGGCGGTCGGCGTGGCGATCCCGCTCGTCGCGATCTTCCTGGTCCTGAACGCCGTCGTCGTCGCCGCCGGGCTGACGGCCGTCGTCTCGTCCCCTGACGCGCTCTCCCGGTGGACGGACGCGCTGACCAGCGGGACGGGCGGCTTCGGCGGCGTCATCGGGCCGGCCGTGCTCGCGTTCCCGCTGCTGGTGCTGGGGCTGTCGGGGTTCGAGACGGGCGTCAGCATGATGCCGCTGGTGGCCGCCAAGGGCGAGACCGCCGAGCAGCAGCTGGACTCCCGCATCGGCAACACCCGCAAGCTGCTGACCGTGGCCGCGCTCATCATGAGCGTCTACCTGATCGCGACCAGCTTCGTCACCACGGTGCTCATCCCGGCCGAAGAATTCAAGCCGGGCGGCGAGGCCAACGGCAGGGCGCTCGCCTACCTCGCGCACGAGCGGCTCGGCGAGATGTTCGGCACGGCGTACGACATCAGCACGATCCTCATCCTGTGGTTCGCCGGGGCGTCCGCGATGGCCGGCCTGATCAACATCGTGCCGCGCTACCTGCCCTCCTACGGCATGGCGCCCGACTGGGGCCGCGCGGTGCGGCCGGTGGTGCTCGTCTACACGGGCATCTGCGTGGTGCTCACCATCGCGTTCGACGCCGACGTGGACGCCCAGGCCGGCGCGTACGCCACGGGCATCCTGGCCATGATGGTCTCCGGCGCGGTCGCGGTGACGATCTCGGCCATCCGCAAGCGCCAGCGGCCGGCCGGCGTGGGCTTCTCCGTGCTCACCCTCGTGCTGCTCTACGCGCTGGTGGAGAACATCAGGGAGAAGCCGGACGGCATCGCCATCTCGGCGCTGTTCATCCTGGGCATCATCGCCATCTCGCTGATCTCGCGCGTCTCCCGCACGACCGAGCTGCGGGCCGACCGGATCGAGTTCGACGAGGCGGCCCGGCGGTTCGTCGCCGACTCGATCGAGTTCGACGGCGCACTCAACATCATCGCCAACCGCCGCCAGACCGGCGACAAGGCCGAGTACGCGGAGAAGGAGGCCGAGCAGCGCGGCATGAACCCGGTCCCCGGACGGGCCGACATCCTCTTCCTGGAGGTCGACGTCATCGACCCGTCCGACTTCAGCGACGCGCTGCAGGTGCGCGGCGTGGAGGTGGGCGGGCACCGCGTGCTGCGCGCCGAGAGTCCCGCCGCGCCCAACGCCATCGCCGCCGTCCTGCTGGCCCTGCGCGACGCCACGGGCGTCCGGCCGCACTGCTACTTCGAGTGGGCGGAGGGCTCGCCGCTGATGCACCTGTTCCGCTACCTCATCATCGGGCGCGGCGACACGGCGCCGGTCGTACGCGAGATCATCCGCAAGGTCGAGCCCGACCCCGCGAAGCGGCCGGGCATCCACGTCGGCGGCTAGCGCAAAGCCTCACGCGGCGGCGTGCGGGCGAAACTCCACCGAAGCCGACACGTCACCGTGCACTACCACGTCGATCTCCAGCGCAGCCGCCAACCGCACCGTCAGGGGGATCGTCGGCATGTGGGCCCCGCCTTCCAGCCGCGACACTTGCGGCTGGGTCATGCCCGCCCGCTCAGCCAGCTCGGACTGTGAGAGACCCAGCTCAAGCCGGCGACGATAGACGGCCACGCCGAGCACGCCGTCCGAGAAGCCGCCACCGCGCTCCTCGAAGCCCAGCACGGCGCTCAGACGGCGTTGCACCTCCGCGACGAGGGCCGGCGGCAGCTCGGCGAAGTCACGCCGCCGGGTCGGCCTCATCCTCCACATCCATCTCGCCGTCGCCGTAATCCAGCGCCAGCTTGGCGATCCTGAACCGGGCGCAGCGCGCCTCGAGCTCGCGTTCGTCCTCTGGGGTCCACCACTCGATCATGGGCATCAAGGTCACCGCAGGCCACCGGTTGAAGCGATCGACTTGGCGGAGTCTTTTCATCCCAGCAACTCGACCGTGCCCCGCTCGCCGTCCACCCTGATCCGGTCGCCGTCGTGCAGGCGCATGGTGGCGTTGCCGGTGCCGACCACGGCGGGGATGCCGAGCTCGCGAGCCACGATCGAGGCGTGCGAGAGCGGTGCGCCCATGTCGGTCACGACGGCGGCGGCGCGCGGGAACATCGGGGTCCAGCCCACGTTGGTCAGCGTGGTGACGAGGATCTCGCCCGGCTTGAGCCGGTCGCCTTCCTCAGGTCCGGAGATCACGCGGGCGATGCCCTCCACGATGCCGGGAGCGCCGGGGAAGCCCTTCACGGTGTCGCTCACGGGCACGCCGGTGCCGCGCGCGTCGTAAACGTCGGCCCGCCGGTCGGGGTCGGCGGCCCAGCGTACGGGGTCGAAGTGGCCGACGATCAGCGCGGGGTAGATCGGCAGGGCGGCGTACCGCTCGTGGGTGGCCCGCCGTACCGGCACCTTCTCCAGCGCGGACGGGTCGCCCCGCAGCAGGGCCAGCAGCTCGTCCAGGTAGAGGAAGAACACGTCGTCGCCCTGGCCCGTCAGCTCCCCCGCCCGTACGGCGAACGCCCGCAGCACCCAGAACGCCCGCATGTTCTCCGAGCGCGTGTCCTCGCGGTCGCGCACGACCGCGTTCCAGCGCTGGACCCTGGCGCGCATCCTGGCCAGCTGGCGCGGATAGCGCTCGGCGAAGCGCGCCCACGCCGCGTCGCGCGCCTGCTGCTGCCGGGCGAGCAGCGCCTCGGTGTCGGCCCGCAGGTCGCGCAGGCCCGCGAGCTGGGCGTCGATCCATTCGGGGTCCTCGCCGGGCCGCGGGATCGACACCTCGAACTCGTGGGGGCCGCGATGCCCGTACGTGCGGGCGAACTCCTCCCTGGTGATCTCCCCGCGGGCCAGCTTGGACAGACCCATCACCGGGCCCAGGCTGGCCAGCTCGCCGCCGGAGTTCACGCCGGTCAGCATGGCCTCGGCGTCGACCTCGCCCATCATCTTGCGCAGCCTGTCGCGGGTCCAGACGAGGGTGGCGCCGCCCTGGCGGCCGGCGGCCTCGAGCATGCGGCAGGAGGTGACCAGGTGCGGCCTGATCTCGCGTTCCCACAGGTCGGCCAGTTCGGGGCCGGAACCGGTGGCGGCGATCGTGGCGCGCAGCTCCTCGCACCGCCGCTGCGAGGTGGCCAGGAACGCGCGCATGCCCTTGAGGTTGCGGCGCACGCGGCGCTGGATGTCTATCGCCAGGGGAATGACCCGTTTGATGATCTCCCAGCGCGGCAACGGCACCTGCGGCACGTCCAGCCCCGGCGGCAGCTTGCCGAAGACCTGCTCGACCGCGCTCAGCCTGCCGCGCATGCCCAGGGCGGCGGCGATGGAGTGGACGACGCTCAGGTTCATGTAGAAGCGGCCGCCGATGTTGCCGACCAGGTCGAAGCCGGGCAGGGCCGAGGCCGACATCGCCTCCCTGATGAACAGGCGCACGAGCGACCACGTCAGCGGCGTCATCACGTCGGGGATGGCCTCGCCCAGATTGCCGCCGGTCCACAGGTAGTCGCCCTTGAGGCTGTCGTTCCACTCCTCGACCTGCGGCTTGAGACCGGTGATCGGGCGCGCCTGCACGATCGCGAACGCGCCGCCGCTCCGGGCCCACTCGACGTCCATCGGAGTCCCGTACAGCTCCTGGATCCGCGCACCGATCGCGGCCAGCTCCACCGCCTGCCGCTTGTCCAGCACGGGCCTGCCGCGCAGCTCCTCCGGCACAGGCTCCTCGCGGGTGCCGTCAGAAGTGCGGACGGTCATCACCGTCTTGTCGCCGACCTGCGACTGAATGACCGCGCCGCCCGACACCACGACCGTGTCCGGGGTGACCTGACCGCCGACGACCGCCTCACCGAGCCCCCAGGAAGCGTTGATCACGCTCTCGTCACGGGCACCGGTGACCGGGTTCGCGGTGAACAGGACACCGGCCGCCTCCGCGTCCACCAGCTCCTGGACCACCACCGCCAGCGCCACCTCATCATGGGGGACGCCGTTCTGCTCGCGGTAGGCGATGGCGCGCGGGTTCCACAGCGAGGCCCAGCAGCGCTTGACCGCATCCAGCAGCCCCTCGCCCCTGATGTTGAGATAGGTGTCCTGCTGACCGGCGAACGACATGTCCGGCAGGTCCTCGGCGGTGGCCGACGAACGCACGGCCACCGGCACGTCATCGCCGAGCGCCCCGTACGCCCGGCGGATCTCCGCGGCGATCTCGGCAGGCATCTCATGCTCGGCGAACAGCCTCCGCGCGTCCTGCGCGTGCGCGATCTCGTCACCGAACGCCGACACGAACGCCCGGTAGGCCTCCGTCGTGATGTGGAACCCCCCGGGAACGGGCAGCCCCGCCCTGGTCAGCCTGGCCAGCGAGGCGCCCTTGCCCCCCACGGTCGCAAGATCGGCCGCCGCGTCGTCGAGGGGGAGTACGGCCTTCACGTCACACGCTCCTTGAACCTGTGGAACCGCCCATGGAGGCCGCCAGCTTCCGCTGGGCGACCTCCTCCGCGGCGTCGAGGAAGTCGAGGGTGGCCCGGGCGACGGCGCTCGCGTCGTCGCCGGACAGGGGGCGGCCCGTGCTCATGGTCCGCTCGATGGTGTCCGCGATCATGTCCGCGATCCGGTCGTCGGACGGCCTGGGCTCGTCGGGCCGCCCGTCCGGCACGAACAGGAACCCGTACAGGACGGCGTTGGCCACCAGGATGTGGTCCCCCACCTCCGCGCGCACCGCGCCCCGCTTGACCAGCTCCGCCACGTACGCGTCCAGGGGGCCGCCCATCTCCGGCGGCCTGCCGGCCTGCTGCTTCTGGCGGGCGAACTTGCCGAGCACCTCGGAGTCGCCCCGCATGAACGCGCTGAGCAGCGGCCGGCCGAGCAGGGCGCGGGCGAACTCGCCGTACAGCTCGCTCAGCGTGGCAGGGGCGCGGCCGCGGACGTCGGCCAGCATGCGCACCCGCTCGCGGCGGAGCAACGCGGCGAACAGGTCGTCGCGCGTCTTCCAGTGCAGGTAGATGGTGCCCTTGGCGACACCTGCCCGCTTGGACACGTCGTCGATCGTGGTCCTGTCGTAGCCCTGGCGCAGGACCAGTTCGGCGGCGGCGTCGAGGATGCGGTGCGCCCGCTCCAGCTGTCGCGCCGGATCCTGTGGCGGCCGTCCTCTGGCCATCCCGTCTCCCCTCATTTGTTTGACTAGATGATGTTAGTTGGTCATTTAATTAAGGACAAGTTCACGAAAGAAAGGGGTGCCGCGCCCCTGCATGGAGCGCGGCACCCCTTCAGGGGCCGTACGGGCTCAGCCGAGCTTGGCCAGCAGCGACTCCGCCGATGTCGCGAACGACGGGTCGCCCGTGGAGACGGCGGTCGTCAGCAGCTGCCGGGCCAGCTCCAGATCGCCCCGCTCGTACCGGATCTCGCCCAGCCGGCAGGCGGCCTCGGCCACCAGGTCGGCCTGCTCGGTCAGCCCCAGCGTCAGCTCGTAGTACCGCAGGGCCCCGTCGCGGTCGCCGAGCCAGTAGCACAGCTCGCCGAGGTGCGCCGCGGCCAGCCCCGACTCCTCGTCCCCCGCGTCGATGACCCGCTGGTACCAGGTGAGCGCCTCAGGGAAGTCGCGGTTCCGCTTGGCCAGCGCGCCCAGGTACATCGCGGCGAGCGCGCTGATGTGCCCCTCGCCCTCCTGGACGCCCTTCAGGTACCACTCCCGGGCCGTCTCCTCGTCCGACTCGTGGTACGTCTGCCCGAGCGCGATCATGGCCCGGGCGGCGAGGTCGGCGTCGCCCGCGTCGAGCACCCGCAGGTACGCCTCCCGCCCCTCGTCCACCATCCCGACCTTGACCAGCGTCTGCGCCAGCGTGGACAGCGCGATGGGCTCACCGTCGGCGGCCGCCTCCCGGAGCGTGTCGAGGGACGCCTCCGTGTCGCCGCGGTTGTCCTGCAGCATGCCGAGCAGGCTCCCGAACACCCCCCGGACGGGGCTGTCGGCGTCGGCCGCCGCCCGCTGCGCCACATCGAAGAACGCGTCATCGTCCCCCTCGTCGTCGAGCAGCTCCAGCAGCCTGCCGCCGGCCACGAACCGTACGTCCGGCTCGTCGTGCCCGCTGAGCCGCTCGTAGATCGCCCGCGCCTCGGCCGTCTCGCCCAGTGCGGCCAGCCGGTCGGCGATGTCCACCTCGGTGAACGGCCCCCGCCCCGTCAGCTCGTGGTACGCCCGCACAGCCGCCGGGTCCTCGCACCGCCCGGCCAGCTCGCGTGCCACGCCGCCGGCCTCGTCGCCCATCAGCTGGAGCACCTGCACGGCCAGGGCGTGCTCGCCCCGGCCGGCGGCCTGGTGGGCGAGCACGCGGAGGTTGTCCGTCGCGACCTCGGATCCGGCGCCCGCGGCGGCGGCGAACGCCCGCGCCGCGCCGAGCTGGTCGCCCTCCTCGTGCAGCCAGATGCCGAGCTGGATTCCGGCCCTCTCCACGGCGTCCGGCACGCCGGAGTCGATGGCCAGCCGCACCTCGCGCTCGGCCCCGGCCGCGTCGCCCAGCTCGCGCATGACCTTGGCCAGGTCCACCCGGATGCCCGGCTCGGTCTCGGGGAAGCCGGTGTCCACGCCCCGCCCGAACATGAGGGCGGCGTTCTCCAGGTCGCCCCGGGCCTTGTACGCGTCACCCCACGCCCAGTAGCCCATGGACACGGTCTCGGGGTCGCCGCTCCCGACGGCCCGCTCGGCCGCCTCCGCCACGGCGTCGTGGTCCTGCTCGACGAGCAGGCGGGCGAGCAGGTGGCGCAGGCTCTCGAGGTCGCCGGCCGTCGCCCCGGCAGTCAAGGCCTCGCGTACGCCCGCGCTGTCGCCCTGCGTGTCGAGCAGGTCCGCCAGCACGACGGCGGTGGCGGGCATCGCGGCACGCGCCGCCTCGATCGCCCCGTCGGGGTCGCCGCGGCGGTGGCGGACGATGGCGATGTTGCGCCAGGCGCTCGCGGCCGTCTCCGGGTGTCCGGTGGCGGGGAGGGTGGCCAGCTCGGCCTGGCAGTGGTCGTCGCGCTGCGCGTGGATCACGCCGAGGTCCAGCGCCGCCTCCGCGGCCAGGCCGGGCTCGCCCAGCTCGATGACCACCCGGCAGAGCGCCGCGGCCGCGCGGTGGTCGTCCAGCCCGCGGGCCCGCTCAAGGGTCTCGGCGAGGGGCTCCCGCCGGGCCTCCGGGTCCACGGCGGCCACAAGGCGGCGTACGGCGCGGGCGTCGTCGTCGTTGAGCGCGAGCAGCACCTGCGCCATCAGCTCCGACCCGGCGAACTCGGTCAGCGCCGCGACCGCGCCCTCCCGGTCCCCGTCGTCGGCCAGCACCCATCCGCGCTCCTTGGCCGAGGCCGTCCCGAGCCGGACCCGGGCGACGGCCGTGAGCCACTCGTCGTCGTCCAGGGCGACGACCCGCTCGTGAGCGGAGCGGGCGTACTCGTCGTCCCCCGCCTCCGCCAGCAGCCTGGCCGCCGTGACCAGCGTGCCGGACGCGGACGCCGGGTCGGCGGCCACGGCCCGTTCGAACGCCTCGCGCGCCCCCGCCACGTCGCCGGTCCTGGCGAGCAGCTCGCCGAGCAGCTGCGCCTCCCACGCGTCCTCGGATCCCCGAGTCAGGAGGGAGAGCGCGCCCGTCAGGTCGCCGTGGTCACGCAGCACGCAGACGAGCTGGAGCCGCCCTGCCTCGCCGAACTCCCCGGCCAGCAGCTCCCCCGCCTCCTCGGCCGCCCCGCGCGCCACGAGCACCTCGGCGAGCCGCACGGTCGCGTCCTCCCTGCGCCTGCCGTCGAGCTGTTCGAGCGCCGCCCGGTAGGCCGCGGCCGCCTCGTCCAGCCGGCCGAGCTGCTGCCGCACCCGCCCGATGTCCCACTGCGTCATGGCGGCCAGGCGCTCGTTGTCGCCGTCCGCGACCTGTTCCCACGCCTCCAGCGCCCCGTGCTTGTCGCCCGCCTCGTTACGCAGCGCCCCGAGGTAGCACCCCGCCTCCTGCCGGTACCCGGGGTGCCCGGCGGCGAGCACCAGCGAGAGCGCCCCGTCCGCGGCGGCGATCTCGCCCCGCCGCTGCCAGGCGTGCCCGCTCTCCATGGCGAGCATGCTCGCCAGGAAGGCACTGCCCTCGTCGCCGATCTCCTCGAACGCCGCCGCCGCGTCCTCGAAGTCGCGGTCGAGCAGGGAACGGGCGAAGCGCCCCATCGCCTCGGGCTCCCCCGCGGCCCGCTCGAAGGCCGCCCGCGCGGCGGCGAGGTCGTCGAGCCTGACCCGGTTCAGCCCGAGCAGCCAGGCGCTGCGCGCGCGGTCGTTCTCGGAGGTCTCCTCCTCGACGCGCCTCTCATGCATCCGGCAGACGGCCAGCAGGTCGCCCTGCCGCTCGTACACCGTCAGCAGCGCGCCGGCCGCCTCGTTCCGCAGCCCGCGGTTGCCGCTCTCCAAGGCCGTCGTGTACGCGGCCCGCGCCTCGGCCAGGTCGTGCTCCTCGACGAGCCCGCCCAGCGCGTACCCCACCCACGGTGCCAGCACCGGATGGCCCTCCGCCCTGGCCCGGCGCAGCAGCGCGACCGCCTCGTCCTCGTCGGACAGCACCTCTTTGCAGATCACGGCCGTGTACGACAGCGCCAGCGGGTCCCCGGCGTCGGCCGCCGTGTGGAACAGCTTGGCCGCCTCCGACAGGTCGTACCCGATCGAGGCCAGCACCTGCGCGAACACGGCGGTGCCGATCGCGGCGACGGCCGGGTCCGGGTGCTCCGTGGTCGCGTGATAGCGGGACAGCCCCTCCTCCCGGCCCAGCCGCTGGTGGTCGAGGATCGCCTGCAGCACGGGATGCGGCCGCTCGCCTGACTCGCGCAACAGGTGCAGCAGCAAGGCCGTGCTGAAGCCCTGGAGCGTGTCGTCCTCTTCGGCCACGTACGCCAGCAGTTCGTCGGCCTGCTCCCGGTCGCCCGCGCCGATCTCCAGCTGGGCCAGCGTCACCATGGCCCTGAGCGAATGCGTCGGCGCGCCGGAGTCGGCGGCCTTGCGCAGCAGCCGCCTGGCCTCGGCCAGCTCGCCGGCCTGCAGGCGGGCCAGCCCCTCGTCGGTGTCCTGGAGCGCCTGCTCCTCGACGGGGTCGGCCAGCGGCTGCTGCCTGGCGGCGTGCTCCAGCAGGAGCCCCGCCTTGAAGGCGGTGTCGGGATCATCGTGCCCGAACGCGAACCGCGCCAGCTCCATGGCCTCCTCGTAGGCCTCCGGATGCTGGTCCAGCAGCATTCCGAGCAGCGTGACGCAGATCGGGCCCCACTCGCTCTCCCCCGCCTCCAGCACGGCACGCAACGCGGCCAGCGCCTCGGGCGGCTCTCCCGCCTCGGTGTGCATCTGGGCCAGGCACGCCTGGGCCTGCACGACGTACTCGCGGTGACCGCTGGCGATCACCCGGCGGAAGATGGCCTTCGTCTCCTCCTCGTCGCCGAGCGACGCGGTCACCTTGGCCAGCTCGATCAGCGACGGCAGCCGGATGTCCGGCCTGGGGTCCTCGGCGGCCACGCGGTAGGCGGCCGCGGACTCGGCGTACTCGCCGAGGTCCACCAGCACCGCGGCGAGCAGCTTGTGCGCCATGGCCAGGTGGTCGGAGTGCCCGACGGCGATGGCGTGCTCGCACACCTGCCTGGCCTGCTCGAAATCCTCCTCCTCCGCGTAGATCTGGTACAGCCGGAACGCCGACAGCGACACCACGTCCGGGTCGCCGCACGTCAGCAGCGCCCGGTAGTCGTCCTCGTCCTCCGCCTCCTCGTAGAGGTCGCGGGCCGAGGCCGGATCCTGGTGGAACTCGGGCAGCTCCAGCCGGTCGGCCAGCTCGGCCACGGCGGCGCTGTCGCACCTGCGCGCCCGCTCCAGCGCCGCCTGCGCGCCCTCCACGTCGCCCAGCTGCGTGAGCACCAGCACCAGCGCCGTGTCCGCGAGCGCGGCCACCTCGAAGTCGGCGCCGTCCGACGCGATCGTCAGCACCCGGTGCGCCGCGGCCCACTCCTTGGCCACGACCAGCATCATCCCCATGGCGATGGCCGAGCGCTGCCCGAACACCGGGTCGCCCGACTGGATCACCGATCTGTGCGCCGCCTCGGCGCCGTCCAGGTCCCCCTGCTCCTGCAGCAGCCCGGCCAGCAGGTGAGACGCTTCCGGATCCCCCGTGGCCGCGATCTGCCTGAACAGCGCGGCGGCCGCATCGAGATCTCCCGTTTTCCAGTAGCTCATGGCCGCGTCGAGCTGTTCTGACGCCATCGCTCACTCCAAAGTCAGCCAACAATGTGAAAAAGCTACACATCAGCCACTTCCGTTACAGGCACATTGGGGGATCTCGGGGCTACGGCCTGCCCTGCATGGAGGCGGGGGAGGCCGTAGCGTAGTCCCCATGGGCAGAGCGTTCTGGATCGATCAAGAGTTCGACAGAGACCGTGACGGGCGCTATGCCGTACACGTCCGTAAGAACCTCGAAGAGTTCGAGTGGGGCGACATCGCGCCCGTCAGGTTCGCGTGCGCGGCGTGGCGGCTGGCCACGCCGCCGTCGCTGACCCCCGGCTACGTGCGGTGGGACCGCCGCGTGCTGGACGCGACCTGCCACCGCAACACCTGGGACGGCTCGCTCTACGCGCGCGTCAGGGTGGTCTCGCCCCTGCCGGAGGAGCTGACCCGGTCGCGGGCCTGGTGGCGCGACCGCGGGTGGCTGGGCTGGCAGGAGACCTTCGGCCAGTACGTCGACCCGACCCAGCAGGACCTGGCCAGGCACCCGTTCCTGCGGGCCACCCTGCTGCTGGAGGTGCCCGTGCCCCTGGACGACCTGCCGCCCGAGCCCGAAGGGCCGCACGACGAGGTCGAGCAGCGCGCACACCGGGCGGTGGTGGTGCTGGTCCGCGAGCTCAACGCGCTGGTGTCACCGGTGCTCGACCAGCTCGGCGCCTAGCATGCGGGGGTGATCCGCGGGTAGCAGGGGTCCATGAGGACCCTGTTCATCGTGGTTCCGGTGATCGCGCTGGCGGCCACCGCCTGCGCCCCGGACTCGGCCGCCCCGGCGCAGGCGGCCGAGCGCTTCCACGCGGCCGTCTCCGCGCACCGTGAGGACGCCGCGTGCGCGATGCTCACCCGCAAGACCGCCGAGAGTCTCCCCAACCCCGGCCAGACCTGCGCCGATGCGCTGCTCGAGGCGAAGCTCGGCCCGGGCGGCCCGGTCACCTCCGTCAGCGTGTGGGGCGAGGACGCGCAGGTACGGCTGGCCGGTGACACGCTGTTCCTGCACGAGTTCTCCGACGGCTGGCGGGTCAAGGCCGCCGGGTGCGAGCCCGTACGCGACCTTCCCTACAAGTGCGAGGTGGAGGACTGACTGATGCGCGTGATGTTCACGCTGACCGTGTTGATCATCGTGGTCGGCCTGGCGTACTTCTTCGTGGTGGGGTGGTCGCGGCTGTGAGATGGCTGAAGGAGAACTCTCTGACCCTCGCCTTCATGATCATGTTCTTCCTGGCGCTGGGCGGTCAGGCGCTGTCCGGGATGCTGGAATACAACGACCGACAGCTGGCTGAGGGCGCCGAGGCGGTCTCGTTCCTGCAGTACGTGACGTCGTCCTCGTTCGCGGTGGACGTGTCGGAGAACTGGCAGTCGGAGTATCTGCAGTTCTTCCTGTTCATCATGCTGACCGTCTGGCTCGTGCAGAAGGGGTCGCCCGAGTCCAAGGAGCCGGACGAGGCGGGGGCGGAGTCCGACGAGCAGCAGCGGGTCGGGCCGTACGCCGGCCCCGATTCCCCTCTGTGGGCCAAGGTCGGCGGGCTGAGGCTCTGGCTGTTCAGCAACTCGCTCGGGCTGGTGATGGGGGCCGTCTTCGTGCTGTCGTGGCTGGCCCAGTCGGTGGCGGGGCAGGCGGCGTACAACTCGGAGCGGCTCGGCGACCTGCGCGATCCGGTGTCCTGGTGGTCGTACGTGACCTCGCCCGAGTTCTGGAACCGGACCCTGCAGAACTGGCAGTCGGAGCTGCTGGCCGTGCTGTCTATGGTGGCACTGGCGATCTATCTGCGGCAGCGGGGGTCACCCGAGTCGAAGCCGGTCGGGGCGCCTCACTCGGCCACGGGGGTGGAGGGCTGACCGGTGACCACGGCGACGACGCGGGCGCCTTCAGGGAAGGCGCCCTGCCGTGCGAGGTCCAGGATCCCGTAGAGCATCTTGGCCACATAGACCCCTTCCACACGATATTTCGCGATAAAGCCGTCCAAAGCGGGCGTCGACTTGGCGTAGCCGCCGAAGTGGTAGTCCAGGCTGAGCTCCCAGTTCGACCACGTGCGCCCGTACGCCTCGTGCTGGAGCCTGGCCACCTCACCGGCCAGGAACCCCGCCCCCTTCAGCACCGCGAACCCGATCGCCCGCTTGCCCTCCGGCAGCCCGGCCGAGATCCCGGCCAGCGTCCCGCCGGTGCCGACCGGGCAGCAGATGACGTCGTACTCCTCGCTGATCTCCCCCGGCAGCTCGGCGCACCCGCGCACGGCCGCCGCGTTGCTCCCGCCCTCGGGCAGGATCGCCACGTCGTCCCCCCACCGCGCCCGCAGCCCGGCCAGCACGGGCTCGGTGTGCTTGAGCCGGTAGGTGGCCCTGTCCATATAGGTCAGGGTCATCCCGCACGTCCTCGCGTGGGCGAGCGCCGGGTTGAGCGGCAGGTGCTCCTCACCCCGGATGACCCCGATGGTCTCGATCCCGTGCCGCCGCCCCGCCTCGGCCACGGCCCTGATGTGGTTGGAGTACGCGCCACCGAAGGTCAGCAGCCGGGAATGGCCCAGGTTGTACTTGAGCTTGCGCGGCTTGTTGTCGTCGCGCACCAGAAACACCCGGACCTGCCCGAGCCCTGGATCCAGGAGCTCCTCCATAGCGCTAGTCTACGGTCGGGCCTTTGTTGAGGAGTGTGCGATTATGCGCGTTGTTGAAGCTTTTTCTACCGCTTACGGTACGTCCCCCCAGACCGTCTGGCATGCGCCCGGACGGGTCAACCTGATCGGTGAGCACACCGACTACAACGACGGCTTCGTCCTGCCCTTCGCCGTGCCGTGGGGCGTCACGGCCGCGATCACCCCGCGCTCGGACGGCACCATCCGGCTCCTGTCGCTCCAGTCCCCCGGCGAGCCCGTCACGCTGGCGAGCCACGACGCCTCGGAGGGCTGGACCCGCTACGTCGTCGGCGTCTTCGCCATGCTGGGCGACCGCGTGGCAGGCGCGGACATCGTCATCGACGGCGACATCCCGGCGGGCGCCGGCCTGAGCTCCAGCGCCGCTCTCGAGGTGTCCATCGCCTCCGCCCTCAACGACCTGCACGACCTGGGCATGACGCCGATGGAGATCGCCCTGCTCAGCCAGAAGGCCGAGAACGACTTCGTCGGCATGCCCTGCGGCATCATGGACCAGGCCGCCTCGGCGCTCTGCCAGGAGGGCCACGCGCTGTTCCTCGACTGCCGCTCGCTCGGCTCCAGGAACATCCCGCTCGACCTGGCCTCCCACGGGCTGAGCATGCTCATCATCGACACGCAGGCGCACCACGAGCACGCGAGCGGTGAGTACGCCAAGCGCCGCGCGGAGTGCGAGTCGGCGGCCCGCAAGCTCGGCGTCCCGGCCCTGCGCGACGTCACGGACCTGGCGGCGGCCCTCGATCAGCTCCAGGGGGACGAGCGCAAGCGCACGATGCACGTGGTCACGGAGAACCACCGCGTGGAGGCCCTCATCGGCCTCCTGCGCGCCGGCGCCGTCGCCGAGATCGGCGCCATCCTGAACGCCTCGCACCTGTCGCTGCGGGACCAGTACGAGGTGTCGTCGCCGGAGCTGGACGTGGCGGTGGAGGCCGCCATCCGGGGCGGGGCGCGCGGCGCCCGGATGACGGGCGGCGGCTTCGGCGGCTCCGCCATCGCCCTGGTGCCGCTGGAGCGCCTGTCGAGTGTCGAGGAGGCGGTGTCCAACGCGTTCGCCGAGCACGGCTTCCAGGCCCCCCGCTTCCTCCCGGCCACCCTCGCCCAGGGCGCGCACCGCGTGGCGTGAGACGCTCCCCCGCCGCGTCGGCGGGACGAGGCGGCAGTGCGCGTGCATTTCATCGTTTGGCGGGACAAAGGAGCCTCGCCGAGTAAAGATGAAGCTACCGGTCATCAGTGGCCGGTAGCCGCGGACAAGTCGTGACGGTGGCGAGGAGAGGGCGCCGCCACCAGGAACGTGCCGCCGACCCGGAATCGGCGGGGCGATCCGATGACGGAGAAGTGTTGATTGCCGCGTGCGTACCTGGATCACGAACCTGCGTCCTTTCGATGCCCTCGCCGTACAGGCGGTGCTCGAGCGAACCACCGACCTCCGCGAGGCAGAGCGTTTCATCAGGCTCTTCCACGCCGAGAACCCCAAAGCCGGAGGCCTGAACGCCCGCCTGCGCGACGTCGCCAGGGATGTGGGCCGCCACGGAACCTACACGCACACGTACGAGGAGCTGGAGTTCGGCGCCCGGGTGGCCTGGCGCAACAGCAACCGGTGCATCGGGCGGCTCTACTGGCGCTCGTTGAAGGTACGTGACCGCCGGCAGGTGACCACGGCCGAGGGGGTGGCCCTCGAGTGCGTCGCCCACCTGCGCGAGGCCACCGGGAACGGCAAGATCAGGCCCACCGTCACCGTCCTGCCCCCCGACACGCCCGCCCGCCGAGGGCCGCGGATACTGAACGACCAGCTCATCCGGTACGCGGGCTACCGCGGCCGCGACGGGAGTGTCGTCGGCGACCCGCGCAACGTGGAGCTCACAGAAACGGCCAAGGCGCTGGGGTGGCGCGGCAGGTCGGGCCGGTTCGACGTGCTGCCGCTGATCATCCAGCCGGGCCTGGGCGATCCGCTCCTGTGCAACCTGCCGGGGGACGCGGTGCTGGAGGTGCCGCTGGTTCACCCCGAATATCCGTGGTTCGAGGAGCTCGGCCTGCGCTGGCACGCCGTACCGGCTATTTCGGATATGTGCTTGGAGATCGGCGGCATCTGCTACCCGTGCGCGCCCTTCAACGGCTGGTACATGGGCACCGAGATCGGCGCCCGCAACCTCGCCGACACCGACAGGTACGACCAGCTCCAGGTGGTCGCCGACCGGCTGGGCCTGGACACCTCCACCGAGCGGACGCTGTGGCGCGACCACGCGCTGGTGGAGCTGAACGTGGCGGTGCTGTACTCGTTCGAGCAGGCGGGGGTCACGATGACCGACCACCACACCGAGTCACGGCGCTTCCTCACCCACCTGTCACGCGAGGAGCAGGCCGGGCGCGTCTGCCCCGCCGACTGGTCGTGGATCGTGCCGCCGCTGTCGGGCGGCGTCACCCCCGTCTTCCACCGCTACTACGACACCCGCGTCCTCGTCCCCGCCTTCGTCCACCACCGTTGACCGCTCCTTGCCTTCCCCGCCTAGAACATGGTTCGGTTAGGGCATGGCAGAACTCGTGCTCTCATCCCTCGACCAGGGCGTGCTCACGCTCACCTTCAACCGTCCCGACACACTGAACGCGTGGACGGTCGCCATGGGGCGGCGCTACTTCGACCTGCTGGCGGAGGCGGAGAAGGACCCGGAGGTGCGGGCCGTGGTGGTCACGGGCGCGGGCAAGGGGTTCTGCTCGGGGGCGGACTT
Source organism: Nonomuraea helvata (assembly GCF_039535785.1). Lineage (NCBI taxonomy): Bacteria > Bacillati > Actinomycetota > Actinomycetes > Streptosporangiales > Streptosporangiaceae > Nonomuraea > Nonomuraea helvata. Next base: position 2,043,177 of record NZ_BAAAXV010000001.1, read on the forward strand.
CAAGGCGTTGTCCGCGATCCGGAGCGGCTCCTACGACGAGGAGCCCGACCCCCGGCCGAACACGTTCCCGGCGACCATCGGCAAGCCGATCATCGCCGCCGTCAACGGGGCCTGCGCGGGGCTGGGCATGGTGCACGCGCTGGTCTGCGACCTCGTGTTCACCGCCGCGGAGGCCAAGTGGACCACCGCGTTCCCGCGCCGCGGGCTGATCGCGGAGTACGGGCTGTCCTGGGTGCTGCCCAGGATCATGGGGCAGCAGCGGGCCATGGACATCCTGCTGTCCGGGCGGGTGTTCACCGGGGCCGAGGCGTACGAGCTGGGGCTGGTGAACCGGGTGGTGCCGGGCGAGTCGGTCGTTCCCGAGGCTCAGGCGTACGCGCGGGAGCTCGCGGCCTACAGCTCGCCCGCGTCGATGGCGGTGATCAAGCGGCAGGTGTGGCACGACTGGGACACCACCCTGGAGGCCTCGTCCGCGGCGGCCGTCCAGGAGATGGTCGCCTCCTTCGGCCGCCCGGACTTCGCGGAGGGCGTCGCGAGCTTCCTGGAGCGCCGCCCGCCGAACTTCCCGCCCCTCTGACACCCCTGGGAGGTGTCCCAGGGGCGCGGCGGCGGAGGCTACCGGCCCACGCGGTCGTCCCACACGCAGGTGAGGTGGACGACGCACTTATTGACGACCTTCTTAGCCAGCAGGTCAGCGTCTTCGGCTCTCTGTGTTTACATGAGTAAAACGGACATCAGCGTGGCCTCGTCGCCTGCCGACCGAGGCCGGGCAGCAGCGATCCGGTGGAAGCCGATTCCGCGTCCGTCCGGCGAGCCGGGCGGACCGTGGCTGAGAACCGCGTTGTCGGGGCCTGACTCCGCATTCCTGGATGGGAGTGCGGCTCTTGGGCCACCGCCCCGCCGGACGCTGTCCCGTTGGTGCGGACACCAATGGGGGCGGGGACCGGACGCCAGTCAGGCACCCGGCCGTGACTGAACGTTACCGCCCGATTACCTTCAGTCGCAGCCGATCGTCCCAGAAAGCCAATAACAGTTCTTCGGGCAACTACGGGTTCATGTAGCGGACAGCCGAAGTGATCTTCAGGTACGTGTCAGCCACGGCGCCGTACCAGGCCCAGATCCAGGGCGGCCAGCACGGCCGAGGTGCGGTCGGAGACGCCCAGCTTGCCGAAGACCCGCAGCAGGTACGTCTTGACCGTGGCCTCCCCGATGTACAGCCGCCTGCCGATCTCCGCGTTCGTGAGCCCCTCCGCCACCAGCTCCAGGACCTCCCGCTCGCGGGCCGACAGCACGGGCACCCCGGGCGCGGCCCGCCGGTCGGCCAGCCGCGCGGCGACCGAGGGTGAGAGCACCCTCTCGCCGCGGGCCGCCGCCCGCACGGCGCGCGCAAGGTCGGCCCGTGACACGTCCTTGAGCAGGTATCCGGCCGCCCCGGCCGACACCGCCCGCAGGATCTCGCCGTCGTCCTCGTACGTCGTCAGCACGACCACCCGCTGAGCGGGCCCGAGCCGCCCGATGGCGCCGATCCCGTCGCCGCCCGGCATGCGCAGGTCCATGAGGATCACGTCGGGCCGTAACCGGGGCACGACCGCCACGGCCTCGTCCGCCGACCCTGCCTCGCCGACGACCTCGATGTCCGGCTCGGCCTGGAGCATCCCCCGCAGCCCCTCGCGCACGACGGGGTGGTCGTCCACGATCATCACCCTGAGCACGGCAGCTCCACCGCGACCGTGGTGCCCTCGCCCGGGCAGCCGGTGACCTGTATGGTGCCGCCGAGCCGCGCCACCCGGTTGCGCATGGCGCGCAGGCCGTACCCGTCGCGGACGGCCGAGGGGTCGAAGCCGCAACCGTCGTCGCTGATCGACATGCGCACGGCCGAGCCGGGGACCTGCTCGAGCTCCAGCCGCACGGTGCGGGCGCGGGCGTGCTTGCGCACGTTGGCCAGCCCTTCCTGGGCGGCCCGCACCAGCACCTCCTCCACGGGGCGCGGCACGCCGACGTCCCCCGTGACGGTCATCTCCACCGGCAGCTCGAACCCCCTGGCCAGCCGGCCCAGCGCCTCCTCCAGCGAGGCGCCCTCCAGCGCGGGCGGCGCCAGGGCGGCGATGAGCGCGCGGGTCTCGGCGAGGTTCTCCTTGGCGGTCTGCGCGGCCCGCGCGACGTGCGGGTCGCGCCCGTCCCCGGCCGCCTGCAGCAGCATGAGGATGCTCGCGAACCCCTGGGCCAGCGTGTCGTGGATGTCACCGGCCAGCCGCTCGCGTTCGGCCAGGATCCCCGCCTCCTTGCTCACCTCGGCCAGCTCCTCCCGGGTGCGGTCGAGCTCCTCGATCAGCCGGGCCCGCCCGGTGTTCTGCCGCGCGAGCCGGTCGATGAAGATCCCCAGCAGCGAGTTGGCCGACAGGCCGATGACGATCGCCACCGTGATCAGCAGCGGATGCGCTCCGTTCTCCGCCATCAGCTGGATCGCGGGACCGGCGAACATGGCGACCATCACGGCCACCGCCCGTGCCGCCCGCAACGCCATGAACGTCATGGGGATCAGCGCCGACAGCGCGACGGCGGACTCCGGCGCGACCAGGTAGGCCGCGGTGAACAGGACGAGCATCGCGGCGACGTGCCACCAGCCCTCCTTGATGGGCGCGACGGGCGCCCGCACCGCCTTGTGCCCCCACACCGCGTATGAGGCCGTGATCAGGAGCAGCAGGACGATGGCGACGGGCGCCCCGCCGTCCACCACGATGGCGACGATGGTCGCCACCAGCACGATCGCGAAGTACGCGTCCCAGAAGGGGTAGGAGCGTAACCAGGCGTTCTCCGCCCGCGGGTCCACGGGACCACCCATGAACCGGGATTTTACCGGGGGGACGTGTCCACCGATCAGTGGATACAACCGGACCCTCATCCGCGTGATGGTGTCGGTATGAACCAGAACACCTATCGACGCCTGATGCTCATCCTCACCATCGCCTACGGCGTCCTGATCGCCGCGCTCGCGATGCTCGGGCTCGGCAACCTCGGCCTCGTGGCCATCGTCGGCGGGCTCGTCGTGGGCCTCGGCTGGGCGCTCACCGCCGTCGTCGCCAAGCGCGGCCCCACCCCCTGACCTCTCGATCGGCCCATGATGACGGGATCTGATCGGGTCAGTGGCAGAGGGCCGACCGGGCGGTGTCTCTGACGATCTCGGCCACGCGGCAGGCGGCTTGCTCCAGTTCAGGCTGCACCTTCTCCACCTCCGCCGACCCTATCTCTCCCTCCGCGTACGGCAGGCTCCGCACTCGTTCCATCCGCAGGTACGTCGGCGGGTGCGTGTCGTCCACGCGGGTCTTCTCCTCGCGGGCGGCCTGGCGACGGCGTTCGAGCTCCTCGTCCGGGACCGCGGCCACACTTGCCTGCAGTTGGTCCCACAGGTCCGATGCCCCCAAGAGGACCGCGCTCGGCTCCAGGAAATTCCTGGCCGAGGGGGCGCGGGTGGTCAGCACATCAAGCACCGAGGCCATGGCCCGGGAGCCCGCCACGCGCGCGCCCAGCTCGTCAGCCCGGTATTCGGCACGCTGCGACGAGCGGTACAGCAGGAGCTCCAACGCGAAGATGAGTGCCCGTACGGGAAGACCGGCCAGCACCAGCAGGGCCTGTGCGAAGAGACGGTCCAGACCATCGTCCTGATGCCAGTCGAACCTCGTCACCCCGCGCAGTTCCCTGAGGGAGTCCAGCGCGGTGCCCACGAAGAGCCCGTGCCTGGAGTCGCCGTTGCTGGAGTGGGCCATCTCATGCGCGAGAACCGCGATGCGCTCCTGCGGTGTGAGGATCAGCCAGAGCGGATAGCCGATCATGACCAGGCGCCGGCGCCGCCATCCATAGGTGCCGAACGCCGCGTTCACCGTACCGTCGAGGGCCACGGCGTCGGCTCTCGGCGCTCCCACCCCGGCGCCGATCCGGTCGAGGAGAGCGTACAGATTCGGGGCCTCCTCGCGCGTCAGGGGCTGAACGTCGGCGGGGAAGCGGGGGACGCGGGGGCGGACCAGCCACGCCAGGCCGAGGGCCACGACGCCGAGGAAGAAGGCGAAGATCGTCATGCGGGACAGCAGGTACCCGCCGGCGACGAGGAAGGCCGGGCCAAGGAAGTGGACCAGGCAGGCCAGGGCGTAGGAGGCGATGCGTGCCAGGCCTGCGGATAAGCCGGGCGCTGAGCGTGATTCAGAGGACACGACACAGCAACGTGCCAGAGCGCGGACACGCCAGGGTCACGATTCAGGGCCAACGCCCGGGCGTCCCCGAATGGCTCCCGGAACGACTCAGGCCCCCGGTCCTTGATCTAGGACCGCGGGCCTGAGCCATCTTGTTCGAGCGAAGCTCCCGCGATAGGACTCGAACCAGCTTCTCAATGTTTGGATCAGTTCATGTCGGTCTGGATACGCGGCCAGCCCAGCCACTCAAGTCCAGATCCGTTCGGACCTGTTCATGTGGCCTGGCTCCCGCCTTGGCTCCCCTGCGGATGCTCAGCCAATCACGGCCCCTCGCGCAGGGATAACTCATCTATGCGTCGATGAACATCGATGTTCATGCTCCAATCAGGGTGCATGTAGGTCACACTAGTACCTGTGAGTTGGACACTGGGGCTTGAGTACTTGAAAGTACTTGTATGGCCTGCAATTACTTGTATTGCAATAGTCCTATTCAGAAAGCCTCTCCATGGGCTCATTGGGCGCATATCTAAAGTCGGCGCAGCTGGTGCCGAGGTAGAATTCACCCAAGCCGAAGAGATACTAAAACAGGCCGATGAAACGATAGAGGCAATTGAAAACAAGAGCGAAACAGGAACTTCCGACTCAGTTTCAAATTCCGGTCTAGATAATTCACGGCTTGAAGTTCACAGTACAGTGCATGGAACGACGACCTATTACCTAGCAGAAAATGTGCGCCGTTCTGCAATCGAGCAGGTGCTACGCGAGGGAGCTCGACTCGGATGGGAATGGGCTCGCACTGGAGAGCAGAAGCCTCCGGACTTGGATATTGTCTGGACTTCAGATGGCAGTCCGCAGATTATCAACTCGACAACAAACGTTCGGCAGCGCATTAGCTACCAGGCCTATCGGCGCAAGTATTCTCGATATGAGGATCAGATAGCACTTGCCCTTGAGCGGATACTGCCACAAGCCACACTTGAACGCGATCGGGTGATAGATGATTGCGAGTTCGATTTCATCGTTTCCATGAACGGAAAGAAGATAGCAATAGAAGTTCAATTAATACAGCAACCTGGCGCCCTGTTGGATAAAATGCAGAACAAATTTTCGAGGATGACAGAAGGAGTGCGGAGTACACTCGACGGTATGCTACTGGTTATACAGGAGCTGCCTAAACTGCAGGTTGTAGAACTATTCCATGAGGCAGGGATAGACATAGTCAAATGGATTGATTCGTCAGACGATTTGAGTTTGCGGCGATCCATAGAAAGACTTGCGGAACAGTAGGGGTGGTTATCTCGCACAATCCATCCCGTCTGCCGTCGACCCACCGCGGAGCGGCAGCGGGCCGGCGACGGAGGTGCAAGCCCGGCTTGACGTGTCCCTGCGCTTGGGCGCCTTCCACGGTCATGCGACCCCCAACGGTCACTGCCGGGCTTGCGGCGTAGGCGGCGGTCTGCTGGGCTTGCCTGGGTCGATGGCAGGCGGGATGGGCTTCCGCACCAGTCACCCCACCACCGGCACGTGAGCGCGACGCCATCCCGGAGCCGGAGCGCCCCCGCCGGAGGCATGTACTAAGGCCAGCCCTGTGACGCCTCTACTTACGCTGACCAGCTCGACCCCGTGAGCAGAGCAGTGCGCCCCCATAGCGGCCCTGTCCTCGGCCGCGCCAGCCGACCGGCGTTTGCGGGTCGGGCATGGAGCCCAAGTGGAGTGCCCGGCCCGCGTCGCGTCGGCGGCGCGTGCGGCCCGGTCAGGGCCGCTTTAAGTATGTAGAGAAAGTTCTCACAGGCCACATTCGCTACACGTTCGCTACCGGCTCGTTGGCATGCCGACGGCGGCGGCCAAGTCGGTAAGCTCGGGTAGTTCGACGACCTCGACGCCTCGCTCTTGAAGCAATTCGACGCCCTGACAGTCAGCTACGAATAGGCTGGGCTCTCGCCACGCAATCACGACTCTAGGAATGCCGGATGCAAGGATGAGGTCTGTGCAGGTTGTTGGACGTGATTTCCGGAATGAGCAGGGTTCCAGAGTGCTGTAGATGGTTGCCTCGCGGAGAGAGGCATCCCCGACTCTCGATAGCGCCGACTCTTCAGCATGGACATGCAGATCGATGTCTCTTGAGTACCCGCTGGCAATCTCGTTTCCATCTTTGCCCACGATGATCGCGCCAACAGAGAAGGCCGTCGATGATGGCGGGCACTTCTTGGCGAGCTCGATCGCTTTCATGAGCCACCGGTGATCGACGTCAGGCGTTTGTGCGGAGTTCATGACGTGCTATCTCCGGAGGACTGCTTGGGCAGATAGCGGATCAAGACAACATCGCCGACACGTTGGACGTCAGCGATTTTCATCCGATGGGCAGTCCCGCCCGGGAAAACGCCATCACTGACGAATCGGGGAGCCTTCGAGTCACCAACGAAGATTGGCGCGATTGCGAGGTGAATCTCATCAGCCAGGCCGTGGGTGAGGAACTGGGTATGGATGGTGCTGCCGCCCTCGACCATGAGGCGGTGCACACCACGCGATCCCAGATCGTCAAGCATCGTGGGCAGATCCAGACTGGGCCCGGTCCCCACTACATCGGCGAGATCGTCCAAGCTTTTCCGGACCTTCGACACGGTCGAATCGGGACAGTAGACAACCTTGTCGCCGCCGTAGTGCCAGAACCGGAGGTCGGGGCTTAGATCCCCGCTTTCGGTAACGGTGACCTTGAGAGGGTAGGCAGGAAGTCCCCGGGCTACTCGTTGAGCACGCCGTTCTTCGGAGTTGACCAGCAGACGTGGGTTGTCTTTCCGCATGGTGGTCGCACCGATGAGAATTGCATCGCTCTCGGCGCGAACCTGATCGACGCGGTCGAAGTCCGCAGCGTTGGACAACAGGAGCCGCTCGGGTGTCGTGTCGTCGATGTAGCCATCGACTGACATGGCACAGCTCAGGAGTACGTACGGGCGCTGCTGCATTACCTGATGGTCCTCTGCTCGATGGGCAAGCTCATGCTTGGTGGGCAATGAGTCCGTCGAAGGCTTCCCGGAACTCAGCGACGGCGGGTACTGAGTGCCATCGCTCCAATTGTCCATCGAGTTTGGTTAGCTCCGTGATGATCCGCGCTGACCCGGTTGCCTGACCGATTCCGAGAGCCTGCAGGCCGGTCGAAGCCGCTTGTTCAGGCTCGCGGGCGCCGACGTAGGCAAGTGATTCGCGGGCGAGGTAGACGCCCCGGTCACGGTGGTAGGTGGCCGGAAGGTTCTCGATCGCCGTGCGGAACCCCTCTGCCGCATCGGTGTACTGGCCGACCGCGTAGAGGCTTCGTGCGCGGTGGATCTCGATGTAGGCGTCATCCATCCATGAGCCCCAGGAGAAGGCTGGATCCATGTCCCGGTCGGTGATGAGGTCGTGCGCGAGATCTAGCATCTGATTGGCGTTCCGGTTGTCGCCTGTCAGAGCGTAGCCGTAAGCACCGTTGGTGGCGGCGATGGCACCGAGCCGGGTGTCAGGACGAGCTTGTCGGGCAGCCGCGGTTGCAAGGTCGATCGCGGTGAGCCCGTCGTGCATGTCGCCGGCCAGCTGGCTCTTACGGGCGAGGATGAACGTTGTGAGGTCAGGGACCCCTGTGGCGTACGACCATTCCAGGGCTCTGTCCGTCCAGAACTGTGCGGAGCGGAAGTCGCCGGTGTCCTGGTAGAGCCAACCGCATAGTTCGGCGTACTGCGTCTGGATGTACAGCAGTTCGTTAGCGTCGGTACCTCTGTAGCTGAGTCTTAGCTGGCGAATGGCATCGATCTGACTCTCGACGGTGGGGATGGCCCGGAGCGGTCCCAAGAGGTTGTCGTTGTCGATGAGGACGCGGCGAAGCTGGCGGAAATGCTCGGCAGGTTTGAGATCGGGGGCCGTGATGGCCTGAGGTGAGCCGAGAACGCTTGATTGAGCGGAAGCCGATGGGCTGGCGGACGCTGCCGCCATAGTGCCCAAGCCCAGGCCGCTGAGGAACGTACGGCGAGGCAGAGTCACGAAGATGATCCCTCCGTCTTGTGTACGGCAGGGGATGGTGACCCCCGCCTCATCTGACTCTGCGGGGAACTCGGACGTTGGGGCCACAACCTGGCGCGTGTTGGCCACATGGTCAGGGTGATTGGCCACATGGTTGGAGTGACGAATGCCATTCGGGTTGGAATCGATGAGTTCCCACAGTCGGAGAAGAGCTCCACTGGTGTTGAGTTCTCGGTCCGCTGCCTCAGCGAGTTCGCGTGGTGATTTACGTTCTCCACGTTCAATTCGAGCCAAGTAGCTGGGGTTATAGCGGACCAATTCACCCATCTTGACGAGAGAGAGTCTTCGACGATCGCGCCATGCTCGCAGCTCAGAGCCCCACAGGTGCAAGGGAGAACGATCAGGTGTTAGCTCTCTTCTCGGCTGCCCCATGTTGCCTCCGTGAGGTCAATGTGGTCATCCGCCTGGGCCACTTAGAAAGTATCGCCGAATTCATCGGGACGCGCCAACCTCGAAACATGGGAATTCGCACCACAGGGGTGCGGCCCTCGATTCGGAGGTGAGCTCCGTGAAGCTCTTCATCGACGTCACCGGCAAGTCGTTCATGGTGACGAAGGAAGCGGTCGAGAAGTCCGACCAGAACGGGCGTCAGAAGTCCGAGCGGGAGACCGGCCGACCGATGTGGGTCACGCAGGTCATGGCGCTGGACGAGACGGGCGGCGAGATGATCAACATCACCACGGCCGGTGAAAGGCCCACGGTGACCGTTGGTTCTCAGGTCGCCCTGTTCAAGCTGGAGGCACTGCCTTGGGCGACCAACGGTCGCAACGGCGTGGCCTACCGCGCGGCTGACATCAAGCCCGCTGGTGCTCCGGCCAGCAAGTAGACCGCCTTCCTCGACCCCATCCCAAGGAACGAAAGAGTTCCGTACGCAAGGTCGAATTCGAGATCACTCACCACAAAAGCCCACACGAAAGGACATCACGATGGGCCTGTTCAGCAAGAAAGACACCGGCACTCAAGCTTCGTCCGGAAAGTCCAGCAAGAAGGCGTCCCCCAAGTTCAACAAGAACGACGGATGGCACAGCACCGTCGAGCAGTTTGACGCCTTCCGCGAGTGGCTCTACAGCGACAGCGCGGAGCCGAAGAACAAGTAGCACATCGTGAAACGCCGGGTCTGGAGGTTGCACCCTCCAGCCCGGCTCACAGCACGGGATCGGTCCTAGTTCTCACACTCGACCGGCCGTGTTCTCAACCCCCCACCCTCGCCACGAGGAGGAGAGCCATGTCCAAGCGTACCTTCGGGACGCATTACAACAACAGGGGCGGCGTCGGCCGTCGCGGCAGCTCCGTCACAGTGATCCAACAGAACGTGCAGTACAGCTACCTGCGCACCGCAAAGATCACTTTCTACGTCGTGATGGCCATCGTCGGCCCTTTCACGGCTGTGATCTCCACTCAATACCTGCACCCGCTCGCCGCCGTGCCCCTCGGGCTGATAGCCGGCACCATCGTCGGCGGTCTGGTCGCCTGCATCATCGCCATCTGGCCCGTCCTGCGTGCCATCTGGTGGTGGCTGCCGGAAATCACCCTCGCCATGCTGCTGATCGGCGGCTGGGTGTACCTCCAAGACCAGATCAACCCGATCATCACGGGCATCGTCTACGCCAGCACCATCGCCGCTATGGGTCTCATCCCGGTGGTGCGTCGCTACCTGCTGGCGCTGCTGTGGTGTCTGATCGTCCGGCACCGCCTGCGCACCTGCTTCAGCTCCTTCCTTCCCGCTGACCGGCACGGCCACCTGCCCTTCATCGGCCTGGCCAAGCCCATCCCGGTCGGGGAACGTGTCTGGGTCTGGCTGCGTCCCGGCCTGTCCCTGGAACAGATCGAAACCCAGCTCGACAGAATCGCTGTCGCCTGCTGGGCCGCCTCGGTCACGGTGACCAAGGCTCGCACCTCCAACTCTGCCGCCATCTATCTGGACATCAAACGCCGCGATGTCCTCGGCGGCCTGGTCGGCTCCCCCCTCACCGAGGACCTGCCGACTGACGTCCCGGCCATTCCCCGGCCGGTCGCAACCGTTCCGGCGCAGCTTGACCTGGCTGACGTGCCGGACATCGACGACACCGACCCCACCGAGCGTCCGGCCAAGAAGAACGGCCGACCCCCGGCCGTCACCGGCACCCCTGTCAAGACGGCCACGGACAACAACCCTGACCTCGACTGGATCTGACGCGTCGTCGGCTACCGGGAGAACCTCGTTTGCCCCTCCCGGTAGCACCTCTGCCACGCCTTCAGACACGTAAGAGGTGACGCTGCCATGCACGCGGCTCTTTCTGAACTCACGGTCACGATCCCGGTAGCGCCGTCGATGTCCATGTTCGACCCGGTGTTCGTCGGGATCGATGAATTCGGCAACCCGGTCTACCTCGACCTGGTGTATCACAACCTGCTGGATGCCGGAGAACCCGGCGGCGGCAAGTCCGTACTGATCCAAAACCTCGTCGGGCACGCCTTCCTGTGCCACGACTTCACCCCGGTCCTGCTGGACCCCAAATGGGTCGAACTGGGGATGTGGATGGAAGCCGCCGAAGCAGCCGGCGGCGTCTTCGTCGGCCCTGACATCGAGGCGGCCCTTCGCGTCCTGCGGCGCCTGCAAAAGGTGATGGACCGACGCTATTCCTGGCTGGTGGCGCACGGCCGCCGCAAGTTCCTGCCGAGCGACCTCATCAAAGTCATCGGCATCTTCATCGACGAACTCGCCTACTACACCGCCACCACCGGCACTCCCGAGCAGCAGAAAGAGTTCATCGCTCTCGTCCGCGACCTGGTCGCACGAGGCCGCGCCTGCGCCATGCCGGTCATCGCCGCCACCCAGCGGCCCAGCGTGGACATCATCCCCACCTCACTACGCGACCTGTTCGGCTACCGGGCAGCCTTCCGCTGCACCACCCCCAACAGCTCCGACATCATCCTCGGCCACGGCTGGGCCTCGGCCGGATTCAACGCCCAAGCCATCAGCCCGACCACACCCGGCGTCTTCTACCTCATCGCCGAAGGCGGCATCCCTCACCTGGTCAAAGCCGCCTACCTCACCGACGCGCAAATCCACCAGCTCGTCGACTACGTCACCTGGATCCGCCGCAACGGCGATCCGGCCCCCGTACCCCTGGCTGCCTGAACGGAGAACCACCATGTCCCACGACCACGACACGGTCCCGGCCCTGAGTGAGGTGCCCTGGCCCGATCAGCCACCCCACGACCTGGAGGTGCTGCCCCTGTGCTGCGTCGAGTGCAGCAATGACACCTTCATCGAGATCACCATCACCACCGACCGAGGCCGCGAAAGCGCCCTGGAATGCACCTGGTGCCGGGAGGTGTACGTCAATGACCGCTGACACCATCGCCGCGATCACCTGGCTGGAAAGCCCTCAGATCATCGGCCACACCCGCTGGTACGACGAACTCAGCCGCCCCTACACCTGGCGACTGCCCATGTTCTGGCTCAAGAACGACATCGACCCGGGCGAGGAACTGACCGCGATGACCGTCCCGGCCTCCGCTTACGACGACCCCCACTGGAGGCCGCTGTGATCTACAAGGCCTACCACCCCAACGGCAGCCCCGACCTCCGCAACTGGATGGTCCAGTGCGACAACGGCTGCCCCAACATGATCCCCATCCTGAACGCGACCCCGTCCGGCTGGTTCATCGGCAGACGCGAGAACTCCCGCTGTTACTGCCCGGCCTGCACCGAGATGCTCGCCATGTGCCTGATCTCCTGGGGCCTGGTCTGCCCGGTCTGCGGCTCCCCGCAGCTCACCCTCGGCACCGACAGCGATGGCACCGCCGAATTCGTCCTGTGCGACGGAGAGTGCCGCTCCACCTATCTGGCCACCGACGGCTGGCACTGCGCCTGCTGCGGCGATCCCATCACCCTGCCTGACGGCAACGACTGAAAACACGAGCGAGGGCCGGACCAATCCGCCAAGATCTCCGGCCCCCGTCTCTCAAGCCCACTCCCAGCGACCAAGCAAAGGAGCAGAACCGTCATGCACTCTATCTCCGCGTCGGCTGCCCGGATACCGCAGCTCGATCGGCTCAACGCCACGCCTGGTACCCGTGTCGTCTTCTACGACCCCACCGGCAGCGAGTATGGCCTGCCCACCTACCCGTGGAAGTGGGCTCCCAAGCACCTGAAGACCCGACGCCAACTCGCCGCCCTCGGTCTACGCCCCGGCGGACAAGCCCCTGTCGCCCAGATCCTGTGGCGCAAAGGCGGACGCGTCGCCTACCTCTACGACATCGCCCGCGCACTGCCCAAGCGCAAGCCCACCGGCAAGCAGCTCGACGCCCTCGGTAAAGCCCTGCGCGCTCGCCGCGCCCGTCGAAGCGAGCGGAGCGCATCATGAGCCGTTCGATCGAAAACCCTGACTACGCCGCCTTCCTCAGGCGGATCATCCGCGCCTACAGCAAGCGCATCGCCGACGGCGACATCGAAGCCCTCGCCGACTTGGCTGGCGTCGTCGCCGAACTCGACCACGCCATCGCCCAGGCCGTCATTCAGCTGCGTGTCCAGCACGGCTACTCCTGGGCCGACATCGCCCGCCCTCTCGGCATCACTCGCCAGGCCGCGCAACAGCGCTGGGGCGGTGAGAGTTCATGAGCGCCAGCGGAACCGTCTACCTGCTGCACTTTGACCGGCCCTACAAGCATGCCCGCCACTACATCGGCTGGACGCCCGGTGACCTGAATCGGCGACTTCGCCAGCATCGCAACGGCACTGGCGCCCGCTTGCTGCAAGTCATCACTGCCGCAGGCATCGACTTCGTCGTCGCCCGCGTCTGGAACGGCGGCCGCAACCTCGAACGCTCCTTGAAGAACCGGGGCGGAGCCTCACGCTCCTGCCCGTTATGCGGAGTCATCCCGCGCGTCACCGGCTGGGAGCCGGTAGACCACGACCACCCGGCACCGGCAGAGACCACCACGCCCGACGCGATCACCCTCGTGGACGCCACCTGCGCATGCAACCGGATCACCACCGTCGTCGCAGCCCTGCTCGCCACAGCCTCCTTCACCTGCGGCGACTGCCACCAACCCGTCGTCCCACTCACTCGCGACGTACAGGGAGAACACCATGCCCTCACCGTCTAACCACGCCGAACGCATCGAATCCGGCGTCCAGCTCCTCATCCTGCTCCTGGTCGGCCTCATGGCCGGAGCAGCCTCCTTCACCCACGTCCACGATTGGACCATGGCCAACAGCCCCGAAGGAACCGGCGAATGGTTCGGCTGGGCCAACGCCGTCATCTCCGAACTCACCCCCACCGCCTCCGGCCTGGAAGTCCGACGCCGCAAGCGCAACGGCCAACCCATCGCCTACCCAATGATCGTGCTCATCGCATCGGCCATCCTGTCCGTCGCGGCACAGATTGCCGTCGCCAAACCCCACCCCACCGGCTGGTTGATCGCCGCCATCCCCGCACTGGCCTTCCTCGCCCTCACCAAGCTGGTGCTCTCACGCACCACCACAACCGAATCGGCGACACCCCAAGAGGCCACGGAACTCGAACTTGTCCTGGAATCCACGCCCGAACCTGCGGTAACGCCCCTCGGCCACGAGCGCCAGGACCACGCGCCCACTGACCACCGCACCCTCCAGGAGCAGCCCCCGGCCCTGCCAGCTCTGCCGGTCCTCCAACTACCCACTCCCGCCCTGGAAGGACAGCACTAACCCATGCCCACCCAGCTCGACACCGCTTCGGCGCTGGCTCTCACCCCCGGGACCACTTCTCCGGCCCCGGGCGTGGGGGCGAACACCGAAAGCCGTCTGTCCAGCCCCTTCGCCCGCGAACCCAGCCAGCAGATCCGCACCGCTCTGCAACGCGCCGCACGACCCGGCTACTCCGCCTGGCTCCGCCACGTCGAATCAGCCGCCGCCTGCACGCACCCGGTCCGCCTGCACGGCCACCTAGCCACCGTCGACGCGAGCACTGGCGAGATCCTCACCCACCGGCACACCTCGACCCTGCCGGACGGCGTCATCTACAAAGCCTGTGGCAACCGACGCCACACCGTCTGCCCCGCCTGCGCCACCACCTACCAACACGACGCCTACCACCTGGTCCGCGCCGGACTCGTCGGCGGCAAAACCATCCCCGACAGCGTCCGCACCCATCCGGCCGTCTTCGCCACCCTCACCGCCCCCTCCTTCGGCCTCGTCCACACCCGCGACGTACGCCACTGCGCCTGCCGCGACAAGACCCGCTGCACCTGCCGACCTGCCCCCTGCCACGCCCGACGCAACGCCCCGACCTGCCCCCACGGAACCCCGTTGGCCTGCTGGCAGCGCCATGCAGCTGGTGACGAACAGCTCGGCCGGCCCCTGTGCGCCGACTGCTACGACCACGCCCACCATGTCGTCTGGAACCACCACGCCGGAGAACTCTGGCGCCGCACCAAACAACACGCCGAACGCCACCTCAACCAGCTCGCCCGGCAACGCGGCCTGCCCAAAATCCGACTCTCCCACGGCAAAGCCGCCGAATACCAAGCACGCGGCGCAGTCCACTTCCACATCCTGCTCCGCCTGGACGGCATCGACCCCAACAACCCCGACGCCATCATTGCGCCTCCCGAGGACATCTCCGCTGACGATGTGATCGCCGCCGTCACCCTGGCCACCACCACCATCGCCTACACCACCGACCCCCACCCCACCCGCCCCGACGGCTGGCCCATCGCCTGGGGCGACCAACACGAGATCCGACCCATCACCCTGTCGGCCTCCGGAGACGCCCTCGACGACCAGGCCGTCGCCGCCTACCTCGCCAAGTACTCCACCAAAGGCACCGAAGCCACCGGTCACACCTCCCGGCGACTCACCCCCGACACCATCGATCTGTACGCCAACCCCCGCGGCACCCACCCCGAACGGCTCATCGCCGCCGCCTGGACCCTCGGCCAAACACCCGAATGGGCCGGACTTCGCAGGTGGGCCCATATGCTCGGCTTCGGCGGACACTTCCTCACCAAAGCCCGCCGCTACTCGATCACCTTCGGCTCCATCCGGCAAGAACGAGCCGCCTACAAACGCGCACAAGCCCTCAACGACGGCCACCCAAGGCCAGAGGGACACCCCGAAACAGCGCCATTCCAGCGTCAAGCAGACCTTGACACCAAAACCGAGGAAACCACCCTCGTCATCGGATTCCTCGCCTACGCAGGCACCGGCTGGCACACCACCGGTGACCGACTCCTCGCCAACACGGCAGCGGCACAAGCCCGCGAACGCACCCGAGCAGGACTCGAAGAACTCGCCCACGACGCCTGGGAACAGAGCTCGTCCATACCGCTCGCAGCCTGATCAACCCTCAGAACGCGAACGGAGTTCACGCATGACAAGCCCCCGTACGTCCCCTAGCGAGCCAGCGGTCGTGCCGCTGCTCTACAAACCCGAGGAGGCCGCAGTCCAGCTTCGGATCAGCCGTACGAAGGTCTACGCCCTGCTCCGCACCGGTCAGATCCGATCGGTGAAGATCGACGGGTCCCGCCGCATCCCGGTGGCCGCCCTCGTCGAGTACATCGAGAGTCTTGAGAGGAGGGCAGCGTGAGCGACTTTTCGATCTACTTCGACGCGAGCAAGAACGCGTGGATCGCTGCGGTCTCACTCGGCTTCGACGGTGCCGGCCACCGTGTCCGGCGCAAGGTGTCGGTCGTACTACCTCGCAAGTGGCAAGATCGCCCGGCCGACGAGCAACGCGAGCAGGCGGCCAAACTGCTCGCCCCCAAGGTCAAGAAGCTCCTGGAAGAGGCCGAGAAGGGCATCAAGACGCAGGCCAACTACCGGGTGAGTGACGCCGTCGAGGACTTCCTCATTCACGGTCTCAAGGGCCGCAGCATCGGCACCATCACCCACGCCCGGTCGACGGCCGAGAACCAGATCAAACCGAAGATCGGCAACTACCGGCTCAAGGACCTGCGAGCCGAACACGTCGATCTATGGCTCGACGAACTGGCCGAAAGCCTCGCCACAAAAACGATCGTTCAGATACACGGGTTGCTGACGCGCGCGATCCGCATGGCCGAGAAGCGCGAACTCGTCGGCCGCAACGTCTCGGCCCTGTGCGAGACACCATCCGGACAAGAGGGACGGCCGAGCAGGTCGCTGACGCTGGAGCAGGCCGTGGCCGTTCTGAGAGCCTGCGAGGGCGAGAAATTCGGCGCGTACGTCATCACGTCGCTTCTGACCGGTATCCGGCCTGAAGAGGCCCGCAAGCTGCTCTGGAGCGCAGTCGACCTGAACGGCCGGCCGAACGCCGAACCGCCTGTCCCACCGTCCATCTCGGTGCTTCGCGCCGATCGGGTGGGCGGTGATACCAAGACCAAGAAGTCACGACGAGCACTCGCCCTGCCCGCTCTCGTGGTCGACGAACTCAAGCGGCACCGGACCCGTCAGAACGCGCAACGCCTGGCCGTTGGTGAGGCGTGGCGGGACCATGATCTCGTCTTCACTCGCGAGGACGGAACTATGCTTGATCCCATGCGTGTGTTGCGCGGCCTGCGCGTCATCACAAAGAAGGCAGGCATTGGCAATCGCTGGAAGGTGCGGGAGCTCCGGCACTCGTTCGTGTCGATCCTGAGTGACGGGGATGTCTCCGTGGAACGTATCGCTGATCTCGTCGGGCACTCGACACCCACCACCACGCAAACCGTCTACCGGCACCAGATCAGGCCGGTCATCGTTCATGGCGCCGAGACCATGGACGCCGTCTTCGGCAATGGAGATCAAACCGGCTAGTGGCTCCCCGATTGGCTCCCGGAACGACTCAGGCCCCCTATCCTTGATCAAGGAAGGGGGCCTGAACTGTGTGTCCTCAGCTCAACCGAAGCTCCCGCGATAGGACTCGAACCTATAACCTGCCGGTTAACAGCCGGCTGCTCTGCCGTTGAGCTACGCGGGATCGTGCGTCTGCGCACTTCGCCGGGGCTGTTGGGCCCCTTCGCTGTGCGCAGGAATAGATTAGCGCACTCCTGGAGTGCGTGTCGCATCGTAAGCGGGGTAGGGCCGGAGACAGCGGAGGTGCAAGATGCGTTATCGGATGACATTCGCTGCTGGTATGGCGATCGGCTACGTGCTGGGCAGCCGGGCGGGTCGCGAACGGTACGAGCAGATCAAGCGGACGGCGCAGCGTGTCGCCGACAACCCGAGGGTCCAGGAGGTCGCCGGTGTGATGGGCGCCCAGGCGTCGAAGCTGGCGGGAATGGCCCGTTCCAGGGTGGGCGACACGCTGCAGAACCGCATTCCCTTCCTCAGTTCCGACCGGCACGATCCCGACACGGGCACGGGCTGGCCGGATGAGGACGTCGTGGACCGCAAGGCTCGCGAGAGCGGCATACCGTACTGATCATGCGCGCGGCATGGGCGGCTCAGACGCCCATGCTGCGCCGCAACCCCTCCAGGGCCTGCTCGGCCTGCGCACGCAGGCCGGGGTCCTCGGGGTCGAGGCCGTCGTCGAAGACGAAGGTCCAGCCGAGCACCTCGCCGCCGGGCCGGCGCCTGGCCACCAGCCGCACACCGCCCCTTCCGGGCAGCTTGACGTGCTTGTTGACCACGATCGTGGAGTTGACGCGCTCGCGCACGGTCTCGGGCACCAGCCGCGGCTCCGAGATCTGCTCGGCGTGCCACGCGCCGTCCATGGTGAGCACCCGCACCCCCTGCTCGTCCCACGACGCCTTGTCGATCTCCTCGTACGGCACCCGCGTCCCGTCCGTCAGGTAGAGGGCGAGGTTCGTGGCCACCACGTAGCCGGAGGTCGCGCCGGCGGCGTAGGTCAGCACCCGCTCCCCCGGCTCGGTCTCCAGGGACTTGCGCACATCGGCGGGCAGACGGCGGAAAAAGCTCATTCCACCACGGTATCGGCGAGCAGATCGAGGGTGAGCGCCGCACTCCACGAGAAGTCCCGGCACCCGCGCCCGCTGCCGTCGAAGGGGTCGAAGCACTCGCGGAAGCCGGCCTGCCGCACCAGGCGCAGCGTGCAGTTGGTGAGCTGCTGGCCGAGCTGGTCGAGCGAGTGCACGGCCGCGGCCCTGCGCAGCAGCCAGTTGGTGTTCACCCAGGAAGGCCCGCGCCAGTAGCGCGTACGGTCGAACTGGGTGGCGCGGATCTCGCAGCTCGGCACCGGATAGCCGGTGGCCCCCATGAACCTGGCCGACTCCAGCACCTCCACGGCCGCGCGCAGGTGGTCGCTGGGCAGCCCCGGGTCCAGCAGCGGACCGAAGGCGCCCACCGTGCAGACCCGGATCAGCCGGTCGGTCCGCAGGTCGCGGGCGTAGAAGCAGCCGTCCCAGAGGCGGTCGAGCATGGCCTGCCTGATGCGGTCGGCCTGCTCGGCGTGGGGCGCCGGGTCGGCGCCCGCCAGGGGCGCCAGCTCGGCCAGGGCCTGGCAGGAGGCCAGCCAGATCCCGTTGAACATCGGGTCCTCGATCGCGAACGGGTGCTCGTCCCGCAGGTACTCGGCCCGGTATCCGGCGTCCCGGTAGCGCATGGCCAGCCAGACGTAGCGGTCGTGGTCGCTGTCCGGGTGGCGCTCGTCCAGCTCCACGTTGCGATAGCCGTACCTGATCGCGGGCAGCGCGGCCAGCGCGTCGTCCCAGGACGGGCTGTCGTCCATGCCCGACTCCCACGGGTGCACGATCGCGGCCAGGCCCGCGCCGCCGAGGTCGCGGGCCGAGGAGAGGTAGGCGTGCTGGGCGACCAGCGCCGGGAAGGCCCTCCTGACGAACGCGACGTCGCCGGTGTGCCGGTAGAGCCACCACAGGGCCAGCGCGTGCATCGGCGGCGAGGTGAGCCCCGAGGTCAGCACGTGTGGCGCGGCAGCATGCTCCTGCGAGCGCCACACGGAAGGACCAGGGAAGTACGCCTCTCGCGTGTGGAAGACGATGTGCGGCACCATGCCGGTGGCCCACTGCCCGCGCAGCAGGCTGAGCAGCTCGTCGCGGGCCCGGTCGGGCCGGTGCCTGGCCAGGCCGATGACGACGAACGCGGAGTCCCAGCTCCATTGGTGCGGATAGAGACCTGGCGCGGGCACGGTGCCAGTGCCTGTCCAGTTCGCCTCGAGCACGGCCAGCGCCTCGCGCCCGAGCGCGGCATCGTCGACCGCGGGCCGCGCCTCCATCACCCAACTATGCCCGCGGATGCCGCAGGAAGCTATGTCCTCTTGACCCACTTCGTGAGGAGCATGGCGCCCAGCGCCACGGCGCCGATGATGAGGCCCCACTTGAGCAACGTGAGGGCGAGGCCCACGAGGGGGCCGAGGAGCACGAGCGCGGCCACGATCGCCGCGGCGAACAACAGAATTCGTCCCATGTCCGCAACGGTAAGAGATCCTTTAAGCAGATTGCAGGCGAGACAGGGTTGAATCAGGGACAAGTCAGGGGTCTCCCCGACTCTTGGAACCAACCGGCCGAATCCCCCGTTTAGCCGGTAGGACCAAGGGGGCATCGGGGGCCCGCTTCACCGGGGAGCGTGATGAACCTGGGACCACCCATGAGCAGGGAAGGCGTCGAGCACGCACTGCGCGCTCGCGCCGACGAACGTGACCGTATCTCCGGTGACCTGCTCGATCTCGAATCCCACACCACCTACCAGTTGCTCAGAGGAGCCTCCTTACGCGGGGCGACCCAGCGGAGATGGGCCGCGGCGCAGGAGTCGCTGGCCACGCTGTGGTCGCTGAACGACGCGTACCGGGCCGTGTTGCGCGACGCCGAGCAGATCAGGGCCGCCCGCGCCAAGGTGGGCGCCGAGCAGCTGGCGGAGCTGACCGAGCTGCTCGCCGGCGTGTCCGTGGTGCTGCGGGCCGCGGCCAAGCCGGTCGAGCAGCGCTCGCTCCTCCCCCAGCAGGACGAGCGGCTGACCCTCGACCAGACCGTGGCGCGGATGGACGCCGCCTTCCGCGAGGTCACCTCCGCCCTCAATGACATCGACGCGGTGTGGAACGCCGTGCTGCCCCGGCTCGACGGGGCCGACAGCGACCTGCGCCACATCCGCGACCTCGAACGCGACCTCGGCGAGAGCGCGGACCTGACGGCGCACGAGGCCGAGCTGAGGCGGCTGCGCGCCTCGGTCCTCGAAGACCCGCTCGGCGCGCCCGTCGAACAGGACCTCGACCGGCTGGCCCGGCTGCTGGCCGGCTCCCGCGCGGAGCTGGAGCTGGCGCTCACCGTCAAGGCCGAGTACGCACGGCGCAGGGAGGACCTCGTGGCCGCGCTCGACCGGGTCCGGGCGGCCGAGAGCGAGGCCCGGCTGGCCCACGGCGCGGTCGTCGTCAAGATAGCCCTGCCGCCGCAGGCCCAGCCGCGCAGCCGGGCCGAGTCGCTGGCCGCCGGGCTGGACGCGCTCGACGCCTCCGCCGACACTTGGGTGCTGCGGGCCAAGCGCCTGGCGGGGCTGGAGGAGGAGGCCCGCAAGGCCGCAGACCAGTCGCTGGCCACGGCCAAGGCGCTCTACGGCCTGGTGGGCAGGCGTGACGAGCTGCGCGGGCGGCTCGGCGCCTGCCAGGTGATGGCGGTGCGCAAGGGCCTGGCGGAGGACCCCGCGGCCTCCGAACTGTTCGAACGGGCGCGCGTGCTGCTGTGGAGCGCGCCCTGTGACCTGACGAAGGCGGCGGCGGCCGTCGAGACGTACCAGCGCGCGATACACGGAGGTAAGGGATGACCCGCTGCGCGCAGCCCGGCTGCACGGGCACGATCGAGGACGGCTACTGCGACCTGTGCGGCCACTCGGCCGGCGCGCCCGCGCCTCCCTCCCCATCTTCGGTCCCGGTCCAGACCCAGCCGGTGAGCAGGTCGGTCACCTCGCCGGTGAGCAGCGGCCGGTCGCGGGCGGGCAGGCTGGCCACCATCGCCGACCTGCCGTCGGTGCCCTACCGCGACCCGACCACGGCCGTCATGAGCGACCCCGTGGTGCCCGAGGACAAGCGGTTCTGCGCCAACCCGGCGTGCGGGAAGATGGTCGGCCGGTCCAGGGAGGGGCGGCCCGGGCTGACGGACGGGTTCTGCCCGCACTGCCGTACCCAGTTCTCCTTCACCCCCAAGCTGGGCAAGGACGACCTGGTGGCGGGCCAGTACCGGGTGCTGGGCTGCCTGGCGCACGGCGGGCTGGGCTGGATCTACCTGGCCTCCGACGAGAACCTCGACGGCATGTGGGTGGTGCTCAAGGGCCTGCTCAACACCAACGACGCCGAGGCTCTGGCGGCGGCGGAGGCGGAGCGGAAGTTCCTCACGACGATGGACCACCCCAACATCGTCAAGATCCTCAACTTCCAGCGCTCCGGCGGCTTCGGTTACATCGTCATGGAGTACGTGGGCGGCCAGTCGCTCCACGAGCTGCGCCGCCAGGGCCCGCTGCCGCTGCGCGAGACCCTCATGTACGGCAGGGAGATCCTGCAGGCGTTCGCCTACCTGCACGAGCACGGCATGGTCTACTGCGATCTCAAACCGGCCAACGTGATCAGGGTCGGCAAGCGGCTCAAGCTCATCGACATGGGCGCGGTGCTGCCCATCGGCTCGCCGGCGGGCTCCGGCTGGGCCACGCCCGGCTACCACGCCCCGGAGGTCGAGACCGCTTCCGCCGCCGCCACCGCCGACCTCTACACCGTGGCCAGGACGCTGGCGGTGCTGGCCGTCCCGGGCTTCGTCCCGTACGCGAACGGCGTGGCCGCGCCGCTGCCCGACGACTGCGGGCACCCGTCCTTCACCCGGCTGCTGCGCAAGGCGACCGCCGTCAACCCCGCTGACAGGTTCCAGAGCGCGGAGGAGATGGAGGAGCAGCTCATCGGGGTGCTGCGGGAGGTGAGCGCGCTCGAGGACGGCGTGCCGTACCCGGCGCCCTCGCCGATGTTCGGGCCGGAGCGGACCGCGGTGGGCACGGCGCTGTCGGAGGACGGCGACAAGGTGTTCGGGCCGCTCGACCCGGCAGAGGTCGCGGCCGCCCTGCCGGTGCCGCTGGTCGATCCGGCCGACCCGGCGGCGGGCGCGCTGGCCGGGCTGCTCGGCCGCGACAGCAAGGAGCTGATCGACCAGCTCGCCGCGATGCCGCAGACGCCCGAGACGAAGCTGATGCGGGCCAGGCTGCTGGCCGAGGAGGGCGCGGCGGGGGCTCCGGTCGTGCTGAGCGAGCTGGACAGGGAGCTGCCGGGTGACTGGCGCGTGACCTGGTACCGCGGGGTGCTCTCGCTGACCACGCGGCAGACGGACGAGGCCGTGTCGATGTTCGACTGGTGCCTGTCGGCGCTGCCGGGTGAGCTGGCGCCGAAGCTGGCGCTGGCGTTCGCGCTGGAGTGCGCGGGCAAGCCGGCGGCCGGCTGGTACGAGGCCGTCTGGCGGACCGATCACTCCTACGTGAGCGCGGCTTTCGGGCTGGCCAGGTCGGGCCGGATGAGCGTGCTGGACGAGGTGCCGTCCCACTCGATCTACCGGGTGTCGGCGCAGGTGGCGCAGGCGATCTCCGTCGTACGGCGGCCCGATCTGAGCCTGCTCACCACGGCCGACCTCGTGGGCGCGGCCGACCGGCTGGACCGGCAGACCGACCTCCACCCGCGCCGCCGCGACCTGCTCACCGCCGAGCTGCTCACCTCTGCGCTGACCTGGCTCGACGGCCATACCCCGTCGTCCGGCGCGCAACTGGCGGGCGCGCCGTTCACCGAGACGGGGCTGCGCAGGCGGCTCGAGTCGATCTACCGCAAGCTGGCGGTCGCGGCCGAGTCACGCCAGGAGCGCCACGAGCTCATCGACCAGGCGAACGCCGTACGACCGAGGACGTGGTTGTGATGGATCCGCAGCGTAGCGAGGACATCCATCACAACCCTCCGAGCGAAGCTCGGCAATCGGACGCTGCGATGCGGGTGATTTGTCCTGTATGTGAGGCGGCCGTGCTGGAGGGTGAGACCTACTGCGAGGCGTGCGGCCACACGCTCGGCGCGCCGGCCTGCGCGT
The DNA here is from genome assembly GCF_039535785.1 of Nonomuraea helvata. Classification (NCBI taxonomy): domain Bacteria; kingdom Bacillati; phylum Actinomycetota; class Actinomycetes; order Streptosporangiales; family Streptosporangiaceae; genus Nonomuraea; species Nonomuraea helvata. Next base: position 2,066,345 of record NZ_BAAAXV010000001.1, read on the forward strand.
CGTGCGGTGCGCACGCCGTGGACGCGGAGGGCTACTGCGAGCGGTGCGGCGCCCGCCAGCCCACCGGCAGGGACCATGCGGAGACCGTGCTCGACGGCGGCGCGGCGGCGGCCGTCACGGACAAGGGGCTGCGCCGCAGCCGCAACGAGGACGCGGTGGCGCTGCTCACGTCCGGGGCGAACATCGTGACCGTGGTCTGCGACGGCGTGGGCAGCTCGCCCAGGGCCGACGAGGCGTCCGCGGTGGCCGTCGAGACCGCCTCCGCCGCGCTGGCCAGGGGGCTGCCGCACGATGAGGCGTTCGACCTGGCCGGGCGGGCGGTGGCCAAGCTCGCCACGTCCGTCCACGACGCGCCGGCCAGCACGTACATCGCCGCCGTCGTCGAGGAGGGCCGGTTCACGCTCGGCTGGGCCGGCGACACCCGGGCCTACTGGCTGCCGGACCCCGAGCGAGGCTCGGCAATGACACAGGGTGTGCTGCTGACCGAGGACGACGCGGTCGAGACCGGCGAGATCACCGCCTGGCTCGGCGCCGACGCCGTCGACGTCGCGCCCCACGTACGCACCTTCGCCCCGAAGGAGCCCGGCCTGCTGCTCGTCTGCAGCGACGGCCTGTGGCGCTACCTGGACGGCTACGCCTTCCCCACCACCGGAACCCCCATCGAGATGGCCCGCGAGATGCTGCGCCACGCGCTCGACTCCGGGGGCCAGGACAACGTGACCATCGCCTTGATCCCCTTAGGAGTGACGCATGGGTGACCTGCCCACTTTCACCCTGACCATCGACCAGAACAAGTACCTCCCGACCGACGGCCGCGAGGTGCACGCCATCCTCACGGTCACCTCCACCGGCGGCGTGGTCACGCAGTCCGTGACCGCGGAGGCCGCCGAAGTGATCATCATTGACACGTCCGGTTCGATGAGCGGCGGCAAGATCCGCGAGGCCAGGCAGGCGGCCGCGACCGCCGTGCACACCCTGCGCGACGGGGTCAACTTCGCGGTGATCGCGGGCACGGAGCGGGCCAAGGTGATCTACCCGGGCGGCCACGCCAACCTGGTCAAGGCCAGCCCGGCCACCAGGGCCGAGGCCGAGCGGGCGATCAGCCGGCTGTCCGCGCACGGCGGCACCGCCATGGGCGAGTGGCTGAAGCTGGCGGGCCACCTGCTGTCGGCACACCCGTCGGCGATCAGGCACGCGCTGCTGATGACCGACGGCCAGAACAACGAGCGGCCCGAGGTGTTCGCCTCCGTGCTGGCGGGCTGGAGCGGCAAGTTCGTGTGCGACTCGCTGGGGATCGGCGAGGACTGGGTGCCCGCGGAGCTGCGGAAGGTCTCGGAGGCGATGCTCGGCACGTTTGACTTCGTACGGAACCAAGGGGATCTGTCCGAGTTCTTCCGGAGGCTGACGCAGGCGTCGATGAGCAAGACCGTGGCCGAGCTGGCGCTGCGGGTGTGGGTGCCGCAGACCGCCACGCTGAAGTTCGTCAAGCAGGTCTCCCCCACGCTGCTCGACCTGACCGGCAAGCGCACCGACGTGAACCCGCTGACCGGCGACTACCCGACCGGCTCGTGGGGCACCGAGGAGCGCGAGTACCACATCTGCGTGGAGGTGCCGCCGGGCCAGATCGGCCAGGAGATCAGGGCCGGCTGGGTCAAGCTCGTACGCCCCGACACCCAGGACGTCCTGGCCAGCGGGAACGTGCTCGCCCAGTGGACCGACGACCTGGCGGCCTCCACCCGGATCAACAACAAGGTCGCCCACTACACCGGCCAGGCCGAGCTGCACGAGCTCATCCAGGACGGGCTGAGCGCCAGGGCGATGGGCGACGTCGACACCGCGACCGCCCGTCTGGCCAAGGCCAAGGAGCTGGCCGCCGAGTCGGGACGCGAGGACACCGCCAGGCTGCTGGAGAAGGTGGTCGAGGTCGATCCGGCCACCGGCACGGCCAGGCTGCGCAGGAACGTGGACAAGGCCGACGAGCTCGAGCTCGACACGGGCTCCGTCCGTACCAGCCGGCTGCGCAAGGAAGGAAGCTGATGGCCACCTGCCCGCAGGGCCACGCGTCGGGTGACGACGAATACTGCGACGTCTGCGGCGCCCAGATGGCCGGCGCCCCCGCACCCCAGCCGCAGGCCCAGGCCGCGGCGCCGGGGGCCGAGTCGTGCCCGGTCTGCCAGACGCCGCGCGCCGGGCAGTTCTGCGAGGTGTGCGGCCACGACTACACCGGCGGCAGCGCCCCTGTCTCCGTCCCCGTGGGCGGCGGGGCCCATTGGGAGGCCGTGACCGCCGCCGACCGCACGTACTACGAGAAGGTCATCGCCGAGGGGGGTCCTGACGCGACCGCGATGGCGTTCCCGCCGTACTGCCCCGAGCGCTCGTTCGCGCTGGTCGGCGAGCAGGTACGGGTAGGGCGGCGCAGCAGGGCCAGGAACGTGGCCCCCGAGATCGACCTGACCGGGCCGCCCGAGGACCCGGGCGTCTCCCACCTGCACGCCGTGCTGCTGGCCCAGCCGGACGGCTCGTGGACGCTGGTCGACCCCGGCTCCTCCAACGGCACCCAGGTGAACGGCAAGCCCGTCAAGGTCAACGTGCCGGTCAGGATCGGCCCAGGCGACAAGATCCACCTGGGCGCGTGGACCGTCATCACCATCAGGGAGGGCACGCCGTGACCATGGTGCAGGCCCAGTCCCAGGCGCCCGTGGTGGCGCCCGCCGCTCCGGCGCCCGTGCGCCGGAGCGTGCCCGGCAGGATCCGGGTCGTCACCGGCGTCACCGTCGCCTCGCTCGCCCTGCTCTTCGCGGCGCTCGCGGTCGGCAGCATGACCGCCCGCGACGGCCTACGGGTCATCGGGCGCGACGCGGGGCCGCAGGTGGTCGCCACCGCCGATCTCTACCTGGGGCTGAGCGACATGGACGCGCAGGTGGCGAACGTGCTGGTGATGGGCGACCAGTACGCGCCGCAGCGCAAGCAGGCGCTCGACCGCTACGAGCAGCAGCGGTCCAAGGCCGACGAGGCGCTGATGCAGGCGCTCTCGCTCGCCGACACCAGGGCCGAACGGGAGACCGTGCGCTCGGTGCTCGACAAGCTGGGCCGCTACGAACGGCTGGCCGGCCAGGCGCTGCTGCTCGACGAGCGATCCAAGCACGCGCCAGGGCCGCCTCCCCAGGAGGTGGTGCTGACCTACCGCGAGGCCACCAAGCTGATGCGGGTCGAGCTGCTGCCCCAGGCGTACAACCTGACCTTGGAGAGCGGCACGATCGTGCGCGCGACCTATGACGAGAAGACCGTCATGGTGCCGCTCCTGCGGATCGCGGTGGTCCTGGCCGGGATCCTGGCGCTGAGCTGCCTGATCTGGCTCCAGGTCTACCTGGCGCGCCGCTTCCGCCGGGTCTTCGGGCCGGCGCTGCTGGTCGCGACCGTGACGACCGCGATCGCGCTCCTCGCCGGGTTGAACGTGCTCGGGACGGACGAGGCCGCGCTGCGCCAGGCCAAGTCGGCCGGCTTCGACTCGGTGCTGACGCTGGCCAAGGCGCGTTCGATCAGCAACAGCATGCAGGGCGACGAGAGCCGCTACCTGCTGGACAAGGAGTGGGCCGACACCTACGAGCACACGTTCCTGGACAAGGCGATGTCGGTCGTCTACTTCAAGGCGGGCAATCTGCGGACGTACCACAACCAGGTCGCCACGGGCTCCAAGGACTTCCTCGGCATGCTGAGGGCCGACCTGGTCGGCAAGGAGGGCGACGACGCGCTGGAGGCGTACCGCAGCTTCCAGGCCTCCGACACCAAGTTCCGTGAGCTGGTGGCGAACGGAAGGACCGACGAGGCGGTCGCCGAGCGGCTCGGCCCGGTGACCACGGCGTTCGACGCGTACGACCGTGCACTCCTGGCGCTGTCCGCCAAGAGCCAGAGCCAGTTCACGCGCGCGATCGAGCACGGCGAGAGCGCGCTGGACAACCTGTGGCGGCTGCTGCCGTTCGCCATCGGCGGGATCGGCCTGCTGGTGATCGCGGGCGTGTGGCCACGACTCAAGGAGTACCGGTGAAGCGGGCGCTGGTGGTGGTGCTGGCCCTGGTCGCGACGGCGGTCGCGGGCTGCGGGACGGACGGGCAGGAGTCGGTCCTGGACAAGGACAGGATCGTCATCGCGGTACGCCCCGACCTGCCCTCGGTCGGATTCCGCCGGCCCGACGGCACGTTCGAGGGCTTCGACGTGGACGTGGCCGCCTACATCGCCCGCAAGCTGCACAAGGAGGCCACCTACATCGGGGTGCTGGCCGCCGACCGGCAGAAGGTGATCACCAACGGCCGGGCCGACCTGGTGCTGGCCACCTTCACGATCGACCAGGAGCGCAAGAAGGACGTGCTCTTCGCAGGGCCGTACCACATCTCCTACCAGGACATCCTGCAGCGGCCCGACGAGACGATCAAGAACGTGCGCGACCTCAAGGGGCGCAGGATCTGCGCCGTGCAGGGCTCGAACGCGGCCCAGCGGGTCGTGGAGGAGCGCGAGGTGGCGGCGCAGCTCGTGCCGTTCAACGACTACAAGGCGTGCCTGTCGGCGCTGAAGAGCAAGCAGGTGGACGCGGTGACCACCAACGACGTCATCCTGGCGGGGCTGGCCAACCAGGACGGCTCGGGGCTGAAGCTGGCCAACGCGCAGTTCAACGAGCAGCGCACCGGAGTGGGCATGCGCAAGAGCGACGTGCCGGGGTGCGAGGCGGTCAACCGGGCGATCACCGACATGTACCAGGACGGGACGGCGAGCAGGCTGCTGCACCGGTGGTTCGGCAAGGCGGGGCTGGATCTGTCGACCATCGCGGTGCCGCAGTTCGAGGGCTGCTCCTGAGCAGCGGACAGGCTCCCGGACATGGGACGGGCCCGGGCGGCACTCGCCCGGGCCCGTTCCCTTGGATCAGTCCAGGTAGTCCCTGAGCATCTGCGCGCGCGTCGGGTGGCGGAGCTTGGCCAGGGTCTTCGACTCGATCTGCCGGATGCGCTCCCGCGTGACGCCGAACTCCCTGCCCACCTCCTCCAGCGTGCGCGGATGGCCGTCGGCCAGGCCGAAGCGGAGCTGGATGATGCGCTGCTCGCGGTCGGACAGCGTGGCCAGGATGTCGTCGAGCTGGTCCTGCAGCATGATGAAGGCCGCGGCCTCCATGGGCACGACAGCGTCGGCGTCCTCGATGAAGTCGCCGAGGTCGGAGTCCTCCTCACCGATCGGCGACTGCAGCGACACGGGCTCCTGGGCGATGCGCTGGATCTCCACCACGCGATCGACAGGGAGGTCCATCTCCTTGGCGATCTCCTCGGGAATCGGCTCGCGGCCGAGGTCCTGGTGGAGCTGACGCTGCACGCGTACGAGCTTGTTGATGGTCTCCACCATGTGCACGGGGATGCGGATCGTCCGCGCCTGGTCGGCGATGGCACGGGTGATCGCCTGCCTGATCCACCATGTCGCGTAGGTGGAGAACTTGTAGCCCTTGGTGTAGTCGAACTTCTCGACCGCCCGGATGAGCCCGAGGTTGCCCTCCTGGATCAGGTCCAGGAACAGCATGCCGCGGCCCACGTACCGCTTGGCGATCGACACCACGAGCCTGAGGTTGGCCTCGATGAGCCGCTGTTTGGCTCTGGTGCCCTGCCAGACGAGCTCCCTGAACTCCGGGAAGGCCAGACGCGAGACCCCGTTGGCCAGCTTGTCCTCGGCGAACAGGCCGGCTTCGATCGACTTGGCGAGCTCCACCTCCTCCTCAGCGGTCAGTAGGGGCACGCGGCCGATCTCCCGTAGATATATACGGACCAGATCACTGGTCGGAGCCCGCTTGCCGACGTCTTCCTCATCGGCGCGGGTGGATTCCTCGTCGCCCTGGGGCTCGAGGACCTCCACGCCGTTCTCGGCGAGCATTCGCACGACGCGTTCCAGCGCGTCGGACGGCAACTCGGACCGGTCAAGCGCGGCTGCGACGTCATCGACGGTTACGCTCCCGCGCTCCCTTCCCTTCGCGACGAGATCCGCCACCTGATCTACCGATGGCGAACTGCTTGGCAGCACCGATGCACCCACGGGAGACAGTCTGCAGTATTGGTTCCATCAAATGGCAGACCCATTTTTGTCACCGAAGGTAAGGCGATCGTCCTTACCGAATTGAGATCGCTTATAGGTTTGGCCGGAGTTTGATCAGGAAATCAAAGTCAATTACGCAGTCTGGTTTCAGGCGCCCGGCGACACCCCCCGGCCGGACGCGACTCTTCTGCTGCCCTGACCTCGCTGTCCAGCGCCTCCGTCAGCCGTTGGACCGCGCCAGGTTCCCTGGTCAACCGCCCGGATATGCCGCCTGCGACCGCGGCCAAACTGTTATCAACCACCGGCGTGACAGGCCCGGTTCTTGGGGGTTCGGCAGGCGTTCGCGACCGGGCGTCGCGGGCACCGCCCCCGCGAAAGTCGGTCACGAACGCGGGTCAGCTCCCGGCGGCGCGGTCGCGGAGCACGCGGCGCTGCTGCTCCAGGGCCACCAGCTCCCCGAACAGCTTGTTGTACTCCTGCGGCTCCTCCACCGGATTGAGCCGCTGGATCCGCGACTTCACCTGAGCGATCGCCCGGTCCACCGCGATGGCCTCGATGGCCGCCAGCATGGCCCCGGCATAGCGCTCCTCGGCGTGCGCGTCGGCCTGGATCGGCTCCACCGCGAAGCGAGTCACCAGCCCCCGGGCGCCCTCCTCGTGCGCGTGCTCCAGCAGCAGATCGACCCACTCCCGACCGCCGTAGGCACCCGCGACCACACCCCCGGCGGCCACGATGATCCTGTGCAGCAGCACGTGCTCGGGAGCCGTGAACGCCTGCGGGTCGAGCGCGTCGAAGCGCGGCCCGAGCAGCGCTGGGCGCTGCACGGCCAGCTTGAGCAGCTCGCCCTCCACCCGCACGCTCGGGTCGACGGGCGCCGCCTGGGGCGCGCGCCGCGGGCGGCCCTGCTGCGCGCCCGCCGCCTCGGAGATGCGCTGCATGACGAACCGCTCGTCCATGAAGCCCAGCCACCGGTCGAGGTCGATGGCATAGCGCTTGCGCAGCCCCACGTCCTTGATCCCGGCCACGATCGGCGCGGCGGCGTCGAGCGCGGCGATCTTGCCTTCGTTGCTGCGCAGGTCGTAACGGGAGATCGTGCTCCTGATCGCGAACTGGAAGAGCGGCTCCCTGCTCGCGATCAGATCCCGCACGGCCGCGTCGCCCTGCTTGACGCGCAGGTCGCACGGGTCGAGCCCGTCGGGCTGCACCGCGACGTAGGTCTGCGTGACGAACTTCTGCTCGTCGGCGAACGCCCGCAGCGCCGCCTTCTGCCCCGCCGCGTCACCGTCGAAGGTGAAGATCACCTCGCCCCGGAACTCGGCCTGGTCGAGCAGGAACCTGCGCAGGATCTTGATGTGCTCCTCGCCGAACGACGTGCCGCACGTGGCCACCGCCGTCGGCACCCCGGCCAGGTGGCACGCCATCACATCGGTATAGCCCTCGACGATCACCGCCTGAGCCCGCTTGGAGATCTCCCGTTTGGCGAGGTCGATGCCATAAAGCACCTGGCTCTTCTTGTAAAGCGGCGAGTCAGGCGTATTCAGATATTTCGGACCTTCATCGGAATCGAGCAACTTTCGCGCCCCGAATCCGATCACGTCCCCGGTGGCGTCCCTGATCGGCCAGATCAGCCGCCCCCTGAAACGGTCCATGGGGCCCCGCCGCCCCTCCTTGGCCAGGCCGCCCTTGACCAACTCCTCAGCGGTGAACCCGCGCCCCAGGAGATGGCGCGTGAGCGCCTCCCACTCGGCGGGCGCGTACCCCACCCCGAACAGCTCGGCGTCGGCCCGCTCGAACCCCCGCTCCGACAGGAACCGCCGCCCGGGCGCCGCGTCGGGCCCGAACAGCTTGTCGGCGTAGAACTCCGCGGCCGCCTTGTGCGCCTCGATCAGCCTGGCCCGCTCGCCATGGTCACGCCTCGGGACATAGCCCCCTTGCTCATACTGCAGCTGGATGCCTGCCCGCTGTGCAAGCCGCTCGATCGCCTCGTTGAACGGCAGATGCTCGATCTTCTGGACGAACGTGATCACGTCGCCACCTTCGGAGCATCCGAAGCAGTTCCCGGTCAAAATATTGTCTTCTAGGACAAACGCATGCCCATGGTCGACAGTGGCACAGAACACCTCCTCGACCCGGTCGGTCTCCTCGATCGACTGCACCACCCAGCCACGCCTGGCGAACGCCTTCACCGCTCCGGTGAACCTCAGACGATGCTCGTCGATCAGGAAGAAATCTTCGGTGAGGTCCTCGTTGACAAAGTGAACACGGAAGATCGAGCTTGGCTCCCTACCGGGAAAGCCAACCCTGACCTGCTCCGTTATGCCGTACGTGCCGATCCCGAGCCTGGTGCATACGGCGCGGACGAACTCCAGCGTCGCCTTGTCCGCGCAGTTGAGCATGATCGTTCCGTCTTTGGCGACATGTCCGTCGGCGGCCAGATAGCCCGCGAGCCAGCCGTAAAGGTACGGCACGGACTCATCCAGCGAAGGGAGCTCCTTGAAGAACCGCGGCAGGTGGTGGACCAGGAGTTGCCTGCTGTTTCCCGAGGCCCCTTCGGAGCCCTCCGTCACATAGCTGAGGGGAAACCACTTGAGCAGTTGCGCGTCCTTGACGCTGTCAAGCGTCGCCCTGCTTCCCGTTGCGGCTCGGGTGCCGTCACCGAAAGTGATTCCATGGGCGATGCCAAAGGGCGATGGGGTGGTGCGCTTGATGCGCGAGCCCGGGAACACCGTGACCAGCCGCTGGCGCGGCTTCAGGTCCTTGGTGATCACTTCTGCACGTTTGTCCTGCTTGCGCCCGGATCGCACGAACCAACGATGCTCGGGCGTGGCGAAGATCTCCTTCTGCTGCCCGTTGCGGGTCACCACGATCTTCATGAGCGACTGAACACCGAAGGACATGAACGGCGCGTCCACCCACGTGCCGTCCGATGCGAGAATCCGGTGCACCCCGCCCGCAAGCTCGGCGATGGGACGCACGCCCTCCCAGGTCATGACCTGCGTCTCCGCCGCCAGGCAGAAGTACATCCCGCGCTCGGGGGTGACGTTGAAGGACGGGCTCTTCTCGTCGTGGAAGGGGCACAGGCCCTTGAGATTGCCGCCCCCCGCGTTGCGCAACTGGATGTGTTCGCCGATCACATCGGCGATGGGTGAACGCTCGCGTACGAGCGCGATGTCGACATCACGGATCCGGCCAGCCACGCCGGTGAGTCTATGCCGCCCCACCGACGCTTCCGGCCGGTACGGGTGCGGTACGGGATAGGCGGGCATCACCTGTGCGTTGCTAAAGGGGGAAAGCGGCTCTGCGAGGTCTCCCGGTCGGCTACAAAGGTAAAGGTTGTCGGTGGAAACGGTGACACAGGTGGAGATCATGCGATCGGGGCATCTCGGACGATGGGCGGCCGTCATGGGCGCCGTGCTGCTGGCTGCCGGCTGCTCCCAGGCCACCGGGCTGGCCGGGGTGAGCGTCCAGTCGCCCGCCGGCCTCCGGCCCTCCGCCGCCCCGTCCTCGACCGTCGTGGCCTCGACGGGCCCGGCGACCTCCGCGACGCCCAGCCCGACGGCTGAGCACCAGGCGGCCGAGCAGCCGCCCAAGGGGGACGACCCGGTCAGGGTGCCGCCGCCGAAGCTGTCGAAGTACGAGTACGCGTTCCCGGTCAAGGGCTGCAGGACGACCTATCAGCGCCAGCTGCTCGTGCTGCCCAAGACGACGATCTGGGCCCAGCAGGGGTGCGCGTTCGTGGCGCCGATCGGCGGCGTAGTGGACGAGGTGAACGTCCAGAACAAGTGGCGCCCGGCCACGGACAACGGGGCCGACCGCGAGGGCAGGTTCGTCACGATCATCGGGGACGACGGCGTGCGCTACCTCGGCGGCCACCTCGACTCGATCGCGGACGGCATCAAGCCGGGCGTCCGCGTCAACGCGGGCCAGTTGCTCGGACGGGTCGGCAAGTCGGGCAACGCCCGCGACACCGGGGCCAATCTCTACTTCGCGATCTCGTGGAAGACGGGCCCGGCCTTCTGGTGGGTACGCAGGGGCATGGTCAAGCCGTGGGACTACCTCGACGCCTGGCAGTCCGGCAACCGCACGTACTCGCCCAGGGACGAGACGCTGGCACTCCGCGGCAAGCTGGGCGAGACGCCGCGCTGCGCCGTGCAGTGCTCGTCGAAGAAGACCCCGCAGGCCCAGAAGACGAAGCGGCCGAAGCGAGACAGCGGCACCACGGTCACTGTGACCCCGTCGATAGCTCCTTTTGGTCAACAATGACGCCTGACCTGATGAGCTCCTGGATCTCGTCCACGACGTCCCAGACGTTGACGTTCATGCCGGCGATCACCCGGCCGCCGCGCAGCCAGTACGCGATGAACTCCAGGCTCTCGGGCTCGCCCCGGTAGACGATCTCGTCGTAGCCCTCGATGTCGCCGGAGAACTCCATGCTCAGCTCGTACTGGTCGGTGTAGAAGTACGGGATCCGGTCGTAGACCACGTCCTGGCCGAGCATGGACCGGGCGGCGGCCGGGCCGCCGTGCAGAGCGTTGGCCCAGTGCTCGACGCGCAGGCGGCGCCCGTACAGCGGGTGGTGGGGCTCGGCCACGTCGCCGGCGGCGAACACGTCGGGGTGCGAGGTGCGCAGGGCGGCGTCGGTGAGTACGCCCTGGCCGACGTCGAGCCCGGCCTCGCGGGCGAGCCCGACCTCGGGCACGGCGCCGATGCCGGCCACCACCATGTCGGCGGCGAGCCGCTCGCCCGAGCTGAGCCGCACGCCGGTGTCGGTGATCTCGGCGGCGGCGGTGCCGAAGCGCAGGTCCACGCCTTTGCCGGCGTGCAGGCGGGCGAACAGGTCGCCGAGTTCGTGGCCGAGCGCCCGGTTGAGCGCGGTGGGCTCGGGCTCGACGACGGTCACCTCGCAGCCCGCCGCGCGGGCGGCCACCGCGGTCTCCAGCCCGATCCAGGACGCGCCGACGATGAGCACGCTGCCGACGGCCGCGAAACGCTCCTTGAGCGCCTCGCTGTCCTGGACGGTACGCAGGTAGTGAGCGGGTCCCGGCAGCCGTCTGGGAGTGGCTCCGGTGGCGATGAGCAGTTTGCCGTACGGCTGCCGCGACCCGTCGCTGAGCCTGACCAGGTGGTTGTCGGGCTCGATGCGGGTGACGCGGGTGCCGAGCCTCAGGTCCACGCCGTTGTCGGCGTACCACTCCGGACCATGGATGAAGATCTTCTCGCGTTCGCTCTTGCCCTGGAGGTACTCCTTGGACAGGGGCGGTCGTTCATAGGGCCGTTCGGACTCGGCGCCGATCAGCACGATCTCGCCGTCGAAGCCCTCCTCGCGCAGCGTCTCAGCGGCCTTGGCCCCCGCGAGTCCGGCGCCGACGATCACATATGTGGCCATGGGCGCAGTATCCGCCCCCTCGGGTCAGGGGAAAAGGCTGGTGACCAGGCTCATGGAGAAAGCTTGGTCAGCGGGAGAGCCTGCGGTGCCAGGCCACGGCCGAGGTGTCGGTGAGCGAGGCGATCTGGTCGATCACGACGCGGACGCGGGCCGCGTCGTCGGAGGCCTCCAGGTACGCGGGCCTGAAGGCGGGCTCCAGCGTGCCCGGCGCGCCCAGCGTGATCATCGCAGCCAGCTCGGTGATGAGCTCACGCTGCCTGGCCTGTTTGGCGTTGTGGTCGCTGGTGGTCATGACGTAGTGGGCGGTCACGCCTTTCAGCAGGGCGCACTCCAGGCGCGTGGCGTGGGGGACGACGAGGTCGGCGCGGTGGCGGGAGCCGTACACCTCCTTGGTGGCCGCCTGGGCGGAGCGGCAGAAGCGGCCGATGAGCCCGCTCGTGAGGGCCTTGAGGCCCGCCAGGTCGGCGAGCGTGGCCTCGAAGCGGCGCGGCCAGAGCGGGTCGGTGATCAGCCGGGCGAAGATCTCGTCCAGCTCGTTGAGGTCGGCGTACGGGGCGTACCACGTGCGGGTGGTCTCGCACACCTGCGTGCGTTCGACAGGCGACCGGAGCACCTCGGGGGTGACGTGGCCGGAGTGGAGGGCGTCTTCGAGGTCGTGCACGGAGTAGGCGACGTCGTCGGCCCAGTCCATGATCTGGGCCTCGAAGCTCACCCGCCCCTCCGGCGCGCCGTCCCTGATCCACCGGAACACGGGCAGATCATCGTCGTATACGCCGAATTTTGGGGATTTTTCGCATGTCCAGGGATATTTGATGGAAGCGTCGAGGGCGGCCCGGGTCAGGTTGAGCCCGGCGCTGCGGCCGTCCTCGGTGAGGACCTTGGCCTCCAGCCTGGTCAGCAGGCGCAGGCTCTGCGCGTTGCCCTCGAAGCCGCCGCACGAGGCCGCCAGCGCGTTGAGCGCCACCTCCCCGTTGTGCCCGAACGGCGGGTGCCCCAGGTCGTGCGCCAGGCAGGCCGTCTCCACCAGGTCGGGATCGACGCCCAGCGTGGCGCCCATCTCCCTGCCGACCTGAGCGCATTCGAGGGAGTGCGTGAGCCGGGTGCGCGGGATGTGCTGGCCACCGCCGAGCGTCTCGCCAGGGCCCACGACCTGCGTCTTCGCGGCCAGCCTGCGGAGCGCGGCGCTGTGCAGCACCCGGGCCCGGTCGCGCTCGAACGCGGACCGTTCAGGATTGCCGGGAGGTTCCGGAACCCAACGGTCCTGATCGTGCTGGTCGTAGTACGGCATTGCTCCGGTGATTTTATCCAGTTTCCGGTCTCCGCTAAGGTCAAGCCTCGCGAGAACCCCTTCCCCGGGAGCCCTCCCCCATGACGACAGCGTTCCGAGCGGTGCTGGCCTTCACACTGCTCGCCGGTTTCTACGTTCTGGTCGGCCTCATCCTGGTGGCGGCCATCTTCTTCGACGTCCTGCTCCTCGTCGACTTCCACGCCAACACCCTCAAGATCGCGATCTTCCTCACCCTGGCGGCGGGCGCGCTCGTACGGGCGCTGTTCGTGGTGAGCCGCCGCCAGGGCGGCGAGCAGCCCGGAGTGCCGGTCGGGCGCGAGCACGAGCCGGTGCTCTGGCAGACGGTCGAGGAGCTCGCGCAGCGCGTCCGCACGGCTCCGCCGGACGAGATCCGGCTGGTCGCTGAGGTGAACGCGGCCGTCTCCGAGGACACGCGCTGGCTGGGGATGAAGGCGACGCGGCGGCGGATGTTCGTCGGCCTGCCGCTGCTGCAGACACTTACGGTGGACGAGATGCGCGCGGTGCTCGGGCACGAGCTGGGCCACTACAGCGGCGCCCACACGCGCCTGGGCGCGCCGGTCTACCGGGGGCGGGTCTCCCTCATCGCGACCATCCAGGGGCTGCGCAACCAGCCGTTCTTCCAGCGCCTGTTCACCTGGTACGCCAAGCTCTACTTCCGGGTATCGCAGGCCGTCTCGCGCAAGCAGGAGCTGGAGGCCGACCAGTTCGCGGTCGCGATCAGCGGCCGGCAGGCCATGGCGGGCGCCCTGCGCAAGATCCACGCCACCGCGACGGGCTGGAACCTGTACGTCAACGACTACCTCTCGCTGACCGGCGCGGGCGGCACCAGGCCGTCCTCGGTGTTCGGGGGCTTCCACGCGCTCATGAGCGACCCCGACCGCCAGGCCGAGATCGCCAAGCTGGGCGCGGAGCCGGAGGAGGTCTCGCCGTACGACTCCCATCCCAGCCTGGCCGAGCGCCTGGCCGCCATCGAGCACCTGCCGGAGCCGCCGCACGTACCCGACCCCCGGTCCGCGCTGACGCTGCTGCACGACGCGAACGTGGCGGTGCAGGCGGTGGAGCAGGCCATGTGGACACCGGAGGCGCTCACGGGGCTGCGGCCGGTGGCGTGGGAGGAGCTGGTGGCCCACGGCATGTACGCGGGCCGCAACGCCGACGCCCTGCGCGACCTGGCGGTGGCCGGGCAGCGGGTGATGGGGGCCGCGCGGCCATACCTGGACGCCGCCTTCGAGGCGATCGCGCGGGGGCGGCAGGCGGACCTGGAGGCCGTGCTGCGCGAGCTCGGCTGGAACCCGTCCGACACCCTGCTGGCCGGTGTGCTGGGGCAGGCGCTGGAGGCGGTGCTGATCCAGCTCGGTCAGGCCAAGTGGACCCTGTCCTGGTCGGGGCCGGCGCGGCTGCTGTACGACGACGGGGAGGAGGTGGCGCTGTCGGAGTACGCCGCGCAGGTGGCGACCGACCCGGCGGCCGTGCCGGGGCTCCGGCAGTGGCTGGGCGATCACGGCATGCGCCACGACTACGTCCCCTTCGAGGAGTCCGCCCCTGAGGTCCCGGCCTCCCCGGTCTCCTCCGTCTAGCTCTGTCTCATCAGCGCAGCGCCCGCTCCAGCATGGGGCGGCGCTCGGCGACCCAGTCGTGGCAGGCGCGTACGTGCGCCACCGCCCCGCCTTCGCGCAGCCTGACCGCGTACGCCATCCCGGCGGCCGCGTCGGCCGCGATGCCGCGCCAGCACCTGTCCTGCCACCACAGGATCGTCTCGACCACCTCGTCGCGCCCGCGCCGCCCGTAGGCGTCGCAGATCAGGCGTACCCGCCGGGCCGCGTCGGCCGGGTCCTCGACGGCGGGGCCGAGGCCCGCGTACTGCCAGCAGACGTGCGCCACGTCGTGGATCCGCCGGCCCGGCCCGGCGATGTCCCAGTCGATGAACGCCACCGGTCGCAGCTCCTCGCCCCGGTAGACGGTGTTCCTGGGCGACAGGTCGTTGTGGCAGACGACCTCCTCGTCCCCGGCCGGCGGCGTGCCGGCGGTCAGGTCGTGGAACTCGCGCACCAGCTCGGCGACCCGCGCCAGGCTCTCGTCCGAGGCGACGCCGTCCGGCTGCGCCTCCTCCCAGGCCACGTGTCCGTCCACGAAGCTCAGGACCTCGCGGCCATGCTCGTCGAGGCCAAGGAACCGGGGCGCGCCCGCCCACCCGGCCCGCTCGAAGAGGCGCAGCAGCTCGTGCACGTACGCGGCCCGCGGCCCGGGCGTTCTGCGTACGGTGTCGCCGACGCGGACGACGGCGTTGACGAAGCCCCCGGGAAGGTGCGTCTCGGACATGGTCCTCCGTTTGAGGGTTCTGTACGGTCAGCCGCAGAAATCAAGTGAAAAGTCTCACTGGGTACGTCAATGAAAGACTTTAAGCCATGAACGAGAACGAGATCATTGCATTCGTGTCCGGCTTCCCCGGCGTCGTGGCCATGACCGTCAGCGAGGACAGCGGCGCGCCCGAGATCGCCTGGGGAGACACGTTCTTCTACTACGACCCGGAGGGCACGCTGGAGGCCCGGCCGCGTCAGCCGTTCGCGACCATCGTCACCAAGGACTACGACGGGTACGACACCGCCTCCGACCTCAACAGGCCGGGCGTGTTCCGGCTGAACATCGCCGTCGGGAGCAGTGAGTTCCGGCGGCTCGTCGGCTATCCGCCGAAGGAGCACGCCGACCACCACGCCGACACCGACTACACGGCCGAGGACCGCGTCGTCCCGCACCCCGTCTACTCGCGTCAAGGCTGGATCTCGATCGTGAACCCGGGCGAGCAGGCCCGCCCTCTCCTGGCCGAGGCCCACGCCCGCGCCGTGGCCCACCACCGCCCCCTCAGGGACGCGTAGGGATCACTCGTCGTGCAGGTCCACCGGTGTGACCGTGCCGGAGAGCCAGTCGCGCCGGAGGATCGCGTAGCCGACGGAGTCGTGGAGCTTGCCGTCCGGGTCAGGCCACGCCTCCCGGTAATGGGACTCCTTGACGTAGCCGCTCTTGCGGAAGACCGCTCTCATCGCCCGGTTGTCCTGGCGGGTGTTGCCCTCGATCCGGTTGATGTCCGGCAGCTCGGCGAACAGGTAGCCGGTCAGCCAGGCGACCGCCTTGGTGCCGAGGCCCCGGCCCCGCCACTCCTGCCCGATCCGCAGGTCGAACATGGGAGTCCCGTCGGTGAGATCCATCAGCTTGATCAGGCCGGCGTGCTCCCCGTCGGCGAGCACCCAGAACGTCCTGAACTCCGCGTTGTCGTAGAGGCCGTCGGCGACACGGCTCTTCACGGCATCAGGGTCCTGGGTGCCCGCGTGGAAGGGCCACTCCTGCCCGGTCAGGAAGTCGACGAGCAGGTCGGTGTCGTCGGGGGAGAATCTCGCGAACTCGATGCGCATCCCCGCATCCTCCGCGTCGGCTCCGCCCCCGGGCAAACGAATTAGTCCTTGGCGATCACCTGGTTTGGCCTGTTCAGCCAGATCCACTGCGCCTCGGGCGTGACCGTCACGCCGATCCGCTCCGGCTCGGGCTCGCCCCATATCGGCCACATCCGCTGCGCCGCACCCCGCGACCCGAGCAGCTCCATGATGAGGGCCGCGCCCGGCGGGTCGTCCTGGCGCGCGCAGATCGTCGTGAGCGACGAGAACCGGCCGCTCGCCGTGCCGTCAGGCCCGACCACCAGCCGCAGGGCGTGATCGTCACCGAACCGGCAGACGATCACCGCCCCGGGCCGGGCCTGCGCGACCCAGGCGTACGGCACGGGGCGCACGGCGTACGTCCCGTGCACCCCGTCATACGGCGCCCGCTCGGGGCAGCCGGCCGCGCCGTCGCCCACGACCAGGTGCGGCATGGCGCCGGCGGCCGCCAGGTTCTTGGCGGCCTGCTCGGCCACGGCGGCGTCCGCCTCGATCGAGGTCACGCTCCCCTGCTGGCCGACCAGGCGGCCGAGCAGCGCGGCGGTCCACCCCGTGCCCGTGCCCACCTCCAGCACCCGCTGCCCGGACACCGGCCCGAGCAGCTCCAGCAGGTCGGCGACCGCGCTCGGCGCGGGACACGAGCACTCGCCCGCCATGATCTGCCGGTCCGCGTAGACGGCGTCCCACCAGGCCGACGGGTCGGCGTCGCGGTCGATCGGCACACGAGCCCCGTCACGCTCGAGCGACTCGCCGACGAGCGGCACGAACCAGTGGCGGGGAACCGCCCGCAGCGCCTGCTCGATCGGGCGGGTCAAGGGTGCGCGGTGCTCGGTGATGGCCGCGATCATGGCGTCCACCCGCCAGGCGATGTGCGGCAACATCACGCCTCCCCGTACGTGCGAGGATGCCGGCTTTCGTGCCATCCCACAGCTCCACCTCCACAACCGCTGGGAAACGCTATCCGTGACGGTACGGCTACGATCCGAATGCGGCAAGGGGTTCCACGGAAGTGACGGGAGCCCCCGGTATCCGGCTCCTACCGCCGCCGGAAAACCGTTTGAGCCTTCCTTCCGCGTTCCGGTAGGTTGCCGGCGGCCCCGTCGCAGTGAGGACAGAGGACAAGACCGCGTGACCCCGCCTGCTCTTCAGACCTGACATCTTCTTCCGCTCACCTTCAAGCCGGCCCTTCCGTCGGCTCTGCCGGGCTGTCTGTGTGCGCCCGGTCATGCAGCGTTTGAGGCCGCGCGCAATCGGCCTCGTGTCAGGTCTAGAGAGATCATGTCTTCACAACCTCATACTGTGCTGCCCTGGGTCGTGCGTCGGACCAGGCTGCCTCTGCTGTCGTTGCGGTGCGTGGACTGCCGGTCGGGGGCGGCCACCACCGGCGATGGCAGGTTCCGCGTCAACGCCAACGGCAAGCTGCTGGACGTGTGGCTGCTGGTCCGCTGCGTGTCCTGCGATCGGACGAGCAAGCTCACCGTGCACGAGCGGGCGCCGGTCAGATCCGTCGATCCGGCCGAGCTCGAGGGCTACCACGCCAACGATCCGGAGCTGGTGGCGTCCAGGCTGTTGGATCCGCTGCTCGCCCGGCGCAACCGCGTCACCCTGGACTGGGAGGGGGCCTGGCGGCTGGACACCCCGTCGGCATGGCTCGACGAGGCGTGGCCGGTCAAGGTGGAGGTCGTCTTCGAGGATCCCGTGCCGGTGCGGCCGGAGCGGCTCATCGCGCAGGGCCTCGGCCTCAGCAGGACCGAGGTGCTGCGCCGGATCAAGTGCGACATTCCGCTGCGCCGCCCGACCAGCGCCGGGTTCACGTTCACCGTGATAGCCGGGGATTAGCGGGGATGTAGAGTGCGGGCCCGTCCTCAGCTCAGGCGGGCTCGCAGGAGGCAGAATTCGTTGCCTTCGGGGTCGGCCAGGACGTGCCAGGGCTCCTGGCCGGTCTGGCCGACGTCGGCTGGGCGCGCCCCGAGCTTCAGGAGGCGTTCGAGCTCGGCGTCCTGATCGCGGTCGGTGGCGTTGACGTCGAAGTGCATCCGCAGCAGGCCCGTCTTGGGCTCGGTGGTGGGGCTGAAGATCAGAGTCGGCTGCAATCCGCCGAACCCTTCCCGTGGTCCGACTTCGATCGAGCCGTCGTCCTCCGTGTCGAGCACGACGAAATCCAGCACCTCGCACCAGAACGCCGCCAGCCGTTGCGGGTCCTGGCATGGGATTATCAGTTCGGAAATGCGGCAAGCCATGGTCGGCACACTACAGGGAAATCCGGATGCGACGGGTCGGCGAGGCGGTGTGTGATCGGGCCGGAACAGGCGCACGAGTGGGCAGCGGTCATGCGGGCGTCGTTCGACGGGTCGACGTTCACCGAGGAGCGCCGGCACGCGATGGCCTCAGGTGCGCCGTATGCCGGCGCGCGGTGCCTGGCCGTCCGCGATGAGCGGGGCGACGCGGTGGCGGTCGTGGCGCCGTCGCCACCTACCGGTCGGCCGGCCTCGAGCGGTTGCCCGAGAGACGGGACCTGTACCGCGACGCTCCCTGAGGCTTGTGCGACGCTTCGGGGAGGGTCCCGGCCAGGGTGCGGCACCATACGGGGACGCGCGTACGACGAGCACCAAGGAGGCGAGTAGATGAGCGTCGCCAACAGCCTCGCGCACGGCGTGGAGACGGCTGTCCCCGGCACACTCCACGCCCGCACCATCATCGGCGGCATCAGGGTCCGGCCGCAGCCGGGCCGCCAGGTCCGCTTCGGCCGGGCCAAGCGGCCGACGGTCGACCTGAGCGTGGGTACGGACGACCAGTCGGTGAGCCGTCTGCACGCCGAGGTGACGTACGAGGACGACTACTGGTGGCTGCGCAACGTGGGCCAGCAGCTCATGCGCCTGCCACGGGGCCAGCTGATGCACCGGTCATCCGATCCCGTCCCGCTGGCGGCGGGCTACACCCCGCTGTTCATCAGGGGGTCCGGCCACCGTCAGCACCTGGTGGAGCTCTTCGTCACCGGCCCCTACGGCGACACCCAGACCGAGCGCCACGAGGCCGAGACCGTGCCGCCGAAGATCTGGGAGATCAGCCCCATGGAGCGCCTCCTCCTGGTGGTCCTGGGCGAACGCTACCTGCTGTACGAGGAGGCCCCTCGGCCGCTCACGTACAAGCAGGCGGCGGCCCGGTTGGCGTATCTCCGCCCGGAGGACGACTGGCGGCCGAACATCATCGAGGACCGCATCGAGGCCGTCCGCTACCGCCTCCACGCCGCCGGCTTCCCCTACCCGCTCCGTCACGACAAGGCAGAAGGCCGCCCCTACGACAACAACCTGCTGCACAACCTCCTCAGAGGCCTGGTGGAGTCGACGACCCTCGTACCGCCGGACCTGGACCTCCTGGAGTCCACACTCGTCAACCTGCCAGAGCGGTGAGCAGGTCCTCGACGCCGCCGAAGGCGATCGCCGCGTCGAGGGGGTTGGCGTAGGACCGGTGGGTGACGATGAGCCCGTCGCGTACCCGGGCGACCATGACCAGGTCAGAGGCGAAGCGCCGGCCGGTGGCGGTGACGGTGCCGTGCAGCCGGTACTCGGCGATGACGACCTCCGGGTCGGCCGTCCGGTGGATCCGGACGTCGGTGACGCCGTCGAAGCGCTGCACCAGCGCCCCCTCGCGCAGATGGGCGCGGAATGCCTCGCGGCCCGGCTCCTGGGCCGGCACGCCCGGCGGCAGGTACGGCATCTCGAAGACGGCGTCCTCCGCGAACAGGTCGGCCATCTCCTCTGACGGGCCGTGGGCGACGACGTTCAGCAGCTGCTCGACGATCTGGTGTGCGCCGGCAACGGTCATGGCATACTCCTCACTTAAGCGGGGCGTTCGCACCGCTTAATCGTTATACGGGGCGATCGCCCCGGTTGGCAAGGGGGACGAGTGGAGAGCCAGCGGCCGATGCGTGCCGACGCCCGGCGCAACAGGGAACGCATACTCCAGACCGCCCGCCAGGCCTTCGCCACCGAGGGTCTGGGCGTGTCACTTGACGAGATAGCCCGCCGGGCCGGAGTCGGCCCCGGCACCGTCCACCGCCACTTCCCGGCCAAGGAAGCGCTGATCGAGGAGGTCCTCACCGAGCACCTCGCCTCGCTCACCGAGCAGGCCCGCCAGGCCGTCAGGACCGACCGGGACGGCTCGGCGTTCTTCCCGTTCCTGCACAGCCTGATCAGCGAGGCCCGCGCCAAGCAGGACCTGGCCGACGCGCTCTCCCAGGCCGACGTCAAGCTGTCCGAGCGCACCCAGGAGACGGCCCTTCACCTGCGCCAGGCCTTCGGCGAGCTGCTCGTACGCGCGCAGGAGGCCGGCACCGTACGGACGGACGTGGACGCCGAGGACGTACAGGCCGTCGTCCTGGGGGCGCTCACCGCCGAACGGCAGAATCCCACCCCCGACCGGCCCGGCCGCATGGCGGCCGTCGTGCTCGACTGCCTGCTGCCCGAAGGAGGCTAACCGGCCCGCCTGCGGCAGACCGCCCGGGCGATCAGGAACGCCACCACCGGCACCACGAACACAGCCACCCGCAGCCCGGCCACGACCGTCGTGTACGTGTCGTGCGGCACGGTCAGCAGCGCGCCAGGGGCCTGCGCGGGCGGCGGGAAGGCGGGCGCGGAGTGCATCCGCGGCGACGCCTCCGACACCCACGTCCCGGCCCACAACACCGTGAAGAACGCGATGACCGCGACCCCCAGCGCCGTCCGCACCGGGGCCTGCGACGGCCGGTCCAGCAGGTGGTGCTGATCGCCGTCGCCCGTGAAGCGCCGTTCGATGAACGGGTAGAGGAGCAGGACGCCGAAGAAGACCGTGAGGACGAGCGGCGGGATCCAGAGGCCGGGCTGTAACACGTACCCGCCGATCATGATCTCCCACGGCGGGACGAGCCGCTGCGCGCCGTCCAGCACCCCGAAGTACCAGAACGGCTGCGCCGACGGCACATATCCGCCCGCCCGGTACGCTCCGTGCTCCCACACCGGGTTGACCCGCACGAACGTGGCCAGCGCCGCGATGGCCCCCATCGTGAACAGCGCCGTGGCGCCGTTCTTGACCGCGAAGTACGGGAAGAACGGCCCGCCCGTCACCCGGCGGTCGTCAGCGGCATTGGCCCGCCGCTTGTGTTCATGGTCGCGACCGCTTCGCTCGGTGTGCTTCTGCCGCCACGTGAGGACCAGCGCGTGCAGCGGCACCACCGCCATCAGGACGCCCGGCACCAGCAGCACATGCGTGACGAAGACCCGCGGGATGACCTGCCCGGGGAACCCGCCGTCGAAGGCGAACGCCGCCAGGTACGTGCCCACCAGCGGGATCGACAGCAGCAGCCCGTGCGCCTCGCGCAGCCCGGTCATCGCGAGCTGGTCGCCGGGCAGCGAGACGCCCAGGAACGACTCGAACAGCACCAGCCCGAACAGCACGACCCCGAGCATCCAGGTCAGCTCGCGCGGCCGCCGGAACGCGCCGGTGAAGAACACCCGGCACAGGTGGGCCACGATCGCCAGCACGAACACCGTGGCCGACCAGTGGTGGAGCTGCCGCATCAGCAGCCCGCCGCGCACGTCGAGGCTGATCTCCGTGGCCGACGCGAAGGCCACGCCGGGGTGCGGCTTGTAGAACAGCGTGAGGAACGTGCCCGTGAGCACCAGTAGCGCGAAGGAGTAGAGCGCCAGCTCGCCCAGCAGGAACGTCCAGTGGCTCGGGAACAGCTTGCGCAGCTGCGGCCGGAGCCAGCGGGCGAACGGCAGGCGGTCGTCAAGGTAGATCGCGGAATCGACGGCCGCCTTTGCGGAACCCGCGACCATGCGGGCGCGCCGCTTGGGCTTGGTAGGAGTGGCCATGAGGGCCTCCTGATGGGGGTGTGATCTGATTCTGCACCCGCCGCCCGCCTTTCTCAAGAATTGGTGTAAACCAATTGGTCTAATCCAATTTGCTATCTTCCAGAACTTTAATTGGATTAGACCTCTCCTGGGCTGTTTACCAGCGCAAACGGCAACTTATCCAGGTGGTGCAGTTTCATCATCAATTTCGCCGGTAGAGTCCCGGGCAGAGGCGTTGGATTGGAGCGTGTGGTGGCCAAGTACGTTTACGACTTCACCGAGGGCAACAGGAATCTCAAGGATCTTCTCGGCGGCAAGGGCGCGAATCTTGCCGAAATGACCAACCTCGGACTGCCCGTTCCCCCCGGATTCACGATCACCACTGACGCCTGCCGCCACTACCTGGCGACCGGCGTCGTACCGGACGGCCTGGAGCAGGAGGTCGCCGAGCATCTCGACGCGCTCGAGAAGCAGATGGGCCGGCGGCTCGGACAGGCCGACGACCCGCTGCTGGTGAGCGTGCGGTCCGGGGCGAAGTTCTCCATGCCGGGCATGATGGAGACCGTCCTCAACATCGGGCTCAACGACGAGTCCGTCCACGGCCTGGCCAAGCAGGCGGGCGGCAACGACCGCTTCGCGTGGGACTCGTACCGCAGGCTCATCCAGATGTTCGGCAAGACGGTGCTCGGGATCGACGGCGACCTGTTCGAGCGCGCGCTCGACGAGCTGAAGGGCAGGCGCCAGGACACCGACCTCGACGCGGGCGAGCTGCAGCGGCTCGTGGAGACGTTCAAGGGCATCGTCCGCGAGCAGACCGGCAAGGACTTCCCCACCGACCCGCGCGAGCAGATGCGCCTGGCCGTCATGGCGGTCTTCGACTCCTGGAACGCCCCCCGGGCCATCCTCTACCGCCGCCAGGAACGCATCCCCGCCGACCTCGGCACCGCCGTGAACATCGTGGCCATGGTCTTCGGCAACGTCGGCGACGACTCCGGCACCGGCGTCGCCTTCACCCGCGACCCCGGCACCGGCACGCAGGGCATCTACGGCGACTACCTGCAGAACGCCCAGGGCGAGGACGTGGTGGCCGGCATCCGCAACACGATCCCGCTGGAGGAGCTCGAGCGCATCGACAAGACCTCGTACGACGAGCTGCTCGGGATCATGAAGACCCTCGAGAACCACTACAAGGACCTGTGCGACATCGAGTTCACGATCGAGCGCGGCAAGCTCTGGATGCTGCAGACGCGGGTCGGCAAGCGCACGGCGGCAGCCGCGTTCTGCATCGCCACGCAGCTCGTGGACCAGGGCCTGATCACGCTCGACGAGGCCGTCACCCGTGTCACCGGCGACCAGCTGGCGCAGCTCATGTTCCCCCGCTTCGACGCCGACGCCGACAGGAAGCGGATCGCCAAGGGCATGAACGCCTCCCCCGGCGCCGCCGTGGGCAAGGCCGTCTTCTCGTCCGAGCGGGCGGTGGAGCTGTCGGAGCAGGGCGAGGACGTCATCCTGGTCCGCCGCGAGACCAACCCCGACGACCTGGCCGGCATGATCGCCGCTAAGGGCATCCTGACCAGCCGCGGCGGCAAGACCTCCCACGCGGCCGTGGTGGCCAGGGGCATGGGCAAGACGTGCGTGTGCGGGGCGGAGGAGCTGGAGGTCTCTCCTGCCGAGCACCGCTTCACCGCGCCCGGCGGGGTGGTGGTGTCCGAGGGCGACGTCATCTCCATCGACGGGACCTCCGGGGAGATCTTCCTCGGGGAGGTGCCGGTCGTCGACTCGGCGGTGGTCGAGTACTTCGAGGGCGCCCCTCCGGAGGACGAGCTGGTCAAGGCCGTGGACCGGATCATGCGCCACGCGGACTCGGCGCGGCGGCTGGGCGTGCGGGCGAACGCCGACACCCCTGACGACGCGGCGCGGGCCCGCCGCTTCGGCGCGCAGGGCATCGGGCTGTGCCGCACGGAGCACATGTTCCTGGGCGAGCGCAGGCAGCTGGTGGAGGACCTGGTCCTGGCCTCGACGGACGAGGAGCGCCAGGCGGCGCTGGACGCGCTGGAGCCGCTCCAGAAGGCCGACTTCACCCAGATATTTCAGGCGATGGACGGCGCTCCCGTCACCATCCGCCTCATCGACCCGCCCCTCCATGAGTTCCTCCCCGACATCGTGGACCTCTCGGTCAAGGTCGCCACGGACAGTCCCGCCGACAGGGTCACAGAGAAGGACCGCCGGCTCCTGGCCGCGGTGAAGCGCCTCCACGAGCAGAACCCGATGCTGGGCCTGCGGGGCGTCCGTCTGGGCCTGGTGATCCCGGGCCTGTTCGCGATGCAGGTGCGGGCCATCGCCCAGGCGGCCAAGGAGGTGCCGGGCGCCCGGCCGGAGATCATGATCCCGCTCGTGGCGGCCGTACAGGAGCTGGAGTCGGTACGTGAGGAGGCGGAACGGATCCTCGCGGAGACCGGCGTGGAGGCCCTGATCGGCACCATGATCGAGGTCCCGCGGGCGGCCCTGACGGCGGCCCAGATAGCGGAGGCGGCGGAGTTCTTCTCGTTCGGCACCAACGACCTCACCCAGATGGCCTGGGGTTTCTCGCGGGACGACGTGGAGTCGGCCTTCTTCTCCCGCTACCTCGACCTGGGCATCTTCGGCGTCTCCCCGTTCGAGACCCTGGACAGGGAGGGCGTGGGCCGCCTGATCAGGATCGCCGTGGAGGAAGGCAGATCAGCCCGGCCGGACCTGCACCTGGGGATCTGCGGGGAGCACGGTGGCGACCCGGACTCGGTGCACTTCTGCCACGAGGTCGGGCTGGACTACGTCTCCTGCTCACCGTTCCGCATCCCGGTGGCCCGCCTGGAGGCCGGCCGCGCCGCCCTCGCCGAAACCGACTCCGACACCCGCTGACCCACAGGCCGCCATGGGGGCTCCGGGCCGAAACGCGCGGTCCTCGCATCAGGGGGCGCTACGCGCCATGCGAGCACTCGGGCCCTGCCTCCCAGGGGCTCCGCCCCTTCGACCCCGCAAAGGCGCGGTCCTCGCTGACGCTCGGGCGTGCCGATGGGGATCGGGGCTCCGCCCCGATCCCCGGGCGAGGGGCATACCTGCCCCCTCGCGCTCCCCCTGACGCTGGCCGGAAATCCACACGGTTGGGTCGTATGCCGTGAAGCCACAGCTCAAGACCGGAGAGGACGGCGGAAGAACCCATAGGCACACCGCAATGGCAGCCGAGAAAGACCGGGCGGCAGAGATGGCGGGACCGAACGTCCTTCCTGTTCGGTAACCGAGATCGCCAGAACTAGGCGGCGTGGGCTTCGAACCAGACAGATCCGAGATCATGACCGGCAGTGAGGCGGACATCCGCATCCAGAGCGGCGGCCAAGTGGCGCAGCAGCGCAACGGTCGGTGCGGTGCCGCCTTCCTCGATGCACTCGATCTCGTCCTCGGTCATGCCCGCTCGCTCGGCGACTTCGGCAATGCCAAGCCCGAGTGCGACGCGCCGATCGTACAGGGCCTTGCCAAACGCCAGCGCCTCGCGAATGGCGATCCGTTCGGGATCTTCGACCTGCTCGCAAGGGCGTACCCAGCGGGTGTGGTACCCGGACATCACACGTGCCTTTCGAAAATCTCGGTTATCGGACCCCAATGATCGCGCTCGCAGATCTTCTGCGCTCGAACCGCACGTTCGATCTGCCTTTGATCATGTTGCTTGGTCTTGTGGAAAACCGTGAGCAACACGATCGTCCTGTTCGTAGTACACCAGTACGTTAGCCGGGCGGCAACCACGCGAAGCCGAACCCGCAGCTCCCCTACCCGTCCCTCCAAATGATCCGACCACGGCCCGCCGAGTTCAGGCCCTCTTTCGGCCAGCATGCCTGCGAGTTCATCGACTCTCTTGAAGTCGCTCCCGCTGAGATCGGCAAGCCATTCTCGTATCGGGTTCCAGTTCGAGGCCGTACAGCTCCCGCATTATCCCTCCCGCCACCGTGGCTGACAGTAGCGGGGGTTCGCGCTGTGTGAGACTGGGTCAGAGGAACGCCCCCATTTGTCTCATGCCGCAACCGGCGTGGACGAGCGGTGTGGGCCGATCCGGGAGGACCCCGATCGCTGGTCAGGTTGATTTCTGGCCGTCGAGCGTCTCGCGCAGGATGTCGGCGTGCCCCGCGTGCTGGGCGGTCTCGGCGATGAGGTGCAGCAGCACCTGGCGCACGCTGCGCACCGCTCCCGGCTCGTTCCAGGGCGCCTCCGGCAGCGGGTGTGTCGCCGACAGGTCGGGCACGGTGGCGATGATCTCCTCGGTACGGGCGGCGACCTGCTCGTAGCGGGCCAGGATCCCGGCCGACGTCTCGCCGGGCAGCATCAGGAAGTCGTTCTGGTGGTCGATCGCCCACTGCGGGATCTCCCGTGCGGTGCCGGCCGCGAGGTCGGCCCAGGTGACACCGTCCGGCAGGTCGTGGCGCATCGCCGACGGGCCCTCCAGGACGAAGCGCAGCCAGCTCTCCTCCATGGAGGCGACGTGCTTGATCAGCCCGCCGAGGCACAGCGCGCTGACCGTCGGGCGCTCGCCGAGTCGCTCGTCGCCGAGCTCCCGGACGGTGTTGGTCAGGGCTGAGCGCGCGGTCGCGAGCGCGGCGAGCAGGTCGCCCCGCTCGGTGTCGAGGGTCGAGGGGGGCGTGGTGGTGTCGGTCACGGCGTTCGGGTCCTTCGCGTTGTCGTCGCTGACTGGGACGCGACAACGGTCGCAGGTGAAGCGGACAGGAAGTGTCCGCTACTCAGGGCACTATGGGAATCATGCCGAAGACCTCAGCGCGACTGCTGGCGTTGCTCTCGCTGCTCCAGACGCGCCGCGACTGGCCGGGGGCGCTGCTGGCCGAGCGGCTGGACATCAGCCCGCGCACCGTGCGCCGCGACGTCGACCGCCTGCGCGAGCTCGGCTATCCCATCGTGGCCTTCAAGGGACCCGACGGTGGCTACCGGCTCGAGGCCGGCACGGAGCTGCCTCCGTTGCTGTTCGACGACGAGCAGGCCGTCGCTCTGGCCATCGCACTCCAGATCGCCACCACCACCGGTGCCGGCATCGAGGAAGCCGCGGCGCGCGCGCTGAACACCGTCCGGCAGGTCATGCCCGCACGGCTGCGCCACCGGATCGACACTCTCCAGGTCACCGCCGTCGAGCGGCCGGCAGCGAGACCGGACCCACAGGTCGACAGCGGCGTGCTGATGGCACTCAGCGCGGCTGTCCACGCCCGCGAGGTGCTGCGCTTCGACTACACCCCCGAATACCCGGACGACCAGGCCACGCAGACCCCGCCGCGCCGGGTGCAGCCGCACCACCTCGTCGCCTGGGGCGGGCGCTGGTACCTCGTCGCCTGGGACCTCGACCGCGAGGACTGGCGTACTTTCCGCGCCGACCGGATCGTCCCGCGCACCCCCACAGGGCCCCGCTTCACCCCGCGCGAGCTGCCCGGAGGCGGGGTGGCCACCTTCGTGACCGGCAGGTTCCGGGGCTCCGACGGCTCCGGCGACTGGCCCTGCCGCGGCGAGGTGATCCTCGACCTGCCCGCCTCCGCCGTGTCCCGCTTCACCCGCGACGGAGTCGTCGAGGAGCTCGGCCCGGACCGCTGCCGGCTCGTCCTGGGCTCGTGGTCATGGCCCGGCCTGGCCGCCGCCATCGGCAGGTTCGACGCCGACATCGAGGTCGTCGGCCCGGCCGAGCTCAAGGACGCCTTCGCGCACCTGGCGCGCCGCTACGCCGACGCCGCGGCCGGCGCACCCGCCACGCCTCCGCCCGCCCGATGAGCCAGGTCAGGTGGCGAACGAACGCAGGTCGGCGGTGCTGAGCGCCTGCTCCGCGCCGAACTCCTCGAAGGTGCCGACCTGGCGGAAGCCGAGGCGGGCGGCGAGCTTCAGCGAACGCCGGTTCGCCGTCTGGGTCACGACCACGACCGGCTGGTCGGGGAGCTCGTCGGCGGCGGCGCGCAGCACGGCCGCCGCGGCCTCGAACGCGAGCCCCGCGCCCCACACGCTGCGCCTGAGCACGTAGGACAGCTCCAGTTCCGCGCCGTCCTCCGTGACGTGTCCGGGGCGCTCGGCGGACCGGCGGTGGAGGGCCAGCGTTCCGATGAGCTCGTCGGTCGTGGCGTCCGCGATGACGAAACTGCCGGGCGTGGAGGTCAGGTCGGCCGCGCCGACCGCGTCGATGTACCGCTCGACGTCGCCGCGGGGCCTCGGCCCGCCGAGATATGCCCTGACCTCGGGATCGGTGGCGAGCTCGATGAGCCCTTCGCGGTCGATGCCCTGTGCTTTGCGGAGCAGGAGCCGATCTGAGGCGATTTCCGTCGCGGACAGCGTGTGCAGTTGGATCATGGATTCATCCTGGCAGCGAGCTGAGGGGATGCGTACGGACTGCGGACCTCTCGAAGGCGGCGCTTCCCGGGTGACCACGGAGCCGGTCAAGCAGGCGCACCGTAACGGCGCTCAGCCGGTGAAGGGTCAGCGGCCGTTTCCTGGAAGGTGATCAGGCGAAGTGCGGCGGGTGGCCTGCCCGTGCGCAGCCGTAAAAAATCATGCTTTTCAACGCACAACGGGCCGCCCGCCGGAACAACGGCGAGCGGCCCGTCAAATGACGACTGGAAACTAGTCGTTCAGGTGCTGGCGCAGGTAGGACTCGACGCCGTCGATGGAGATGCGCTCCTGGGCCATCGAGTCGCGCTCCCGGATCGTGACCGCCTGGTCCTCGAGCGTGTCGAAGTCGACCGTGATGCAGAACGGCGTGCCGATCTCGTCCTGGCGGCGGTAGCGGCGGCCGATCGCGCCCGCGTCGTCGAACTCCACGTTCCACCGGCGGCGCAGCTGCGCGGCCAGGTCGCGGGCCTTCGGCGACAGGTCGGCGTTGCGCGAGAGCGGCAGCACCGCGGCCTTGACCGGCGCGAGCCGGTGGTCGAGCCGCAGGACTGTGCGCTTCTCCATGACGCCCTTGGCGTTGGGCGCCTCGTCCTCGCTGTAGGCGTCGAGCAGGAACGTCAGCGCCGCCCGGTCGACACCGGCCGCCGGCTCGATGACGTAGGGGACGTAACGCTCGCCCGTGTCCTGCTCGAAGAAGCTCAGGTCGACGCCCGAAGCCTTGGAGTGGGCGGTGAGGTCGTAGTCGGTGCGGTTGGCGATGCCCTCGAGCTCACCCCACTCCGAGCCGGCGAAGCCGAAGCGGTATTCGACGTCCACCGTGCGCGTGGAGTAGTGGGAGCGCTTGTCGGCCGGGTGCTCGTAGAGGCGCAGGTTGTCCTTGTTGATGCCCAGGTCGGAGTACCAGCGGAAGCGCTCGTCGATCCAGTACTGGTGCCACTCCTCGTCCGTGCCCGGCTTGACGAAGAACTCCATCTCCATCTGCTCGAACTCACGGGTGCGGAAGATGAAGTTGCCCGGCGTGATCTCGTTGCGGAACGACTTGCCGATCTGGCCGATGCCGAACGGGATCTTCCTGCGCGCCGACTGCTGCACGTTGAGGTAGTTGATGAAGATGCCCTGCGCGGTCTCGGGCCGCAGGTAGGCCAGGCCCGACTCGTCCTCGACCGGGCCGAGGTAGGTCTTGAGCAGACCGCTGAACTGCCTGGGCTCGGTGAAGGTGCCCTTGTTGCCGCAGTTGGGGCAGGTGATGTCGGCCAGGCCACCCTCGGGCGACTTGCCGTTCTTCTCCTCGTACGCCTCGATGAGGTGATCGGCGCGGAAGCGCTTGTGGCAGGAGAGACACTCGGTCAGCGGGTCGGTGAAGGTGTCGACGTGGCCGCTGGCCCGCCACACCTCGGGCGCCAGAATGACGCAGGAGTCGAGGCCCACCACGTCGTCGCGCGACTGGACCATCGACAGCCACCACTGCCGCTTGACGTTGTTCTTGAGCTCGACACCCAGTGGACCGTAGTCCCACGACGCGCGCAGTCCGCCGTAGATCTCGCTCGACGGGTATACGAGCCCGCGGCGTTTGGCGAGGCTGACGATGGTGTCCATGACGTCGGTGCGTCGTGCCATTTTGGTTGATTCTCTTTCCGGCTGGAGGTCGGCGAGTTGAAATTGGTGAGATCCCAGCTTAGGGGACGCACACACCCTCTCGCTCGCCAGTAATCGTTACTGCCCGTCTTGTAGGTAGACGTCCTCGTAGGCGCCGGGTTCGTTGACCATGAGGATCATCAGCGGGTACAGCGCCATCCTCGCAGCCGACAGGGCCCTGCGGTAGAACCCGGCGCCCTCCCACTCCGTGACCAGCGCCCACAGGTTGGGCTCATCGATCGAACGGGCCAGCCTGCCACGCCGGTAGCCCGGCTGGGCGGCGAGTGTGTCGAGGATGGTTTGGCCTTGCTTGACGAAATCTTGGGACTGGGACTCAGGAACGGTGTATCGGATCACGGCGAGCACCCGACCAGATTAAAGGCGTTACGACGGGGCCGACATGCCAACTGCCGTAGGCTCAGGGGGTGGCCCCTGACAGCAAGCGCCCGCTTCCCAAGGGCGAGCAGTTCTTCACGCCGGGCGCGACCGGCCTGCGCAAGGCCGTCGAGCAGCGCAGCGCCGTGCCGATCACCTATCTGTTCACCCAGGTGCCCCGCTGGGTGGCGCCCGCCGTGCTGGTGATCCTGCTGCTGGCCGGGTTCGCCGTGGCCAACCCGCTGGGCGGCGTGGCCGTGCTGCCGGTGATCGCGTTCATCGGCTGGCTGGCGTACCTGTCGTGGCCGTCGCTGGGGATCGGCGGGAAGGTGCTGCGGGTCGCCATGCTGACCTTCCTGGTGCTGCTTGTCGCGACCCGCTTCGGGGCCTTCTGATCTGGAAGGGCTAAGGGAGCAGGGTGTAGTGCGGGAAGTTGCCCGGCAGGCGCTCGCCGTCCGGGCCCGTGGTGGCGGCCCGTACGAGCAGCTCGCCGCCGACGAACGCGCCGCGCCAGGACGCCCCGAGCCCGCCGAACAGCTCCTCCCGGTCGCCCCGTGAGCGCGGCCGGTTGTGCCCCACCTTGAACGCCCGCACCTCCGGCGCCAGCCGCCGGAACGTCTCCTCCTCGTCGCAGGAGAGCGTGGCCACCAGGGCGCCGTTGCTGGCGTTCATCGCGGCCAGCAGCTCCGCCTCCGTGTCCACCAGCACGAACGTGTCCACCGGCCCGAACGGCTCGGCGTGGAAGAGCGGCGAGGAGCGGGGCGGGTTGAGCAGCGACCGCTGCACCACGAACCGCGGATAGGCGGTGCACCGCTGCTTGCCGTAGTCGAACGACGCCCGGATCTGCCGGGTGAGCAGGTCCCAGTCGCCGTCTCCCACACGCCCCACCAGTTGAGCCCCTCCTGCTCCAGCACGTGCCGGCGTCCGACGTCGGCCAGCGAGGTCGCCACCTTCGCCCCCGCGTCCCTGCCACCCACGAACGACACGCAGCCCAGCGCGCGCCCGCCGACGAGCACCGGCGAAAGCTCCGCCCCGCCCCCGCTGACCAGCGTGAACGGCAGCCCTTCACGCACGGCCAGCGCGCAGGCGAGCGTGAGGCAGCACAGCCCGCCGCCCGTGGGCGTCTTGGCGATCACGGCGTTGCGGTCCGGGATCATCCCTGGACGGTATGCTGTAGGCAGTCGACGAAAAACTTTAGTCCAGCCCTGGAGACGTGACATGTTGCTCTCGGATCAGGCCGGTCAGGCGACGGCCACGAAAATCGCCCGCCCTGCCACGCTCAGGGAGAGCGTCATCGAGGCTATCCAAGAGCTCATCGTCTCCGGGCAGCTCAAGCCGGGACAGCACCTGGTCGAGAGCGAGCTGGCCGAGCTGCTGGGAGTCTCCAGGCAGCCGGTCCGCGAGGCGCTGCAGCAGCTCAGCGGCGAGGGATGGGTGGACCTGTTCCCGGGTCAGGGCGCGTTCGTGCACGTCCCGACGCTGGAGGAGGCCGACCAGCTGCTGGCCGTGCGCACCCTGCTGGAGACCGAGTCCGCCAGGCTCGCCGCCAAGCACGCGGGCGAGGACGGCGTGCAGCGGCTGCGGGCGCTGTGCGCCCGGGGCATCGCGGCGGTGGAGTCCGACGACGTCGAGGCGGCCGTGGCGACCGACTCCGAGCTGCACGCCCTGGTGACCGCCCTGTCGGGCAACAAGGTCCTCTCCGAGCTGGCCAGCCAGGTGGCCAGGCGGGTGCGGTGGTACCACACGCCGGTGGCCCGCCAGCGCGGCATGGCCTCGTGGGAGGAGCACACCTCGCTGATCGACGCCATCGAGGCGGGCGACGAGCGCCGCGCGGCGAAGATCATGCGTGAGCACACCGAGCACACCCGCGCCTCCTACCTGGCACAGCGCGAGAAGGAGCCGGTCGAGCCGGCGCCCAAGCCGGTGCGCCGGCGCCGCCCGCGGCAGCTCGGTTGACCTGACGTTCGCAGAAGGCCACATGCTCCGAAACACCTCGGGCAGAGGGTGGAGTCATTGGAGGTGCATGCATGACACGCCATCGTGGTGCAGGGCCTCGAGGATCAGCTTCACGCCGATGAAGGCCAGCACCACCGACAGCCCCTTGCTCAGGTAGACGAGCCGGTCGAGCAGCCCGCCGCCCGCCACCGCAGGGGAGGGCGGCTCGAGGACCGAGGCCGACCTGCGGGTCGCGGCCCGCGCCGAGTCGCAGCGCGACCTGCGTGCGGCCCAGCGGGTGTTCGACAGGACCGGGGGCCCGCACGCGGCCGGCCTGTTCACGGCCGACGGCGAGCCGCTCTGCGTGCGCGAGGACGTGGGCCGGCACAACGCGGTGGACAAGCTGCTCGGCTGGGCGCTGCGCGAGGGCCGGCTCCCGCTGCGGGGCACCGTGCTGATGGTGTCGGGCCGGGCCTCGTTCGAGCTGGTGCAGAAGGCTGTCATGGGCGGGATCCCGGCGCTCGCCGCGGTCTCGGCGCCGTCGTCGCTCGCGGCCGAACTGGCCGCGGAGGAGGGGCTGACGCTCA
This sequence comes from Nonomuraea helvata, assembly GCF_039535785.1. NCBI lineage: Bacteria > Bacillati > Actinomycetota > Actinomycetes > Streptosporangiales > Streptosporangiaceae > Nonomuraea > Nonomuraea helvata. The sequence goes on from NZ_BAAAXV010000001.1 coordinate 2,099,287, forward strand.
TCGGGTTCCTGCGCGGGAACTCGATGAACGTCTACGCCGGCGAGCGCCGCTTGGACATCGCCCTGGGCGCCGGCAACGGCTCAGCCGGCGCACATCAGCCGGGGTGATGGCGGGATGCCGTACGGCGCCGCCTGGCCCCCAGCTCCGCCGTCCGGCATCCCCGTGAGTTCAGCGCGGTTTTGACAACCATTTTCATTTTGGCCCATACTGACTCACATGATGTCAGGATTTTCCCGGTCGTACGCTGCTGGTTTGCTGGCCGGAGCCACTCTCCTCACCACTGCCGCCTGCGGCTCGGGCTCCGCTGAAACCGTCTCGGGAGACCGGCCCGAGGTGGTGGCCGCGTTCTATCCGCTCCAGTGGCTGACCGAGCAAGTGGGGGGATCCGACGCGCACGTCACCGGCCTGACCGCGCCCGGCGTGGAGCCGCACGACCTGGAGCTGGGCATCCAGCAGGTGAGCGAGCTCCAGAAGGCCGCGCTCACCGTCTACATCAAGGGCGTCCAGCCGGCCGTGGACGACGCGGTGGACGCGGACCGCAGCTTCGACGCCGCGACGGCCGTCAAGACGCTCCCCTCTCACGGAGGCGAAGAGCACGCGGGCGAGGAGCACGATCACGAGGTCTCCTACGACCCGCACCTCTGGCTCGACCCCTCCCGCCTGGCCACCGTCGCCACCAAGCTCGGCGAGCGCCTGGCCGCCGCCGACCCGCCGCACGCGCAGGCGTACCAGGATCGCGCCGCCAGGACGGCGAGCGCGCTGGGAGCGCTCGACCAGGAGTTCGCCAAGGGCCTGAGCACGTGCAAGACCAAGACGCTGGTCACCGCGCACGAGGCGTTCGGCTATCTGGCCGACCGTTACGGGCTCAAGCAGGTCGGCATCACGCTCGACCCGGAGCAGGAGCCGTCGCCCGCGCGCCTCTCCGAGGTGGCCAAGCTGGCCAGGTCCGAAGGCGTGACCACGGTCTTCACCGAGTCTCTGGTCAGCCCCAAGGTGGGTGAGGTGCTGGCGAACCAGGTCGGCGCGAAGACGGCGGTGCTCGACCCGCTGGAGAGCAAGCCCTCCGGCGACTACCTGTCCGCCATGCGCGATAACCTCAAAACCCTTCAAACAGCACTGGGGTGTACGGCATGAGCGAAACGGCCTTCGCGATGACCGACGGCCGGGTCTCCTTCGATGGCAAGCCCGTCCTTCGCGGGATCGATCTGACCGTCTGCCCTGGAGAGGTCGTGGCCCTCCTGGGCGCCAACGGCTCCGGCAAGTCGACACTGGTCCGCGCGCTGCTCGGCCTCACGCCGCTGTCCGGCGGCACGACGCTGGTGTACGGCTCACCGCCCGGCAAGTTCCGCGACTGGTGGCGCATCGGCTACGTGCCGCAGCGGCTGCACGTCGGCGGCGGCGTGCCCGCCACCGTGCGGGAGGTCGTGGCCTCGGGCCGCATCGCCAGGCAGAGCCGGCTCCGCAGGACCAGCCCGGCCGACAGGGCCGCCGTGGCCCACGCGCTGGAGGCCGTCCGGCTGGCCGACCGCGCGAACGACCCCGTGCAGTCGCTGTCGGGCGGGCAGCAGCAGCGGGTGCTCATCGCCCGCGCGCTGGCCGGGGAGCCGGACACGTACGTGATGGACGAGCCGACGGCGGGCGTGGACGCCGGGACACAGCAGTTGCTGGCCGACACGCTCGCCGGGCTGGTGCTCGACGGCAAGACGGTGGTGCTGGTCGCGCATGAGCTGGGGCCGCTGGAGCCGATCATCACCCGCGGCGTGGTGATCCGCGAGGGCCGCGTCGCGCACGACGGCCGCCCGCCGCGCCCGGAGGGCGACTGCGCCAGGCCAGGCCACGAGCACCAGCACCCGCACGCCGCGGCCCCGGCCGCGGGACCGCTGACGGGCTGGCAGGGAGACGCATCATGATCATGGAACTTCTCCAGGAGCAGCTCTTCCAGCTCGCCCTGGTCGCCGCGCTGCTGGTGGGCCTCTGCGCGCCCGCCGTGGGGACGTTCATCGTGCAGCGCCGGCTCGCACTGCTGGGCGACGGCATCGGACACGTGGCGCTGACCGGCGTGGCCCTGGGCTTCCTGACGGGCACGGCGCCCGTGCTCACGGCCGTGATCGTCTCGGTCGTCGGGGCGGTGGCCATCGAGCTGGTCAGGGCTCGCGGGCGGACGAGCGGCGACGTGGCGCTCGCGCTGCTCTTCTACGGCGGGATCGCGGGCGGCGTCATGCTCATGGGCATCGCGCCCGGCGGCAGCAACGCCAAGCTGAACTCGTACCTGTTCGGCGCCATCGCCAGCGTGACCCCTCAGGACATCTGGGTGATCGGCGCGCTGGCCGTCGCCGTGATCGCGGTGGTCGTGATCTTCGGCAGGGAGCTGTTCGTGCTCTGCCAGGACGAGGAGATGGCCAGGGCGAGCGGCCTGCCGGTGCGCTTCCTCAGCCTGCTGATCGCGGTCACGGCCGCGCTGACCGTGGTGATCGCCATGCGCGTGGTCGGGCTGCTGCTGGTCAGCGCGCTGATGGTGATCCCGGTGGCCACCAGTCAGCAGCTCACGCGGGGGTTCCGCACCACGATGGGGCTGGCCATGCTGTTCGGGGTGCTCGCCTCGGTGGGCGGCCTGCTGGCCTCCACCTACTCGGCCAAGGTGCCGCCCGGTGCGGCGATCGTGCTTCTTGCTCTCGCCGGCTTCGTCCTGGCGCTCGCGATCGGTAGATTCGTACGGCGAGGCCGTACCCAGGAGTCGACAGTGAGCGAGAGAGCCAAGTTGCGCACGGAGGAGGCCGCATGACGACGAGACGCGATGCCGTGCACGACACCCTCCGCAGGAGCGAGGGCTTCCGCAGCGCGCAGGACGTCTATGCCGAGATGCGCCTGCACGGCGCCAAGATCGGCCTGACCACCGTCTACCGCGCCCTGCAGGCCCTGGCCGACGGCGGCCAGGTCGACGTGCTGCGCACGGACGAGGGCGAGTCGGTCTACCGCGCGTGCGCCAGCGACGCCCATCACCACCACCTGGTCTGCCGCCGCTGCGGCCACACGGTGGAGGTGGCCGGTCCCGCGGTCGAGCGGTGGGCGGAGGCCGTGGGGAGCGAGCACGGCTTCACCGGGATCACCCACACGGTGGAGGTCTTCGGCACCTGCTCCTCGTGCTCCACGGTCCCGGCCAAGGTGGGCTGAGCCCCCTCACGCCACCTTCGACAGCTCCTCGTCGCGGGCTTCCCTGGCCTGAGCACGGCGGCCGGAGCCGTACAGGACGCCGAGGACGACCACCAGGCACCCGGCGAGCTGCAGGACCGACGGTCGCTCGCCGAGCGCCACCGCCGACAGCGCCACGGTCGTCATGGGCTGGATGAGCAGCAGCAGCGCGGTGAGCGCGGCGGGCTGGCGCGGCAGCGAGAACGTGATCAGCGACCAGCCCAGCACCTGCGGCCCCAGCGCGAGCAGCAGCAGCCATCCGTGCGCCGGCCACTCGGGCACGAGGTCGGCGCCAGCACGAGCATGGGCGGCACGGCGTACGCACAGCGGAACAATGCCGACGTGGCGGGCGATACACCTGATAGCCGGACCAACGGGCCGGAGGTGGAGATGATGAGCGCACCGACTATCGCGACCAGCACGATACGGCGATGTGCACTCATGGAGACCCCCGAACGCCCATGCAGCAGATACAGTTCGACGACGCTAGAACCCGGCGCGGACAGGAGTCAACATGCCGTTTGGCCATGACATGGTGCATTCTTTGGCCACCGTTGTCGAACTGGTCAACACTTCGCCCTCCACAGGCGGCGAAGAGGGGCTGGCCGGCCTGGCCGAGTTGCAGGCGTTCGTGGAGTCCCGCCAGATCAGCGGTGTGACCAAGCTGACGCCCCGCGACCTGGGCCACGTGCGGATGGTGCGGGAGGCGTTCCACCGGGTCTTCACGGCCCCCGACCAGCCCACGGCGGTCCGCACGCTGAACGCCCTGCTGTCGGAGACCCGCATCACGCCCCGCCTGACGGAACACGACGGCCACCCGCTCCACATGCACTACTTCGCCGCCGACGCGACGCTGGCCGAGCACGTGGCGGCCGACTGCGGAGTGGCCCTGGCCCATCTGCTGGTCGAAGGCGAGGTCGAACGGCTGCGCACCTGCTCGGCCCCCGACTGCGACCGCGTCTTCGTCGACGAGTCCCGCAACCGGTCCCGGGTCTACTGCGACAGCCGGACGTGCGGCAACCGCATGCACGTGGCCGCCTACCGTGCCCGGCGCCGCGCCTAGAGGAGCGGGCGTTCAGCTCCTGGTGCCGAAGTACGTGGAGTACGTGCTCGGAGAGAGCATGACCAAGATCTTGCAGATGTCGGTCTCGTCGCGGATCCGGAACACGACCACGATCTCCGGATAGATGGCCTCGATGCCGAGCCCGGAGAAGTAGTAGTCGCTGTCGAAGACAACCCGGTACAGCCCGCGGGACAGCCCCGAGTGGGCCCACTTGCTGACGTTCCCGTCGCCGTCGGTCTCGGCCTTGCCGATGTCGTCCCACACGCCGTCGACCAACTGCTCCAAACGCACTCGCAGGCCCGACGCCGGCCGGCCGTACACTCCGTCGAGCACCTGCGCAGAGATATTCATGTCTTCACCATTCCGACGCCATCTATCCTTGTGCCTTCCAGCCGCTATTCGCCTGCCGGGCCAGCCCGCGCGCCAGGGCGTGGTTCATCGCGTCCGATCCGGGCAGGAGACCGAGACACACGCGAGATCCCTGCCCGCGAGACTGACGCGGATGCACCGGTAATTCGGCGGCACACCGGATTTAGAGGATGTCGGAGGCGCGTTACCAAGGTCAAGTTCGAGTGTCAACCAGAGCTGCGTGAGAGTGATCTGGCACACATTGCCGGCCTCTTCCCCGTGGCCGAACTGCAGCCCTTCTTACGCCGACCGGTAGGGGCCACTCCGCCGGGGCCGCACCACTGCCGCGGTCGTTGTGCGCATGGACCGGCGGGCGCGTTCTCGACGGCTTGCCGTTCATCCATTTGGTCAGGCTCGCGTAGGCGCCGGGCATGGCGCGCTCCACGACGGCCGTGAAGCTGAGAGCCATTTCCGTCCCGGCCCACGATCCAACACGTCACGCGACCGTCGCGCAAACCTCGAGCGACAAGTCAGGCATCGTCCCGTCGAACAGCTCAGACGAATACCGGGAGCCGCGTTCGCAGGTTCCCGGTATTCGCCCGGCCGGCTTCGATAACCATGCGGCATCCCGCTATGGCGAGCCCTTTGCACCGGCGTCGCGCAGTTACCACCTCTATGCGGCTGATCAGGGGAAACGTCGCATTACCTCGATGAATCGGGGTGCCTGGCGGATCGGACGGGCTCCGCGCGTGCGCTCGATCAGCTCTGCATCGTCCGCGACGCCATGTCGCTCGTGGCGCGGCCGGACGTCGGCCCCTCTCCGCCGGGTCCGCGCACGAACACGCGCCCGTCCCGACCATCCTTCCAAATCGACTTCGATTTCCGCGCCGAACCGCCGCGGCCGAGCGGCCGGGCATCCCGGCTTTTGCGCGGGCGCCGCACCCGGAAACGTCGTTCGACGGTCACCGGTCAATCCGACCCGCGGCCTGCGGGGAATCTTGATGATAACGCTAACCTGCCGGGCGCGTTCGCAACTCAGGAAGCGAATTTATCAGGACGGCGGACAGTCGCCGGCATAACCGGCGTGACCGCGATTTCCATGGCCCGCCCCGACGGGATATACCGCCATTTCACCGAGGACCTGCGCGGTGATGTCCGCTGTCAAGGCCGTACGCAACTCCGGAAATGTAATCGATCAGTTATGCACCGGTCCAGGGGCGATGCCCTGCGCCTTTCTCCCGCACCCTGGTCGCGGGGCCGCCTCGGGGGCGGTCCAAGAGCCCTCGCGGAGGTAACGCGCGACCGGGCGCGACGTCGGCCTATTTGCCCGCCACCGGCCCGCCTACTCCCCCGATATCCGCTTTGACCTGGGAAGATGCCACCCGAGAAGGGAACGGATAATGAATGGATGGAGGGCGCTCATAGCTTCGGATCAACAGGCAGCCCGCCGGGCGGCGGCAGGCGCCCCAATTGTTAACGCGAGGTAAAACATGATGTGGCGTCGTCTCACGAAAAGCATCATCCCGCTCGCTCTGTCCGCAGCCCTCTCCGCGGCAATCCTTTGGGCCGGCGCCCACTCCGCCGGCGGCTCGGTCGCACTGTCGCCTAATCTCAGCTCCATGCACGATGATGGCACTCCCTGGGACTGACCCGGCGCTCCCCGTACAAGCCTAGCGGCCGCCCCCGGGCGGCCGTTTTCGCATTCACGTGTACACACAGGTTCCGGACAATGGAGTACCGCTGCGGCATGAGAGGCGACCGCGTCGCGAACAGATCGCGAAGAAATAGGTCTAATCTGGCTTCCAAATGCACCGCGCTGTACACTCCGCGAGTAGGGGGTAATCCATCGGTCCTCTATCGCAGCCGGTCAGGGGGCCTGTCCTGCGCCGATGACGGTGATGGGCGTACCAGTGATGTCGGCTGCGCGCACGCCATCGCCGGGCTGAACGGGAGACACGGGGTGGAGATTCGGATCCTCGGCCCTTTGGAAATCATGATCGAGGGGAAGCGGCTGGACCTCGGCAGCCCGCGGCAGCAGGCCGTTCTCGCCGTCCTCCTGCTGGAGGCGGGGCGCGTGGTCTCGGTCCGCAGGCTCATGGAGGCGATCTACGGCGACGACCCGCCGGCCACGTCACGGGCGCAGATCCAGATCTGCATCTCCGCACTCCGGCGCTTGTTCGCCTCGTACGGACATCCCCACATCATCACCACCGAGTCGCAGGGCTACATCTTCCGTTGCGACGACGACCAGATCGACGCGCAGCGGTTCCGGCGGCTCACCGCCGAAGCGCGGCGCGCGCGTGACGCCGGGCAGCTCGACGACGCCGTACGCGGTTACCGCGAGGCCCTCGCCCTGTGCACCGGGCCGCTGGAGGGCATCGAGAGTCGGCTGGTCCGCTCGGCGGTGACCCGGTTCACCGAGCGGCAGATCACCATCAACGAGGAGTGCATCGAGCTCGAACTCGAGCTCGGCCGGCACCGCGAGCTGGTGGCCGAGATCACCGAGCTCGTCGAGAGGCACCCGCTCCGCGAACGCTTACGCGGTCAGCTCATGACCGCGCTGTACCGGTCCGGGCGCCAGGCGGAGGCGTTACAGGTCTACCAGCACACGCGGGAGACCATGATCGAGGAGCTGGGGCTGGAGCCCAACGAGGAGCTCCGCCAGTTGCATCAGGCGATCCTCACCTCGCACGAAAGCCTCAACGCCCCGGCCCCACCCCCACCCCCACGCGAATCCCCCTCCGCCGCGCCCCAGGGGACGCCGCGATTACTTCCCAGCGACATCGCCGACTTCACCGGCCGCCGCCGGCAGGTGGAGACGATAGGACGGCTGCTGACCTCGGACCGCTGCCAGCTCGCCGTGCCGGTGGCGGTCATCTACGGCAAGCCCGGCGTCGGAAAGACCGCCATCGCCGTGCACACCTCGCATGCCATCGCCGACAGGTTCCCCGACGGCCAGCTCTTCGCCGACCTGCACGGCGCCGCATCGCCCACGGTCCATCCCAAGCAGGTGCTCGAACGCTTCCTCCGCGCTCTCGGCCTGCCCGGCACGGAGATACCCGACGGCCTGGAGGAACGGGCCGAGGTCTACCGCACCATGCTCTCCAACCGGCGCATGCTGATCGTGCTCGACGACGCCGGCAGCGAGAGCCAGGTCCTCCCCCTCGTGCCCGGCTACCCGGACTGCGCCGTCATGGTCACCAGCCGCAGCCGCCTGGTCGGGCTGCCCGGCGCCATGTCCGTCGAGATCGAGACGTTCGAGTCGCAACAGTCGATCAACCTGCTCAAGCGCATCGCCGGCAGCGACCGCATCCAGGACGACCCGGAGCCCGCCGCCGCCCTGGCGCAGCTCTGCGGCCACCTCCCGCTGGCCCTGCGCATCGCCGGTGCCCGGCTCGCCGCCCGGCCCAACTGGACCATCGGCCACCTGGTGGAGCGGCTCGCCGACGAGGCGCGGCGGCTCGACGAGCTCAGGTACGGCGAGATGGGCATCCGGGCCAGCCTCGCCCTGACGTACGAGAGCATGAGCGAACCGGCCCGCCGCCTGCTCCGGCGGTTGGCCATCCTCGACTTCACCCACTACTCCGGCTGGATCGCGGCCGCGCTGCTCGACGCGCCGCTCACCGAGGCCCAGGACCTGCTCGACGACCTGTCCGACGCCCAGCTGATCGAGATGTCCGGCCCGGACGACGGGCACGCCCACTATCACCTGCACGAGCTGACCCGCGTGTTCGCGCGGGAGCGGGTGGTGGCCGAGGAGTCCCCCGTGGAACGCAAGGACGAGCTGACCCGGGTGCTCAGCGCCCTGCTCGCCCTCACCCAGCAGGCGCACAGCCTGGAGTACGGCGGCGACTACGTCAAGGTGCGCAGCGCCGCCCCGTCCTGGCCGGCCCCGCCCGAGCAGATGGAGACGATCATCGGGCTCCCGATGCAGTGGTTCGAGCGCGAGCGCGCGACGCTGGTGGCCGCGATCCGGCAGGCCGCCAGGGCCGGGCTCGTCGAGCTCTGCTGGGACCTGGCGATCACCTCGGTGACGCTGTTCGAGGCGCGCATCTACTACGACGACTGGCGGCAGACCCACGAGGTCGCGCTGGAGGCCGCCCGCCAGGCCGGGGACGTACGCGGCCAGGCGACGATGCTCTACTCGCTCGGCTCGCTGCACAGCGCCGAACAGCGCTTCGACGACGCCCGGCGCGACTTCGAGGCGGCGGCCGAGATGTTCAGGGCCGAGGGGTACGACCAGGGAGAGGCGCTGGCGATCCGCGACCTGGCGTTCCTGGACCGGATGTACGGCCGGCTCACCGCCGCCGAGAACGGTTACCGCCACGCGCTGAAGATCTTCCGCGCCAACGGGGACCTGGCCGCCGCGGCATTCGTGCTGCACAGCCTGGCCAGGACGCGGCTGGAGTTACGCGACCCCGCCGAGGCCAGGCGGCTGCTCGACGAGTCGCTCCGGCTCAGCCGCACGGCCGGGAGCAAGCGCGTCGAGGCTCAGGTGCTGTGCTGGCTCGGCGACGCGTACATCCAGGCGGGCGACCTCTCCCGCGCCGTCGACGTGCTCCAGTCGTCGCTGACGATGGTGCGGTCGATGGACGACGCCATCGGAGAGGCGTACGCGCTGCACCAGCTGGCGCTCGCGCGGCTGCGCCGCGGCGAGTTCTCCGAGGCGGCCACCGCGCTCGACCGGTGCATCGATCTGGCGGGCAGCGCCCGGTCGCGACTGGCCGAGGTCAAGGGGTTCACCGGGCTCGGCGAGCTGGCCTCCGCCCGGGGCGAGCCGGACAAGGCCATCCACCATCTGGACCAGGCGCTGGCGCTCTGCCGGAAGATCCACGCTCCGCTGTACGAGGTCCGGGTGCTCACCCAGCTCAGCGTGGCCCACGCCGCCACCGGCGACAGGACCGCGGCGGAGCAGGCCCTCGCGGAGGCACTGTCGCTGGCCGCGCAGATGGATCCGGTGGTCGTGGAGCAGGTCTGCGCCGACCTGGGCCGTCGCGCGACGTGATCAGGGCCGGTTCAGCTCTTTCCAGAGCCGCGCCTCCTCCGGGGTCAGCGGCACATCGGGGATGAGCTGTTCCGGATGTCCCGCCGGAAGAGATGGAGGCGGGTTCTCCGGAGGGACCACCAGGAAAGGGGCCATCCCGGAGAAACGCCCAACACCCACCAGGCCGTCCCAGATGAACTTGATGAGCCCTCTGGCAAGCCGAGCTAACACGCCCTCACCCTCCTTCGGCGTCCTGCAGTGATGGATTGTCGCTTCCCCCGCTCGATCCCGTCTGGACGCCGCTCCACGCCGGTCCATCGGGCCGGTCCAGCGGGCGTCGAACAGGCGTCGAGCCGCGGCGTGCACGCTGGGAGAAACGAGGGGGCAGACATGAAGACGTTCACCCTTCCGGCCCACCCCGGCGACGACGCCCTCGCCCGGCTGGAGTGCTCGCCCGTCGCCGAGCACTGGACGGCCAGGGCCGGCTGCGCGCAGAGCGATCCCGATCTGTTCTTCCACGACGCCGGCCACAGCGCCGCCCACCGCGCCAAGGCGATCTGCCGCGACTGCCCGGTGGCCGAGCAGTGCCTGGCGGTCGCCGTACGGTTGGAGGTGCGGCACGGCATCTGGGGCGGCCTGCTGCCCGAGGAGCGCCGCCACCTCTACCCGGCGACCAGGTCGGCCGCTTGACGCTCCCCACGCTGGCCGCCGCCCTGCCACCCACCGCGCGGGCCGGCTGCATCCCCCTGAGAGCCGTGCCCCGCTGAGCATCACGTGGACCGAAGAGGCGTCGCCAGAAGCCACCACCCGCACGATCGAGGCCGGCTAGCCGCGTGGCGGTGAGCCGGCCTCGTGCGCGTCGCCCTCAGGAGGGGCGGTTGTAGTGAGCCGGAGGAGCCATACCGGCATCGATCATGACCTCCGCGCCCGTGATGCTGCGGACCCTGCCGGACGCCAGCATGACGACCAGGGTCGCGATCTCGTCGGGGTCGATCATCTCCCCCGTGGAGAGCCCCGTCATCTTGGGCACGGTGGCGACGAACTCCTCCGGGGTCATCCCCGCGCGCTTCGCGATCTCCGGGTTCGTCCACAGCCGGGTACGGACCGGCCCGGGCGAGATGGTGTTGACCCGGACGCCTTGCGAGCTGAACTCCGCGGACAGCGCCTTGCCGATGTTGGTGAGCGCGGCCTTGGCGGCCGAGTAGTGCCCGAGCCGTGGGTCCACCATGCTCGAGTTCATCGAGCCGATGTTGATGATGGCGCCGTTCCGCTCGACCAGGCTGGGGAGCGCCGCCCGGGTGGCCCGGATCGTGGTCAGGACGTTGAGCTCGAACGTGTGCTGCCAGACGTCGTCCTCGATGTCCAGGAAGCCCGAGGCCAGCTTCACCCCGCCGCCCACGTTGTTGACCAGGATGTCGATGCCGCCGAACTTGGCGAGCGCCGCGTCGATCAGCGACTGCGGGCCCTGCTTGGTGAGGAGGTCGACTTCGAGGGTGTGCGGCGTCGTGGCCAGCAGGTCCGCGCTGACGGTACGTGCCCCGCCGAAGACGTCGGCGCCCGCGGAGACCAGTTTCTGCGTGACCGCCAGCCCGATCCCGGCGCCGGCCCCGGTGACCACGGCCGTCTTGCCGGTCAGGTCGAATTCCATGCTCTCTCCTTAACGTTTCTCGGTGAGGAAGCTGCCGTTCGGCCCGCCGGCCGGCAGGGTCGCCACGTCGGCGATGAACCGGGCGGCCTGTTCCGGCGTGACGTGGCCGGAGGGCATCATGTCGGTACGCACGCGTCCCGGGTTGACCGCGTTCACCAGCACCCCGGTGCCCTCGCACTGGGCGGCCAGCATCGTGGTCAGGCCGTTCAACGCGCTCTTGGAGAGCGAGTAGCCGGGGGCGCCGGCGAAGAGGGCCCCGCCGAACTCGGCGGTCGTCCCGCTGGAGATCAGCACCACGCGGCCCCACCCGCGGCGGATCATGGACGGGACGAAGGCCTGGGCCAGCCGCCACGAGCCGATCAGGTTCACCCGCAGCGTCCGGTCGACCAGGTCGAGCGGCGCGGTGAGGGGGTCGGTGCGCGCGTCGAGCAGGACTCCGGCGTTGCACACCAGCACGTCGACGTGCTCGAGCTCCTTGCGCAGCAGCATGACGCCGGTGGGGTCGGTGACGTCCAGCACGTGCGGGCAGACGCCGGGACCGATGTCGGCGGCGGTGGCGAGGGCCGTCTCGGGGTCCCGCGCGGTCACCACCACCCGCAGGTTCCTGCGGTACAGCTCGGTGGCGACCGCGCGGCCGATCCCGCGGTTGGCCCCGGTGACGAGCGCGGTGCGCGGTCTGGTCACCACGTGACCGGAATCTCGCTGAAGCCCTCCATGAACCCGCCCAGGCCCCGGGGCAGCTCGTCGCCGGGCACCGCGAGGCGCAGGTCCGGGAACCGCCGCAGCAGGGTCTCGGTGGCCACCTGGAGTTCCATCCGGGCCAGGGCCGCGCCGACGCAGTAGTGGATGCCCGCGCCGAACGTCATGTGGTGGTTCTCCTTACGCCGGATGTCCAGCGTGAAGGGATCGTTGAACACGGTCTCGTCCATGTTGGCCGACTCCTCGGACAGCAGGACGCTGGAGCCTTCCTTGATCACCGTGCCGTCGGACAGCGGGATGTCCGTCAGCGCGTAGCGCAGGGTCCCGATGGACGAGCCCATGATCTGCGTACGCAGCAGCTCCTCCACCGCCGACGGCACCAGCGAGTAGTCGGCCCGGATCTCCTTGACCAGGTCCTGCCGGTGGAGCAGCACCGCGGTCCCGGTGCCGATCTGGCTGGCGGTGGTGACGTAGCCGGCGATGAGCAGGCTCTGCGTCCAGAAGTGCAGCTCGTGCTCGGACAGGCGGTTGTCGTCCTCGTCGCGTACCTTGATCAGGGCGCTGATCAGGTCGTCGCCCAGGTCCTCCCGCTTGGCGGCGATCAGCTCGACGAGATAGCCCCACAGGCCCTTGCGGCACTCCTCGACCTCGTCGGCGGGCAGCTTGGTGACGGACAGGAAGCCGTCCACCAGCCTGCGGAACCGGTTCCTGTCCTCCGGGGGGATGCCGAGCAGCTTGCAGATCACCAGGATCGGGAGCGGGAACGCGACCGCCTCGTTGAGGTCGACCGGCTTGGGCCCGGCCTCCATCTCGTCCAGCAGCTGGTCCACGGTCTCCTGCGCATAGGGCCGCAGCCGCTCGATCCGGCGCGCGGTGAACGCCTTGGTCACCAGGCTGCGCATCCTGGTGTGGTCCGGCGGGTCGGCGTCGATCTCGGGGTCGACGAACAGCTCGTTGTCCGCGGAGATCCGCGCGACACCGGGCCTGGCGATGTTCTTGCTCAGCCGCTCGTCGGCGAAGAGCTTCCTGACATCCTTATAACGCGTCACCATCACCGCCGTGTCACCGCTGGGCAGCCTGACCTCGACGAGAGCCTTGCTCCGCAGGCCACGCAGCCCCTCGGGCACCTCCATCGGAGGTGTCCACGCGAAGGGGTAGTGAATGGGGGTTTCCGTGCTCATTCGGCGACCTTTCTCCTTAAACCGGCCAGGAGGGCTGCCGCAGGCAGCATTCCGCGAAGGCCCATTCGTAACGGACGCTGGTGGAGAACTGCTCGACGATGAGCCGACGCTCCGCGGCCGAGCAGCTCTCGCCGGCCCGGTCGATCATGTCCAGGAACGCCCGCACGGCGTACCCGTAGGACTCACCCGGGTGGTAGACCTCGATCCACGGCAGATAACGGGAGCCGGGCGCCGCGTTGAGCTTCAGGTTGTCCGACACCTCGGCGTTGAACCAGACCATGGGCAGCAGCGCGCCGATCCCTGCGTAGTAGGAGCGCGCGGTGGCGGCCGCGAAGAAGGACGCGTGCGCGTGCGTGGCCGGGTCCACCGGGATCTGCTCGCCGAGCTCCGGCAGGCCGAGCTCTCCGGCCAGCCCGGTGTAGGCCTGGCGCAGCCGGTCCTTGGCCTCGAGCGTGCCCGCCACGGACTGGCCGAGCAGGAACGCGTCGGCGTCCTCGGGAGCGGCCGCGGCGCACCGGGCCAGGGCGCGGGCGTAGGCGGGCAGCAGGAAGCCGGTGTCCTGCTGGACGAAATAGGCGAGGGCCTCGCCGGGAAGCGAGCCGTCGCGAAGGCCGGACCAGAACGGATGGTCCTGCACCTTCCGTAACACCGGGTCCCTGATCTCCATGAGCTCTTCGTGCAGCATCGGCCTTCCCCTGTCGTCGTGAACTCCGCTCCGGACGGTAGGGACCCGTCCTAGAAGCCCTCTGGAGCCCGGCACCAGGCGGTGACCAGCCGTTCTCGAGCCCGCTGCCGCACATTGGTGGCTCCCAACGCCGACTTAAGGACGTCACATGGATCTTGGCTTGGCGGACAAGCGGGTACTGATCACCGGCGCCACACGGGGCATCGGCCTGGCCACGGCCCGCGTCTTCGCCGCGGAGCGGGCGCGGGTCGCCATCACGTATCACACCTCCGACGCCGCGGCCAAGCGCGTGGTCGAGGAGCTGGGCGGCGAGGACCGGGCGTGCGCCTTGCCGTACGACCTGGCCGATCCGGACTCCATCAGGCAGGCCGTGTCGGCCGTCGAGGAGCGCTGGGGCGGGGTCGACGTCGTGGTGGCCAACGCGCAGTCGTGGGTGTGGATCAACCCGGAGGACGTCCCGCCCTACCAGGACTTCCCCATGGATCACTGGCTCGGGCTGTTCCGCGAGAACGTCGAAGGCCACCTGTGGACCGTCCGCCAGGCGCTGGGCGGCATGCGGGAGCGCGGGTGGGGCCGGATCGTGCTGCTGTCGTCGGTGACCGCGACCCACGGGAATCCCGGTTCCGAGCTCTACAGCGCGGCCAAGGCGGCGCTGCACGGGTTCGTCCGCGGGCTGATGTGGACGCGCGACGGAGTGCTCGCGAACGTGGTCGCGCCCGGCGGCACGCTGACGGAGAGCCTGGAGGCCGTGGACCCCAAGCTTCTGGCGCGGGCCGTGGAGGAGACCCCGAGCGGGCGCCTCAGCACGGCGGACGACGTCGCGCGCCTCATCGTCTTCCTGTGCTCCGAGGCCAACGGCAACATCAACGGCGAAGTCGTGCACACCGCCGGCGGGCGCTGACCGAGAGCTGAGGGTTGACCATGCATCTCACCACTCCGGTGCCGCCCATCGCGGCCGACAGTCTCCTGCTCTTCCTGCTCCAGGTCGGGCTGCTCCTGCTGGTCGCCCTGGTGCTCGGCAGGCTCGCCACCCGGCTCGGCATGCCCGCGCTCGTGGGCGAGCTGGGCACCGGCGTCCTGCTCGGCCCCTCCCTGCTGGGCCACGTCGCGCCGGGGGTGTCGGACTGGCTGCTGCCCAGGGACGCCGCCCAGTTCCACCTGCTCGACGCGGTGGGCCAGATCGGCGTCCTGCTGCTGGTCGGCATCACCGGCATGCACCTGGACCTCGACCTGATCAAGCGCAAGGGCACGACCGCCGTCAGGGTCAGCACCGCCGGGCTCCTGGTGCCGCTGCTCTGCGGCGTCGGGGTGGGGCTGCTGCTGCCCGCCTCGCTCATGGCCGGGCAGGGCGACAGAACGGTCTTCGCCCTGTTCCTCGGCGTCGCGCTGTGCGTGAGCGCCATCCCGGTGATCGCCAAGACGCTCATGGACATGAACCTGCTGCACCGCGAGGTCGGCCAGCTCACCCTGGCCGCGGGCACTGTCGACGACGTCTTCGGCTGGCTGATGCTGTCGGTCGTGTCCGCCATGGCGACGACCGGCCTGCGCGCGGGCAGCATCGTCCAGTCCCTGGTGGCCCTGGCCGTCTTCGTCGCACTGGCGGTCACGGTCGGGCGGACCGCCGTCGGGGTGCTCCTGCGGCCGGTCAGCAGGTCGGGTTCGCCGGGACCAGCGATCGCCGCCGTGGTGGTCCTGCTCCTGGGCGGCGCCGCCGCCACTCACGCCCTCGGGCTCGAGGCGGTCTTCGGCGCCTTCGTCCTCGGCATCCTCATCGGCCAGGCGCCCGGCTTCGACCTGAGCCTGCTCGCGCCCCTCCGTACGGTCGTGCTGGCCGTGCTGGCCCCGATCTTCTTCGCCACGGCGGGGCTGCGTATGGACCTGACGGCGCTCGGCGACTCCGCGATCCTGCTGGCCGCCCTCGCGGTGGTGGCGATCGCGATCGTCGGCAAGTTCGTCGGCGCCTTCATCGGCGCGCTGAGCAGCCGCCTCACCCGCTGGGAGGCCCTCGCGCTGGGAGCCGGGATGAACGCCAGAGGCGTGATCGAGGTGATCGTCGCGATGGTGGGCCTGCGGCTCGGGGTGCTGAACACCGCGAGTTACACCATCCTCATCCTGGTCGCCGTCCTCACGTCCCTGATGGCGCCGCCGCTGCTGCGCCTGGCGATGGCCCGCGTGGCCGTCCAGCCCGGGGAGCGCGAACGCGAGCTGCGAACGGTCGCCTAGCACGCCGAAGAGACCGGCCCGGAGATGCTCTCCGGGCCGGTCTCTTCTTTGCGCCGGCTCAGCCAGGGTGGCGCAGCACCAGGCAGCCGACGTTCCCGTCGTCGCCGGTGACGACGACCAGGGCCACCGAACCGGCCGCGGCGGGGCCGGTGCGCCAGGCCGCGAGCACGTCCGCCAGCTGCAGCGCGGCCGTGGCGCTGAAGCTCTCGCCCAGCAGGGTCGCCGTCCTGAGCTGCGCGGGCAGCGGCTCGCCCAGGGCGTCGCGGACGCCGGCCTGCTCGGCCGCTCTCAGCCCGCGCAGGACCGACGCGCTCAAGGAGATGGCGGTGACCGCCGCGCCGGGCACGCCGCTGCGCTCCAGTGCACGGCCGACGGCGGTGGCCACGCCCTGCCGTACGTCTGACATGCCCAGGGTGCCGACCTCGCAGGCGAGCACCTCAGCCAGCGGCGCGCGGCCGGCCGCGGCGGCGCCTTCGGCGCTCTCCATGACGAAGACCGCCGCCCCCTCCCCCACCGCCGCGTCCGGCGCCAGCGCGCCGGACAGGTGCCAGGCCCACGCGGACTGGGGGCACAGCTCCTCCACCGCACCGACCAGGGCGCGGTCGATGTGGCCCTGGATGATCGCGTTCCTGGCGTAGCTGACCGCGCCCAGGCCCGACACGCGGCCGTCGGCGATCGTGGCGTTCACGCCGCGCAGCGAGTTCCAGATCGCGATCTGGCTCGCGCAGAAGTTCATCACCGAAGGCGGGAAGAGCGTGGCCTGCACCAGGTAGGGCTTCTCCCGCACCAGCGTCTCGCGGGAGAACTCGCTGGAGCTGCGGATGCTGCCGGTGCTGGTCCCGATCACCACGCCGGTCCTGGCGCGGTCGTCGTCGCTCAGGGCGGTCTCCAGCGTCGCCAGCGCGCGGTTGCTCGCCACCAGGGCGAGGCGCGTGGTCCGGTCCAGGGTCCTGATGCCCTTCTTGCCGAGGTACTCCTCGACCCTGAGGTCGGGGATCACCGCCAGCGGGATGGGCGGGTACTCCCCTTCGGGAGGCTCCGCCCGCCCTGCCTGGTTCCGTGGGGCGGTGAGCGCCTCCAGGCCGATGCCCGAAGGCGACACCACGCCGCAACCGGTGATCACGAGTGGCGCCGACGTGGTCACGCGACCCTCCCCAGGATGGTGATCGCATTGTTCCCGCCGAAGGCGAAGCCGTGGTTCTGCACGATCCGCGGCGAGGCCGTCCGGCCCGTCCCCGGTACGCAGTCCACCCCGGGGCCCAGCGCCGGATCGATCTCCGTCACGTTGGCCGTGGGCGGTAGGAACCCGTCATGCAGCGCCATGCAGCAGATCAGCGCGCCGAAGCCGCTGGCGGCGCCCATCGTGTGCCCGATCATGGATTTGATCGAGCTGATCGGCGGCAGCCTGTCGCCGAACACCTCACGCACCGCCTTCACCTCCGTGGCGTCGTTGGTCGGAGTGCCCGTGCCGTGCGCGCAGATGTAGTCGATGTCCTCGGAGCGCACTCCGGCGTTGCGGTGCGCGGCCCTGATGCACTCCGCGATGCTCGTCGGGTCGGGCGCCACCGGGTGCTTGGCGTCGCAGTTGACGCCGTACCCGAGCACTTCCGCATAGATACGGGCACCTCGGGCGAGTGCCCCCTCCAGCGGCTCGAGGAACAGCGCGACCCCGCCCTCCGCGGTGAGGATCCCCGAGCGGTGCGTGTCGAAGGGCCGGCACACCGACTCGGCCAGCGCCCCGAGCCGGTAGAAGCCGGCATGCTCCCACCGGTTGACCGAATCGGCACCGCCGCTGATCATGAAGTCGGCCTCGCCGGTACGCACCAGGTCGTAGGCATAGCCGAGCGTGTAATTGCTCGCCGAGCAGGCTGTCGCGATGGTGTGGGCCTCCCCGGTGAGAGCGAGCTCGGCGTTGACCGCGGCGGCGATGCGGTTGGCCGGCGCCCGGCGGGCGAGGACCGGGTCGATGTCCTTGAGCCCCTGGTCGACCCACTGGCTCACCAAGTCCTCGATCACCGCCGACTCGCCGAGCGTCGTCCCGATCGCCGAGCCCGCGCGCGCCGCCGAGACCTGAGCGGGATCGATCTCGGCGTCGATCAGCGCCAGCCGCGCGGCGGAGGCCGCGAACAGGCTGCTGCGGCCCCACTCCTCGACCCGCAGCCTGCGCAGCACCTGGCCGGGGTAGAAGTCGTGGACCTCGCCCGCGTAGGTGTGCGGGAACCCGCTCGCGTCGAAACTCCGGATGGGCGACACGCCGTTCCGCCCCGCCCTGATGGCGTCCGCGAAGGCGCGCGCCCCCGTTCCGAGGCTGCTCACCGCTCCGAGCCCGGTGACCACGACCCGGCGCGACGCCGTTTCAGGCATCGGTGTCCTCGTAACGGAGCACGAGCTCGACCACGGCCCCCAGGTTGACCATCTCGGGAAGGGCCTCGCTCGGGATGCGCACGCCCATGGACCGCTCGATGCTGGCGATGATGTCAATGGCCAGCAGCGAGTCGGCGCCGTGCTGGTTGACGAAATCGCTGGTGTACGTCAGCTCGTCCGGCTCGATCTCCAGGACGTCGACGAGGATGTCACGGATCTGCTGGAGCCGCTCGGCCTGGATCGCCACGTGGGACATCATGCTTCCTTTCGGTTAGGCGGCGCCCTCGAGCGCCCGGTGGATCATTTCCGCGGCTTGCCGGTTGCCGTCGTCGGTGAAGTGCACGGTGTCCGCGAACGCGTCGCCCTCGAACAGGTCGGCGGACAGGTTCAGGAACGAGATCCCCAGGTCGGCGCAGCCCTTGGCGTACAAGGCGGCGTAGGCGTCCCAGTTCTCCTCGATGGCGCTGTGCAGGACGCCGAAGACGGGTGCGTCGAAGTCGTACCGTGCCTTCTCCTCGGGGCTGAGCTGTCTCGTGCGCGAGGTCACGAGCGGCTGCAGGCAGAACAGGACCCGCGTACGCCCGCCCGCCGCCCGCGCGAGGAAGCCGAGGTGCTCGAGCCGCCTGCGGGCGGCCGCCTCCATCCGCGGCACGGTGTCGGCGAGGTTCCAGGCCGGGGCCTTGCCGCGCTTGCGGCGGCGGGACTCGAGGTCGGGCACCTCTTCGCCGGCGGCGAGGGTGGCCAGGTCGAACAGCGGGATCTCGGCGAGCTCCGTGAACGTGCGCTCGTAGGAGACGGCGCCGAACAGCCCGCTCGGGTCGAGCGAGCCGACCAGGTTGACGAAGTCGGGGCCGCCACCGATGACCACCACGGTGGACGCCGCGTGCAGGAACGGTGTGGCGGCGACCAGCTCCTGGAGGGAGACCGCCGCGCACAGGCCCAGGTTGAGCTGCCGGGTCCCGGAGGCGAAGGCCAGGTGCGAGGGAGGCGAGTCGCGGTCGGAGGTCGCGGCGAGGCCGACGGCCACCGAGTTGCCCAGCACTATCCCGCCGCCGCCCGCGGCCAGCCACGAGGTGGTGTCCACCGTGCCGAACGGCGAGTCCGAGAGGCGAAACCCCTCCTCATCGGTGTTGAGCACGGATGAACGGTGACCGGGAGGCAGGGTGAAGCCGAGGAAGGGATGCGGATAGAGATCGATGCCGTGCCGTTCGAGCAGCATCCCGCCACGGTGTCGCCGAGCGAATGACTCGTGCGCGAATTTCGGGGTGGATCTCATTGCTCGACAGTCACCGCCACCGGTTGAGGGCGGCTCGTGCCCGGCTCGACGAGGCTCTCCAGCGCCTTCACGACCTGGGCCGGGGACGGCTGGCCGGACATCTCGCCCTGCAGGCGCCGCGCGGCGGCCCGGTGACCCGGATTCGCCATCAGCTCGGCGAGATGGTCTCTGATCGCCGCCGGCTCGGCTGCCTGCGCCGGGAGGGCCAGCCCTGCGCCCGCCTCGGCCAGCCGCCCGGAGTGGCGTTGGTGATCGGGCAGCCGCGGGAGGTGCAGCTGCGGCAGCCCGTGCGCCAGCCCGGTCAGCAGGGTGCCCGCGCCGCCGTGGGCCACGACGACGTCGCAGGCCGGCAGCAGGAGGTCGAGCGGCGTTCCCTCGGTGACGTACGCACCGGGCGGCAGCTCGCCGAGCAGCGGCCGCTGCTCCGGCGTGACCGCGACGACCACTTCCACGTCGAGGTCGCCGATCGCCCTGGCCACCTCCCCCGCCAGGAAGAGCTCCGGAGCCACCCGGCTCGGCGTGGTGCCCCAGGTGACGCACACGCGCGGCCGGACGGACGGCGCGGGCAGGCCGACGGGCAGCCTGCCGGGACCGTTGTGGGGCAGATAGCGCATCGGCAGGCGGCGGGAGCCGACGGGAACCTGCAGCCCGGCGGGGCACGGGTCCACGGTCGCCACGCCGAACGGATCGACGGCGTCCAACCCCAGCTTCGCGCTGAGCGGGGCGAGCGCGTCCGGCAGGAAGCGCCCGACGACGCTCATGAGGTCGGTGCCGAACAGGTGCCGCACGGCCGGGACACCGAGCGCGGCGGCGGCCAGCGGCCCCGCGAAGGCGGTGGGCTCGAACACGATGAGGTCCGCGCGCCACCGCCTCCCCAGCGCGATGAGATCGTCCGTCATGGCCTCCGCCAGCTCGGCCAGCAGGCCGAAGACCCGCGGCCCGCCGCCCGACGGCCGCTGGGCCGACGGCGGCGGGAACACGATGTCGTGGAAGGTCGCCACCGCGTCCACGTCCCGCCCGACCGGCGCCGCCGGCAGGCCGGTACGCAGGATCGCGCCGGTGAGCTCCGGCTGGCTCGCCACCAGCACGTCGTGCCCGGCGGCCCGGCAGGCCCACGCGAGCGGCACCATCGCGTACAGGTGGGACGGCCACGCCCAGGTCGTGAAGATTATCCGCATGCGCCCAGGGCACCACGGGGCGGTGGCCGATGCCTCGAGCAGCACTGGAGGCGCCCTCGACTCACCGCGGCACGGCCAGCTGGGTGATCGAGCGCAGCATGCTGCTCTTGAACGTCCGGACGAACCCTTCGGGGGTGCCGGTGTCGCGAGGGGACCTGAGGTACGGCTTGAGTTTCCGCTCGACCTCCTGGACGCCCGGCTGGACGGCCATGTGCCGCGCCACGGCGTCGAGGTCGCCTTCGAACTCGATGAACCGGACCAGCAGGTTGTCCCTGATGAACACCGCCGTGGCCAGGATCCGCCCGGCCTGCTCGCCGTCAGCCCCCGGCACCACCGCCGACCTCGGCCGCTGGAAGCCGGAGAAGACCTCCGCGACCTGGTCCTCGTAGCCGCTCTTGATGTCATAGGTGATCGCCGTGAAGGGCATCGTGTCCTCCCAAGGGAAATCCGGTCTGTACGGCACGCAGCATGCACCGCCGTACTCGGACGAGACTCGAAGCCACCCGCGACCCGAGCGAGGCTTGAGCCTGCCGTGGAACCCTCCGGCAAGCGCACCGATGCAGCCGGAGAAGGAGACCATTGATGACGACGCCTGACGAGAACGCCCCGGTCCTCATCGTCGGTGGCGGGTACGCGGGCCTGGCCTCGGCACTGTTCCTGTCGGGGCACGGCGTGCGCCCGGTGCTGGTGGACAAGCAATCGGGCGTGTCCATCCAGGGCCGCGCACGCGGGATCAACCAGCGGACCATGGAGCTCTACCGCCCCCTTGGCCTGGCCGCGCGCATCGCGGCGGCCGGCGCGCCGTTCGACGCCGAATCGGGCGTCGTACGGTGCGAGAGCCTCGCGGGCGAGTGGACGTGGCTGCTGGACGACGACTCGCCGCGGGCCTTTCCCGAGCTGACCGCCGGCGAGTACGTCATGGCCGACCAGCGCAGCGTGGAGCCGATCCTGATCGAGGCGGCCCGCGGCCTGGGGGCCGACATCCGGTTCGACACGCGGTGCCTCTCGGTCGAGGTGGACGCCGAGGGTGTCACGGCGGTGACCGAGGACCGGGTCAGCGGGCAGCGGCGCACCATACGCTCCGACTATCTGATCGCCGCCGACGGCTTCCGCGGCGCCATCAGGCGCCGGCTCGGCATCGACCACACGGGGCCGGGCGTCACCCAGAACTGGGTCACCTTCATCGTCGAGGCGGACCTGGCGGAGCTCGTGACGCAGCGGGCCATGCTCTGGATCGTGGTCAACGCCGAGATCGGCTTCGGCTCGTTCCTCACCACCGCCGTGCCCGGCCAGTGGGCGATCAGCTTCACCTACGACCCCGCCAAGGAGTCCCCCGCCGACTTCACCCCGGCACGCTGCGAGAAGGTGGCCAGAACGGTCATCGGCCGGGACATCCCCGTCACCGTCCTCGACATCGCCTGCTGGGAGGAGGCCGTCGGGGTCGCCGACCGCTACCGCCACGGCCGCGTCTTCCTCGCCGGCGACTCCGCGCACGTCTGGTCGCCCGCCGGCGCGATGGGGGCGAACGCCGCCGTCCAGGACGCGCACAACCTGGCCTGGAAGCTCGCCGGGGTGCTCGGCGGGTGGGCGGGAGCGGGCCTGCTCGACACCTACGAGCCCGAGCGCAGGCCGGTGGCGCGGACGCTGGCGGAGATCACCGTACGGCGGCAGCAGGCCCGGTTCTCTGACCAGCCGTACGAGGACGACGTGGACGACCTGGTCTGCGCCCTCGGCCAGCGCTACGGGCACGACTCCGTCTACGGCGACCAGGTGGTGGCGCGAGCCGTTCCCGGCGCTCGCGCGCCGCACCTGTGGCTGCGCCACGAGGGGCGGCGGATCACGGTGCACGACCTGTTCCACGACGCGTTCGTGCTGCTCACCGGGGCTGACGGCGCCGGATGGACGGAGGCGGCGGACAAGTGCGCCGCCCAGCTGGGCGTCCCGTTGCGGGCCTACCGCGTCGGCCAGGAGGTGATCGACGTGGACGGCGCCTGGGAGGACCGCTACGGCGTCGGCCGGGACGGGGCGGTGCTCGTACGGCCCGACGGCTACGTGGCCTGGTGCGGCCCCTCGCCGGACGCCGACCCTGAGGCGACGCTCCGCGGCGCGCTCGGCCGGACTCTGGCGAGGACGTCATGAGCGGCATCTCCAAGGTCCTGATCGTCAACCGCGGCGAGATCGCGGTACGGATCGCCAGAGCCTGCAAGGACCTGGGCCTGACCAGCGTCGCCATCTACTCCGAACAGGACCTGAACGCCCTCCACGTCAAGCGCGCCGACGAGGCGTACGCGCTCGGCGGGACCAGCCCGGCCGAGACGTACCTGGCCATCGACAAGGTGCTGGCCGTCGCCGACCGCTCCGGCGCGGACGCGGTCCATCCCGGCTACGGGTTCCTGGCGGAGAACGCCGACTTCGCCGAGGCCGTCCTCGATGCGGGGCTCACCTGGATCGGCCCGCCGCCCGCCGCGATCAGGGCGCTCGGCGACAAGGTCGCCGCGCGGCACATCGCGCAGAAGGTCGGCGCGCCGATGGTGGCCGGCACCGGCGAGCCGGTCGCCGGTGTGGAGGAGGTGCTGGCCTTCGCCGCCGAGCACGGGCTCCCGATCGCGATCAAGGCGGCGTACGGCGGAGGCGGCCGGGGGCTGAAGGTCGCCTGCACGACGGCGGAGATCCCGGAGGCGTACGAGTCGGCGGTGCGCGAGGCGGTCACGGCCTTCGGGCGCGGGGAATGCTTCGTGGAGCGCTATCTGGAGCGGCCGCGCCACGTGGAGACCCAGTGCCTGGCCGACGCGTACGGCGAGGTCGTGGTGGTCTCGACCCGCGACTGCTCGCTGCAGCGGCGGCACCAGAAGCTCGTCGAGGAGGCGCCGGCCCCGTTCCTGACCGCCGAGCAGCGGGCGCAGCTCTACAGCAGCTCCAAGGCGATCCTGCGCGAGGCCGGCTACGTCGGCGCGGGCACCTGCGAGTTCCTCATCGGCCTGGACGGCGTGGTCTCGTTCCTCGAGGTGAACACCCGGCTGCAGGTCGAGCACCCGGTCACCGAGGAGGTGACGGGCATCGACCTGGTGCGGGAGATGTTCCGCATCGCGGAGGGCGAGCCCCTCGGCTACGGCGACCCGGAGCCGCGCGGCCACTCGATCGAGTTCCGGATCAACGCCGAGGACGCCGGGCGCGGATTCCTGCCGGCCCCCGGCACGATCGCGGCCTTCTGCCCGCCGAGCGGGCCGGGCGTGCGGCTGGACTCCGGGTACACGTCGGGCCAGGAGGTGCCGAGGGAGTTCGACTCGCTGATCGCCAAGCTGGTCGTGACGGGAGGCGATCGCGAACAGGCACTGCGGCGGGCCCGGCGGGCGCTGGCCGAGTTCGAGATCGAGGGGCTCCCCACGCTCCTGCCCTTCCACCGCGCCGCGGTGGAGGAGCCCGCCTTCACGGGCGAGCCGTTCACCGTGCACACCCGGTGGATCGAGACGGAGTTCGCCAATCCCGTCGAGCCGCACCCGCACACCGAGGTCGTCCCGGCGCAGGCCGCCCCCCGCGAGCGCGTCAGCGTCGAGGTGGACGGCCGTCGCCTCGAGGTCGTGCTGCCTACCGGCCTCATGAGCGGTGCGATGAACGCCCCGACGAACGGCGGGGCGATGCCAAGGCGCGGGGGCGCCGCCAAGGCGTCGACACTGGCAGGCGCCGACAGCGACGCCCTGGTCAGTTCGATGCAGGGCACCGTCGTCAAGGTCTTCGCGGCCGACGGCGACACCGTCGAGGAGGGCGAGACCATCCTGGTCATCGAGGCGATGAAGATGGAGCAGCCCGTCACCGCGCACAAACCGGGCGTGGTCACCGGCCTGTCCGCGACCCCCGGAGAGAGCGTCTCGTCCGGCGCCGTGCTGTGCCGGATCACCCCTAGTACCAGCCAGTAGGCCGCTAACCCGCAACCCTAGGGGTTGCTAGCAAAGAAGCTCAAAAATTAGCCTTCGAGTGGAATTGATGCCGGACGTCCGAATTCCGCCGGAATCAACGTTGATTCCCTCAACATGCCGTGCGCAGATTGAAGGGCACAATGAGCTTCCGCATACTCGGCCCGCTCGCTGTCATACACGAGGGCAGGGACATCACTCCTACAGCACCCAAGGTCCGCCAGGTCCTGGCCTTCCTCTTGGTACGCAAGGGCCAGATCGTGCAAATCAGCGAATTCATCGACGAGTTATGGGGAGATCATCCGCCGGAGAGCGCGATGACGACCCTGCAGACCTACATCTACAAACTCAGGAAAGAAGTGCTCGACCCCTCGGGCCTGGCACGTTTGCACACGCAGCAGTGCGGTTATCTGCTGGATGTTCCGGACGAAAGCGTCGATGTCGGCATCTTTGAAAAGGCGACGCGTGAAGGCCGTTTGACGCTGGAGAGCGGCGACGCGCAGCGCGCCGGCGAGCTGCTGTCCGAGGCGTTGAGCGTGTGGCGTGGCCAGGCCCTCCTCGGCGTCACCACGGGCGAGATCCTCTCCGCCCACGTGACCCGCCTGGAGGAGAACCGGCTGCGGGCCCTTGAGCTGCACATCGATGCCGACATGCGCCTCGGCCGCTACCGCGAGCTCATCAGCGAGCTGAAGACGCTCGTACACGGCTACCCCCTGCACGAGCGTTTCTACGGCGACCTCATGACGGCCCTGAACCGCTCCGGGCGCCGGTACGAGGCGCTGGAGGTCTACCGGCAGTTGCGCAAGGTGCTGATCGACGAGCTCGGGCTCGAACCGTCCGCCGCCCTGCAGCGCCTCCACCAGTCGCTGCTGAGCGCCGACGCCCCCAAACCGGCCGGGACCGCTCCCCCTCGGCCGCAGGGCGCCACCACCCCGCCGCCGGCCGCGCTGACCGTCCCCGCGCAGCTGTCGCCCGACATTTCCGACTTCACGGGACGGGTGGCGGAGCTCGCCCGGCTCGCCCAGGTCCTGGCCGCGCCCCAGCCCGGCAGCACCGCGGCCCGGACGATATCGATCACCGGGATGGGCGGCGTGGGGAAGACGACCCTGGCGCTGCACGCCGCGCACCTGCACCGGGCCCAGTTCCCCGACGGACAGCTCTTCACCGACCTCCACGGCGCGTCGGCCGCGCCGGCGTCGCCCGGTGACGTCCTCGCCGGCTTCCTGCGCTCGGTCGGGGTGCCGGACCAGCAGATCCCGCCGACGCTCGAGGAGCGCAGCAACCTCTTCCGGACCTGGAGCAACAACCGGCGGATCCTGGTCGTCCTCGACAACGCCAGCGATGCCGCCCAGGTGACCCCGCTCCTGCCCGCGACCCCCCACTGCGTCGTGATCGTCACCAGCCGCGAGGGGCTGCAGAGCATGCCGGGCGTGACCAACGTCGAACTCGGCGTCATGAGCCTGTCCGAAGGCACGCAACTGCTCGGCCGCATCATCGGGGCCGAACGGGTGGCCGCCGAGCCGGAGCACGCCGAGACGATCGTCGAGCTCTGCGGACGGCTGCCCCGGGCCCTGCGCTGCGTCGGCTCCCGGCTCGCCGCCGCCAGGGTCTGGTCGCTGCAGAAGATGGCGGCGCTGCTGGAGTCGTCCCCGGCGCCCCTCGACCAGCTGCGGTTCGCCGAGTTCGACGTGCGCGCCGACTACGACCACGCCTACTTCCGGCTCGACCCGCACGACCGCAGCACGCTCCGCCTCCTCAGTCTGCTCCCCGCGCAGGACTTCACCGCCGTGACCGCCGCAGGACTGCTCGGCAACGCCACCGACGCGGTGGAGGCCCGGCTGACCCGCCTGGCCGGCTGCCATCTGCTCGACGTACGGGCGGACGACGCCGGCAGCATCCGCTACGGCATGCACAGACTCACCCGGCTCTACGCACGTGAACGGTTGAACCGCGAGTTTCTCCAACCCGAGGATTGAGGTCATCCCATGTCACAGTCACAGCCCGTCTTCCGCGTCCTGCTCCGCATGAACATCCACTCCGGCATGGAGGAGGAGTTCGAGCGGACGTGGTACCAGGTCGGCAAGGCCGTCACCGACCACCCCGCCAACCTCGGCCAGTGGCTCTCCAAGAGCGAGGAGGAGGAAGGCGTCTACTACATCATGAGCGACTGGGCCGACGAGCCGCGCTTCCGCGAGTTCGAGCACAGCGCCGGCCACCTCGAGCACCGCACCAAGCTCCACCCGTTCCGCTCCGGCGGGACGATGACGACCATGCAGGTCGTGTACGCGATGGGGGGCAAGCGCTGATGCCCACGGCACGAGCCAGGGTGCTGATCTACGCCGTCGCGCCGTCCGAGGAGCCTGACGCGGTGGAGGCGGCGTACCACCGGATCAGCAGCGACCTGTCGGGCACACCCGGCCTGCTCGGCAACGAACTGCTGCGGGCCGCCGACGACCCCGCGGCGTTCGTCGTGATGAGCGAGTGGGAGAGCCTGGCCGCGTTCCGCCGCTGGGAGGAGGGCGCGGGGCACCGCGACACGACGGCTCCCCTCCGCCGCCACCAGCGGGCGCCCGGCGGCAGACCGTTCGGCATCTACGAGGTCACCGCGGCCTACTCCGCTTGAGCACCGGCCCGGGCAGCGTCCATGAAAGGGGGTGGCGCACCGCGTACGTACGCGGTGCGCCACCCCTTTCGCGCTGCCCGGGTGACGGTCACACGGGCGAGCCCTCGAGGCGCGCCCGATCCTCGCCGCGGGCGTCGGCCGTCAGGACGATCTCCCGGAGCTCCTCCCTGCCCGGCCCCAGCTCCACGGCGGGCGCGGCCGCGAGCTGCCGCAGGTTGTCCCTGGCCCGCAGGACGATCTCGGGATTGTTGATCACGGCGTCGGCCGGTCCGGCCAGGTTGATCCGGCGGCAGAAGGCCCGGGAGAGCTCCACGTCGGTGAGTATCCCCGCGGCCACGCCCTCGGCGATGAGCCGCTGCCGCTCCATCTCGGCCCGGTCGTCCTCGGGCACCTCCTCACC
The DNA here is from genome assembly GCF_039535785.1 of Nonomuraea helvata. Taxonomy (NCBI): domain Bacteria; kingdom Bacillati; phylum Actinomycetota; class Actinomycetes; order Streptosporangiales; family Streptosporangiaceae; genus Nonomuraea; species Nonomuraea helvata. The sequence goes on from NZ_BAAAXV010000001.1 coordinate 2,127,059, forward strand.
GGTGATGCGGTAGATGCGGGCCCGGTCCATCGCCGCCGACTCGCGGTAGACGGCGTCGGCCTCGGAGGCGGTGGCGGCGTCATAGGCGAGCGCCATGGCCACCGGATCGCCGTGGTGCGCGGCCACCGCCTCCGCCGCGGCGAAGGCGTAGGTGAGCGCCATCGACGCCCCCCAGCCGTAGGCCGGGTTGGTGGTGCACAGCGCGTCCCCGACGGCCAGCAGCCCCGTCACGACCGGCCGCCCGTCCGCGACGAACCGCCGGCGTACGTTGTGATGCCCGCCCATGATCTGGACGCCGTCCAGCGGGGTGGCGTTGGCCGGGTCGATCCACGGCGCCAGCGCCGGGATGCTGCGCGCGGCGGCCTCCCAGGTCCACGTGTTGCGCAGCGGCTGCAGGTTCTCGCTGGGGTGGACCTCGAGGCAGAGGCCGAACGTGTCGTGGTCCCCGGGGAAGCCGATGTACATGAGGCTTTCGAGCTCGCCGCGGACGAGCATGGCGTTCTTCGGCAGGGCGCAGCCAGGGGTGAAACGGTAATAGCGGCTGAAGTAGACGGTCTGGCAGTCCTGGGTGTCGGTCGGGACGGTGACGCCGGCGGCGGCCAGCCAGCGCGACACCCGCGAGCGCCCGCCGCCGCAGTCGAGCACCAGGTCCGCCGCCAGTTCCTGCCCGTCGGCCAGGCGCACCCCGGTCACCCGGGGCGGCCCCGACTCCTCCGGTGCGAAGAGCAGGCCGCCCACGACCTCCGGGCAGCGGAAGGTGATGCCCGGCTCGGCCTCGGCGCAGCGCCGTAGCGCCAGCTCGAAGGCCGACCTGCGCGCCCACACGACGGTGAACTCCTCGTCGGAAGGCTCCCAGAGCTCCGGCGGGACGAAGGTCTTGAAGACGTTGACCTCCTCGATGCCGTCGGCCCTGAGCTGGTCGAGGACCTCGGGCGCGTGCGCCGCCAGCAGCGTGCGCGCCCGCGCGGAGAAGCCGTGCGGCAGCCGGAACTGCGGGACGCCGCGGCGCTTCCACGCCAGGAAGGGGTCCAGCCCCGGGTCGGCGGGCGGCGGCGGGTCGCGCTCGATCAGCGTGACCGGGTAGCCGTGCCGTACCAGGCCGATGGCGGCCGCCAGGCCGGCGATGCCGCCCCCGAGGACGGCGATGCGCGGTTTCACCACTCACACCCGCCATTCGATGAGCTGGTCGTTGGGCAGGCGGGTCGCGGCGTTGGGCGGCACGGGCAGCACGCGGTCATGGTCCGGGTGGCCGATGGTGATCACGCCGGCCAGGGCGAGGTCGTCCGGCAGGGCGACGACCTGCGCCAGCTCGTCCAGCTCGTCGGTGTAGACGGAGCTGAAGAACCCGGTCGCGAGCCCCTCGTTGAGCGCGGCCAGCTGCAGCAGCATGAACAGCGCGCCGCAGTCGAACCACCAGAACGGCACGGGCCAGGGAATCTCGCTGTAGCCCGGCCTGACCTCCTCGGCGCCGCCGTAGCGCTCGTGGTACGACCGCTCCCGCGTGCACAGGTAGATGTGCACCGGCGCGGAGGCGATCCACCGGGGGAAGCCCAGGTCGACGTAGCGTCCCTCGGCGATGTCGGCGGCCTGCTGCCGGAGCTTGGGATCGGTCACGACGACGAGCCGGTGCCCCTGGCTGAAACCCGCGCTGGGCGCCCGCCGCAACGCCTGCAGGACGCGCTGCAGCACCTCGTCGGCCACGGGCCGGTCCTTGTAGCTGCGCATCATCTGGCGCTTGCGCAGCACGTCGGCGAAGTCCATCGTCAGATCTCCAGCTCTACGTTGTACTGCCTCATCCAGGTGTTGAACTGCAACGTCATCTCGATGTGCATCCTGCTGATCCACTCGTTGGCGCGCTCGGACGGCTCCTCGACCGTGCGCCGGATGGCGTCCAGGTCGAGCAGCGGGAGGGCCGGCGACGAGGGATCGTTGATCAGGGCGGTCAGCTCGCCGTGCAGCATCCGCGTGTAGGCCGGGTCCTGCGTGACGGGCCACGGGCTCTTCTTGCGGTCCAGCACGGAGGCGGGCACGAGATCGCGTACGGCCGCGCGCAGGATGCTCTTCTCCCTGCCGTCGAAGGTCTTGAAGCTCCACGGCGTGTTGTACATGTACTCGACCAGCCGGTGGTCGGCGTACGGCACGCGGAGCTCGAGACCGTGCGCCATGGACAGGCGGTCGTCCCGATCGAGCAGCATGGGCAGCCAGCGGGTCAGGGTGACGTAGCCGAGCGAGCGCATCTGCCGCTCCTCGGCGTCGTCGCCCTCCTGGTGCGGCACCTCGGACAGCGCCTGGCTGTAGCCGTCGGCGTAGAAGGCCTCCATGTCGAGCTTGCGCATCAGGCCCTGGTCGAACAGGCCCCGGCCCTGGCCGCGGGGCGAGCCCGGCTGGCGGAGCTCGTTGGCCGTCCAGGGGAAGGTGCCGGCGTTCAGCAGCTCGGGGACGTACATCCAGTTGTAGCCGCCGAAGATCTCGTCGGCCACCTCGCCCGCCAGCGCCACCGTGGAGTGCGTCTTGATCTCACGGGAGGTCAGGTAGTTGGAGGTGTCCATGTCGCCCAGCGTCGTCGGCATGTCCTGGGCCAGCAGCACCTCCAGCCGGGTCCGCGGGTCCATCAGGTCGCGGGTATTCAGCATGATCCTGATGTGGTCGGAGCTGATGTGCCGCGCCATCTCGGCCGCGTACGGCTCGTCCGGCGAGAAGCGGACGTCGTCCGGCCGGAAGTTCTGCGCGTACGTGTCGAACGTGGTCACGAACGTGCGCACCCGCTCGCCGTCGAGCTTCCACCGCCACTTGGCGGCGATCGCCGTGATGGCGCTGGAGTCCAGGCCGCCGGAGAGCGCCGTGCAGAGCGGGACGTCCGCCTCCAGCTCCCGCAGGACGATGTCCTCGAGCAGCTCGCGGACGTGGCCGATGGTCTCCTTGATGTCGTCGTCGTGCGGCCGTGCCTCCAGCGCCCAGTACGTCCGGTCCACCACGCCGTCGCGGCCGACGGTCAGCGAGTGACCCGGCAGCACCGCCCGCATGTCGCGGAAGACGGACCGGCCCGGGGTCTTGGCGGTGGCGAACAGCTCGCGCAGCCCGTCGAGCGTCACGGCGGGCCGCACCAGCGGGTTGGCCAGCAGCGACTTGGGCTCGGAACCGAACAGGATCCCCTCCGGGAGCCTGGTGTAGAACAGGGGCTTGACGCCGAGGCGGTCGCGGACCAGGAACAGTTCCTCCCTGCGCACGTCCCAGATCGCGAAGGCGAAGATGCCCTCGAGGCGCTTGGCGCAGTCGCTCCCCCACTCGAGGTAGGAGCGCAGGACGACCTCGGTGTCGCTGCGCGTGCGGAACTCGTGTCCCCGCGCCCGCAGCTCCGTGCGCAGCTGCTTGAAGTTGTAGACCTCGCCGTTGTAGACGATCACGGCGATGGTGCTGCCGTTCTCCTCGACGGCCAGCGGCTGCGCACCACCGGCCACGTCGATGATCGCCGTACGCGTGTGCCCGAGCCCGACGTGGCCACGCAGCCACAGGCCCCGGTCGTCAACGCCTCGTTTGGCCAGCGCGTCGGTCATCGCCTGCAACGTCGCCCGCTCGGGCGTCAGGTCTCGTCCGAAGTCCGCCCAGCCGGCGATACCGCACATCCACATCTCCTTCGGTTGGTCGGCAAGCTTCGCCCCAGCATGTGACCGCCGAGTCCAGCCGACCTCGACGACCGCTCGACCGGGCTCAGGCGGGCACGTCCCGGATGTGGATCGACCGGGTCGGGCAGCCGCGGGCCGCGTGGCGTACGGCGTCGTGCAGCTCGCCGGACGGGTTCGGGTCGAGCACCTCGACCAGGCCGTCCTCGTCCTGGTCGAAGACCTCGGGAACGCCGTAGACGCACAGGCTGGCCACCGCGCACGTGTCCTTCGTCGCGCTCACATGCATCGCACTCACCCGTTTCGGTTGGGAGAGCCTCACTGTGCGAGACGCGGTTCGCGGGCGGCTCGAGGGGCCGTCTTCGAGTGAGGTTCCACGGCGCTGCGGCATGGTCGCCGTGACCCAGAGCGCTATGGATGGAAGGAGGCCGGCCGATGACGCCCAGCGCCCCCGGCTCCGTGCACGACATTCTCCGCCTCGGCAACGCATTCTGTGAGGCCCAGGCGCTGCTCACGGCGGTGGAGCTCAACCTGTTCACCGTGCTGTGCGACGGGCCGGCCGCCGAGCCCGACCTCGCCCGCCTGCTGGGCCTGCACGGCCGCGGCCTGCGTGACTTCCTGCGGCTGCTGGTCGCGCTCGGCCTGCTCCTGGAGGACGACGGCCGCTACCGCAACGCCGAGGTCGCGGAGCTCCACCTCGTCGAGGGCCGGCCAGGATACGTCGGGGGCGCGCTCCTCGGCGCCAAGGCGAACCTCTATCCGCTCTGGGGGGAGCTCACCGAGACGCTGCGCACCGGCCGGCCGCGATCGGCCGCCGACGGTTTCGCCGCCATGCTGGACGACCCCGCGGAGCTGCGGCGGTACACCCGCATGATGGACGGCGCCCTGCAGCCGCTCGTGCCGGGGATCGTCAAGGCCGTCGACTGGGCGGCCCACCGGAGCGTCCTGGACGTCGGCGGGTGCCGGGGCGACCTGGTGGGGCAGCTCGTCCGGTCCCACCCGGGGCTGACCGGGCACGTGTTCGACCTGCCGCAGATGGAGCCGCTGTTCGACGAGCACATGGCCGAGCTCGGCACGGCCGGGAGGGTCCGCTTCCACTCCGGGGACTTCTTCGCCGACCCACTGCCTCGTGCCGATGTGCTGATCCTCGGGCACATCCTGCACAACTGGTCGCGGGAGCGGCGGGAGCAGTTGGTCCGCGCCGCGTTCAAGGCCGTCAACCCCGGCGGCGTGCTGCTCGTGCACGACCGGATGATCGACGCCGCGCACCCGACCGTCGACAACCTCGTGACCAGCCTGGTCATGGCCCTGGTCACCGAGGAGGGCGAGGAGTACGCCATCGGCGAGCTCGTCGAACTCGCCGAGTCGGCGGGCTTCGCCTCCGTGAGCCGGCAGCCGCTCGACCACAACGAGACCCTGGTGGTGTGCCGCCGGAGCGGCGAGCCGGGCCTGAGAGCGGCAGGGCGTCCAGCCCGTAACCAGCGAAGGCCCGAGGGAGCGCGACCATAAGCACGCTCAGGTCGTCCTTGAGCCTGGCTCGAACCCCTGGACGGACGCTCGGAGCATGACATCCCCATCCTGGTCCAGACGTTCGTTCATCACGCTCTTCATGAGCGACCTGTGGGAGCGCTTCGGCTTCTACGGCATGCTCGCCATCCTGGTCCTCTACTTCAGCGCACCCGCCGCCGGCGGCGGCCTCGGGCTGGCGCCCACCGACTCCGCTGCGCTGATGGGCGTCTACCTCGGCCTCACCTTCATGCTGTCGCTGCTCGGCGGCTGGGTGGGCGACCGGATCCTCGGCCCGCACGCCGCGACGCTGTACGGCGCCGTCATCGTGGCGGCCGGCTACTTCGTGCTCGCCGCACCCACGACCGCGCTCACCGGCGTCGGGCTGCTGCTGGTGGCGACGGGCACGGCGATCTACAAGCCGAACCTCACCACCATGCTCAACCTGCACTACGAACGCGTCCGCAGCGAGCGCGAGGCGGCGATCTCCATCTTCTACGTGGGCATCCAGGTGAGCGCTCTGCTGGCCCCGCTGGTGACCGGCTACCTGGGCGAACGCGTCGACTGGCACGCCGGCTTCGCCGCGGCCGGGGTGACCTCCGTCGCCTGTGCGCTGACGTACTGGCGTGGCAGCCGCCGCTTCGACACCGCCGGCACCCTCACCGTCAACCGGGCGAGCGGGCAGGAGCTGCGGCGGTTCGGCGTGCGCGCGGCCGTCCCGGCGGTCTTCCTGCTGGCGGCGGCGGTGGGGCTGGTGCCGGTCGGGCTCACCATCGCCATCTGCGGGCTGAGCATCATCGTGGTGCCGTTCGTGTCCTTCTGGCTGCTCCGCCGCCACCCCGACCTCACCGCGGGCGACCGGCGGCGCCTGACCGTCTTCCTCTGGCCGCTGTGCGGCTCGGCGCTGTTCTGGCTGATCGCCGGTCAGGACGGCTCGATCCTGAACCTCTTCGCCCAGCAGTCCACCGACCGCGAGATCTTCGGCTTCGTCGTGCCGGCGAGCTGGCTCCAGTCGGCGACGCCGCTGTTCATCCTGCTGGCCGCGCCGCTGCTGGCGCGGTACTTCAAGCGCCACGGGCAGTACGTCAACGTGGCGGTGAAGTTCTCGGTCGGGCTCGTCATCGTCGGGTTCAGCTTCATGATCATGGCGGGCGCCGCCTGGCTGGCGGCTTCGGGCGAGAAGACCTCACCCCTGTGGCTGGTCTCGATCTACCTCCTGCACGCCCTCGGCGAGCTCATCATCGCGGCGGTCGGCATCAGCGCCGCCTTCGAGGTCGCGCCCCCGGCCTTCCGCGCCCGGATGATCGGCCTGTGGTGGCTGTTCTCCGCGCTCGGCGCCGGCCTGGCCAGCCAGGTGGTACGGGTGACCGCGGTCATCCCGCAGTCGGTCTACTTCCTCGTCATCGCCGTGATCGTCACGGGCTTCGGTCTCGCGGTGGCGTACCGGCGTGACCGGATCGCGGCGGGCATCGTCCGGCCGGTCGAGACCGGCGAGCCGGCGGCATCCACCGTCCTCCACTGACGAGTCTCTCAACGCAGAAGGCCGGTGACGGTGGATCCGTCACCGGCCTTCGCCGTGCGGTGGGGCTCAGCTCGCCTTGCGGGCGATCACGAGCGTGTCGTCGTCGCCGAGCAGGCGCACCTCGACGGAGGCGAACCCGGCCGCCTCCGCGTGGCTCCGGAGCTCACCCACGGTGTACTCCGACCCGCCGTCGGTGACCAGCAGCATGTCCAGGCTGATCACCAGGTTCTCGATCCGGCTGGACTTGCGGTCGAGCATGCGGTCGTAGACCACGAGCACGCCCCCGGGGTTGACGGCCTGGTACGCCTTCTCCACCAGGAACTTGCGCTGCTCGGCCGACCAGTCGTGCAGCACGTGCCCCATGACCACGATGTCGGCGCTGGGCAGCGGGTCGTTGAAGAAGCTGCCCCCGTGGAAGGTCACCTTGCCGGTCAGCCCCTGCGCGGCGGCGAGCTCCTCGGCGAAGGGCGCCATCTGCGGCAGGTCGAACACCGAGCCGGCGAGGTGCGAATGCGCCTTGACGATCTGGGAGACCAGAGCGCCGCGGCAGCCGCCGACGTCCAGCACGGAGTCGTAGTCGCCCCAGCCGTCGTAGGCCTCGATCAGCTGCGGGCCGAGCGTGCGCGTCAGCGCGTCCATCGAGTTGATGAACTGGCCGAGGATCTTCGGGTTCTCGACCACCTCGTCGAAGTGGCTGCCGGTCTGCGACTCGCCGGTGCGCAGCGCCTCGGAGAGCCGGCCCCAGGCCGGGTAGAGGTTGCGGTTGGACCTCTCGATGAACCCGCCGATGTACGGCTCCGTGCCGCGCACCAGGTACTGGTCGGCGCCCGCGCTGTTGCGGTAACGGCCGTCCTCTCGCTCCAGCAGGTTGAGCTCGACCAGCAGGTCGAGCCAGTCGGACAGGCCGCGGCCGTGCAGGCCGAGGCGCTCGCGGATCTCCTCGGCGGAGGCCTCCACGCCCTGCAACTCGGTGAACAGACCGAGCTCCACGGCGGTCATCAGCGCCTTCGCGTCACAGAAGGAGTTGGCCAGCCGGATGATCCCGGAAGGCTTGCTGGTGTCCACGGCTGTAGTCGTCACGTACGCATCTCCCTAGGCTTCTGTTTCGACATCGATCTTCCGCATGGACCATTTGGCGATCTTCAGCGACATCTCGATCGCTTCGGTCGCGTACCGCACCATCTCGGCCTGATAGCCGGCCGCCGCGTCCTCCAGCGACGCCTCGCCCCGCGCCACGGCCGCCAGGGCCCGGCTGAGGGCGCTCGCGTCGCGCAGCGCGGTGTTCGCCCCGACGCCGCCGGTCGGCGGCATCGTGTGGACGGCGTCTCCGAGGGGGATGACCCTGCCCTCACCCCAGGGCTCGACGGGCACCGTCGCCTTCAGCGTCAGCGGATAGGTCTCCGCCGCCTCGGCGTGCGCGAACACGCCGCGAAGGTCCGGATGCCATTCGGCGGTCCGCTCGAGCACCAGCTCGCGCAGCTGTTCGCCGGTCATCGAGAGGAACTCGGTGTCGGGGATCCCCAGCACGTCGCGGTGCACGCTGAAGACCGACATGTAGTAGTCCTCGGCCGGGTCCATCTCCACACCCGGCCACAACCGCCCGGCCGCCTCGCGCGGCGTGTCGCGGAAGACCATGGGCATCAGCGCGAGGCGGAGCCCGTTGGCGCCGGTGACGTTGACGAACCGGTCGCGCAGCACCTCCGGCAGGCCGGCCTTGATGGCGGCAGCCCTCGGCGTACGGGAGAGGATCGCGCGGACGCCGAGGTCGAGGTGCCGGAACTCCGGCCGCAGCTGCCTGCGCACCTGCGAGTTGGCGCCGTCGGCCGCCACCAGCACGTCGCCGGTGACCGAGCCGCCGTCGGCGAAGTGCGCCACGACCTGGTCGCCCACCTGCTCAAAATGCGTGAAGCGCCGGTCGAAGTGCACCCCGTCGAGACCCGCCAGCAGGACGCGCCGCAGCGTCATGCGGTCGACCGCGTCGATCTTGTCGGGCGCGTCGCCGCGCGCGTCGCCGAACTCGGGGGCCCACTGCGGGTTCAGCTGCTCGTCGTAGGCCGCCAGGCCCTGCTCGTGCCGCAGGTTCGCGGTCGCGGCGAGCAGGTCCTGCGCGCGGCGGGGCAGGCAGTCCCGCAGCGCGCTCTCCCCTTCCGGGCTGATCCGCAGCCGGTAGCCCTGCATCCGCCCGCGGGGCGACGCGTCACGCTCATAGACGTGGACGTCGTCGACACCGGCCTGTTTCAGACCTTGAGCGAGGCAGAGCCCGCCGATGCCGCCGCCGATGATGATGATCCGTAGCGGCATCACAGCACCACGTCGGCGATCCGGTCGAGGTGGTCCGGATCGGCCGTGCACGAAAGGATCAGCAGCTCGTCGCAGCCGTTGGCCGCGTAGGCGGCCGCCGCGTCCTTGAGCACGCTCTCGTCCGTGATGGCGCCCTTGGCGAGATGCTCGGCCATGGTGCCCATGTAGGCGTAGTAGCTGAGCATGTGCTCGGTGGCCCGCTCCTTGCCGTCGGGGCCGAGGGACACGTAGCAGTTGGTGCCCATCCTCGGCGTGCCGGTGCGGCCCTCCTCGTCCCAGAGCTCCTTGAACCTGGCCACCAGGTCGGGGAACTTCTGCGGCGGGCCGCCGGGCGAGATCCAGCCGATGCCGTACTTCGCGGCCCGGCGCAGGCCCCCGGGCGAGTGGCCGCCGGCCCAGAACGGGATGTCCCCGTTGACGGGCCGCGGGCCGACGCCCGGAACCGGGCCTTCGCCCTTCCAGACCTCCCTGAGCTCCTCGAGCATCGCGTCCAGCCGCCTGCCACGGGTGTGGTAGTCGGTGCCCGTCGCGACGTAGTCGTCCTCGCGCATGCCGGCGGAGACGCCGACGATGAGACGGCCCCCGGACAGGCGGTCCAGGCTGGCGAGCTGCTTGGCCAGCTCCACGGCGCTCGGCCGGTAGGCGGCCAGCAGGATCGCCGTCACGAGCTTGATCCGCTCGGTCACCGCCGCCGCGGCGGAGAGTGTGACGATGCCGTCGTAGTTGTCGTAGACCATCCGATCGACCACCGTCAGGCTGCTGAATCCGAGGCGCTCGGCGCGGCGCGCGAACTCGATCAGCTGGCTGCCGTCGGCGCCGGGGATGGTGGTCGGAAGGCAGACTCCGATATCCATGAACGCTCCTCTGTGCTTGCCTGGCTACCGGCGTGCACAAGTCTCCGAGCGGTCGTTGGGGGCGCGGTCGAGCCTGGGTCGATACGCCTGTCCGGCGCGTTCGACGGCGCGTCGAGTTCGCCTGGCTATTTTCGGCTTCCGAGCCGAACGTCGAAAGGTATGCCATGAAGCTGGGCGCGATCATCGAGTGGACGGACGACCTCGCCGTATTTCGCGATGTCGTCCGCCTCACCGACGAGCTCGGATATGACGTCATCGGCGTCGGGGACACCCCTGCCCGCGCCTACGAGCTGTTCGTGTCGCTCGCCGTGGCGGCGCAGGAGAGCAGGAACGCGACCCTGACGACCATGGTGACCACGCCGTTCCTGCGCCACCCTGTCGCCACCGCCACCGCGATCTCCACCCTGTACGAGCTGACGGGCGGCCGGGTCCACCTCTCGCTGGGCAACGGCGGCAGCACCAGGCGCGTCGTCGGGCGCTCCCCCGTGGGCTCGCCACGCCAGCTCTTCGACTACCTGCGGGCGGTCCGGGAGATCCTCGACGGCGGGACGGCGGAGGTCGACGGCTTCACCACCGAGGCGCTCACCCGGGTGCACCCCATGCCGATCCACGTGGCCGCCGACTACCCGCAGAGCCTGCGCCTGGCGGGCGAGACGGCCGACGGCGTGATCACCACGGTCGGGATGTCGGCCGAGCACGTGGAGCGGAAGATCGCCATGATCCGGGCCGGCGCCGAGCAGGCCGGCCGCGACCCGGACGCGATCGAGATCTGGGGCTTCAGCTTCATGTCCGTCCGCGACACCCACGAGGAGGCGGTCGCCGAGATCGCCGCGGCCCTGGCCTCCGACGTCGCCCTGCGCCTGAAGGCGCCGCACATGCGCAAGCTCGTCCCGTCCGGCCTGCTGGGCGCGGTGGAGGAGATGGAGCGCCGCTACGACGTCTGGGACTTCGTCCACGGAGGCAAGAACGCGCGCCTGCTGGAGGAGCTGGGGCTCACCGACTTCGCCCTCTCGCTCACCGGCGTGGCGGGGACCGTCCCGGAGGTGGCCGAGCAGCTGAAGGTGCTGGAGTCCGTGGGCGTCACGGGGATGTTCGCGGCGCTGCCCGTACTGGCCGACCCGGCGACGACACTGCGCGGGCTCCGCAAGGCGGCCGATTAGCACTGACGATCACACAGAGCCGGCCCCCACCTGGGAGGTGGGGGCCGGCTCTCGTCGTGGCGCCCGCTCAGCCGACGGCGTCGAGCTCCTGCGCCGGCTGGCTCGAACGCAGGCCGAGCCGGGGCTGGGTGACCAGGTAGAGCCCGCCGACGGCGTTGGCCGGGTCGAACGGCGACTGCTTGACCTCGTGAACCCGGTTGAGGTTGTTCAGCGGGTTGGGGTCGCCGCTCTCGGCCCCCTGCAGATGGGCCTGGACCAGCTTGTACGCCTGCTCCGCGTCGTTGAGGTCGGCGATGCCGGTGACGATGCGGTCGAACGCGGCCTGCACCTCCAGGTGGTCGCGCTCCCCGGAGGTCAGCCGCTGCGCGTTGAAGAAGTGGTGCTCCTTGCCCCGGTAGCTCTCGTAGAACACCGAGACCAGCACGAGCAGCCGCTGGTAGGCGTGGTGGTAGACGTGGGAGTAGAAACGCCCGGCGTCCTCCTCCTCGACCTCTCCGCGCAGCACGCTGGACAGGCTCGCCGCGGCGAGCATCGCGCTGTAGGTGGCCAGGTGCACGCCGGTGGACAGCAGCGGGTCGAGGAAGCAGGCGGCGTCACCGGCCAGCAGGTATCCGGGACCGGCGAAGTTCTCGGTGACGTAGGAGTAGTCCTGCTCGACCTTCATCGGGGACACCTGCTCGGCGCCCTCCAGCATGGCGAGCACGGCCGGGCACTTGGCCAGCGCCTCGTCGTAGACCGCCTGCACGTCGCCGTCGAGCCGGTTGCGGCTGTCCCTGAACAGGTCGCGCCCGGTGACCAGGCCGACGCTCACCGTCCCGTCGTGCAGCGGGATGGCCCAGAACCAGCCGTCCTCGATGGAGCAGACCGCGATGGCGCCCTTGGGTCCCTTGTCGAGCGGCTTGGCGTTCTTCCAGTACGTCCACGCCGCGACGTTCTTGAACACCTCGTGCATCCGGCGGCTCTTGAGGTGCTTGGTGGCGAGCACGCCGGCGCGGCCGGAGGCGTCGATGACGTGGCCGAACTCGATGCGTCCCGTCTTGCTCGCGTCCTTGGTCTCGTACCAGGTGGCCGCGACCGCGCGGTCGCCGTCGAACTCGATGTCGCGCACGCTCACTCCCTCGTGCACCTCGACACCGAGCTCGCGGGCGTGATCGAGGAGGATCTGGTCGAACTCGCTCCGTACGACCTGCCACGCGTTGGGGGTCTCGTCCCCCATGTTGCTGAACCTCACCTCCCACTCCTCGGGGCCCCAGACGAAGAAGGCGCCGCCCTTGGGCTGGAAGCCGTGGGCCTCCACCTTGTCCCAGACGCCCAGCAGCTCGAAGATCGGGCGGCAGGAGGGCAGGATCGACTCGCCGATGTGATAGCGGGGGAAGCGGTCACGTTCCAGGAGGGTCACCTGGAAGCCCTCGCGGGCCAGCAATCCGGCCGCCGTCGCGCCGGCGGGGCCGCCCCCAATGATCAGAACCTGGGTTGATTCGCGCATGGCTGGATCCTTCCGTCCTCGGGTTGAAGGTCGCTCGTGCACCGGTCAAGGGCGACGACGCAGCAAGAAGCAGGCTGAGCCGCTGCCGGGGACCGGGGCGGCGAGCCGGCGGATCGTGAAATCTTCCTCATACAGCTCCCGTTCCTCTCCCGGCCGGAGCCGGCCGGGATATCGCATGCGCTCCCAGCGCCACCAGGGGATGTCGTTGTAGAAGCACCACATGAGGACGAGCCCGCCCGGGCGCGTCCACTCCGCCACGTGCGCCGCGACCGCCCCGCGTTTGGCGGGGGCCACGTCGTCGACCGACCCGTAGTCCAGGATCAGGTCGTACGGCCCGGCCACGCCGTCCACCCGTGGCGCGGTGAAGTCGGCCCTGACGAGGTTCACCTCCACGCCGGCGCTTCCGGCCGCGCGCCGCGCCTTGGCCAGCGCCGTGGGAGAGAAGTCCACCCCGGTGGTCTCGAACCCCTGCCTGGCGAGGAAGACCGCCTGCGTGCCGTCGCCGCAGCCGAGGTCCAGCGCGCGGCCGGGGGCCGCGATCTCGCCGCTCGCCAGCAGTTCGGCGAGCTCCGGTCGAGGCTCGCTGGTCTCCCAGGGCGCCCCGACGCGGTACATGAAGTCGTAGCTTCTCCGGCCTGCCATGCCACACCTCATCTCGTCCTGGCGTCGGACAGCCGAGCGGCTTCCGGATCGACCGGCTCGTCCCAGTCGATCCGGTAGCGGTGCTGGTAGCCGAACGTCCGCTCCGGTCGCAGGACCGTGCGCAGCCCCAAGGGCAGCAGCAGGCTCATCAGCCCGCCCGCCACCGGTCCGAGCAGCTTGCTGCCGTTGGTCCGCGCGGCCTGCGCGATGACCCGCTCGACCCTGGGGCGGCGCAGGCGCTCGTAGGCGGCGAACGCGCCCGGGAGGTCGGGCAGGTCGCGCAGGCAACGGGCGAGCTGGACCGCGCTCTCGATCGCCAGCGAGGCGCCCTGGCCCGAGCTGGGCGAGGGCGCGTGCACGGCGTCGCCGACGAGCACCATCCGGCCCCGGTGCCAGCGCGGCACGCTCGGCATGATCTCGACCGTGCCCAGCACGATCAGGCGGTCGGGGCTGGTGTGCCGGATCAGGTCGCCGGCGGGCACGTCGCCCGCGTAGACCTCGCCCAGCCGCCGCAGCCACTCGGCCGCCGGCACCCGGCGGGCCTGGGCGGCGGTCATCGGCTCCGCGTGGGGAAGGTTGGCGAACCATCCGGTCCTGCTGTCGGGCTGCAGCCAGTATCCGAGGAACGCCCGCCTTCCGAACGCCATCCAGAGCTCGTCCGTACGGGCGGGGACCGCGTGGTCCGCCAGGCCGTCGAAGTTCAGCAGCGGAACGTGGCGCGGCCCGGGGGCGCCAGGGTCGATGAGCGTGCGGACCGTGGAGCGGATACCGTCGGCGCCGATCAGGACGTCCCCGCTGGCGGTGCTGCCGTCGGCGAACCTCGCCGTGATGCCGCCCGGGGTCTCGTCGGCGCCGACGAGGCGCTTGCCGTACACGATCCTGACGCCGTTCGCCGTGGCGTGGTCGTGCAGCGGGCCGTAGAGGTCGCTGCGCCACATGGTCTGGCTGGCTTCCAGGCCCGGCAGTCCGGGCAGCTCGCCGAGCCGCTTCCCGCTGCCGCTCGCCACGACCATGCTCCTGGTCGGCTGGCCGACCGTGCGCACCGTGACGTCCGAGCCGGTGATGCCCAGGGCGGCGAAGCCGTTCGGCGCGATCGTCAGCACGCTCCCGACGCCCTCGGCGGGCCCCGCGTACGCCTCGTAGACGGTCGCCTCGATGCCCGCCTTGCGCAGCGCCAGCGCCAGCACCGGACCGGCGATGCCGCCTCCGATGACCAGCGCGCTGCCTGTCGCCATCGTCGAGCCTCCAGAACGCTTGGGTTGAGCCGGTGGCGAAACGCTAGGTGGCGGGGCTCAACGGCCACTGGAGGCCGCCTTCGAGGCAGCTACGAGCGGGCCCGGTTAGAACCGGAGGCATCCGGCCGGTACGTCGTAATAGTTGGTATCACTTAGTTGGTGTTGACTATATAGAGCTGACTAGTGCATCCTGAGTAAGTAACAAAGGGAGTGTGGATGGGACAGTGATGAAGCAACGCAAGGTGACCAACCCGCTGGCGTTGGCGGTGCTTGCAGAGCTGATGGTCGAGCCCATGCACCCCTATGAAATCGGACGGCGCCTCAAGGGACACGACACCGACCAGTCCATCAAATACAATCAGGGCTCGCTCTACATGGTCGTCAAGCAACTGACCAAGGCAGGCTTCATCGCTTCCCAGGAGACAGTGCGCGACACGTTGCGACCCGAGCGCACCGTCTACGCCCTCACCGATAAGGGCAGGCACGAGCTGTTCGACTGGCTGAGCGACCTGGTCGCGCAGCCGGTCAACGACTATCCCCAGTTCGGGGTGGCCTTGTCGCTCATGAGCGTCCTGCCGCCCGCCGAGTCGGTCCGGCTGCTCACCCAGCGGCTGGAACGCCTCACCACCCAAGCCGAGCAGATCCGTCAGAGCAGGCAGAGCGCCGGCAACGACGGGGTCCTGTGGGTGTTCTTGATCGACGACGACTTCCGGCTCGCCCTGCTGGAAGCCGAGCGTCAGTTCGTCACTGAGCTCATCGAGTCATTCAAGCAGCCGGCCTACATGCGGGCATGGCAGGAAACCTTAGGGAGCCAGACATGACTTCAGTTCGGAAAGCGCTGGTCATCGGTGGCGGCGTCGCGGGGCCCGCGGCCGCCATGGCGTTACAGAAGGCCGGGATCGAGGCCGTGGTCTATGAGGCATACGCCACCCCGGCCGACGACGTCGGCGTGTTCCTCACCGTCGCCACCAACGGCATCGACGCGCTGCGCACGATCGGCGCGGACAAGGATGTGGTGGCCGCAGGTTTCCCGACCCCGAAGATCACCCTGCGCAACAGCGCCGGGAAGAACCTGGGCGGCACCAACACCGGCGCCCGCCTGGCTGACGGCACCACCAGCCACACCGTCCGCCGTGCCGACCTCTACCGCATCCTGCAGAACGAGGCCACCAGCCGGGGCATCCGCATCGAGGGCGGCAAGCGCCTGATCAGCGCCGAGCAGACCGCCGACGGCGTGCGGGCGATCTTCGAGGACGGCACCGAGGCCACCGGCGACATCATCATCGGCGCCGACGGCATCGACTCCACCGTACGCAAGATCATCGACCCCAAGGCGCCGGCCCCCCACTACACCGGCCTGATCAACCTCGGCGGCTACACCGACGGAGTCCCGGTCGACACCGAATCGTGCAGCTACAGCATGATGTTCGGCAAGCGGGCCTTCTTCGGCTACGCCGTCCTGCCCAGCCGCGAGGTGTGGTGGTACGCGAGCCTGCCCCACCACAACGAGCCCAAGAAGGGCGAGCTCGACGCCACCGACGGGCCGGGCTGGCAGCGCAAGCTGATCAGCTTCTTCGAGCACGACTCGGGCCCCGCGGTCGACCTCATCAAGGCCACCCGCAACCCCGAGAACCTGCGCGCCACGCCGACCCGTTCCGTGCCCAACCTGCCGACCTGGCACAACGACCGCATGGTCATCATCGGGGACGCCGCCCACGCCCCCACTCCCACCTCCGGGCAGGGCGCCTCGCTCTCCATCGAGGACGCCGTGGTCCTGGCCCAGTGCCTGCGCGACCTGCCCACCGCGAAGGAGGCGTTCGCCACTTTCGAGAGGCTCCGCCGCCCGCGCGTCGAGGCCATCATCAAGGTCGCCAGCAGCATCAACAACAACAAGGCCCCCGGCGCCGTCGGCGCGGCGATCAGGGACGCGTTCATGCCGATCGTCATGAAGCTGACGGCCAACAGCAAGTTCATGATGTCGCAGTACGACTACCACATCGAGTGGGACGAGGTCGTCAAGGCCGCCTAGGCCCCCAGAATGGTTCAACGCCCGGCTGGTCCTCCCAGCCGGGCGTTCGCATATGGATGATCAGCTGGCCACGGCCATCAGGCCCTGGCGGGCCGGGGTGTAGATGGAGGACGGCATCACGATCGCGGTCAGGATGAGCCCGTCCCCGGCCAGCCAGCGTCCGGAGAAACCGGTCAGCCGGTGCCGGTTCAGCAGCGGGCCGGGCACCTGCAGCCGCGCCTCGAACGTGCCGCCCGGACGGATGTCGACCAGCACGTCGTGGAAGCCCAGCCACCGGCGGGCCAAGGGGAACCACGCCTTGTAGACCGACTCCTTGGTGCAGAACAGCAGCCGGTCCCAGCGCACGTCGGGACGCTGCTCGCTCAGCTCGCGCACCATCCGCTCCTCCTGCGGCAGCGCGATCGCCTCGAGCACGCCCATCGGCAGCTCCTTGTTGGGCTCGGCGTCGATGCCGATGGCGGCCGCCTCGACCTGCGTGGCGACCACCACGCCCCGGTAGCCCGCGCAGTGGGTGACGCTCCCGATGAGCCCGCGGGGCCACAGCGGCTCGCCGCTCTGTCCCGACAGGATCGGCGTCGGCTGCCGGCCGAGCAGCCGGATGGCCCGCCTGGCGCAGATCCTGGCGGTGGTGAACTCCTTGCGCCGCTTGCCCACCGCTTTGCTGATCATCGCCTCCTCCTCCGGGAACAGGCTGCCTTCCAGCTCGTCCTCGGTGGTGTCGGACGACACGACGTACGGGGGCAGGATGGACTCGATCATGCCGGTTCCTCCGCGGGGAGCACCGATCTGAGCACGGTGCCGGATCTGGTCCACTGGAGCCATTCGCGCGGGTAGCCGAGGGAGACCTCCTCGAAACGCACCCCGTCGCTCCAGCTCGTTCTCGGTATGTGCAGGTGGCCGTAGACGGCGCACCGGACGTCGAAGCGGCGGTGCCAGTCGTGGGTCCGCTCCGTCCCGCACCACATGGCGAACTCCGGGTGGCGCAGCACCAGCGTGGGTTCGCGGATCAGCGGGTAGTGGCTGACCAGCACCGTCGGGATGGCCGGGTCGCGCCCGGCCAGCCTGCGCTCGGTCTGCTCCACTCTGGCGTCGCACCACGCGTCCCTGGTCGGATAGGGGTCGCAGTGGAGATAGAGCTCGTCGGTGCACACGACACCGGCTCGCCTCGCCCAGTCCAGCGCGTCCTGCCGGGAGACCCCGGGTGGCCGGAAGCTGTAGTCGTACAGCAGGAAGAGCGGGGCGATGGTGACGGGGCCGCCGGGGCCCGTCCAGACGGGATAGGGATCCTCCGGGGTGATCACGCCGATGCGCCGGCACATCTCGACGAGATAGCGGTAACGCTCCTCGCCGCGGAGCTGGACGGGGTCACCGCTGAGCGTCCAGAGCTCGTGGTTGCCCGGCGTCCAGACGACCGTGGCGAACCGCTCCTTGAGCAGGCTCAGCGCCCACTCGATGTCCGGGGTGAGCTCGGCGACGTCGCCGGCGACCACCAGCCAGTCGTCGTCGGACTGCGGCCGGAGGGACTCCAGGACCTGGCGATTGCGGGGATGGGACACGTGCAGGTCGCTTATCCCCCAAAGCCGTCCGGCGCTCTTCCTGACCTTGATCATATTTTCACGATAAGGTCCGCTATTTCCCATCAAAAGTCCCGCAACCCAGGTCTAGGGTGCGTGCCCCCTCACCAGGGGGATTAGGGGTTCCGGTGCCGAGCAGCCCGGAGGGAAATAGCCACCCGAAGCCGGGCGAATAGCCGCGTACCTCACTCTGAACCTCGATAAGGGCCACGTATTTCGGGCCTCAGCACATGCTCGACACCTGAGGAGGGACTGCCGTTGAACAGAACCACAAAGGCGGTCCGGCGCTACGGCGCTCCCACACCGATGCCGCTCCCTGACCGCCGGTGGCCGGACAACACCGTCACCTCGGCGCCACGCTGGCTCTCGACCGACCTCCGCGACGGCAACCAGTCGCTGGCCAGCCCCATGGACCCGGCGCGCAAGCTCAAGATGTTCGACCTCCTGGTGCGGATGGGCTACAAGGAGATCGAAGTCGGCTTCCCGGTGGCCAGCCAGGACGACCACGCGTTCGTCCGTCACCTCATCGAGAACGACCTGATCCCCGACGACGTACGGATCTCCGTGCTCGTCCAGGCCAGGGACGAGCTCATCAGGAGGACGACGGAGAGCCTCGTGGGAGCGCGGCGGGCCACGATCCATCTCTACAACGCCACCTCACCGATGTTCCGGCGGCTGGTCTTCGGCATGACCAGGGACGAGTGCAAGGACCTCGCCGTCCAGGGCACCCGCCTACTGATGAAATACGCGGACAAGTTGCTGGGTAACTGCGACCTCGGCTACGAGTACTCGCCCGAACTGTTCAACGACACCGAGCCGGACTTCGCTCTGGAGGTCTGCGAGGCCGTCATGGACGTCTGGCAGCCGGGCCCCGGCCGCGAGACCATCGTCAACCTGCCCACCACGGTCGAGCGGACGACCCCGAACGTCTTCGCCGACCAGATCGAGTGGTTCAGCCGCAACCTGTCCAGGCGTGAGCACATCTGCCTGTCCGTCCACCCGCACAACGACCGCGGCACCGGGGTCGCGTCGGCCGAACTGGCGCTCCTCGCGGGGGCTCAGCGCATCGAGGGCTGCCTGTTCGGCAACGGGGAGCGGGCGGGCAACGTCGACCTGGTCACGCTCGGCATGAACCTGTTCAGCCACGGCATCGACCCAGGGGTCGACTTCTCCGACATCGACGCCATCCGCCGCACGGTGGAGGAGTGCAACGGCATCGCCGTGCACCCGCGCCACCCCTACGGCGGCGAACTCGTCTACACCGCCTTCTCCGGCTCCCACCAGGACGCCATCAACAAGGGCTTCGACGCGCTCCAGCGCGAGGCGGAGCGCTCCGGCGCGGCCGCCCGCGACCTGCCCTGGGCCATGCCGTACCTGCCCGTCGACCCGGCGGACGTCGGCCGCTCCTACGAGCCCGTGGTACGGATCAACAGCCAGTCGGGCAAGGGCGGCATCGCCTACGTCATGCGAGCCCATTACGGCGTGCGCCTGCCCCGCCAGGTGCAGATCGAGTTCGCGCGGATCGTCCAGCGGCAGGCGGACGGCGAAGGCACGGAGATCGCTCCGACCCGGATACGAGAACTGTACGAGTGTCTGCCAGGGGGAGATCGGAAATGGATTTGATCGAGCGCGACGAGGCGCTCACGACGTTGGAGGGCCTGCTCGCGAACATACTCTCGGGCCGGGGATGCGTCGCCGTGGTCGGCGGCACCGTCGCGACGGGCAAGAGCAGGCTGCTCGACACGTTCGCTCAGGGGACCGCCCAGCGGGGCGCGCTGTCCATCGCGGCGTCGGGCTCCCCCGTGGAGCAGGACCTGCCGCTGGGCGTGCTGGGCCAGCTCATCCACGAGGCGCCGCTGATGGAGGAGGAGCGCTCCAGGGCGATGGCCCTGCTGCGGGAGGGCGCGCAGAGCGACCTCGGCTCCGACCGGCTCGGCCAGCCCCACGCCCAGGTCGTGCACGCGCTCTGCACGGTGCTCATCGAGCTGTCCGAGCGCTACCCGCTGGTGATCGTGGTGGACGACGCCCACTACGCCGACCGGCTCTCCCTGCTCTGCCTGGCGTACCTGTCCCGGCGTGTGCGGCTCGCCCGGATCATGATGGTCCTCAGCCACTCCGACACCGCGTGGGAGTCGGGTTCGGGCGCGTTCTCGGGCGCGCAGCTGTTCTCCGGGCCCCGCTGCCACACCATCCAGCTGCGGCCGCTCTCTCGTGCGGGCGTGCTGTCCCTGGTCGCCGCGCGGGTGGGGGCGGAGGAGGCCGAGCGGTACGCCGAGGACTGGCACGCCTACAGCGCCGGCAACCCGCTGCTGCTGCGGGCCCTGCTGGAGGAGCGATCCGAGGGCCGGCCCGTCCCCGGCCACCGGTACGGCCAGGCCGTGCTGGAGTGCCTGCACCGCGGCGAGCCCGAGCTGCTCGGCGTGGCGCGCGGGCTGGCCGTGCTCGGCCAGGCGGACTCCCTCGACCGGCTGCTCGGCATCGAGCGTACGCGGCTCGACAAGGCGCTCCGCTCCCTGGCCATGGCCGGTGTGCTCGGCTCGGGCCGCTTCCTGCACGAGGCGGCCCGGCTCGCGGTGCTGGCGGAGCTGGACCCGGCGGACAGCATGGACCTGCACCGCCGGGCCGCCAGGCTCTGCCACGACGACGGCGCCCCGACCGAGGTGGTCGCCGAACACCTCCTCCACGCCGGTCCGCCCGATGACGCCTGGGTCGTTCCCGTGCTCGCCGACGCGGCGGCGAGCGCGCTGCGCGAAGGCCGCGTCAAGCCCGCCATCGAGTACCTGCGGCTGGCCTGGCACACCGCCTGCGACGAGCGGGAGCGCACACGGCTCGCCATCCTGCTCATGCGCGCCGAGTGGCGGATCAACCCGGCGGCGCCGGCCAGACGCCTCACCGACCTGTTCGAGACGATGCAGCGGGGCTGGCTCGACGGGAGCGACGCCGTGGTGCTGGCCAAGGCGCTGCTCTGGCACGGCAAGCTGGACGACGCCAAGGAGGTCTTCGACCACCTGGCGGAATCCGGCGGCGCCCATGGTCCGGAGACGACGATGGAGCTGGCCATCGCCGGCTCGTGGTTGCGCTCCACGTACCCCTCGATGAACGCCCCGCTGGGCGAGACGCAGCCGCGCACCACGCTGGCCCCGCTGGCGGCCATCCACCGGTTCGAGTCCACCGCCGCCCTCACCGAGGTGATCGTCAACGGGCCGCAGGCCGAGGCCATCACGACCGCCGAGCGGATCCTGCGCGTGAGCCACCTCGACGAGATGTCGATGGACACGGTGGAGAGCGCGCTGCTCACGCTCACCTACGGCGGGCGCCCCGAGCAGGCCGCGCCCATGTGCGAGCTCTTCCTCGCAGAGGCCTCGGCCAGACAGGCCCCGAGCCGGATGGCCAGGCTCGCCGCGATCCGGGCCGAGATCGCGATCCGCCAGGGCGACCTGCGTACGGCGGTGCACCAGGCGGGCACCGGCCTGGAGCTCCTCCCGGTCAGCGGCTGGGGCGTGACGGTCGGGGGCCCGCTGGGCAGCCTCGTCATCGCCCACACCGCGATGGGCCACTACGAGACCGCCCACGACCTGCTCGACCAGCCCATGCTCGACGCCATGTTCGAGACCAGATACGGCCTGCACTACCTGTACGCCAGGGGCCGCTACAGCCTGGCCATCGGCGACGTCGCCTCGGCGCTCGACGACTTCCAGCGCTGCGGCGAGCTGATGGGCCGGTGGAACGTGAACGCGCCGGACCTCTTCCCCTGGCGGGCCGACGCCGCGGACGCCCTGCTGCGGCTGGGCCGGCCGGACCAGGCCCGGCACCTCATCGAGGAGCAGCTGGTGCGCTTCGGCTCCTCCTCGCTGCGCATCCAGGGGATCTCCATGCGCCTGTTCGCCGCCACCAGCGAGATGCGGCACCGCCCCAACCTGCTCAGGAGGTCGGTCGACCTGCTGCAGGCCGGCGGCGACGACTACGAGCTGGCCCGGTCGCTGTTCGACCTGGCGGAGGCGTACGGCAAGCTCGGCGAGCGCCGGCGTGCCGGAATGATCCTGGTACGGGCCCGGACGGTGGCGAACGAGTGCGGCGGCGCGTTCGACACCGCCTCCCCGGCGGCGGAGGAGACCGACACCCCCGCGGCGCGCGAGTCAGGCGAGGTCGTGACCGTGCTGAGCGAGGCCGAGCGGCGGGTCGCGGCGCTGGCGGCCGCCGGGCACACCAACCGGGAGATCGCCGGCCAGCTGTACCTCACCGTCAGCACGGTCGAGCAGCACCTGACCCGCACCTACCGCAAGCTCAACATCGGCGGACGGAGCGATCTACCTGCGTCTATCGCCTTCTAGTGGTCCAGTAGGGGTGCCGCGTCGCGGAACCCGTGTGTTCCTCTGGGATGTGCACAAACCTGACAACAGGTGAGGGGAACGCATGCTGGAGAGGGAAGACACCGGGATCATTGATTCGCCGTTGACCGACTTGCCCCGCGAGACGATGAGCGATCGCGTCACGGAGCTGGCCCTCCTCAAGGAGAACATCAGGAGCGGGCCGGATGCCGAGGCCACGGCGAGACAGCACTCCAAAGGCAAGCTGACCGTACGCGAACGGCTGGAGGTGCTGCTCGACCCCGACTCGTTCGTCGAGGTCGAGGCCTTCCGCCGGCATCGGGCGACCGACTTCGGGATGCAGCACCGCCGCCCGCACACCGATGGCGTGGTGGCGGGCTGGGGACGCGTCCACGGCCGCCGGGTCATGGTGTTCGCGCACGACTTCCGCATGTTCGGCGGGGCACTCGGAGAGGCTCACGCGGCCAAGATCCACAAGGTGATGGACCTGGCCGAGGCCGCCGGGGTCCCGCTGATCAGCTTGAACGACGGCGCGGGCGCGCGCATCCAGGAGGGGGTGACGGCCCTCGCCGGTTATGGCGGCATCTTCCAGCGCAACGTGCGCATGTCGGGAGTGATCCCGCAGATCAGCGTGATGCTCGGGCCGTGCGCCGGCGGGGCGGCGTACTCCCCCGTGCTCACCGACTTCGTGTTCATGGTCAACGGCATCGCCCAGATGTTCATCACGGGCCCCGATGTCGTGAAGGCGGTGACCGGGGAGGAGATCAGCGCCGACTGCCTCGGCGGCGCGCGCGTGCACGGGACGGTCTCCGGGGTGGCGGGCTTCGTCTATCCCGACGAGGTCTCGTGCCTGGAGGACGTGCGGTTCCTGCTGTCCATGCTGCCGTCCAACAACCAGGAGCTGCCGCCGTCCGTCGCCGCCGCCGACCCGACGGACCGGAGCAACGACTGCCTGCTCGATCTCGTCCCCTCCGAGCCGTCGATCCCGTACGACATGTCCGCGGTCATCGAGGAGATCGTCGACGACGGGGAGTTCTTCGAGTTCCACGCCGGCTGGGCGGGCAACCTCATCTGCGGGCTGGCCAGGTTCGACGGCGAGGTGACCGGGATCGTCGCCAACCAGCCGCGGCACCTGGCCGGTGTCCTGGACATCAAGGCCTCGGAGAAGGGCGCCCGCTTCATCCAGCTCTGCGATGCCTTCAACATCCCGCTGGTCAGCCTGGTGGACGTGCCCGGCTTCCTGCCCGGCACCGACCAGGAGCACGGGGGGATCATCCGGCACGGGGCCAAGCTGCTGTACGCGTACTGTGCCGCCACCGTCCCCCGGATCCAGCTGATCCTGCGCAAGGCGTACGGTGGCGCGTACATCGTGATGGACTCCCGCTCCATCGGGGCGGATCTGTCCTTCGCGTGGCCGACGAACGAGATCGCGGTCATGGGCGCGGAGGGCGCGGCCAACGTCATCTTCCGCAGGGAGATCGCCGCGGCGGCCGACCCCGCGGCGCAGCGGGCCAGGCGGGTCGAGGAGTACCGCAACATCCTCATGCACCCGTACTACGCGGCCGAGCGCGGTCTCGTGGACGACATCATCGACCCGCGGGAGACCAGGGCGACCCTGATCCGGGCGCTCGCCCTGCTCCGGGCCAAGCACGCGGCGGGCCCGCAGCGCAAGCACGGAAACCCGCCGATGTGATGGAACTGCACATCATGTCGGGGCACCCGACGGACGAGGAGATCTGCGCGCTGGTCTGCGCGCTCACCGCGCTGGGCACGGCTCGGGCCGCACGGCCTGAGCCCGCTCCCGCCACCAGGCGCCCGCGCCGGGAGTGGCACCGCTACCGCTCGCCCCGCTCCTGGGCGACCTGAAAACGTCAAGGCCCAAGGGATGATCCCTTGGGCCTTGACCGGGTCAGAAGATCAGAGTGAGGGCGAGACTGTTGGCGGCGAGCGCCACCATGGCGAACGACGTACGCAGCAGGTGCCAGCGCCGCCACACCGGGCGGGGATCCTCCCATCCCGGCGGGACCGCGTCCGGATCGGTCCGGTGCACCCGCTTGTTGATCGGCACGTTGCGCAGGTGGGAGACCCACGAGACGCCGGCGAGGCACACCGACGCGCAGATGACCAGCGCGCGGGCGGCGCCTCCCGGTGCCCAGAAGGCCAGGACGATGTCCAGCAGCGTCGTGCCCAGCACGATGAGCGGCATGGTGGGGTCCCAGTTCCGGCCGAGCAGCGTGTGCGTGTAGACGTAGCGGTCCGGCGGCATCGCCGCCAGCGCCGGCACGGTGCTGACCGCCACCGCGAACAGCACGCCCGCCACCGTGCCGCTGCCGAGGAGCACCAGCACGGCCAGGACGTTCAGCATGTTGATCACCTCCAGACGGCGTCCGCGATCAGGTCGGCCTGTCCCGGGTCCTGGACGCACGGGAACAGCAGCAGCTCGTCGCAGCCGGCGGCCTCGTAGCCGGCCACGAAGTCACGCAGCTGCCGCGCGTCAGTGAGCACGCTGCGCACCGCCATCTCGGCCTTCCACCCCATGAAGGAGTAGTAGTCCAGCAGGTGGTGCGCGGCCTGCTCACGCCCGTCCGGGCCCAGCGACACGTAGGCGATCGCCATGAGACGCGGCCGATCGGCCCGGCCGGCCGCCTCCCAGGCCTCGCGGACCCGGCCGACCAGCTCGCCGTAACCGGAGGCCGAGCTGCCCCCGGCGATCCAGCCGTCGCCGAAGGCGGCGGCACGCCGCATCGCCGTGGGCGAGTGGCCGCCCACGAACAGCGGCGGCCCGCCCTTCTCGGCGCGCGGGCCGGGGACCGGCCCGTCGCTCTCGCCGCTCCAGAACCCGCGCAGCTCGGCCAGCAGCCCGTCGAGCCGCCGGCCGCGCGCCGCATAAGAGGTACGGCACGCCTCGTAGTCGTCCTGCCGCCCGCCGGCGGCGACGCCCACCGTGAGCCGTCCTCCGGAGAGCCGGTCCAGGCTCGCGAGCTGCTTGGCGAGCAGTGCCCGATCGCCCCTGTAGGCGGCGATCAGGATGGTCGTGGCCAGCCGGATCCGGCCCGTCGCGCCGGCCGCGCCGGCCAGGGCGATCAGCGGCTCGTAGCCGTCGTACATCAGCCGGTCGAGCGCTCCGAGTGACGAGAAGCCGAGCTCCTCGGCCCGGCGGGCCCAGGTGAGAAGATCGCTGCCGGCGATCCCCGACACCATCGTCGGCAGCCCGATGCCCAGCTCCATCATCGGCCCGCAGGATGGGTGTCCACGGAGAGCTGGACGACGCAGCGCATGAGCGCGTTGCGGAAGTACGCCTGGAACGCCTCCGGCGTGGAGGTGTCGCGCTGGTCGACGAGGTAGGGCG
Organism: Nonomuraea helvata; assembly: GCF_039535785.1. Classification (NCBI taxonomy): domain Bacteria; kingdom Bacillati; phylum Actinomycetota; class Actinomycetes; order Streptosporangiales; family Streptosporangiaceae; genus Nonomuraea; species Nonomuraea helvata. Next base: position 2,152,665 of record NZ_BAAAXV010000001.1, read on the forward strand.
CCAGCTTCTCCTCGATCACGTGCACGCCTTTCTGTCCGGCCATGTGGGCGGCGACAGCGCGGAAGTCGCCCTCGTAATGGATCACTCGGACCAGCACGCCGTCCTTGAGGAATACGGCCGTGCCGAGCAGCCGGCCGGCCTGGTCGCCGGTCGCGTCGCGCAGGATGGGAGTGTCCACCCGCTGGAAGTCGGCGAAGATCTCCGCGATCTCGTCGTCGAATCCGGGCCGGACGTTGTAGGTGATGGCGGCATAGGGCATCAGACGCCTCCGTCCACGTTGAGAGTGACCCCGGTGATGTACCGGGACACGTCGCTGGCCAGAAAGAGCACGGCCGCCGCCACCTCTTCGGGAGAGCCGAGGCGGCCGAGCGCGGTCACCGCCTTGATGAGGTCGGCGACCGGGGGCGGCGGACCGTCGCCTGGCCCCTTCACGATCACGCCGGGCGCCACGGTGTTGACCCGCACGCCCCTGCTGCCGAGCTCCCTGGCCAGTGACCTGGTGAGCCCGGAGAGCGCGGTCTTGGAAGCGCAGTAGTGCGCGCTCTCCGGCCGCCCGCGCATGCCGGCCGACGCTCCGATGTAGATGACGGAGCCGTGGTCGGCGAGCAGCCCGAGTGTGGCCCGGGTCACCAGGAAGCTGCTGGTGAGGTTCGCCGAGATGACCCGGTCCCACTCCTGCTCGGTGAGCTCCGCGAAACGGGCGCGGCCGTCGACGCCGACGTTGTTCACGACCACGTCGAGGCCGCCGAGCGCCTCCTCGCAGACGGTCGCGAGCGTGGCCGCGCCGTCGGGCCCGGTCACGTCGGCCTGCACCACGCGGTGGCCGTCACCCAGCTCCTTCAGTTCGCGGGCCAGACCGTCGGCCGCCTCTCCCGGGCTGCGGTGGCAGGCGACCACGCGGGCTCCGGCCCGGGCGAACGCCAGCGCGGTCGCCCGGCCGATCCCCTGCGTGCCGCCGGTCACCAGGACCCGTTTCCCGGCCAGTTCAAGATCCACGATCAACCTCCGCTCAGGGCACGTCATGGCCGATGCTGGGCGTTCGCGCTCGCGACAGGCTGGAACAGGGCTCGACCGGCCGCGCGAGCGCAGGCAGGAGGCCCTTCGCTCCTCGAGCCGGCCTCGAGCAGTCCCTCCGGGGCCGATGCGACTCTGAGGTAATGAGCCACACAGACAGGCAGGTCGCGCTCGTCAGCGGCGGCTCGCGCGGCATCGGCCGGGCGATCGTGCTGCGACTGGCACGGGACGGATTCGATGTCAGCTTCTGCTACCACAGCGCCGAGGAGAGCGCGGCGGCGGTGGCCAAGGAGGCCAGGGAGTTCGGCGGCCAGGTGCTCCCGGTCCGCGCGGACGTGGCCAGCGGCCAGGCGATGCGGGACTGGGTCGGCCGCGTGGAGGACGAGCTCGGCGCGATCGACACGGTCGTGACGTCCGCCGGCATCACGAAGGACGCGCCACTCATGCTCGTGGAGGAGGCCGACTGGGACGCGGTGCTGCGGACCAACGTCGACGGCGTCTACCACCTGTGCCGCGCCGCCGTCTTCGGCATGATGAAGCGCCGGTCGGGCTGCGTGATCACCATGTCGTCCGTGGCCGGTGTGTACGGCCACGCGACGCAGACCACGTACTCGGCGTCGAAGGCGGCCATCATCGGGTTCACCCGGGCACTGGCCAAGGAGATCGGCGGGCACGGCGTGCGGGCCAACGTGGTCGCGCCGGGCCTCATCTCGACGGACATGACCGACCAGCTCAGCGAGCGGGCCGCCAAGCGCCTGCTGGACGCGATCGCGCTGCGCCGGTTCGGCCACCCCGAAGAGGTGGCCGATCTCGTCGCCTTCCTGGCCTCCGACCGGGCCTCGTACATCACGGGCAGTGTCTTCGAGGTCCACGGCGGAATCGCGATCTGAGCCCGGCTCAGCGGGCGGGGGTGGGCAGCTCGGTGACGGCGGCGGCGTCCTTGCCGCCGCCGCCGTCGCCACGGACCGGAGTACGCAGCTCGGCGATGGCGGCGGCGTCCTTGTCGCCGTCGCCGGCGCGGATCGCCGCGCCGAACCGCTCGGCCACCCCCGCCGTGACGGGCAGCTCCAGGTCGTGCGCGGCGGCACCGGCCACCGCCAGGCGAAGGTCCTTCTCCATCAGCGTGCTGCGGAAGGCCGGCGGCTCGTAGCGGCGGGTCCGCATCAGCTCCGCGCGGAACGCGAGCGCCGGCGAGCTGAACCCGCTCTTGGCGATGGTCGTGAAGAACAGGTCGCGGTCGACACCGGCGCTGACGGCCAGCTGCGCCGCCTCGGCCAGCGCGGCGATCTGGTTGCCGAGGAGCAGGTTGAAGGAGAGCTTCAGCCCGCAGGCCGAGCCGGCCGGGCCGACGTGCACCATCTCCTGGGCGAGCGCCTCCAGCACCTCGCGGGCGCCGTCCACGTCCTCGCGCCGCCCGGCCGTGAAGATCCGCAGCTGGCCCGCCCTGGCCATCGGCGGGTTCCCGATCACACACGCCTCGATGCGGCGGGCGCCGATCCTGGCCAGGCGCTCGGACGCGGCCGCGGAGTAGGCGGGCGAAACGGTCGAGGTGTCCACCACGAGTGCCCCAGGACGGAGCCGCCCGGACAGCTCACCGAAGAGGATCTGCTCGACCGCCGCCTCATCGCTGAGGCTGAGCAGGATGATCGAGGCGTCGCGGCCCGCCTCGCCGGCGGAGGAGGCGACGCGTGCCCCCGCCTCCGCCAGCGGCGCGGCCTTGGCCGCGGTGCGGTTGTGGACCACCAGCGGGAATCCGGCCTCGCGCAGGCACAGCGCCATGCCGGCGCCCATGCCGCCCAGACCGATGAAGGCCAGCTCGTTCTCGCCGCTCACAGCAGTCACCTTTCGACGGTTCTGAAATGCCGCCGCCACTGTGCGGTTCTCGGCTCGACGTGGACTCGCGCCGCCCGCTTCGAGCGGGATTCGACCGAGACCAGAACCATCGGGTCAACCATGGGGCATCAAAACGAGAGGAGCTCCCGGTGCATCGGACATTGATCGTCGCCCGCATGGACCCGGCCGAGGCGGACAACGTGGCACAGATCTTCAGGGACTCTGACGCCACCGACCTGCCCCGGATGATCGGAGTGTCGCGACGCACGCTTTTCCGCTTCCACAACCTCTACTTCCACCTGGTGGAGGCGGACGACGACATCACGCCGGATCTCTACAAGGCACGCAGCCACCCGCTCTATGACGACATCAACAAGCGGCTGGCTCAGCACATCCGGCCGTACGACCCGAACTGGCGCGAGCCGAAGGACGCCATGGCCAACCCCTTCTACGTCTGGGAGTCGAACGGTGAGTGAAGCAGCGGAGAAGCTCGCCGTGGTGGCCAAGGTGCGCGCGGACGACGTGGCTGCCAACCGGCGCCGCGGAGGTGACATCCGCGTGGTCCTCAGCCCGAAGACCGTCGCCTCGACCTCCGGGTTCATGGGCACGCTGACGCTCGCGCCCGGCGAGTTCGTGGCCGAGCACTACCACCCGTACTCCGAGGAGTTCCTCTTCGTGGTGCGCGGCCGGCTCACCGCCAGGATCGGCACGCAGGTGCTGGAGCTCGAGGGCGGCGAAGGGCTGATGGTCCCCAAGAGTGTGCCGCACCGGGTCTGGAACGACGGCGAGGAAGAGGTGTACGCGATCTTCCACCTGAGCCCCCTGGCACCGCGGCCGGAACTCGGGCACGTCGACACCGAGCCCCTGCCGGCCTCCGGGGCGGCGCAGGCCGTACCGGATGTTGGAGGGCCGAACTGATGCGCACTGACAGGCGCGTCGTGATCACCGGGATCGGGGTGGTGGCCCCGGGCGGCATCGGGACGAAGGCGTTCTGGGATCTGCTGTCCGAGGGCCGCACCGCCACCCGCACCATCTCGTTGTTCGACCCGTCAGGCTTCCGCTCCCGCATCGCGGCCGAATGCGACTTCGACCCGGCCGCGGAGGGGCTGAGCCCGGCGGAGATCCGCCGGATGGACCGGGCGGCGCAGTTCGGCGTCGTCTGCGCCAGGGAGGCCCTGGCCGACAGCGGCATCGAGGGGGTGGTGCCGCCGGAGCGCATCGGGGTCAGCATCGGCAGCGCCGTGGGGTGCACGATGGGCCTCGAGGAGGAGTACGTCGTCCTGAGCGACGGCGGCCGGCGCTGGCTGGTGGACCCCGACTACGTGGTGCGGCACCTGTACGGATACATGGCGCCGAGCACCATCGCGTGCGAGGTGGCCTGGGCGGCGGGCGCCGAGGGGCCGGTCTCCCTGATCTCCACGGGCTGCACGGCGGGGCTGGACGCGGTGGGCAACGGCGCCCAGCAGATCTGGACCGGCCGGGCGGACGTGGTGATCGCCGGGGCGACCGACGCGCCCATCTCGCCCATCACCGCGGCCTGCTTCGACGCGATCAAGGCGACCTCGCCCAACAACGACGACCCGGCCCACGCGTCGCGTCCCTTCGACGCGCACCGGGACGGGTTCGTCCTCGGGGAGGGGTCCGCGGTCTTCGTCCTGGAGGAGCGGGAGGCGGCCCTGGCACGCGGCGCCCATATTTATGCCGAGATAGCGGGATTCGCGAGCCGGAGCAACGCGTACCACATGACGGGGCTCAAGCCGGACGGCCGTGAGATGGCCGAGGCGATCACCAACGCCCTGGCCATGGCGCGGCTGGACGCCTCGGACATCGACTACATCAACGCGCACGGCTCGGGGACCAAGCAGAACGACAGGCACGAGACCGCGGCCTTCAAGCGCGCGCTCGGCCACCGTGCGTACGAGGTGCCGGTCAGCTCCATCAAGTCCATGGTCGGCCACTCGCTCGGCGCCATCGGATCCATCGAGGTGGCCGCCTGCGCGCTGGCCATCGAGCACCAGGTGGTGCCGCCGACGGCGAACCTGCACACGCGGGACCCCGAGTGCGATCTCGATTACGTGCCGCTCACGGCGCGGGAGCACGCGATCGACGGAGTGCTCAGCGTCGGCAGCGGGTTCGGCGGTTTCCAGACCGCCATGGCCATCGTGAGGTCGGCATGAGTACGGAAACCAGCAGGCAGGCCGTCGTCACCGGGCTCGGGATCGCGGCGCCGAACGGGCTCGGCATCGAGGACTACTGGGCCGCCACGCTGGCGGGCCAGAGCGGCATCAGGGAGATCAGCCGCTTCGACGCCTCCGGCTACCCGGTGCGGCTGGCCGGGCAGGTGAGCGGCTTCACCGCCGGCGAGCACGTCCCGAGCCGTCTCATCCCGCAGACCGACCACGGCACCCACCTCGGACTGGCCGCCGCGGCCTGGGCCCTGGAGGACGCCGGCGCCGACCCCGCGGCCATGCCGGAGTACGACATGGCCGTGGTGACCGCCAGCTCGTCCGGCGGGACCGAGTTCGGCCAGCGGGAGATCGAGCGGCTGTGGTCCAAGGGCCCGTCCTGGGTCGGCGCCTACCAGTCGATCGCCTGGTTCTACGCGGCCACGACCGGCCAGATCTCCATCCGCCACGGGATGCGGGGGCCCTGCGGGGTCATCTGCGCCGAACAGGCGGGCGGGCTGGACGCGGCCGGCCAGGCGCGCCAGCTGATCAGGAGCGGCACCCGGCTGGTGGTCACCGGCGGGACCGACGCCTCGCTCTGCCCCTACGGCCTGACCGCGCAGTACAGCAACGGGCGGCTCAGCGAGTCGGCCGATCCCGTCAGCGCGTACCAGCCCTTCGGCGTCGGCGCGAGCGGCTACGTGCCGGGCGAGGGCGGCGCGATGCTGATCGTCGAGAACGCCGAGGACGCCCGGGCCCGGGGCGCGCGCGTCTACGGGGAGATCGCCGGTTACGCCTCGACCTTCGACCCGCGCCCGGGCTCCGGCCGGGAGCCGGGCCTGCGCAGGGCCATGGAGCTGGCGATCTCCGACGCCGGGCTGAGCGCCGGCGACGTCGACGTGGTCTTCGCGGACGCGGCCGGCGTGCCGGAGCTCGACCTGCAGGAGGCCGCGGCGATCCGCGCGGTGTTCGGCCCGGGCCGCCCGCCGGTCACGGCGCCGAAGACCATGACCGGGCGGCTCTACGCGGGCGGCGCGGCCCTCGACCTCGCGAGCGCCCTGCTGGCCATTCGCGACGGCGTCATCCCGCCCACGACCGGGGTGAGCGAGCTGGTCCCCGGGTGCGACATCGACCTGGTCCTCGGGGCGCCGCGCGAGGCGGCCCTCGGCACCGCCATGGTCGTCGCCCGCGGCCACGGCGGATTCAACGCGGCAGTCATCGTCACGAACGAACGGAGCACCAGATGACCCAGACCACTCCCACTCCCTTCACGCTCGAGGACCTCAAGGCCACCATGATCGAGTGCGCCGGCGCCGCCGAGAACGTGAACCTCGGCGACGACATCTCCGAGGTCCCGTTCGTCGATCTCGGCTACGACTCGCTCGCGGTGCTGGAGGTGACGGCCAAGCTCCAGAACCACCTCGGCGTGGTGATCCCCGACGACGTGGTGGAGCAGCTGCCCACGCCCCGCGCCCTGGCCGACTACGTCAACGTTCGTCTGGCGAACTGAACGGAGGAAACCCGCCATGGCCGGACACACCGACAACGCCATCGTCATCGAGGCCCCCATGGACCTGGTCTGGGAGATGACCAACGACGTCGCCTCGTGGCCCCAGCTGTTCAGCGAGTACGCCGCCGCCGAGATCCTGGAGCGCGACGGCGACACGATCACCTTCCGCCTCACCATGCACCCCGACGAGGACGGAACGGTGTGGAGCTGGGTCTCCCAGCGCACCCCCGACCCCGTGAAGCGCGAGGTGCGCGCCCACCGGGTCGAAACCGGCCCATTCGAGTACATGAACATCTTCTGGGAGTACCGCGAGGTCCCGGAGGGTGTGCGGATGCGCTGGGTGCAGGACTTCCACATGAAGCCGCAGGCCCCGGCCGATGACGACGGGATGACCGCGTACCTGAACCACAACACCGCGATCCAGATGAACCGGATCAAGGGGCTGGTCGAGGAGGCCGCGGCGGCGGCCTTGCAGGGCGCGGGATGACCGGGGCGCTCCTCGCGCTGGCGCTGTTCGCGAACGGGGTCGCGACCGGCGTCATGCTCGGCAACGCGATCGGGCTGGCGGCCTTCGCCCTCCGCCTGCCGTACGCGGGGTATGTGGACCTGATCAAGTTCTTGTGGCCGCGTTACGACCCGTTCCTGCCCATCATGAACGCGCTGGCGTTCGGGCTGGACGTCGTCCTCGCGGTGACGGTCTCGGGCGGACGGGCGGAGGCGACGGCCCTGTTCTGGCTGGCCGCCGCACTGCTGGCCGTGCTCATGGCGATTTCCCTGCTGAAGAACGTCCCGATCAACAAGTACGTGACCGCGCTGGACCCGGCCAGTCAGCCGAACGACTGGCCGGAACGCGATCCGCGGGTCCGCTGGAAGACCTGGAACACCACGCGAGTGGTGCTCTCGCTGGCCGCGCTGATCGCCAACCTGGTGGCGGCGGCGATTCTCCTCTAGATGTCACAGGAGCCATGGAACGATGGAGCTCAACCTGACCGCAAAGAAGATCCTCGTGACCGGCGGTTCGCGGGGCATAGGGCGGGGCGTCGTGCTCGGCCTCGCCCGCGCGGGGGCCGACGTGGTGACGTGCTACCGCACGGAGGGCGAGGCCGTCACGAGCCTGGCCCGCGAACTCAAGGAGACCGGTGGCGACCACCACCTGGTCAGGGCGGACGTGAGCAACCCGGCGGACGTCGACGACCTCGTCGAGCACTGCCGCACCTCGTACGGATCCCTTGACGTGGTCGTGCACAACGCGGGCGTCATCAGTCACATACCGTTCGCCGAGCTCCCCCTCGAGGAGTGGCAGCGCGTCGTGGCCAACAACCTGGGCGGGCCGTACCTGGTCACGCAGCGCGCGCTGCCGCTGCTCAGCGAGGGTGGCTCCGTCATCTTCGTGGGCTCGAGGGTGGCCACGGTGGGCATCCCGCTGCGCGCCCACTACACGGCCACCAAGGCCGGCCTGGTGGGGCTCACCCGTTCCCTCGCCAAGGAGCTGGGCCCGCGCGGGATCCGCGTGAACGTGGTGGCGCCCGGGCCGATCCAGACGGAGGAGCCGACGCCGCCCGCCGTCCTCGAGCGCTACCAGAAGATGATCCCCCTCGGCAGGCTCGGGGACGTCTCGGACATCGCCGGGGTCGTCGGCTTCCTGTCCAGTGACCTGTCGCGGTTCGTGAACGGCGAGACGATCAACGTCGATGGAGGAATCTGATGTACGACGAGAACGTGCCGGTGCTGATCGTGGGCGCCGGCCCGGTCGGCCTGTCCACGGCGGTCTTCCTGGGCCGTCACGGCATCAGGACGCTGGTCGTCGAGAAGCGCGGCGAGACCTCCATGCTGCCCCGCGCCCCCGGCCTGCAGGCCCGCACCATGGAGATCTTCCGGGCGGCGGGGCTGGGCAAGGAGGTCCGGGCGCTGGAGATCGGTGACTCGCACCCGTTCTTCGAGGGCGGGATCCTGCGGGTGAACACCTTCTCCGAGATCGCCGACGCCGTGGTGCTGGAGGCTCCGTCGCTGGACGGCGCGGAGATCAGCCCCGAGCGGGTCATGGGCTGCGGCCAGGACCGCTACGAGGTGGTGCTGGCGGAGAAGGCCCGCGAGTACGGCGGCGAGGTGCGCTTCGCGACCCGGCTCCGCGAGATCGAGCAGGACGACGACGGTGTGACCGCCCAGGTGGAGGACGTGACGACCGGGGTGGTCACGACGGTCCGGGCGCAGTACCTCGTGGGCGCGGACGGCGCGAGCAGCTCGGTCCGCAACATCCTCGGCGTCTCCCGCTCCGGCCGCGGCACCGTGTTCAACGCGCTCAGCATCTACTTCCGCGCGCCCGAGCTGGAGGAGATCCTGGCCGACCGGCCGTTCATCCTCTGCTACGCCACCGCCGGCGGGACGATGACCGGTCTGTCGCGGCTGCACGGGCGCGACCCCTGGCTGGCCGCCCCCATCTACCACCCGGACAAGGGCGAGTCCCCGGCCGACTTCACCGACGAGCGCTGCATAGAGATCGTGCGCAACGCGTCGGGCAAGCAGGACATGCACGTCGAGATCATGGCGAAGGTGCCGTGGGAGGGCGCGCAGCTGGTGGCGGAGCGCTTCCGCGTCGGACGGGTGTTCCTGGCCGGTGACGCCGCCCACGTGCACCCGCCCGCCGGCGGGTTCGGCGCCAACACGGGCATCCACGACGCGCACAACCTGGCCTGGAAGCTGGCGGCCACGCTGCACGGCTGGGCGGGCCCGGAGCTGCTCGACACGTATCACGACGAGCGCCACGCGGTGGGCAGCGCCATGGCGCAGCAGGCCATGGTGCGCAACCGCATCAGGCACGGGTACGCCACGGACGACGTACGCAACGAGATGGTCGACGACATCATCATCACGCTCGGCTACCGCTACCGCTCCCAGGCGGTGGTGACCGAGACGCCGAGGCCGACGCTGACCGCGCCGCTCGAGCTGGTCGGCGAGCCGGGCACCCGGGCGCCGCACCTCTGGCTGGAGCGCGACGGAGAGCGGCTGTCCACCATCGACCTGTTCTGGGACTCGTACGTGCTCCTCACCAGCGGCGAGGACGGCGGCGCCTGGCAGGAGGCGGCGGCCAAGCTCGCCGAGCACACCGACGTGCCGCTGCGCGTGGTGCGGCTGGGCGCGGAGGGCGACTACGTCCCGCTGGACGACGACTGGGCCGCCACCCTGGGCATCGCCCGTGACGGCGCCATCCTGGTCCGGCCCGACGCGTTCGTGGCCTGGCGGGGCGGCGGCGCGGCCGACGCCGAGCAGGTGCTGGCCGAGGTCCTCGGCCGGGTCGCCGGCGGCCTCAGCGTGACGGCGGCGGCGCGCTGATGTCCACGCGGGCGGAACTGTCGGCGATCGCGCGACCGCTGGTGGCCAAGGTCAAGGAGCATCCCTTCTGGACGGGCCTGCGTGCGGGCACGCTGCCGCCGTCATCGCTGTGGTACTTCGCCGAGCAGGACGCCCGCTACGTCGTTCCCACCTACGCGCGGGCCCTGGCCATGTGCGCGGCACTCGCCGAGCGGGACGAGCACGGCACCCTGCTCTGCTCCGCGGCGAGTGCCACGTTCGGCTCGCTGCCCAAGCTGGCCGCGGGACTGTCAGAGCTGGCCGCCGGGCTGCCGGTGGCCGGCTCTGACAGCACCGAGGCCCGTCCGATGATCCACGCCTACACGTCCTTCATGCTCGCCGCGCCCACGATCTCGTTCGCCGCCGGCATAGCCGGCCTGCTGCCGATGAGCTGGTTCCACCTCTTCGTCTCCGACGATCTGCGGGAACGCTGCGAACCCGGGTCGCGCTACGCGTCCTGGGTCGCGCAGTATCCGCCGGGCGGCGACTACGAGGGCTACGTGAACGCCTACCTCGCCATGGTCGACGAGGTAGGCGCTCAGAGCTCGAAGACCGACAGGAAAAGGCTCGTCGAGCACTTTCTCATCGGCGCGCGATTTGAATGGGCTTTCGCGGAGGCCGCCTGGCGGCACCAGGAATGGGCCGTATAGCCCTTGTCGAGCAGCCGTCGAGCCGGTCGGCTCAGACTCGCTCCACGTCCTTTCCTGGACCCAAGCAATACCTTCTTGGAGCAAGCACATGGATAACACGTCGGAAATCGTGCGGAGGAGCCGTGGCCCCGCTGCCCACATCATTCTGTTACTCGTCGCCGTCATGAGCACATTCGTATTGGCCGGCGCCCCGGCGCAAGCGGCGACGCGGACGACCGGCACCAAGTATTACGTCAATTGCAGCTCCGGGAACGATTCCGCCTCCGGCCTCTCCTCGAGCGCGGCCTGGCGGACCCTGGCCAAGGTCAACTCGGTCGTCTTCAAGCCGGGCGACTCGATCCTGTTCCGCCGCGGGACCACCTGCCAGGGCGTGCTGCAGCCGCAGGGGTCCGGCACGGCCGACAGCCCGATCGTCATCGGCTCGTACGGCACCGGCGCCCGTCCCGTCATCGACGGCGGCGGGGCACGTGCCGCCGTGTTCCTGCACAACGTGCAGGGCTGGGAGATCCGCGACCTCGAGATCACCAACCCGGCCACCCGGGACAACAACGCGCGGGCGGGCATCTACGTCCTGCTCGACGACTTCGGCATCGGCAAGCACTACAAGATCAGCGATGTGAAGATCCACGACGTGCCCGGCTGCGACTGCCTCCAGCCCGAGCTCGAGAACAGCGGCGGCATCGTGTTCAAGGCCGCCGGCTCCCAGGTGGCCACCGGATTCGACGGGGTCGAGATCACGCGCAACGTCATCTCGGGCGTGGACAACGTCGGGATCGGCATCGTCTCCCAGTGGTCCAAGCGTGACCTGTACCCCGCGGGCACGAACACCTTCGTGCCGAACAAGAACGTGCACATCTATCTGAACAAGCTCACCGATCAGGGCGGCGACGGCATCCTGGTGCAGAACGGCGTCGACCCGCTGACGGAGTGGAACATCGTCGACGGGTTCGGCCTGCGGGCGAGCGCCTCGCACGCCGCGATCGTGGCCTTCAACTCCGACCGGCCGGTCATTCAGTACAACGAGATCACGGGTGGCTCCGCCACTCCGCCGTCGTTCTCGCTGAGCGTCGACGCGGGCAACCGCGACATCGTCTACCAGTACAACTTCAGCCACGACAACGACGGACCGTTCATGCTGTTCTGCGCGTTCACCGGCTCGTACTCCGACGGTGCGACGATCCGCTACAACATCAGCCAGAACGACAAGGACCTGCTCCTCGGCACCTTCGAGATCCCCGTCGTCGCCAACGGCTGCGACAACGGGATCCCGAACGTGAAGTTCTACAACAACGTGATCTACAGCCCCACGGCCAAGGCCATCGTCGGCAGCCGGGGCGACCACACCCCGATCGAGTTCACCAACAACATCTTCTACGGCGCGCCGGAAGGCTCGGCCATCCACGACGCGGTGGGCGTCTACGACCACAACCTCTACTACAACGTCGTCGTGCCGTCGAACCACGCCAACCCCGTGATCGCGGACCCGAATTTCGTCAATCCCGGCAGCGGGACCGGCCTCGGCAGCATCCTCGGATACCGGCTGCGCTGCGGTTCGCCGGCCGTCGCCGCCGGGGTCGCCATCACCGACAACGGCGGCCATGACATCTTCGGTGTCCAGGTGCCTGCCAGCGGGCCGAACATCGGCGCCTACCAAGGGCCCTGTGTCAGCTGACCGTTTCCCTGACAGCCCCCTCCCGCAGGGGGCTGTCCCCTTTCTGGAGTGAGCTTCATGGTGCAGAGCCCACCTCTTTCGGAAACCGGCGTACGTTATTACGTGGATTCCGCATCAGGCGATGATTCCGCCTCCGGCCTGACGTCGCACGCCGCGTGGCGGACCCTGGAACAGATCAACTCGGTCGTCTTCGAGCCGGGCGACTCGATTCTCTTCCGCCGCGGAACCACTTATCAGGGGGTCCTGAAGCCGCAGGGTTCGGGCACCGCGGACAGCCCCATCGTCATCGGCGCCTACGGCACCGGCGCCCGCCCCGCCATCGCGGGCGGCGGCGCACGCTCGGCCGTGCTCCTGCACAACGTGGAAGGCTGGGAGATCCGCGAACTCGACATCTCGAATCCCGGCCCCCGGGACACGACTCCCCGCGCGGGCATCTACGTCCTGCTCGAGAATTACGGCATCGGCAGGCACTACGTGGTCCACGACGTCGTGGTCCACGACGTGGTCGGCTGCGACTCCCTGAAACCGGAGGTCGAGAACAGCGGCGGGATCGTGTTCAAGGCCGCCGGCTCCCAGGTGGCCACCGCATTCGACGGGATCCAGATCTCGCACAACACCGTGTCCGACGTGGACAACATCGGCATCGGCACGCTGTCGCAGTGGAATCGCCACGAGCTCTATTCGGCCGGCACCAACCATTTCGTGCCCATCACCAACGTGCGGATCTTCCGTAATGACCTCAGCGGCCTGGGCGGGGACGGAATCCTCGTGCAGAACGGCCTCGACCCGGTGACGGAACTGAACCGGGTCGACGGGTTCGGCCTGCGCACGACGGAAGCCCGCGCCGCGATCCTGGCGTCCAACTCGGTCCGGCCCGTCGTGCAGTGCAACGAGATCACGGGCGGCTCGGCGACCCCGCCGTCGTTCGCGCTCAGCGTGGACGCGGGCAACCGCGACCTCGTCTACCAGTACAACTACAGCCACGACAACAACGGCCCGTTCATGCTGTTCTGCGCGATCGCCGGCTCGCACACCGACGGCGCGACGATCCGCTTCAACATCAGCCAGAACGACAAGGACCTGGTGCTGGGGGATTTCGAGATCCCCGTCGTCGCCAACGGCTGCGCGAACGCCATCAAGAACGTGAAGTTCTACCACAACGTGATCTACAGCCCGTCCGCCGGGACGATCGTCGGCAGCCGCGGCGACCACACGCCGATCGCCTTCACCAACAACATCTTCTACGGCCGCCCGGAAGGCTCGGCCATCAACGACGCGGTGGGGACCTACGACCACAATCTCTATTTCAACGTCGCCGTGCCGCCGCACCACGCCAACCCCGTGATCGCGGACCCGAAATTCGCCGACCCTGAAACGCTGCCAGGGTTCCGCCTCGACGGCGACTCCCCGGCCCGTGGCGCCGGCCTCGCCATCCACGATGGCGGCGATCGCGACATCCACGGCACCCCGATCCCCCGGGACGCACCGCCGAACATCGGCGCCACCACCTGAGCACCGCGAGTTGCCCGACGTGGCTGCGTCCCCCTAGAGTGAGCCTCACTTGATCAGGAGCTCCCCAGAAGTGCGCCGCAGAACGGGGAGCCCTGCCTCCCCCGTCGTGGAGGTCCTGGAGGGGCGGCATCGATTCCGCATGCCCCTTCACGGAGGTACTTCATGAACGTCGGTCTCGGCCTGCCCATCAGCGACCCCGCGGCACTGCTCGACTGGGCCCGCCGCGCTGATGCCGGCCCCTTCACCACTCTCGCCCTCCTCGACCGCCTGGTCTACGACAACCCCGAGCCGCTGGTCGCCCTGGCGGTCATCGCCGGAGCCACCACCCGCGTACGCGTACAGACCGAGGTCCTGCTCGCGCCCCTTCGCGAGCCCGCCCTGCTCGCCAAGCAGGCCGCGACCCTGGACCTGATCTCCGGCGGCCGGCTGGTCCTGGGGCTCGGCATCGGCGGCCGCGAGGACGACCATCTGGTCGCGGGCACCGACCTCCGCACCCGCGGCCGCCGCCTCGACGAGCAGATGGCCGTCATGCGCCGGTTGTGGTCCGGCGAGCCGTACGGCGACGGGGCCGGCCCGATCGGGCCTCTCCCCGCCCGGCCCGGCGGCCCCGAGGTGCTCTTCGGCGGCTTCCAGCCGGCCGCGCTCGCCCGGGTCGCCCGCTGGGGGGACGGATTCCTCGCCGCCGCCCCGCCGTCCTGGGCCGGCGGGCTCATCGACACCGTTCACCGGTTCTGGAAGGAAGCGGGGCGCTCCGGCGAGCCTCGCATCGTCACCCAGGTCAACGTCGCGCTCGGCCCCGAGGACGTCGTCACGGACGCCTGTGCAGCCATGGGCGCCTATTACGAGTTCACCGGCATGGCCGACCGGATGGTCTCCGGGATGCTCACCACGCCGGGCGAGATCCGCCAGGCCATCGCCCAGTACGCCGACCTCGGCGCGGACGAGGTGATGCTCTACTGCTACGGCCGCGACCCGGAGCAGGTCGACCGCCTCGCCGACGCCCTCTGAGCGTCGCTCATCCCGCTTGCAGCAGGGCCAGCGTCCGGTCCGCCTGTTCGGACCGGACTGCCTCGCGGACCCGCAGCAGCCAGAACAGCGCCATGAGGCGGCGGCATTCCGTGAGCCTGGCCGACTCCGCGGCGGTCAGCTCGAGCCGTTCGAGCACGGCGGTCATCCCGGCCGGGTCGTTCTCCCAGACCGCGATGTGCTCGCTCACCTCGGCCAGCTCGAACGCGCGGTCGCTCCGGCCGGAGTACTCGAAGTCGATGACCCGGACCTTCGTGCCGTCCCACAGATAGTTGGCGATGTTCCCATCGCCGGTGCCGAACACCGGGGTGCCCGGCTGGGCGAGCACCTGTTCCAGGGCCGGGCGCTCCACCCAGGCACGGGCCGCGCGGAGCGCCTCGGCCCTCGGAGGATCCGGCTCCACCACCGCCGCCTGCTCGCGGACGAGCCGTAGGAGCTCGACCGGGTGCCCGGCACGTGCCGGCATCCGCTCGAGCTCCCGCGGCGGGATCGCCTGCTGGACAGCGGTGACGGCCTCGGCCAGGGCGTCGACGAGCTTCCCTGTGATCTCCCCGCTCACGGCGGCGCCGTCCAGGCGGGACATCACCACGCTCGGCGGGTCGGCCGTCAGCTCGGCGGTCACCGGCGCCGGAGCCAGGCCGGGATCGTGCTCATCGAGCAGCTTCAGGGCTCGCCATTCGCGTCCGGGCTCGTCGTGGTGCCACGACCGATACCGCTTGATCACCACGTCGGAACGCACCTCGATGGAATGGCCGCCCATTCGCCCTCCGATCTCGCCGGGTGGCACATCCTAGATCATTCAGCCGAAGTCGCGGCGGCGCAGAGCCACCAGGGCGCCGCCGAGCAGCAGCGCCGTGACGGCCGTGAGTGCGAGGGTGGGGCGCGGGTCGAAGGGCGTCCCGATCATCGCGTTGGGGATGTAGTGGAACGGCTCGATCGGGGTCCCGTTCCAGAGCCCGTACAGGGGGCCGGCGACCTTGCCGAGCGCGGCGGTCAGGAGCCAGACGGCCCAGGAGAGCGCCACGCTCGCCCGCGGCAGCAGCCCGTACGCGAGCATGCAGACCGCCCCCACGCACCAGGCCGCCGGCACGGTGCTCAGCGCCCCCGCGAGGAAGCGGGGCAGGTCGGTGGCGAGGTCGCCGACGAGCACCGAGTACAGCGTGCCGAACACGAGCCCGGCGACGGCCATCAGGGCCGCCGTGCCGAGCCCCGCCACGACCAGGTGACCGGCCGCCCAGCGCAGCCGGGTCAGCGGGGTGGACTGCACGGTCTCCGCGCGGCCCGAGACCTCCTCCGAACGCAGCCGCAGCGTCATGAGCACCGGGTAGAGCGCGACGGCGTACGAGATGACGAGGATCAGGTACCAGGAGTAGGCGCCCAGCGTCCGGCCCTCATCGGACAGGCCGAGGCCGTGCACGATGTTCTCGACCACGACGCTCGGCCGCGAGAGCAGGTCCCTGGTGAGCGGGCTGAGCCCGGCCCCGGCCGCGGCGAAGCACGCGACCCCGGCCGCCCATTTCGCCAGCAGGCCGCGGTGCAGCCGCCAGGCCAGGCTGACGGGGCCGCGCAGCTCCGGCGCCGACTCCCGGCCCAGGCGCTCAGGCAGCAGGCCGGAGCCGAGGTCGCGGCGGTCGAGCAGCCGGTACGCGACCGCGTACAGGATCGCGCCGACCAGGAGCGGCACGCCGAGCATCCACCACCGCTCGTCCTGGTACGGCCGCACCAGATGGCTCCACCCGATCGGGGACAGAGCCTTCAGCCAGTACTGTCCGGTCGCGTCGCCGGCGTAGCGCATCACGTAGGCGGCGCCGAGCACGGACAGGCTGATCGCGGTGGCCGTGCGGGCACTGCGCGCGAGCTGGGCGGCCACCGCGGCGACGGCGGCGAACACCCAGCCCGCGACCGCGATCGCGGACATGTACGCGAGGGACCCCACGACCGGGAACCCGATCCCGATCAGCACGATGGCGGTCAGCGCGCCGCCGGCCAGGCTGATCCCTCCCGCGACCAGCAGGGCGGCTGTCAGAGGCGCGTGGCGGCTCACCACGCCCGACCGGACCAGCTCGCTCCTGCCCGTATCCTCCTCCCTGCGGGTGTGCCGGACGATCGACATCAGAGCCGCGAACGCGCTCGCCACATAGAGGAAGCCGCCGCTGCGCCACGTCGCGAGCACCTCCAGCCGCGGCTCGGGCACGCCACCGCCGAGCGCCCGCAGGAAGGCGTTGCTGGTGGCGAGCCGGGTGTAGGTGACCTTCAGCTCGTACGTGCCCATGTACCTGTTGATGTAGGACACCATCACCAGGGCAAGGGTCACGATCAGGAGGATCCACCAGGGCGCGATGGCCCGTTCGCGGCGCAGCGCCAGGCGGACGAGGTGGCCGGTGCCCACGATCATCTCCAGCTCCTATTCGTGAGTACAGCAGGCTATTCCGACGAACAGCAGGCTATACCCACGTATAGCGAGGCGGCCAAGCGGTACCGAGGATGGCGCGAAAAGGCCGGTCAGACCTGGTTGGGGATCGCTCCGCCGTAGCGCCTGTCGCGCTTGGCGAAGACCTCGCACGCCTCCCACAGATCCCGGCGGTCGAAGTCGGGCCAGAGCCGGTCGAGGAAGACCATCTCGGCGTAGGCCGACTGCCACAGCAGGTAGTTGGAGAAGCGCTGCTCACCCGAGGAGCGCACGAAAAGGTCCACCTCGGGGATGTCGGGCTCGTCCAGGTAACGCGCGAACACCTTCTCGTTGACCTTCGACGGCTTGACCCGCCCGGCCGCGATGTCCTCGGCCAGCTTGACCGCCGCGTCGACGATCTCGGCCTGCCCGCCGTAGTTGACGCAGAACTGCAACGTCAGCGTGCGGTTGCGGACCGTCATCTCCTCGGCGGCCTGCAGCTCCGAGATCACGCTCTTCCACAGCCGCCCGGGCCTGCCCGCCCAGCGCACGCGCACGCCCATGGCGTTGAGCTCGTCGCGCCGCCGCCGGATCACGTCACGGTTGAACCCCATGAGGAAGCGGACCTCGTCGGGCGAGCGCTTCCAGTTCTCGGTCGAGAACGCGAACGCGCTCAGATAGGGGATGCCCAGCTCGAGCGCCCCCTCGATGACGTCGAACAGCGAGGACTCGCCTGCCTTGTGCCCCTCGATGCGGGGCAGCCCCCGGGCCTTGGCCCAGCGGCCGTTGCCGTCCATGATGATGGCGACGTGCCGGGGCACCAGGTCGCGCGGGATCGGGGGCGGAGTCGCGCCCGACGGGTGCGGGGACGGAGGTCGTACGTTCACACGGGCTCCCTTTCGACGTGTCGGAGAGAGCGTATTCCGTGTTCGAGGTGCCATTGCAGATATGCGGCCACGAGCCCGCTGCACTCGCTGCGGTGGCGCGACTCCGAGGCGTCGGCGGTGGCCCAGTCGCCGCGCAGCAGCGCCGTCATGAGCCCGATCGTCTCTCCCGCGGGCACGGCCGCGCCGGCCGGCCGGCACGCCCCGCACACCACTCCCCCGGCGACGATGGCGAACGCCCTGATCGCCGGCGCCTGGCACTTGGCGCAGGCGTCGAGCGCGGGGGCGTAGCCGGCCACGGCCAGCGAGCGCAGGAAGTACGCGTCCAGCACCAGCCGGGCCTCGTGGCCGCGATCGGCGAGCGTGCGCAGCCCACCCACCAGCAGCAGGAACTGCCGCAGCGCCGGCTCCTTCTCCCCGTGCGTCAGCCGGTCGGCGGTCTCCAGCATCGCGCTGCCCGCGGTGTAGCGGGGATAGTCGGCGGCCAGCACCTCGCCGTAGGGCCTGATGGTCTCCGCCTGGGTGACGACGTCGAGCGTACGCCCGGTGTGCAACTGCAGGTCGACGTGGGTGAACGGCTCCAGCCTGGCCCCGAAGCGGGATGTCGTGCGGCGCACGCCCTTGGCCACGGCCCGGATCTTGCCGGTGCGCCTGGCCAGGATGGTGACGATACGGTCGGCCTCACCGAGCTTCTGCGTGCGTAGAACTACGCCTTCGTCACGGTAGAGACTCACTCGAACATCTTACGGCTGGATCGGAACCATGTTACGGGCATGCTCTGATGACGCGACTTTGCTTGATCCTCACTAGACTTTGACGTCTGTTACGTATTACTCAGTGTTCAACCCCAGTTACCGCCTCGAAAGGGAGTCGTCACTCGCTCCCCGGTTTCGACGCCGGGGCCCGTCTTGCTGAACCGGGGCGGGCCGGAGTGACCAGACCCAGCCATCACGCACAAGGAGGTGACCTTGATGGCTACGTTTCACGTAGGACAGCAGACCCACTCCGCCGTGCTTCCTCAGCGGCGGACCCTGGAATCCGCGTCAGCAGACCCCCCCGGAGCAGGAACGAAACGGGACGCGGACACCCGCCATCTGCGGGTATCCGGCGTGGAACATGGTCGAGGGGAGACCCACGCCGCCTCACCTGGCGGTCAGGGCGTCACCCGCGCAAGCGGAGAACCCAGTCGTGAGACCGCACCCCGCGTGTTCGTCCTCGCATCGGACGGCACGCCACTGGACCCGTGCCACCCCGCCCGCGCCCGCGAACTCCTCACAGCGAGGCGTGCAGTGGTGGCCCGCCACACCCCCTTCACCATCCGATTGAAAGACCGCACCGCCGAACAGTCCGAGACCCAGGGCGTTGAGGTCTCCCTGGACCCCGGCAGCAAGCACACCGGTATCAGCGTGTTCCGCAACGACGCAGGGACCCGGCATGGGTTGTACGCCATCCAGCTCGACCACCGCGGCGGCAAGATCCGCGACAAGCTCACCGCCCGGGCCACCTCCCGGCGCGGCAGGCGCTCGCGCAACCTGCGCTACCGAGCCCCCAGGTTCGACAACCGCACCCGCCCGGACGGCTGGCTCGCGCCAAGTCTGCAGCATCGCGTGGATACCACGATGAGCTGGGTGGCGCGGCTGCGCCGCCTGGCCCCCGTCCGGCTGATCCAGGTAGAGACCGTACGGTTCGACACCCACGCCCTGGCCACGGGCAGGCCGCTGGAGGGCATCGAGTACCAGCACGGTACCCTGCACGGCTACGAAGTGCGGGAATACCTGCTGGAGAAATGGGGGCGAGCCTGTGCCTACTGCCCAGCGAGCGGCGTCCCATTGAACATCGACCACATCCAGCCCCGCTCCCGGGGCGGCTCGGACCGGATCAGCAACCTGTGCCTGGCGTGCATACCCTGCAACCAGAACAAGAACAGCATGCCGATCACCGAGTTCCTGTCGGACCGCCCAGGGGTTCTCGCCCGGGTGCTCGCGCACGCCAAGGCGCCGCTGGCCGACGCCGCCGCCGTCAACGCCACCCGCTGGGCCCTCTACGCGGCGTTGACGGCCACCGGCCTGCCGATGCGCTGCGGCAGCGGCGGCCGCACCAAATGGAATCGGCACCGCACCGGCGCACCCAAATCGCACACCCTTGACGCTCTCCATGTGGGCGAGCTCGATCGGGTGGTGTCCTGGCCGGGCCGGGTGCTGATTGTCACCGCCACCGGCAGAGGCGCGTATTGTCGAACCCGTACCGACGCCTTCGGGTTTCCCCGCCTGCGCCTACCCCGCATCAAGCAGAGCTTCGGCTATCGGACCGGGGACCTCGTGCGCGCGATCGTGCCGAAAGGCAAGCATGCCGGAACGCACACCGGCAGGGTCGCAGTCCGCTCCTCCGGCAGTCACACCGTGCAGACCCCCACCGGCCTTGTGAAAACCTCGCACAAGCACCTCCGCCTGCTCCAGCGAGCAGACGGCTACGCCTACACGACCAAGAAGGAAGAACACCGGTGCACGCCCTGACGACGGTTCGCCCGGCGGCGAACCGCCTTTTCCCGTCCCGCTACGCGGGAGTGCGTCTCCTCCCTGCCATGAAGGCCGGAGTATCGGCGGAGGAAGTCGGATGACCCGCGTGGTCCTGCTGGGCGCCTCGCCCGGCCCCGACACCTCTCCGACCGGCCTGAGGCTGGCCGCGCTACCCGGCAATCCCACCGTCGCCGAGCGACTACGCAGCCAGCTCACTTCCCTGGATCCACGGCTCGCCACGATCGACTCAGGCGACGTGGCCGCCGCCCTGCACGCGCTGGCAGAGGTCGCTGAATCCGCGACGGAGAACCTCTTCATCATCCCGGAGAACTCCGTCGTCCACGACGAGCTGATCTACCAGATCACCAAGGCCAAGCGCGGCGCGCTGGCGCTCGTAGCCAAGGAGCCGCGTCCGGAGGTGACAGAGGAGGAGCAGGACGACAACGGTCCCGAGGACAACGTCCCGATCGACGAGGCCGAGCCCGAGATCGGCCTCGCCCGCCTCGAAGGGCTGCCCGTCCGCTCGCGCGTCGGCAAGTCTCGCGTTGTGTCGGTGGGCACCGCGAGCCACGCCGTGACCAGGCCCAACGCCGTCCTGCTCGGTCCACTGCACGTGAGCGCGCGCAACGCGCCGATCCTGGCCGAGACCTGCCGCGAGCTGGCCGCGATGGCCGCCACGTTCGGCGAGGACGACGACCTGCTGCAGCTCATCGTGTTCGGCCTGGTGCGCAACGGCGTGTCGGTCGGCATCAGGGGCCGGCGCGACCTGTTCTACCGCCGGGTCACCACCCAGGAGGAGGCCAACGAGGCCGGCGCCGAGATGTCCGGCATGGACGAGGACCGGGCCAGGCTCAACAACGCGGTCAAGGGCGCCGACGGCTTCTTCACCACGTACTTCGTCTCCACCTACTCCCGCTTCATCGCCCGGTGGGCGGCCAGGCGCGGCCTGACGCCCAACCAGGTGACGCTGATCTCGATCGCGCTCGGCGTGGCCGCCGCCGCCTGCTTCGCCACCGGCGACCGGCCGTGGATGGTGCTGGGCGGGGTGCTGATCTACTTCGCGTTCGTCTTCGACTGCGTGGACGGTCAGGTCGCCCGGTACGCGCGCAAGTTCGGCGTGCTGGGGGCGTGGCTGGACGCCACGTTCGACCGGTTCAAGGAGTACGTCGTCTTCGCCGGACTGGCCATCGGCTGGGTGGTCTCGGGCAACGGCGACGACATCTGGATCCTGGCGCTGGCCGCGCTCGGCCTGCAGTCCGTACGCCACCTGCTCGACTTCTCCTTCGGCGTCGCCAACCGCCGCAAGCCGCCCGCCAAGCTGCCCACGCTGGCACTTGACGCCCCCGACGACCGCGACCTGCGCCAGGCGCTCACGCGCCGCAAGGTCGAGCGGAGCCAGGGTCTGCGCGGCCTGCTCAAGATGTGGACCAAGGCCGGCAAGTTCCGGGCCGTCCACTGGGCACGCAAGATGATCGTGTTCCCCATCGGCGAGCGGTTCGCGGCCATCGCGATCACCGCCGCCCTCTTCGACGCCCGGATCACCTTCCTCACCTTGGTGATCTGGGGCTCCGTCGCCGCCGCCTACACTCTCACCGGACGCCTCATGAGGTCGCTCGTATGATCACCCAACCGCAGGCCATGGCCACCCCCACGCCGGACCCCGACGAGGAGCGCCGCCGCATCCAGACCGCCCGCCTGCTCGCCTACCGCGACGACGGGCCGCTGGTCCACGCGCTCGCCGGCAAGCTCGGCCGCGGCCTGCCGCCCGTGCCCGCCACGCTCGTCGCCCTCCTGGTCGTCGCCGTCTTCGTGGTCACCGGCGTGCTCAAGCCCGGGCCCATCCTGCTTCTCCCGGTCGCGACCACGCTGCTGCTCGTGCTGCCGACCGCGCCGCGTGACCACCTTGGCCGCTTCGACTGGCTCACCCCGCCGCTGCTGCGCGGCGCCGAGTTCCTCACCATGATCGCGATCGGCCTCGCCGCCGACGCGCCCAAGTGGCTCCTTTTCGTGCTGGTCTATGTCGTGGGTTACCACACGTATGACACCGTTTACCGGACGCGGCAGAGCATCTGGCCGCCCGCGTGGGTGTTCCACGCGGGGCTCGGCTGGGAGCTGCGCCTGCTGATCATCGGTGTGGGAGCGGCCCTCGGCGTGCTGACGCCCGTGCTGGCGGTGCTGACGGCGTACCTTTTCGTGCTGTTCGCGGTGGAGAGCGTGACGAGCTGGGTGCGCCTCGACAAGGCCTCCGCCCAGGCGGGCGCCGACGCCGAGCAGGACCTGGAGGCCTCCCCCGAGGACCAGCTCGAGCAGGCCACCGGCGAGGCCGACAAGGGCTGACCCCGTCCCCGAGTCGTACGGCGCCGCCCTCAGGGCGGCGCCGTTCGTTTTTCATGCGATGGCCCGCTGCTTGATGAGAACCGCATGTCTCCATGAACGGAAAAGAAACGGAAGGGGAACGGAAGAACAGAGTCGTAACTTCCTTCTGTCCGGGCTGTAGCCACGTCCTCTGCGCAGCGACGACAACTCAAAAATAGGCAAGTACGGGGAGAAGAGTGCCAAAATTTAGTCTCGGGCCCGTTCGACGACGGGTCACCGGCGTGGTCGCGATGGCTCTCGTGCCGTTGATGGTGGCGGTCGGGGTGGCCTGGGCCGCCGTCACCGACAACATGTTCCCGACCGCAAACACCGGCAGTAGCTGCGCGCTCGGCATGGGCCATCCACCATGCCAGACCGACAATCGCGAGGTCTATTTCTACATGGACAGCAGCGGCGAATACAAACTGGAGTCGGAAGACCGGTCGACGGTCAACGCCGCCATTGACGGAGAGTACCGTCCCACGGATTTGGCCTTCCACTACGACTCGTCGCCGGTGTTCGAGGGGAGCGGCGAGACCGACATCATCTACCAGGAGGGCTCGACCGGCCTACCGGACAGTGTGGCCGGCAGGACGTGGTGCAATGCGCGCGGCGGCACCAGGTACAACTGCGACCAGCAGTACATTCGCATCCGAGGCAACGGGGAGTACAACTACGCGAGAGTTTGCCATGAGACCGGACACGCCGTCGGCCTGCAGCACGGCGACTACGCCAGTCCCCAGCTCAGCAAGACCGATTCCCGCCTCGGCTGTATGGTGACCCCTTCCGCCGGCCATAGCGATCTCGGCTCCAATAACCGGGACAACATCAATGCCACTTATTAGGAGGGCCGCGGTGAAGCGTCTTACGTATATCGCAACCGGTATCGGGCTCGCTGCGGCTCTCGCTGTCGCGGGAGTCGCCACTGTGAATGCCGCCGACGGCGCGCCCGCGCCGCGCCGGATCGCGATGGCCGACGGAGACGACCGCCTGCCCAGCATCACGGCCACGGACTGGGTGACGTACGCCGACCATGTGGTTGTCGTCAACGCCACCTCCGAGCAGACGATCCCGCCCGCCCAGATCGAGATCGAGCGTGGGGAAGGATTGATCGGGCGGAAGGTGAATCTGGAGGTCAAGGACGTGCTGTGGTCGCGGGAGGACGCGGCCCAGCCGGCCCCGAAGGAGTGGGAGTACAACGCGTCCGGTTGGACCTTCACCGAGGGGAACCTGAGCAGTCCGACCGTGACAGCCATCTACGATCGGCCGCGTATCGAGCCAGGGCACCAGTACATCCTGGCCATCGCCTGGGAAGGGCCGCACTGCGCCGAGGGCGACACTCCGGAGCCCGCGAGGTGGATGGGGCTCGGTGAGGGCTCGGAGTTGCCTTTCGACGGCGACGTCATCGGCCAGGGCGAGATGGAGGGCCATGCGCAGAGCGTCGCCGAGGCGCGCACGCTGGCGGCCGACGCCGGTCCGGACGCGGGGCTGGAAGAGGAAATGGCAGGCAACAGCGCGGACGCCCTCGCCGCCAAGCTGAAGGCGACCCCGCCCGGGGAGAGGCAGCAGTCCGAACCGCCGCCGACGGCCGCCTGCGACTGACCACGACGGGCCTCCTGTCAGAGAGTGCTCTTCAAGGTGAGCGATGTTGACGGCGGGTAAGGGCTGTGTTGACATCGTCTGAGAGAGCGCTCTCTCCACGCCTCCACACCCCCATGGAGCGATGATGACAACAGCCATCCGGCCCCGGCGTCGCCTGGCGGCCGTGGCCGTGGTGCTCGTGGCGCTCAGCGGCCTGCTCGTCAAGGCGGCCGTCAGTGCCTCGGCCGCCGTTCCGCCCACCCCCTCAGGTTGGTCGCTGGTCTGGTCGGACGACTTCAACGGCACGGCCGGCACGCTGCCTTCGTCGGCCGACTGGATCGTCGACACCGGGCACTCGTACCCCGGCGGCCCGGCCAACTGGGGCACCGGCGAGATCCAGAACTACACCTCCAGCGCCTCCAACCTCAGCCTCGACGGCGGCGGCAACCTCCGCATCACGCCCCAGCGCAGCGGCTCGGGCGAGTGGACCTCGGCCCGCATCGAGACCAGGCGGGCCGACTTCAAGCCGGCCGACGGCCGCGTCCTGCGCATCGAGGGCCGCATCCAGATGCCGAACGTGACAGGCGACGCCGCGCTGGGCTACTGGCCGGCGTTCTGGGCGCTCGGGGCGCCGTACCGGGGGAACTACTGGAACTGGCCGGGGATCGGCGAGTTCGACATGATGGAGAACGTCAACGGCATCAACGCCGTCTGGGGCGTGCTCCACTGCGGCGTCAACCCGGGCGGCCCGTGCAACGAGACCACCGGCCTCGGCGCCAACCGCGCCTGCCCCGGCTCGACGTGCCAGGCGGCGTTCCACACCTACCGCTTCGAGTGGGACCGCAGCGTCAGCCCGAACCAGCTGCGCTGGTACGTGGACGGGCAGCAGTTCCACAGCGTGAGCCAGTCGCAGTTCGACGCGGGGACGTGGACCAACATGACCGGGCACGCGGGCTACTTCCTGCTGCTCAACGTGGCGATGGGCGGGGCGTTCCCCAACGCGCTCGGCGGCCAGACGCCCACGGCGGCGACCGTACCCGGGCGATCGATGCTGGTGGACTACGTGGCGGTATGGCAGAGCGGAAGCGGCTCCACCCCGCCTCCCGGGGGCGTCGACGCCCGTTCGACGATCCAGGCCGAGCGGTACCAGGCGCAGTCGGGCACCATCGTCGAGACCACCACGGACACAGGCGGCGGGCAGAACGTCGGGGCCATCGCCAACGGCGACTGGCTCCGCTTCGACGGGGTGGACTTCGGGACGGAGGCCGCCCGTCAGTTCAGGGCCAGGGTGGCGTCCGGGGCCGCGGCCGGGGTGAGCGGGCTGGTGCAGGTGCGGCTGGACAGCCCCACCGCCGCTCCCGTCGGGGACTTCGCCCTCGCCAACACGGGCGGCTGGCAGAGCTGGCGTACGGTGCCCGCCAACATCTCGGCCGTGACCGGGACGCACACGGTGTATCTGACCTTCAGCAGCGGTCAGCCCGCCGACTTCGTCAACGTCAACTGGTTCACCTTCTCGACCAGCTGAGGCTCTCAGAGGGTCTCGAAGAGGCGCGGGAAGACCTTGGAGACCTTGGACAGCAGGTACTCGCCGTAGGTGCCGGTGAAGTCGACCTGGCCGTCCCACCTGTGGCCGGAGGCGTACGGCAGCGGCGGCACCTCGCTGTCCCAGCCGGGGTCGAAGAAGAACGGGAAGCTGAGGCGCTCGTTGCCGCTGCGGTTGAGCACCCGGTGCGGGGTCGAGCGGTAGTGGCCGCCGGTGAGCTTGTCGAGCATGTCGCCGATGTTGCAGACGAACGTGTTCTCCAGCGGCGGGGCCTCGATCCAGCCGCGCGGGGTGCGTACCTGGAGGCCGCCGTTGGCGTCCTGGAGGAGGAGGGTGAGCAGGCCGTAGTCGGTGTGCTCACCGACGCCCCAGGTGTCGGGGTCGTCCGGCGGGGCGGGAGGGTAATGAAATATCCGGAAGAGTACGGTCGGGTCGGCGGTGTAGCCGGTGCGGAAGTAGCCCTCATCCAGCCCCAGGCTCAGGGCGATGCCCGACATGACGGACTGGGCGAGCGCGGTCATCGTGTCGAGGTACTCGAGTACGGCCTCGCGCAGCTCGGGGACCTGGGCGGGGAACAGGTTGGGGCCGTGCAGCGGGAGCGGGCCCTCGGCGAGCAGGGGCGCGACATCGATGACCGGCAGTTGGCTCACACCGTCATTGTGATCGAAGGCATGACCGCGCGCGCTCCTGACCCACCCCTCGGACGCCCCACGGCGCTCAGGTGGACTCCCTGGTCACCAGCCGGGTCGGCAGCACGACCGACGTCGTGTGGCGGCCCTCCAGCCGGGACAGCAGCAGTCGCGCCAGCGCCAGCGCCTGGTCCGCCAGCGGGACCCGCACGGTGGTGAGCCCCGGCGTGGTGGCCGAGGCGGCGTCGATGTCGTCGAAGCCCACGATCGCCAGGTCCTCGGGCACCCGCCGCCCCGCCTCCCGCGCGGCCTGCAGCGCCCCGATGGCGAGCTGGTCGGTGGCGGCGAAGATCGCGTCCAGGGCCGGGTCGTCGCCGAGCAGCTGCCGGGCGGCCACCGCACCGGAGGCCCGGGTGAGGTCCGCGAGTGCCAGCAGCGGCTGCAGCCCCGCACGGTGCAGCGCCGCGCGGTGCCCGGCCAGGCGGTCCTGGACGGCGACCAGGTCCATGGGACCGCAGATCATGCCGATGCGCCGCCGCCCGCGCGCGAGGAGGTGCTGGGTGGCGGCCTCGGCGCCGCCGGTGTTGTCCACGTCCACGTACGGCACCAGCGAGGTGATGGCCGGCTTGCCCAGCAGCACGATCGGCACGCCGGTGCGCGAGAGCCGCTCGGCGAGCGTGTCGGCCCGGTCCGGCGGCAGCAGCACGACCCCGTCCACCAGCCGGGCCTCCGCCTGCTGGACGATGCGCCGATGGCTCTCGGCCGTGTCGGCGAGCATGAGGGTG
Organism: Nonomuraea helvata; assembly: GCF_039535785.1. Lineage (NCBI taxonomy): Bacteria > Bacillati > Actinomycetota > Actinomycetes > Streptosporangiales > Streptosporangiaceae > Nonomuraea > Nonomuraea helvata. The sequence goes on from NZ_BAAAXV010000001.1 coordinate 2,180,077, forward strand.
ATCTGCTTGCCCGCGCCCTCGAGCATGCTGGTGACGTACTGGACCACGGCGGCCGTGAGCGGGTCCCCCTGCCTGGGGACGGACAGGACCAGGGCGATCGCGTTGGTGCGCCGGGTGACCAGGCTGCGGGCGGCGGCGTTGGGCACGTAGCCGAGCTCCTTGACGGCCCGCATCACCACCGTGCGGACGTCCGCGCTCACCGCCGCCTCACCGTTGACCACGCGCGAGACCGTGGCCCTGGAGACGCCGGCGCGGGCCGCGACGGTTTCGAGCGTGGGCCGCTTGGGGCGGGTCTCGGCGAGGCCGTTGCGGCGGATGACGTCGCGGTACCACAGCGCGCTGTCCTTCAGCCGTCTGCGCTGGGTGGCGAAATCGACGTGCACGAGGCCGAACTTCCGCTGGTAACCGTCGGACCATTCGAGGTTGTCGAGGAGGGTCCAGACGAGATATCCGCGGACCCGGGCGCCGTCCGCGACGGCCGACGAAAGAGCGCGCAGATGTTCTTCTATGAAACTGATGCGGTCCACGTCGTGAATGCCGTCGCCGGTCACCGTGTCGACGAAGTCGGCGCCGTTCTCGGTGACCATCAGATCGAGTCCTGGATATTCCCGGGAAAGGCGTCCCAGCAGCAGAGAAAGGCAGTTGGGCACGATCGGCCAGCCCATTGCGGTGACCGCCGTGGGCACCGTGCAGAACAGCACGCCCTCGCTTCCTGGAAAGGCCGGGTCGGCGGTCTCGCTGGGCTGCGCCTGCACGACCAACGGGGTGTAGTAATTGACGCCGAGCAGGTCCACGGGCTGGGCGATGGTGTCGAGGTCGCCGTCGCGGATATGGTCGAGACCGCCGTGGCGCTCGATGACGGGCAGCAGCTCGGCGGGGTACGTCCCGCGCAGCATCGGCTCCAGGAACTGCCGGTTGGCCAGCATGTCGATCCTGGCCACGGCCTCGGCGTCCTCCTCCGACAACTCCCTGTCGAGGTCGCTCACCTGGGCGGGCGTCATGACGGGCGAGATGTTGAGCACGGGTCCGACCCTCGTGGCCCCGGCCGAGCGCAGGGCCTGCGCGGCCAGGCCGTGCGCGAGCAGCATGTGGTGGGCGCTCCTGAACGCGTCCGGGGCCGATTTCCGGCCCGGAGCGTGCACGCCGGAGCCGTATCCCAGGAAGGCCGCCACCCAGGGCTCGTTCAGCGTGAACCAGGTGTCGACCCGGTCCCCGAGCCGGTCGTGAACCGCCGCGGCGTAATCGGCGAAATGGCGGGCGGTGTCACGGGACGGCCAGCCGCCGACCTTTTCGAGCGCCTGCGGCAGGTCCCAGTGATAAAGGGTCGCATAAGGCGTGATGCCCGCCGCGAGCAGCTCGTCGACCAGCCGGTCGTAAAAGTCGAGCCCGGCCTCGTTCGCCTTTCCCGAACCCTCGGGCAACACCCGCGGCCAGCTCACCGAGAATCGGTAGGCGGCCATTCCGAGGTCTTTCATCAACCGCACGTCCTCGGCATGGCGGTGATAATGGTCGCACGCCTCGGCGCGGTCGGCGGAGAAGCCGTCCCATATGGACGGCCCGCGGCCGTCGGCGGACGTGGCCCCCTCGATCTGAAAGGCGGACGTCGAAACTCCCCACACGAAACCCTCGGGGAAGCTTGTGGTGCTCATTCTGGCGGATACCTTCCGATGACTGTCAGCATGCCCAGTTTCCCGCGCGCCGCTCGTCGCGCGCCAGCCTGGCCAGGCGGTATACAAGGCGCGTGGAACTGGACCGGCTCGATCGTGACATCATCGCGGCACTCGTGGACGACGCGCGCGCGACCTACGCGGACATCGGCCACCATGTCGGGCTGAGCGCGTCGGCGGTGAAGCGCCGGGTCGACCGGCTACGCGACACGGGGGCGATCACCGGGTTCAGCGCGAGGGTGGCGCCGCAGGCGCTCGGGTGGACGACCGAGGCGTACGTGGAGCTGTTCTGCCAGGGCAAGACCAAGCCCTCGGACATCGCACTGGCCGTCGCCAAGTTCCCCGAGGTGGTGGCGGCGGCCACGATCACCGGCGAGGCGGACGCGCTGCTGCACATCAGGGCCACGGACGTGCGCCACGTGGAGCGGGTGATCGAGCGCATCGCGGCGGAGGCGTTCGTGGTGCGGACCAAGAGCTCCATCGTGCTGTCGCGGCTGGTGGACACCCCTCCGGGAGCCGCAGTGCCGGAGCCGCGCAACGGATCGCGTCCCACGCCCTGACACACGCAACAGACCCGCGCCAACACGCAATGCCAAACACTTGGCCTGCATAAACACGCATTCTTAGGCTGTCTCCGTCCCTCCAATCTGGACATCCATCCATAAACCTCGACGGAGACCTGCATGCCCAAACACTTCCTGATGTGCCGTCCGGACTACTTCACGGTCGAGTACGCGATCAACCCGTGGATGCATCCTGAGGCCGGCGCGGACCGCGATGTGGCGGTCCGGCAGTGGGAGGGCCTGAAGGCGGCGTACGAGGAGCTCGGGCACAAGGTGAGCCTGATCGACCCGATCGAGGGCCTGCCCGACATGGTCTTCGCGGCCAACGGCGCGCTGGTCGTGGACGGCCGCGTCTACGGCGCCAGGTTCGCCCACCCCGAGCGCGGCCCCGAGGGCCCCGCCTACCTGCGGTGGTTCACCGAGCGCGGATACCCGGCGCACGAGCCCCTGCACGTCAACGAGGGCGAGGGCGACTTCCTCACCCTCGACGAGGTCATCCTGGCCGGAACGGGCTTCCGCACGGACGTGGTCGCCCACCAGGAGGCGCAGGAGTACCTGGGCCGCCCGGTGATCACCCTGAAGCTGGTGGACCCGCGCTTCTACCACCTCGACACGGCGCTGTTCCCGCTCGACGGCCGCAACGTCGCGTACTACCCGGAGGCCTTCTCCGAGGGCAGCAGGAAGGTGCTGCGCAGGCTGTTCCCCGACGCGGTGCTCGCGACCGCCGAGGACGCCGAGGTGCTCGGCCTGAACGCGGTCAGCGACGGCAGGAACGTGGTCATCAACGCCGAGGCGTCGAACCTCCAACTGGAGCTCAAGCGGAGCGGTTACGAGGTCATCCCGGTCGACCTGTCGGAGCTGCGTAAGGCGGGCGGGGGCCCCAAGTGCTGCACACTGGAGATCAGGGGGGAGATCTGACCATGACCACCAGCGCAGAGCTCATCGAGATGAGCGAGCGCCGTAGCGCGCACAACTACCATCCACTGCCCGTCGTGATCCACGAGGCACACGGCGCCTGGGTCACCGACGTCGAAGGCAAGCGGTATCTGGACTGCCTGTCCGGCTACTCCTCGCTCAACTTCGGCCACGGCCATCCGAAGATCATCGAGGCCGCCCAGGAGCAGCTCAAGAACCTGACCCTGACCAGCCGCGCCTTCTACCACGACCAGTTCGCGCAGTTCTGCGCCGGGCTCGGCGACCTCACGGGCAAGGACCTGGTACTGCCCATGAACACCGGGGCCGAGGCCGTCGAGACCGCCATCAAGGTGGCCCGCAAATGGGGCTACGAGGTCAAGGGCGTGGAGCCCGACCAGGCGAACATCATCGTGATGGAAGGCAACTTCCACGGCCGCACCACCACGATCGTGAGCTTCTCCACGGACCCGGAGGCACACGACAACTTCGGCCCGTTCACGCCGGGCTTCCGGCTCGTGCCGTACGGCTCCGCCGAGGCGATCAGGCGGGCCACCGACGCGAACACGGTCGCGGTGCTGGTCGAGCCGATCCAGGGCGAGGCCGGGGTGCTGGTGCCGCCTGACGGGTACCTGGGCGAGATCCGGGAGTTCTGCTCCGCCCAGGGCATCCTGATGATCGCCGACGAGGTGCAGTCGGGGCTGGGGCGGACCGGGCAGACGTTCGCGTGCGACTACGAGGGGGTCGTGCCCGACATCTACGTGCTGGGCAAGGCGCTCGGCGGCGGCGTCGTACCGGTCTCGGCCATCGCCGCGAACCGCGACGTGCTCGGGGTCATCCATCCCGGCCAGCACGGGTCCACGTTCGGCGGCAACCCGCTGGCCTGCGCGGTCGGCATCGCGGTCATCGAGCTGCTCAACACCGGCGAGTTCCAGGCCAGGGCCGCCAAGCTGGGCGAGGTGCTGCACACCCGGCTGCGCGAGCTGGTCGGCAAGGGGGTGGTCGAGGTGCGCGGACGCGGGCTGTGGGCGGGCGTGGACATCGACCCCGAGCTGGCCACGGGGCGGGAGGTGTCCAAGGCGCTGCTGGCGAGGAGCGTCCTGGCCAAGGACACGCACGGCTCCACGATCCGCCTCGCCCCGCCGATCGTCGTGTCCGAGGACGACCTCGTCTGGGCCGTGAACCAGCTCGCCGACGCCCTCTACGAGTTCAGCCAGTCCTGATGAAGGGCCCGGCCACCGTACGTGGCCGGACTCTTCTCCGCGAGTGTCACTCCGTCGGCGTCACCGTCACCGTCACCTCCGGCTCCGGTTCGGTCACGTCTCCGGTCTCAGGGTCCAGCGTGACCGTCATGGTCGGCAGAGGCTCCGGCGTCTGCGTCATGGCGTCATTGCTGGGCGACGGCGACGGTGTGACCGTGCTCGACGGGCTCGGGGCGGCCTGGAGGGTGGCGGTGACGCAGTCGGGGGCTTCTCCTTCCCGTAGCTTCGCCTGCGGCAGCTCGTCCACCACCGAGACCTTCAGCTGGGACGTCAGCCCCACCACGCTGTCCTTGGGAGCCTGGGCGAGCTTCTCGTCCACGACCGTGTTCCGCTCCCCCATGAACAGGTGCGTGACCGGGTCGAAGATGGCCTGCCTGAGGATTCCCTGCGGGTCCACCTGCCCGAGCGCCACGCCCTTGCGGCCCGCCGCGTCCTCCACGCCCTCGGCCACCTGGACGCCGGGGATCGTCCTGGCCGCCTCGAAGAGCGCGTCACGCTGCGCCTTCGGCATGTACGTCTCCCTGACCAGGTCCGTCACGTGGTCGAACGCGGCCCGGTCGCTGTCCACGCCCTTGCCGTCGCTCACGTACGCCTTGCTCATCTCGTAGAGACTCGCCCGCATCCCGTCGGCATCCGTCGGCAGGGTGCTCAGGTAGGCGTAGTCGGTCCGGCGATTGCCCTGCGGCCCTGAGCAGACCGGCAGCGCGTGCCAATCGGAGCCCTTCCAGTCCTTGGCCTCCTTCGGCAGCGCCCTGCCCGGCCACGGCTGGGGCTCGCGACCCTCGATCAGCAGCAGGCCGTCCGCGCTCCCGTCCACCGACTGCCAGATCTTCCGGTGCGTCCGGTAGAGGTAACGCGAATTCTCCCCCTTCTTGCCGAACGAGAACAAGCCGTACATCGTGTCCGACTCGATCTCGATGAACTGGCCGGGCCGGGGGTCCAGCTCGTCGGACGACGCCACGGAAGCCGACACGGCGGCCGACTGGGTCACCGATGTGGCGGGGTTCGTGCCGCCCCGCCCCTGGTTCGACAGGGCCACTGCCACGCCGCCGACCAGGACGACCGTGGCCCCGAAGGCGGCCGCGGCCTGCCACCCGAACCTGGGCAGGCGAAAGCGGCCCCCGCCACGCGCCTCCGCCAGCAGCCGCTGCCGCGCCCTGGCCCTCGCCTCGGCTCCGAACGGCGGCACAGTAGGCCTGCCGTCGGAGAAGAGGCGGATCTCGTCCTCATCCCTGCTGTGGTCATTCATGCTGTGCTCATCCACGCCGGGGCTCCTCTGTCGCGTAGGGATCGATGCCGCCGAGCGCCCTGCGCACCTTCGCGCGGAGCCGGTGGAGCCTGGACCTGACGGTGCCGACGGGCACGCCCAACGCGAGCGCGGCGTCCTCGTACGTCAGATCCCCCCAGGCCACGAGCAGCAGCAGGTCGCGCTCGCCCGCGCTGAGCCGGGTCAGTGCCCTGGCCAGCCTCGGCTGGAGCTGCTCGGCCGTCACCCGGTCGGCGCTGCGGTCGTCGAACGTGCCGGGGCGCTCCACGCTCACCTTGGCCATGGCCGTGGTGCGCCGCCGCTCCGTCCTGCGGTGCTGAGCGATGACCTTGGTCGCGATGCCGTACAGCCAGGGTCTGGCGTCCGGCCAGGAGCGGTCGTAACGCGCCCGCCCACGGAACGCGACCAGGAACACCTCCCCCGTCACGTCGTCGGCCAGCTCCGCTCCGAGGCGCCGGGCCGCATACCGGTGGATCTCATCGGCATGGCGGTCGAACAGCGCCGCGAAGCTCTCCGGGTCGTCGAGCGAATGCCCGATCAGGGTCGAGTCATCCAGCGTCTCAGGCGCATCCTGAACACCCACCACTCTGTCGGTCCTCTCTCATGCGGTCACCCTGTTGTTGGCCGCATGCCGGAGGCCGGTTCCCACTATTTCGCCCGCTGCCAGACCTCCATGCCCTCGGGCGCCGCGTCCGGGACGAACCCGGCCGCCTCCAGCTCCGACGCCAGCCGTTCCCTGGCGGGCCAGTGGTTGGTGACGACCATCTCGTCCTCGCTGAGCGCCACGCCGCGCTGCCGGATCCGGTAGACGAAGTGCGAGGTGACGCTCTCGCCCGCGACCTCCAGCACCTGCCCGGCGATCTCGTACGCGTGCCTGCCCACCTGATAGGAGTCCATGACCTCCAGGCCGCCCGGCGCGGGCAGGGCCCGCTCGCGCCAGTTGAACACCAGGCGCCCGCCCGGCTCCAGCTGCCTGGCCAGCACCCGCCACAGCTCGGCCCGCTCCTCGGCCGGGAAGCTCTGCAGCACCGAGATCATCACGACCGCCTCGACCGGCTCGTCCACCTCCACGTCCAGGGCTCCGTACGGGAGCACGGTCACGCGCCGCAGCAGGCCGGGATCTGACGACAGGCGGGAGACGAGAACCGAGCGCATGCCCAGCGACGGCTCGACGGCGTAGATCTCGGCCGGCGTCTCCCTGGCGATCAGCTCGGTGATCAGCCCGGTGCCCGCCCCGATCTCGATCACGCTGCGCCGCACGCCCTCGAGCAGCGGGGGAAGCAGCTCGCGCACCAACGGAACGTGCCCGTCGCCGTGCCAAAGGTCGTAGAACGGCACGGCGACGGCGTAGTTGTCCTCAAGCATTCGATCAGCGTAGGCGGACGGAGTCGATCGGAGCGACGGAGTCGCCGTCGGACTCGTACCAGGCCACCTCGTCGGGGAAGGTCAGCGTGGCCAGCGCGTTCTGGAACCAGGGCCCCTGGGTGACCCGCCACCGGAACGGCGGCCGCGGGATGCCCGCCGACCGCGCCAGCAGGCCGCCCACCAGCGTGGCGATCCTGAACTGGGTGAACACGTTGGCCCAGCGCAGCAGGCGGCTGAGCGGGTTGCGGATCGGCGAGCAGACGATCTGGTAGATCGGCCCGGCACTGGCCTTGGCCAGGTAGGAGTAGTGGACGTCGCCCGAGAGGATGAGCACCGGTTTGCCGAGCCTCGCCAGCAGTCTGGCCAGGTCGTCGAAGGAGCGCCGGAAGGCCGCCCAGTGCTCCAGGTCGAGGGCCTGCCGGAAACGCTCCGACCACCGCTGCGCGAGCGGGCCCCATCTACCGTCACACAGGGCCTCGTTCCAGTTCTGCACCAGGTGCACGCCCTCGGGGAGCATGAACGGGATGGACGAGCCGATGACCAGCCGCTCGGCCGGGGCGGCGAGCTGCTCCTCGAGCCAGGCCCACTCCTCCGCGTCGAGCATGCGGCGGTCGCCGGGCGTCAGCTGCCTGGCGCACCTGGTGTCGACCATGATCAGGCGGGCGCGCCCGAGGTCGCGGGCGTAGCTCCAGCGGTTGCTGGTCGGCTCGGCGTCCGCCTTCTCGGCGAACGCGTCGAGGGCCGCGCCGCCGTCACCGCCCTCCATCAGCTCGCGCAGCAGCGGTTCCTCCGCGCGCTCGGCCGGTGAGAGGTTGCCGAGGTGCTGGTAGACCCAGTACGCCCCGAGCGCCGAGACCACCCGGCGCTGCCACCACTGCGTCGCGGCCATCTGCTCGCGCCAGGGCTGCGAGGTGTTCCAGTCGTCGCGTACGTCGTGATCGTCGAAGATCATCGCGCTCGGCACGGTGGACAGCAGCCAGCGGATCTCCGGGTCCGTCCAGGCCAGGCGGTAGAGCTCGGCGTACTCCTCGAAGTCGGCGATCTCGTTCTGCGGCTCCGTGCTCCTGCGGCCCTTGATGTAGTCGAGCATCTCGGGCGAGGGGCTGTCGGCGTAGACCTGATCGCCGATGAGCAGCAGCAGGTCGGGCCACTCCTCGTCGGCCGCCGTCGCGAGATGGCCGCCGTACGCGCGCAGCACGTCGGCGCCGTGCGTGAGGACGTGCGCCGCGTCGTGCGCCACGCTGGCGCGGCACGAGCCGAACGCCAGCCTGCGCGCGCCGTCGGCGGGCAGCAGCCGAATCCGGCTCGGCGGGCGACCCGCCAGGGGCCATACCTGCTCCCCGTCGAGCCTCACGGAATATGAACCGATATCCTGAGTGAGCTCAACGAGATCCACGATCGCATAGTGGTGACCGTGCACGGTGAAGGTAGGCGACCGGTAAGACCTACCGTCCGCCTCGATGGTGACCGTGCAGGGTTCGGCGGTCTCCACCCAGATCGAGGCGCTGACGGAGTCCACGTACCGCAGCATCGGCCCCATCACGAGTGCGGGCATCTCATCCCCCGGAGATTTTGACGATTCGGCACGTTTACGGGACGCAAGCCTGCCAGAGTGGCACGGTCCACAGCACCTCGATCGGCAGCCGGGATTTCACCGACGACTAGGCAAGGTCAAACACCCCACCCTAGGATGATCTCGACAATAGCGCCCACAAGGGGAAGGCAATGGCGCTTTCCCTGCAAATAGGGCGCACTTCACAGGAGGACTCGCTTCCATGAGCATCATGGTGCCGTCAAAGACGCCGGCCCTGATCACCCCGGGCCGCCAGGCCCTCGACTCCGCTCTCCACCAGCTCGCCGGGGCCGTCGAGCACCTCGGGCTCGACGACGAGACCCACACGATGCTGGCCACGCCCCGCCGCTCCATGGCCGTCGCGGTCCCGGTGCGGCGCGAGGACGGCCGCGTGCAGGTGGTCCAGGGGTACCGCGTCCAGCACAACGCCTCACGCGGCCCCGCCAAGGGCGGGCTCCGCTTTCATCCCGGCACCGATCTCCACGAGGTCACCGCGCTCGCGATGTGGATGACGTGGAAGTGCGCGCTGGCCGGCATCCCGTACGGCGGCGCCATGGGCGGCGTGGCCGTCGACCCGGCCGCGCTCACCGCCCGTGAGCTGGAGCGGCTCACCCGCCGCTACGCCGCCGAGATCCTGCCGCTGGCAGGCCTGGAGAAGGAGGTCCCCGTACCGGACGCCGGGACCGACGAGCGGACCATGGCCTGGATCCGCGACACCTACCGGCTCGACTCCGGCTACTGGGCGCCGGGCGCGAGCATCATGACGCTCGACGACGCGACCGCGCGGGGCGCGCGGATCGCCGCGCTGTCCGCGCTCGGCGGCTCCCCCATGGGGCTGACCGTGGCCGTGCAGGGCTTCGGCAAGGTGGGCGCACGTGTCGCCCACTACCTCGCCGAGGCGGGCGCCAAGGTGGTGGCCGTCTCCGACGCCTCCGGCGCCGTGTACGCGGGCGGCGGCCTCGACCTCGACGGCCTGCGCGCGTGGAGCGCCGAGTCCGGTGGCGTGTCCGGCTACCGCGACGCCGACGCGCTGCACCGCGACGACCTGCTGGAGCTGGACGTGGACGTCCTCGTGCTGGCGGCACTGGAAGGCGCGGTCACCGAGGCCAACGCGCCCGGGGTCCGCGCCCGCCTGATCGTGGAGGCCGCCAACGGCCCCACGACCCCGGAGGCCGACGAGATCCTGGCCGCGAACGGCGCCACGGTCGTGCCCGACATCCTGGCGGGTGCGGGCGGGGTGATCGTGTCGCACCTGGAATGGATGCGGAACGCCCAGGCCGGCTCGTGGAGCAACGCCGAGTTCGACGCCCGGCTCCATGACCGCATGCACGACGCGTTCATCGAGGTGAGGTCGCTCGCCACCGCGCGCGGCCTGACCCTCCGGGAGGCGGCGCACGCCGTCGCCGTGGGGCGCGTCGTCTCCGATCACTGACCCGCCTCGTAGAGGCGGTAGGTGGCCAGGACGTTGAGCCGGTGGAGGTCCCGGCAGAGGGCGAGCATGCCCTGCCGGGCCTGCTCCTGGGGCACCGGGTAGCGGGCGAGGGCCGCCGCGAGGCCGGGGTCGAGGGCCTCGGCCCACGGGTCGGTGCAGGCCGCGTACGTCTCCTCCAGGCTGCGGCCCGCCTCCACGCTGGCCAGCACCTCGTCGTGGAGTCGCTCCAGGTAGCCGATCAGGGCCTCCAGGGCCGCGCGCCCGTCGCCCATCGGGCCGTGACCGGAGACGATGGTTTCCAGCTCCGGCAGGGCCTCGCGCATCCTGCGCAGTGAGGCCACGTACGGCTCCGGGCCGCCCTGGAGCAGCATGTGGGCCGTGCCCGCGTGGGCGAGGAAGTTGCCGGTCCAGGCGGTGCGGGTGTCGGGGACGTACACGACCGTGTCGCCCGGGCCGTTGCCGGGGCCGAAGTGGTGCAGCTGGACGGTGCGGCCGCCGAGGTCGATCTCGGCGTACGAGTCGAACACGAGGTCGGGGCGGCGCCACGTGGTGACCTCGTCGAGCAGGGCGGCGTCGCCGTACATGTTGGCCGACCTGGTCTGCTTCTCGTACGCGAGGTCCGCCATGTTCTCCCTGTTCGCCCGGGACGAGACCACGACGACGTCGCCGGGGAAGGCGGCGTTGCCGAAGGTGTGGTCGCCGTGGTAGGTCGTGTTGACCAGGTAGCGGAGGGGCCGATCGGTGAGGGCGGCCACATGCGCCTGGATTTTTGCCGAAATTTCGGCCGTTATCCCGGCGTCGATCACCAGCGCCGCGTCCCTACCGGCCACCACCCCGTTGTTGTCCTTCGGCGGGATGCTCGCCATCAGCGCGTACACACCCTCGGCGAACGCGTGCGGCACCAGCTCCAGGCCCACCGGCGACAGGTTCGGGCCGCCGTAGCCCGCGGGCCGCTCGGCGATCTCCCGCTCCGGAATCCGTGACGTGGACATCTTCCGCTCCTCTCAGTCCTGCCTACGCCAGTAAACTAATCGATCGATCGATTATTTAGCAAGATGATTGGATGTCACCGTGAGCAGCATCACGAGCCGGCGCAGGCCGGGCCGCCCCTCCAAGGCCGAGGCGGGCGACACCAAGGCCGCGCTCCTGGACGCCGCGCTGCGCCTGTTCGCGCAGAACGGGTACGCGGGCACCTCGATCAGGGCGATCGCGAGGGAGGTCGGGCTGAGCGAGAGCGTCCTGTACGCCCACTTCGACAGCAAGCAGGCGATCTACGACGCCGCCATGGCCCTGGCCGGCCCCCAGGCGGCCACCGTGGCGCTCGACGACGCCCCGGAGGACCCGGCGGCCTTCGTCGGATCGTTCGCCGCCCGGGTGCTGGCCGCGTGGGACACTCCGCAATCCAGGCAGGTCATGAGCCTGGTCTCACGTGACGGCCTGATCCACGACGACGCCCTGAACGAGGGCATCGAGGACGCGCTGGCCCGCCTGGCGGAGGTGTTCGCGGGGTGGCAGTCGGCGGGGCGGATCCGTACGGACCTGGGCGGTCCCGACGACCTCGCCTACGCCCTCCTGGCCCCGATCGCCCACGCCCGCATGCTGTGGCTGCACGGCACCGCGACGGAGGAGCAGCGCGAGCGCGCCCGCGCCCGCATCACCGCCCACGCCGCCCTGTTCGCGACGGCCCTGAGCCCCTGAGCCCACGTCGGCGGGGCGGGGGGCGGCGGCCGTCCGGGCCCAGCCGGCGCGCGATGGGTGTTGAGATCCGCCTTCATGAGCCGATCGTCAACACCCTTCGCGGTTTCCTTACTGCAGTGACTCAGGACCTTGACCGTCTAGTCGGCACAGATGGCGTAGACGCTGATGCCGACGTCGTTGTAACCGTCCTGGCGTCCGAGGCCGATCCAGCCACGCCCGTCATCCGTAGGGAAGGATCCGACGAGAATCGCCCGGTTACCGCGCGCCTCGGCTCCGCCGCCGAGGACGTGCTTAGAGCCGGGGCACATCACAACGCGACGTTGGAAGTTCGGCACGTTGGCGTTCGGGAGAGCGACGATCTGATACCCCGACGGAAGTGCCTTCGCCTGGGCGGTCTCGGTGTTGGCGGCGGCGGCGGCCGTACTCAGGCCGGCCGTGGCGGCCACGACGACGGTGGCGGCGATGAGGGCAAGGCTCTTCGACTGCATGGTCCTCCTTGTGACGGCCCCCTGGCGATTCCCTGCGCGAGCGTGCGCGCATGGCGCGATGCCGTTGCAGGAAGGAATCAGGGGGCAAAGGGCTTCTACACAGAGAGCATTCAGCCCTTTACTTTCGGTGTCAATACTCTCTGTGTTCAGTCGATTTCACTGAGTAATTACAGGAGGGCCGGATTTCCCGTGCACAAGTTAGGGTAAAGCTTAATGTTGCAGGTCAGAGCACTGATCATCTTCGCTCTAAGGTGGGAGGGTGCTCAGGTTGGTGCTGTCTCTGGTCCTGCTCGACCCAACCGCCGTCGCCGAGGTGCCGCAACGTAACGTCCCCGTTCCCCGGATACTGACCCCCGACGGCGACCGTCTGGGCTACGCGCCGGTCCCCCGTCCCTACGCGGGGGCGCGCCGGCTCACCGGGATGCTGCTCGGCCACGACCCGGCGACGCGGACGAACGTGCTGTGCGGGGGCGCGGTGATCAACTCGCGCAGCCGCAGCCTGGTGCTGACCGCGGCGCACTGCCTCTACCAGCACGGGCGGGCGATCAAGCAGCTGGCCTTCCTGCCGGGCTACGACGAGCAGCCGCGCATGGGGATCTGGCCGGCCGTGCGCACGTGGGTGCCGGCCAAGTGGCGCAACCAGCCGTACTCGCCGGACCTGCTCCCGTACGACATCGGCCTGGTCGGCGTGGTGCGCCGCAAGCGCCCGCTGGAGGACGTCACCGGGCGGGGGCTGCCGCGCCTGACCACCGGCAGGGGCACGGAGCTGCGCGGGCTGGAGCTGCTCGGCTACCCCGGGGGCAAGGACTATCCGGGCACGCAGATGTACCGGTGCGTGGCCGACACGGTCGAGGCGCTCTCCGAGGAGCCCGGACTGATGGTCACGCGCAACTGCCACGCCGCCGCCGGGGGCAGCGGCGGGCCCGCGCTGTACGGGGACGCGGTGGCCGGCGTCGTGTCGTCGTCCAGCCCGCTGAAAGACCAGAAGGGGTACACCGTGCTCACCAGGCTGAGCGCGCCCGTCTTCGAGCGGATGTTCGCCAAGGCCGACAAGTCGATGCAGCTCACGCCGCCCGGCTGACGATCTCCTCGCACAGCGCGTGCGTGGCCAGGGCGTCGTCGGCGGCGATCCGGCGGCCGTCGCGTACGGCGGCCAGGAACTCCAGGCAGACCTGCTCGATGCCGCGCTGCCTGGCCACCGGCGTCCAGTCGGGGCGGCGGGCGAGCATCTCGCCGCCCCGGTGGTCGACGACGTCGCCGAGGTTGACCACGCGGCGCTTGGCGCCGTCGCCCATGGCCTCGCAGGACTCCTCGCTCGCCCCGCTGACCCGGTTCATGACGCCGATGGCGGTGAAGCCGGCGCCGGACAGCTCCAGGACGACGTGCTCGAGCAGGCCGTCCTGGACGCGGGTCCTGATCGTGGTGCCGGTGACAGGGCCTGGGGCGAGGAATCTGAGGGTGTCCACCACGTGAATGAAGTCATCGAATATCGCCCGGCGGGGCACGTCAGGGTGATTGTCGCGGTTCTTCTCCATCAGGATGAGGTGGCGGGGATGGTCGGCAAGTCCGACATATCCGGGCGCATAGCGCCGGTTGAACCCGACCATCAGCGACCTCCCCTCGGCCTCGGCCAGCCGTACGAGCCGCTCCGACTCCTCGAGCGTGTAGGCGATCGGCTTGTCGACGTAGACGTGGACCCCGGCCCGGAGCAGCGGCTCGACGATCTGCGGGTGCGCGTCGGTGGCCGCGTGCACGAACGCCGCCTCGACCCCCGCCTTGATCACCTCGTCCACGCTCGTGGAGCGCCGGGCGACGCGGTAGGTGTCGCCGAGGCGGTCCAGCCGGGCCTGGTTGCGCGTGCAGAGGTACAGGTCGAGGCCGGGCTGGGCGGCCAGTACGGGGAGGTACGCCTTCTCCGCGATGTCGCCCAGGCCGATCATGGCTGTCTTCACGCCTCGAGCGTAGCCTTGAGCGCCTCGTCGATCGGGGTAGGCGCGACGCCGAACGTGCGCTGGAACGCCGAGGAGTCGAGCACGAACGGCGCGGTGAACTGATAGCGGACGTGCTTGAGCTCGCCCATCATGGGCGAGAAGAGCCCGCCCACGCTGATCACCGGCCACGGAATCTGCGCCATCTTGGGCGCGGGCAGGCCGAGCAGCGCGGCCATCCGCCCACCGAGCTCGCGGAAGGTCTGCGGGTCGCCGGTGGGCACGTGCCAGGTCCGGCCCCAGGCCCGCTCGTCGCGGCCGGCCACGATCAGCGCGTCGGCCACGTCGGCCACGTAGCTCCAGCTGTGCGGCACGTCGAGGGGGTAGGGCACCTGGACGGTCTTGCCCGCCCTGAGCGGCACGAGGAACCGGTCGCCCAGGTAGCCCTGCTCGCTGGTGCCCGGACCGAAGTAGTCGGAGCCGCGCACCTCGGTCGCCCTGATCCGGCCCGCCTCGTGCGCGGCCAGCGCGTCCCGCCACATCTTCGCCCGCACCTGCGCCTTGGGGCTGGTGGAGGCGAGCGGCAGGTCCTCGGTCATGGGGCCGGTGACGGGCCCGTACGGGTAAAGGTTGCCGAGCATCGCGTACACGGCGCCGCTCGCCTCGGCGGCGGCCAGGAGCGACTCCGCCATCGGCGGCCAGTCGGTGAGCCAGCGGTGGTATTGCGGGCTGACGCAGTTGTAGAGGACGTCGGCCCCCTTGGCGATCTCGATCAGCCTGGCCTTGTCGGCGACGTCGGCGGCCACCTTGACCGTCCCTGCGGGGCCGCTGCCCGAGCGGGTCACGACGGTGACATCCTGTCCCTGCGCGACAAGCTTGGCCGCCACGTGCGTGCCGACCTGGCCGGAGCCCACGACGACGTGCTTACCCATGATCAAACCTGCTTCCAGATGATGCGGAGAACCGCGTTGATGACGAAAATCGCGAAGAAGATGGCGGCCGGGGTGACCAGACCGGAGGCGTAGAGCGCGGCGGCGCCGCCGCCGAACCAGAGGATCTCCAGCGCGGCGCGGGCCAGGCCGGTGAGGGGGAACGTGGCGTTCGCGCCGCCCCCGGCGCCGAACAGCGCCCACACGGCGATGAACAGGGCCGGCCCGCCCAGCCCGGCCAGCAGCTTGATCACCCACATGCTGCTCACCGTGAAGCCCCAGTAACCCACTGAGGCCAGCACACCGAGCTCCAGGAAGAACATCAGGACGGCGTTGGCGTTCTTGGCGAGCATCTTGATCCTCCGTGCTGTACCGCTCCGCTTACGAGAGCAATGCTCTCTCAAGAGAGCATCGTTCGTCAAGAGCAGTGCTCTCGTTTCTTGGCACCGCTCTGATAGCCTGACGTCCATGACAGCCAGCCGTACTGCCAGAGAACGTGTCAGGGCCGAGCTCACCAGAGAAATCACCGATATCGCGCGCCGCCAGCTAGCCACCGAAGGCGCGGGCGGCCTGTCGCTGCGGGCCGTCGCACGCGAGATGGGCATGGTCTCCTCGGCCATCTACCGCTATTTCCCGAGCCGCGACGACCTGCTGACCGCGCTGATCATCGACGGCTACAACGCGCTGGGCGAGGCCGTGGAGCGGGCCGACGCCGACTGTCCGCAGGACGACTTCCCGCGCCGGTGGATGTCGATCTGCCACGCCGTACGCGACTGGGCGGTGGCACACCCGCACGAATACGCGCTGCTCTACGGCTCCCCGGTGCCCGGCTATCAGGCGCCGCAGGACACGATCGCGGCCCGGGTGCGCGACGTCGCCGTGATGGGCCGGCTCGTCTCCGACGCCTGGCGGGCCGGCGCGGTCCGACCCCCGTCCGAGGAGCTGTCGCCGGGGCTGGAGTCGGAGGCGGCCGCGCTCCGGGACCTCATGCCGGGCGTGCCCGACGACGTGCTCTGGCGCGGCATCTCGGCGTGGACCGCGCTGTACGGGTGGGTCAACTTCGAGGTGTTCGGCCAGTTCAACAACACGATCGGGGACCGGCGGACGGTGTTCGAGCACTCGATGCGGCTGGCGGCCTCGACGATCGGACTTGCTCAGTGAGACTTACTAAGTTTTACTGAATACATGGTACGGAGGAAACAGGAGCTCGGCCGCTTCACAGACGTGGCGCTGCTCGTGCTCATCAGCCTGGCCGAAGGGCAGAAGCACGGATACCGGATGATCAATGACATCGAGGAGTTCTCGGGGACCGCGCTGGAGCCGGGCACCCTCTACGGGGCGCTGATGCGGCTGGAGGAGCGCGGGTGGATCGAAGCGGTCGAGTCGGCCGAGCGGCGCAAGCCGTACCGGATCACTGAGAGCGGGCGCGACGCGCTGGGCGAGCAGCTCGCCACGCTGCGGCGCATCGAGCAGGCGGGCGCCAGGCGTACCGGAGCCGCTTGGGGGCTCGCATGATGCGGGCCGTGGCCGAGGCGATGCTCAGCCTCTATCCGAAGGTGTGGCGGGAGCGTTACGGCGAGGAGGTCGCCGATCTGGTCAGATCGCGACCGGTACGCGTACGTACGGTGCTCGACCTGGTCAGGGGCGCGGCCGACGCCTGGGTCCACTATCGGCACGTCCCGGGCGCCGGGGGCCTGACGGTCCCCCTCACGGCGGTCCTGATCGGTGCGGGAGCGGCCCTGTGGCTCCTGTGGAATCCGGGCGTGCGGGACGTGGCCAGCCTGCACGGCGTGTGGGCCGAAGCCGCGAGCGCGGGCGGGATCGCCGCGACGATGCGGGACATGGCGCAGGTGTGGTTCGCCATGGCGGCCGTCATAGCCGTGCTCTCGGCGGCGCCGCTGCTCCACACCTGTTTCGTCGCGATGCGGCATTCCGTGCATGGCCCGCTCACGCGGATGACCGCACGACGGGTGATCATGACGGCCGCACTGCTCGCCGTCCCCGTCGGGCTGGTCGCTCAGCTCTTCGCCAGCATGGCCTTCCAGGACGCCGGCGCTCCTGTCGGGCCACTGGGCGAGGCGATGGTGGGCGGCTTCCACGTACCCATCATCATGGCGATCGTGCTGGTGCTGCCCATGACGGCGGCGGGCGCGCCATCACTGGGCTCCGACGTGCGCGGCACCGGCCAGATCCTCGCATCGGCGGCCCTCTGCAACGCGCTCGCCTGGGTACCGGTCGCGGCCCTGCTGGTGCTGGGTCTGGAGAAGGCGTCCTGGTCGTTCGTGGCGATGGTGTCGCTGAGCGCGCTGGTGAGTGTGTGGATGGCGGCGCTGGTGGCGAGGAGCGCGATCAGGCGCGGCAGGACCGTGATGGGCCAGCTCACCCCTGCGTGAGCTGCGGCACCAGCCCCTCGTCCACGGCCGCGACGACGAACTCGTCGGGGATGGGCGCGCACAGCGGGTCGATGGTCCATCATGGAGAGTCATCGGCCCGCGCGGCTTCGAGCCTCCGGGACCGCCGTAACCACCGTGGGGAATCATGCGGACCTTCTTCGAGCCGGACCAGGAAGAGGAGTTCGAGGCGGCCAAGGACCTGCTGATCCGCCGCTGCCTGGACTGGGCCGGCGACCGCGGGCTGGCCGCCGACGACTTGGTGCTGACGGCGGCCTTGGACTCCCGCCATCGCAGCACAGACGGACGGCTGGCCTTCTGGGATGCCACGCAGGTGCGGCGGTTCCTGCTGGAGTGGATCCCCCGGTACGTCGCCGCACCTCGGGAGGACCTCGACGCCGCCCCCGAAACGCTGGTCACGCTGCTGCGTTACCTCGACGCGACCGGCATCCGGGACCCGCGCGGCGCCACGACGGCCGAGCTGGAGAAGGCCGTGGCGGAGGCCGTGAAGGAATATCCGGCGGCATTGGCGGACCCGTACCGCCAAGGGCCGGCGAAGTTCTGGACGCAGGTGGCCATCGACAACGGTGTCGACGTGAGCGACCACAAGGCCCTGACGAAGTTCCAGCGCGACGTCGACGCGGGTCGGGTGGCGTACGACGCGGACGTGCTCGACAAGGTGGTGGAGGCACGTTTCCTGGGAGCCGGGCCCGACGAGGAACGAGCGTTTCCCCAGCCGCCCATCGTCCTGCCGTCCGCGCCGGAGATCGCCGCCGCAGCGGCGCGAAGCGCGACCGTACGGAGGCTGGCGGCGCTGGCGGACTGGGCCGGAGCGGAGGGCCGGCCACTGACCAGTGCCGGGAACCTCCGCATGGCCGACGCCCGCGAGCTGGCCGAGCTCCTCGGCACCGGCGAGCAGGACCTCAAGGTCCGCAGCGCCACGCACATGCCCAAGCTGCACCTCCTCGTCGAATGGGCGAAGGCCGCCCGCCTGGTCCGCGTGAACAAAGGTCGCCTCCTACGGGTGGCCAAGGCCGCACCCCTGCTGCGTGACCCGGAACGGCTGTGGTCGCGGGCCTTCGAGGTCTTCTTCGACCTCGGCCCGGTGATCGGCGGCTCCACCTCGGGGTGGGAGGTCGAGTCGCTGCTGGTGGAGGTCTTCGGCGAGGTGATGGCGGACGTACTGAACAGCGTGTACGGCCTCTCGGACCGGGTCCCCGTGGCCCGCCTCCAGGAGACGGTCTGGCTGGCCTGCCACGAATACCTGATGCTGGACGATCGGGCGCACGACCTGTGGCGGCGGAAGGTCGACGACGACCTGGTCGCGGCGCTGGAGGCCCTGGCCGAGCTCGGCGCCGTGGAGCTGAGCCACGGCGTCGCCGATCCCCTCTACCTGAGCGACCTGGGCGATGACGACGAAGAACAGCCCTTGCCACCCGAAGCGCGGACTCGACTGCGGGCCATCCTCACCGAGCCG
Source organism: Nonomuraea helvata (assembly GCF_039535785.1). Classification (NCBI taxonomy): domain Bacteria; kingdom Bacillati; phylum Actinomycetota; class Actinomycetes; order Streptosporangiales; family Streptosporangiaceae; genus Nonomuraea; species Nonomuraea helvata. The sequence continues at coordinate 2,199,028 of NZ_BAAAXV010000001.1, forward strand.
GGCATGCTCGTGAGCCTGACACCGCTCGGCATGCGGGGCGTGCGCGAGCGGATGCTCGCCGAGGGCCGGGACGCACCGCTGGTGGGCGAGCTTGCGGAGGCCGCGCCGGGCGAGCTGCTGGGCGTGCTCGCGGAGCACTACCCGCGTGAGGAGGCCGCGACGGAACTGGCGGGCTGGCTCGCGGCCCACGGCGGGGACGTCGAGCCGTTGCTGGATGCCATACGGGCCTGCCCGTTCCGCACCCGCGCATCGGCCATGCTCACCACCCTGGTGGAGACCCATCCCGACGGCCGGTCGCTCCTCGCACGCCTGCGCGGGGACCGCGCACTCGGGCCCATCGCCCTCACCCTGCTGCACGACGCCGGAGCCGTGGGCCCGGACGATCTGTCCTCTTCCGAGCAACTCCTGCTCATGACCGAAGGCCTGCTCAACCTGCTGGAGGTGGCCGGCCCGGAGGAGGTCGTGTCGCAGCTCGGTCAGATGGCGGGCAGGGAGGCGCCACAGATCATCGAGGCGGCGACGCAATCCGGCCATCCCGCCACAGTCGGCATGGACGAGCTACGCAGGCTGGTGGCAGAGCCGCTGCGTACCCGCTCCCACACGCTCCGCTTCGTGGAGGGTCCTCGGCCGGGGGCGCGCGGCCGCCGTTCCGGTCACGGCAAGAAACGCAGGCGCTGACCTCAGGATCAAGACGCTCTCAGAGGATGAGTACGGGCACTCACCGCGGCCGTGCAGGTGGAACGGCCGGGATGGCGCACCAGACACTACGGCCAAGGCCGCGGCCATGCTCTCGGACTCCCCAGCTCTGAGAGATCTCACCGATGATCAGCAACCCGCGGCCATCCTCCGCCTCCGGCTCCTGCCGGACGTAGGGCGCGGAGAGCGTTGAACCGGGGTCACGTACCTCCACGTAGACCACTTCCTCCGTCAGGGAGACAGTGAGGCCGATGAGGTCGTGCGGCCCGGCATCGGAGTGCCGGAGCGCGTTGGTCAGGAGCTCTGACGCAACCAGCACGGCGTCGTCGACGGAAGGGTGGTCTTCTCCCAGCCATCCACGCACGTGGGAGCGTGCGCGTGAGACGGACTCGAGAATGCCCGCCAGCTGAATCGAACCGATTACCCTCGGCTCGGCGCTCGCTGCTTTCATGGCTTCACCCACTCGAAGAAGTCGGCCTGGATCTGCCTTCCCACCATCCCAAGCCTCAGCTACATTAAGTGGTCGAATGACTTCAACCAGTCATCAACGGTTTCGGTGGGCCGTGCGCTGAAACGTTGATGAAGCTCCCGGAGGTCAGATGCCAAGGGAAAGCGATCTATACCCCTCCGATTCACCGACCGCACTCTTCGGTTTCGAGCTGCGCCGACACCGCAAGGCGCGAGGCTGGTCCCAGGCCCAGCTCTCGAAGAACGTTCCCTACTCCGTCGGCACCATCAGCATGATCGAGACCGCGCAACGGTCACCCTCGGAGCAGTTCGCCCGCTACTGCGACGAGGCACTGGAGGCAGAAGGTGCGCTGATGCGACTCTGGCCGATGGTCAGTCGCACGGCCGCCCCTATGTGGTTCCGGCCATGGCTCGATGTGGAAGCCGCCGCAGAAGCGATTCGCACATGGGAGCCGTTGATGGTCCCCGGCTTGTTCCAAACCGAGGACTACGCCAGGGCCATCCTGAGCGGCGAACCAGGCGCGGGACCAGAGCAGATCGAGGAGCAGGTCACCGCTCGTATGGAACGCCAAAGCATCCTCAGACGAGCCACACCCCCCATGCTCTGGGTGGTTCTCGACGAAGGAATCCTGCACCGTCCCATCGGCAACACCGCCGTGATGTCGGCGCAGCTCGACCAGCTTATCGAGCTCGCACTAGCACCTCGGATAACTCTTCAGATCCTCCCTTTCAACGCCTACTCCACGCCTGGACTTCTGGGCGGGTTCGCCATCGCTCAGACCCAGGGAGCCCCTGACACCGCTTACATCGAGTCAGCCGGGATCTTGGGGCGGGTAACAGAACGACCAGAAGACGTCCGCGCCCTAACATTCAGATATGAAGGGATTCGTGCCGAAGCACTGTCACAGCGCGAGTCCATGAAAGTGATCAAGGAGGCAACTCGGCGATGGACGAGCTGACGCAGGAACTCAGCACCGCTACGTGGCGCAAGTCCACCCAATCAGGAAGCGACGGTGGCAACTGCGTTGAGGTCGCAGAACTGTCCGGCGGGCACCGAGGCGTTCGCGATAGCAAGAACCCTACCGGCCCCGCGCTGATCTTCACCTCAGGCGAATGGAACGCCTTCATCGATGGCGTGAAAACCGGCGAGTTTGACTAAGTATCACCGGCCTCCCCCTCCGAGGAAGGTCATTCGCCTCTGTCCAGGACCTTCCTCGGATTTCAGAGCTTTCGCTGAACGCCGCATTCAGCAGGGCATGGTCGACGAGATCCTTCACGCGAGTATTCGGCCGATCTCCGGTAGTTCCGGTCAGCGCATGCAGCTTCACCGCGAAGTGCCGACGAGAGTGCGCCACAAGCCGTAGGTGGTAGCGGGAATCTTTCGGCATGTCGTACCAGTTCTTGAGCGCCTGATCGTACGGGATGAGCACGAGGCCGGCGGCGAGCCGCACGTCGAGCCCTGGCGATAGCGCGTCCACAGATCGTCCGCCGATAGGCGTCGATCTCCCCGATGAGACCGGCGCCAAGGTCGACCTCCCGGATCTTGAGCCTGTTCGCCGCATGGACAAAGGGTGACTCCAGCCTCCTGGCATGCCGTTTGACCTGTTCGATGCATCGTCGGCGTGATAGCCGTTCGCTTGACCTCCACCGCCGCAAAGAGCCAACCCGGAGCGGTATTCGAGCGCGCAACTGCGCCCCCGCCTCGACCCGCCTGCGGCGACAAGGATCTTCCTGTCCATGATGACGTGCTCCTCGAGCACCTGGTCCCCACCCCGACCGTTTCAGTTGATCTTCAACGAGCATCCACCAGGTTTCATTCTCGTTTGAGAAAGAGATCCATAGGCCAGAGTCAATTCCAATCCCGAGAAGAGTGGCGGAAGATCACGTCTCTACCAGGGCGCAATGATGGCTCTGCACGCTTCGCCTCCTTCAAGAAGTCCGAGCCACCCCCCCAGTAAGACAAAACGCCCATTTTCGAACAAAACTCGAACGCGCTATACCTTTCAGCGAGTTTCAGCTTGTTTTGTTGACGTGATGTTGATTACCGTGTGAAAGGCGTGGAGGGCGCTGCCTCCTGATCTGCTCTGTGCAGCGAGCCGTACAAGGGGATCATCTTGGCCAACCTCGATCGCCAGGCGATGCGGGCCGCGGCACAGCGGATCCAGCGGCTGTCCGACGAGCACTGGTGGGCTCTCGATCCGTCCTGCCGCCTGATGGAGAACGACGCGTGGGTGGGGCCGACAGGCGCCAGGTTCGACGCCCAGGTCCACGCCGACCAGCGAGAGCTGCGTGACATGCTCGCGCAGGCCGTCCACAACGCGAACCAGAAGCTGGCCTCGCTTCAGGAAACGCCATGACGGAGTTCACCGGGGTCAAGCAGCCCGAGTTCGACACGATGACGAGCAAGCACACCGAGGCGGCCCGGCGGCTGGAGGAGCTGGCGCAGGCCCTGCACAGCGAACTGCAGAGCGCCGGCCTGGACACTTCTCCGGCGGCGCGGCTGCGGCAACTGGCCGGACGGGTCACCACGCAGGCCGAGGACCTGCGGCGACGGCAGAAACTGGTCCACGAGCTGCAGCGGCAGAAGGTCACATTCGGCAGGAGCACGCCCGCCGGGAGCTTCCTCGACATGCCTGACAGCCTGGAGGCTGCCAAGGGGTTGCTCGACGGGACACTGGCGGGTCGCGCTGCGCTGAACGCCGCAGACGGAGACGCCAAGGCGCTGGCCGAACTGGAGAAGTACGCGCCGCGGACCGGGGACGCGGAGTTCGTCAGGGCATTCCTCGCTGCGCTGGGCGCCAGGGGCGTGACGCAGTTGCCCGGCTCGCTCGCCGCACAACTGCGCGACGCCAAGATCCACGGGGACTCCGATCGCATGGCCCACCTCTCCGGCCAAGGCCAAAAAGCCCTGCGCATGCTGAGCACGGCCCTGGCCAAGGGGACCGATCCGAAGAACCCCGCGTATGCGGGCGCCGATTTCCTCAAGGACCTGGTGAAGGAGGGCCGAGCCGAGCACAAGGCCGGCGACATCAAGTACTCGGGTTACCAGGCACAGGCGCTCATCTGGCGCGTCCACGACGGGAAGCCGCCGTTCTCGAAGGAGTTCATGGAGGTCGTCGGGCGCGACGTGATCGTCTACGAGTACGAGCAGCGCAAGGACGAATGGGCGGCGAGGAAGGACACGTTGGGGCGTATTTTCGCGGGTGCCCAGGTCCCCATAGTCGACGTGGCCGGCGCGCTTGGCCTCGGCACCCTACTGAGACCGGGAACCTACGCGAACGCTCCAGGCGCGAAAGGCACATCGTCGGTGGTGGACGACCTTTTCCACGCGGCGAAGTCCAGCCGCGAAGCATCCCACGCCCTGCTGGACCACACTCCGGCCGGGTGGAAGGAGTCCGTGCTGGATTATCTGCTGACGACCCGGTGGGACGCATCCCGCTATCTGGGCGACTACGCGCCGTTCAACGACATGCTGGTAACCGCGACGACCGGCCAAGACGCCACCTCCCAGAAGCTGGCCGCGGAGATGACCAAAATTGTCTCTGACGAGGTACGCGGTGCCTTTGGCAAAGCCGACAGCGGCAACCTGGAGATCAGGGACCGAGACGTTTTCGATCGGTACACGCCCCTGAGCTACCCGCTTGCCCGCGCGATCGCTGCCAACATCGACCAACTCTCTCGGCTTTACCTGAACCATGCGACCTTCGGCAACGTGGCGGCCGAGGACATGTCCTACGCGCTGACATTGGCCGGATCCAACGACGCCGGGTTCGAGGCACTGGTGAAAGCGCAGACCGAGCATATGCGAGCGGCGCTCGACACTGTGCCTCCCGTCGGACTCGACGCCTCCAACGCCGAGCGCTTTGGCTTCACCAAGGCCGACGTCAAGCACTTTGACCTCAATGAGAACGGCCGAGTCGACAGCACCGACACTACGCAGTTCCTGACAGACCGCACCGTGGAGGAGGCACGTCCCTTCACCCACATAGTGGAGACACGCCGCCAGGTGCTGATCGCGCAGGGGCTGGACGACAAGAAGGCGGACGAGGCGCTGAAGAGCATGGTGAGCGACGCTATTGGACTGCTCCCGGTGCCGGGAGCCAAGCAGGTAGGCCAACTTGCCAAGGGAGTATTTGGCGATTTGGCAGGCAAGGGATACGACAAACTCGCCGGGGCAGCATATGACGAGATCGCTAATCGGGTCGCCCAGCGGATGTCCGAGCACGGGCGGGGGTTGGACGATACGCAAAGCACGCTGGCGGACAATCGGCTAGCGGTGGAGCGACTGGCGGAGCAGATGCTCGCCACAGCCATGCTGAGCAAGGGTTTGCTCAACGACCTGGAACTGAGCAAGCAACCGTTCGCGGACGGGGGTCTCAAGATCAAGACTTTCGCCGAGATGACCTCGCAGGAATACAGCCAGTTCCTCGAGTGGACTCGCGCAAGGGGAGGCAGTAGCGAACTACTCAATAACTTCAGCACCACCTTTCGCAGCACCACTGAGGTGGACGACTATCTCGACCTTGATATCTCCTCCACCCGAGGTGGGAGATGAGGCGTTCTGGGCTTTTCGCCGCTCTGAGTGCTTTCGCGCTGATCACCGCAGCCTGTACGCCGGAGAAGCAGATCGTCTCTACACCGGCACCAGTTCCACAGCCGGTCGTGAATTCTTCGCCATACGTCTGCAAGCTCATCCCCGAACAGGCATTTCGCACCATCAGTGGCATCACCGCACCTCTCGTCGAGAGAATCAACGGAACTGAGAACAACGGTGACTGCCGAGCTCCCGATGCGAGCACACCGCGGCTTGGAGTGTGGTGGGCGCGGGAGGGATCCGGTATGCCTCGGGAGCACATGGACTTCCTCATGCATGAGGACAGGCGTCCGCTCTACAGCAGGTATGGCGGAATTTCCCTTCCACCCGATCTCGGTGATGGCATGGCCGCATACGTACGAAGCGCTCCGTTCGCCGACCAGCCGTATCGAGTGAGCGCCTTGTTCCGCTGCGGCGCCAAAGAGCGGATGATCGACATCTATCTACCCCAAGTCGCCAAGGGCAGGGATGCGATCAAGGACATGATCGAACTCATGCGCATCGCCCAGAAACGCTACGGCGAGCTCTACAACTGCACTCCCGGCAAATAAAAGCCGCACCCCGACGACCCGTCCGCACCCCCTGATCGAGAGAGCGCGGTTGAGCGTCGAGACGATGGCCTTGAGGGAGGTCGTCGTGATGTTGGCGTCGATGCCCCACAGCACCTGCCCGTCGACCTACCACTCCAGGTACGAGGCGGCTTCGGCGTCGGCGCCAGCGCTCATCACGTGCTCCACGTAGTCCAGAACACGCACCCTGACGCCGACCTTCGATCACGTCGATGCAGGTCGAGATCGGCCCGGTGCCCGTGCCCTCGACCTCACGACTCTCCATCAAGCCGTACGTCGGCGCTGATGCGGTCCTCATCGTCCACCGTGGACTCGTGGCGGTGGACGATGAGGCTGAACGCGCGCTCCATCTACCCCCGCCTATAGCGGCGCGAGCCAAAACTGTATCTTCAGCAGAGTGAAGCTGACGAGGTCCGGCGTGAACTCTTCGTAGCCCAGGCGCTTGCGATGGATTCTGACCTGCCAGACGCTGTGTCGCCGACCAAGATCGAACTCTGCACCCCAAAATACGTTACCGTCATGGCCATTTATGGCGAACACCGCTCCGGAAGCCAGGTATACGCTTCCGGACCAGGTCCCGTCCCACGAGTCGCAGAGTGGAGGCGGTCCGTCCCAGAGCTCGTATTTGATCAGGCATCTTTCGCTTTGAGCCTCGTCGATTGCGATTCCGTTGTCGCTGACACGGATCCACTCGCTCATATAGGAGCTGAGGTTATAGATATCCCATTCGGCCTCGACGTCCGCGATACCGATCAAATACTTCGAGACCTCGCGCCTATCAAGGAGTTCGGCGATGATGCTTGCCACGGTTTCCTGACTTTCCCATGCCGCCAGCGCACCAATGAGACCTGTTCATGATTCAGTTGTTCTGACTGACGCCAGACGTTCGGCGCCAACGGAACTTCTCGCAGCCAGTCCCGTCCTGCGGCCTGCGCTGATTCTTGCATACGCCGCCCGCAGCCGTGCGGTTTCCCTCAGCGACCAGCTCGAATCTTTGGCGCTACAGCGAGCTTCGCAAAGTACCTTCTAGGGGATCTTCTCAGGCCACTTAAGGACCAGATAGGTCTTAAGCGATATATCCTTACCCTTGAAGTGCGCCTGCATGAGAGTCTCAAAGGTGTCGCATCTGGCGCAGAATTGGGAAATGCCCCAGAAACCTCCTGACATGAATAGCTCGACCGCGCCCCCTTCCGATCGTGAGGGAGGGGGCGCGGTCGAGCTATCAGTATGCAGTCTTATGGGCGCGCAGCGCGATTGACCGCCGAGATGATGGCCTTGAGCGATGCCGTCGTGGTGTTGGCGTCGACCCCGACCCCCCAAAGCACCTGCCCGTCGACCTCACACTCCAAATAAGAGGCCGCCTTGGCGTCACTGCCCGCGCTCATCGCGTGCTCCACATAATCCAGAACGCGCACCCGGATACCGGCTCCAGAAATGGCGTCGATGAAAGCCGAGATCGGGCCATTACCCGTGCCCTCGATTTCGCGGATTTCCCCGTCGAGCCGAATGTCGGCGCTGATGCGGTCCTTGTCGTCCACCGTGGATTCGTGGCGGTGGGCCATGAGGCTGAGGCGGCCCCAGCGGTTGGCCGGGTTGGGGAGGTATTCGTCGCGGAAAATCTCGTACATCGCGGCGGGGCTGATCTCGCCGCCCTCGCTGTCGGTGCGAGCCTGCACGACCTTGGAGAACTCGATCTGCAGCCGCCGCGGCATGTCGAGCTGGTGGTCGGCCTTCATGATGTACGCGACGCCGCCCTTGCCGGACTGGCTGTTGACGCGGATGACGGCCTCGTACGTGCGGCCGATGTCCTTCGGGTCGATCGGCAGGTACGGCACCGCCCAGGTGAAGTCGTCCACCGGTACGCCAGCCGCGGCCGCGTCGCGCTCGAGGTGCTCGAAGCCCTTCTTGATGGCGTCCTGGTGGGAGCCGGAGAAGGCGGTGTAGACCAGCTCGCCGCCCCACGGGTGGCGCGGGTGCACGGGCAGCTGGTTGCAGTATTCGGTGATGCGACGGATCTCGTCGATGTCACTGAAGTCGATCTCGGGGTCGATGCCCTGGGAGAACAGGTTCATGCCCAGGGTGACCAGGCAGACGTTGCCGGTGCGCTCGCCGTTGCCGAACAGGCAGCCCTCGATGCGGTCGGCGCCCGCCATGTAGCCCAGCTCGGCGGCGGCCACGGCGCTGCCGCGGTCGTTGTGCGGGTGGAGGGACAGGACGATCGAGTCGCGGCGCTTGAGGTGGCGGTGCATCCACTCGATCTGGTCGGCGTAGACGTTGGGGGTGGCCATCTCGACCGTGGCCGGCAGGTTGATGATGACCTTGCGGTCGGGGGTGGGCTGCCACACGTCGTTGACCGCGTCGCACACCTCGACGGCGTACTCGAGCTCGGTGCCGGTGAACGACTCGGGAGAGTACTGGAAGTAGACGTCGACGTCGCTCGCGTCGGCGAGCTTCTTGACCAGCTTGGCGCCCTCGACGGCGATGGCGGTGATGCCCTCTTTGTCCAGGCCGAACACCACGCGGCGCTGGAGGGTGGAGGTCGAGTTGTACAGGTGGACGATGGCCTGCTTGGCGCCCTCGATGGACTCGAAGGTCCGCTCGATCAGCTCGGGCCTGGCCTGGGTCAGCACCTGGATGACCACGTCGTCGGGGACGCGGCCCTCTTCGATGATCTGCCGGATGAAGTCGAAGTCGGTCTGCGAGGCCGCCGGGAAGCCGACCTCGATCTCCTTGTAGCCCATGCGTACGAGCAGCTCGAACATCTTGAGCTTGCGATGGGGGTCCATCGGGTCGATCAGGGCCTGGTTGCCGTCGCGGAGGTCGACCGCGCACCAGCGGGGCGCCTTGGTGATGACCTGGTCCGGCCACGTGCGGTCGGTCAGGCGTACGGGCGCATAGGGCTGATAGCGATGGATCGGCATGGGGCTGGGCTGCTGAGCGGTCATGTCTGCTGACTCCTCGTCGGTCGGATGAGAACGGCCGACGCGCATGACTGGCTCCGCGGCGAGGGAGCCGGCCTAGAGGCCCCCGCCGCGGCAGCTAAGAAGCAGCCCACGCAGCATGCCTTGCACGCTACCAGACGTCTCGGGATGCGCCGTCCAGGGTCTCAAATGATGAGAAACAACCGTCAGTCCGGGATCAGGACGCTGAGGCAGGTCACGCATCCTTCCAGCCGCTCGAACTCCGAGATGTCCACCGTGGTCACGCTCAGTCCGCGCTGCTCGAGCAGCGCGGCGGTCCGAGGCGCCGAGGCGGCCAGGAGGACGCGGTCGCCGCCCAGGGGCACCACGTGCGCCCCGGCCTCCTCCGGCGGCTCGAGCAGCCCGGGCAGGTCCACGTGGCGCGGGTCGCCGATGAGCGTCCCGTCGGGCAGGGCGGTCACCGCCGACTTGAGGTGCAGCACGCCGTGCAGGTCCACGGGCACGATCCGGCGCTCCGGCAGCAGGCCGGCGAGCTGGGCGATGCCGCCGTCGCTGCTGCGCGCCGACCTGCCGACGTACACGGTGCGGCCGACCTGCAGCACGTCTCCCCCGTCCAGCGTCCCGGGCGCCGCGATCCTGACCGCCTTGAGCCGCAGCTTCCGCACGGCCGCCGCCACGGACTCCACCTCGGGCCGCCGCGCCTCCGCGCCCGGCCTGGTCAGCACGGCCAGCCGCCCCGACACCACCACGGTGTCCTCCACGAACGGCGCGTCCGGCAACTCGTGGGCCTCCGGTACGTACGTGACCCGCCACCCGGCGGCGGCCAGCGCGGCCACGTAGGCGTCGTGCTGGTGGAGCGCCCGTCCGGGATCGACCGGCTCGCGCTCGATGTGGGTCACGATGCCCTCGGCGATCCGAGGGCCAGGCTTCCTTACCAGCGCGATTCCAGGCATAGGGCGTGTTCTATCACGTACCGCCACTTACGTTCCGCCCCGCCCGAGCGGCCGGACGAGCCCAGTGACTAGAGTTCAGGCATGCGGGACGACGAGATTCTCACCAGGATCGGCGATCTGGTCACCGAAGAGCACGAGCTGCGCGACAGGCTGACCAGGGGCGAAGTGACCACCGACGAGGAGCACGCGCGCATCAAGGAGCTCGAGAACGCGCTCGACCAGTGCTGGGACCTGCTCAGGCAGCGCCGGGCCAGGCGCAACGCCGGTGACGATCCCGACCATGCCGCCGCCCGCCCGGCCGGCGAGGTGGAGAACTACCGGCAGTAAGAAGGTAGAGAACTACCGGCCGTACGAAGGCGGGAATCACCGGCGGTAAATTCGGTCGCCCCGGTCGTTCCCGGTGCGATTTGCTGGGCTCATGCGCATTCAGCCCATCGATCTTGACCGGCCGGGAAACCTGGTCACGGGCCTGCACGAGGCGTACGTCGCGGGTAAGACCGACGACCCGGGCCCGACGATGTCGCTCGCCCGCTTCCGCCACGACGTCGCCGCGCACGAGCCGGGCGCGCGGAGCGAGCTGTGGGCGGTCGTCGAGGACGGCGAGGTCGTCGGCGGATATGGGTTATCGCTCCCCCAGCTCGACAACACCCACACGGGCTGGCTCTTCCCCCTCGTCGTACGCCCGGAGCGGCGCGGCCGGGGGCTCGGCTCGGCGCTGTTCGAGCACGTTCTCGACCGCCTGCGCGCCCACGGCAGGACCCTGCTCCTGGCGGAGACCCCCGTCACCGGCGTGGGCGCCCGCTTCGCGGTGGCACACGGCATGACGGTCTCCCTCATGGAGGCCCGCCGCACGCTCGACCTGCGCAAGGCCGACTGGGACGCGCTGGAACGCCTGCTCCCCCGCGTCGAGGGCTACCACCTCGAAAGCTGGACCGGCCCGGCGGGGCCCGATCTGATCCCCGACCTCGCCGCCCTGATGAACGGCATGAACGACGCCCCGCGCGACGCGGACATCGAGGACGTGACCTTCAGCCTCGACCGCGTCCGTCACCGCGAGGAGGGCATCCCGATCCGCGGGCTGACCGCGTACACGACGATCGCCCGCCGCGACTCCGACGGGGCGCCGGCCGGATACACGCGCGTCTACCTCGAGGCCGACCGCTCCAGCGGCTGGGGCCACCAGGCGGACACGACCGTGCTGGCCGAGCACCGGGGCCACCGCCTGGGCCTGCTGCTCAAGCTCGCCAACGCGCTCCGGCTGCGCGAGCACGAGCCCCACCTGGAGCGGATCATCACCTGGAACGCCACCTCCAACGCCCACATGCTGGCCATCAACGAGGCCATGGGCTTCGAGCTGTTCGACGAGTGGAACGAGTGGCGGCTCGCGCTGTAGAGCCCTACAGGCCGGAGATAGCGCGCATGTTAAGCGGACGTTAGATCTGGGCCTTGCGCCCTTGTCCGAACATCCTTCTGGGGAGAGGCTCTGACCTGCACCTACTCCCCCCAGGAGGTTCTCCGTGAGCAAGGCACGCGTGCCCTGGAAGGCAGTGATCGGCGGGTCGGTCGGCAATCTGGTCGAGTGGTACGACTGGTTCGTCTACTCCAGCTTCGCCGTCTACTTCGCCGCGTCCTTCTTCCCCGAGGGCGACACGACCGCACAGCTGCTCAACACCGCGGGCATCTTCGCCGTCGGCTTCTTCATGCGTCCGGTCGGCGGCTGGCTGCTCGGCCGCTTCGCCGACAGGAAGGGCCGCAAGGCGGCGCTGACGCTGACGGTGACGCTGATGTCGGCCAGCGCGCTGCTCATCGCCATCGCCCCGACGTACGCCACGGCGGGCGCCTTCGGCTCGCTGGTCCTGCTGCTGGCCCGGCTGCTGCAGGGCCTGTCGGTCGGCGGCGAGTACGCGGCCAGCGCCACCTATCTGACCGAGGCCACCCCGCAGGGCAAGCGCGGCTTCGCCTCTAGCTTCCAGTACGTGTCGATGACCGCGGGGCAGCTGGTCGGCCTCGGCCTGCAGATCATCCTGCAGAACACGATGTCGAAGGAGGACCTCAGCTCCTACGGCTGGCGCATCCCGTTCATCGTGGGCGCGGTGGGCGCGGCGGTCGTGTTCTACCTGCGGCGCAACCTCCTGGAGACCGAGGCGCACGACGAGGAGACCCGGCACTCCGAGGAGCGCGGCACGATCAGGCAGCTCTGGGCGCACAAGAAGGAGGCCGTGCTGGTCATCGCCCTGACGATGGGCGGCACGGTCGCGTACTACACCTACACCACCTACCTCACCAAGTACCTGGTCAACACCGCGGGCATGGCGAAGGAGACCGCGGCTCTCGTCAGCTTCTCCGCGCTGTTCATCTTCATGCTGCTGCAGCCGCTGGCGGGGGCGCTGTCGGACCGGATCGGCCGGCGGCCGCTGCTGATCACGTTCGGCATCGGCTCGATGCTGGGCACGGTGCCGCTGATGACCGCGCTGGGCAGCGCCACCACGTTCGGCGGGGCGCTGGTGCTCTCCCTGGTCGCGCTGGTCATCGTGACCGGCTACACCTCGATCAACGCGGTGGTGAAGGCCGAGCTGTTCCCCACCCAGGTGCGGGCCCTCGGTGTGGCGCTGCCGTACGCGATCGCGAACGCGCTGTTCGGCGGCACGGCCGAGTACGTGGCCCTCTGGTTCAAGAAAGCCAACATCGAGTCCGGCTTCTACTGGTACGTCTCCGCGCTCGCGGCGATCTCGCTGGTCGTCTACCTCACCATGCGCGAGACCCGCGATGCGGCGCTGACCAGGTCCGAGCAGGGGGAATCGGTGCCGGTCTCCGTCTAACCTGGCCGTATGCGAGTTCTGCTGGTCGAGGACGACGATCGGCTTGCCTCCGCGCTCACCACGGCCCTCGCCCGGCACGGACACCAGGTCAGCCGTGCGGGGCTGGCCGTCGACGCCCTCCGCCTGGCGGGGGGCGTCGACTTCGTCCTGCTCGACCTCGGTCTGCCCGACATGGACGGGCTCGACGTGCTGCGCCGCCTGCGCCGGGTGTCGGCGGTGCCGCTCATCGTGGTCACGGCCCGTACGGAGGAGCGCGAGGTGCTGCGCGGGCTGCGCTCCGGAGCCGACGACTACCTGGTCAAGCCGTTCCGCACGGTCGAGCTGATGGCCCGCATGGAGGCGGTGGTGCGCCGCGGCACCAGGCCGCGCCCGGCCCGCGACGACGTGGTGAGCGTCGGCGACGTCCGCATCGACCTGGAGTCCAGGCAGGTCACGGTGGCCGGCGAGCTCGTGACGCTGACCAGGCGTGAGTTCGACGTGCTGGCGATGCTGGCGCGCGAGCCCGGTGTCGTGCGCGGCAGGGAGGAGATCCTCGACGAGGTCTGGGGCGACCCGCTGCTGTCGGCGTCCCGGTCGCTGGACGTGCACGTGGCCAACCTGCGTTCCAAGACCGGCCGCCCCGGGCTGGTGGAGACGCTGCGCGGCACCGGCTACCGGCTGGGCTCGACGGCGTGAACTCCCGCCTGGTGGTCACGTTCACCACGCTGATCGTGTTTCTCATCGCGGCGCTGGCCGTGCCGCTCGGCCTCGCCTACGCCTCCCACCGCACCAACCGCCTCCTCCTCGACCGCCGCGCCGACGCCACCCGCTTCGCGGAGCTGGCCGACCAGGCGGCCAGGGAGGACGACCGCGTGGGGCTCATCTCCGAGATCAACCGCTACGCCGAGCTGTACGGCGCCGCGGTGCGCGTACGCGACCGCGACGGCTCCATCCTGGCCACCGTGGGGCGGTTCGACGCCGACGACCGGGAGGCGACGCGCCTCGCGCTGGCCGGCCGCACCACCGAGGACCTGCCCACGATCAGCCCGTTCGGCCCGGCCACGGTGCTGCTGGCCGAGCCCGCGGGACGGGACGCGCAGCTGTCCGGGGTGGTGCTGCTCGAGGCCCCCACCAGCCGGGCCCGGCTGGACGTGTCGCTGGTGTGGGGCGCGCTGGCGCTCGGCGCGCTGGTGGCGCTGGCGTACTCCGCGCTGGCGGCCCGGCGGCTGGCCCGCTGGATCCTGCGGCCCGTCACCGAGCTCGACCGCACCACGCAGGCCATCGCGCACGGCAGGCTCGACGCCCGCGCGCATCCCGGCGCCGGGCCCTCCGAGCTGCGGCGACTGGAGGAGCGCTTCAACGCGATGGCCGACGCGGTCTCCAGCGCGATGGAGCGGCAGCGGGCGTTCGTGGCGGACGCCTCGCACGAGCTGCGCACCCCGCTCACCGTGCTCGGGCTGCGGCTGGAGAACCTCGAGCCCCACCTGCGGGGCGAGGGCGCGGCCGAGTTCGAGGAGGCGATGGCGGAGCTGGACCGGCTGGCGCTGCTGGTGGAGGACCTGCTGGCGCTGGCTCGGGTGGAGGCGGGCGCGGTGGTCGAGGGCAAGGAGGTCCCGCTCGCGCCGCGGCTGGCCGCGTGGCGGGAGGTGTACGCGGCCAAGGGCGTGCGGCTCGTGACCGGCATCCCGGAGACGGAGGTCGTTCCGGAGGCCGCGGCCAGGGTGGCGGACATCGCGCTCGACAACGCCCAGAAGTTCGTGCCCGAGGGCGGCACGGTCACGGTCACCCTGGACGACGGTGTGCTGCGGGTGGCCGACGACGGGCCGGGGCTGAGCGAGGAGGAGCGCTCGGAGGCGCTGGGACGGTTCTGGCGGTCCGGGGCCCATGCGAACGTGCCGGGCAGCGGCCTGGGCCTGGCCATCGCCGCCGAGCTGGCCAGGACGTGCGGGGCCGCGCTGGCGCTGCTGCCCGCCGTGCCGCACGGCTTGATCGTGGAGCTACGCCTGAAAAGTCAGCCGTAGACGGACTGGTAGTAGCGGGCCGCGCCCGGGTGGAGCGGGACGACGCCGGTGCCGATGGCGTAGCGCATGTCCAGCCGCCCGCCCGGCGCCGACGGTGCCTGGAGGCGGTCGCGGGCGTGGAAGACGGTCTCGGTGATCATGAACGCCAGGTCGTCCGGGAGCGTGGTCCGGCACATCAGATAGCTGGGGGTACCGACGGTCGGCACCGGCTTGCCGCTGCCGTACACGCCGGCGGGCACCAGCGCGTGCTCGTAGAGCGGGCCGAAGCGGCGGCGCAGCACCGGCACCAGCGGATCGAGCGGCACGAGCTCGATGTCCCCGAGCGAGGTCAGGACGGGCGTGGGCACCCCGCCGGACCAGAAGAACGCCTCGATCCCGCCGTCACGCAGCGCCTGGACCGACTCGTCGAGACTCAGCCTGCTGACCACGGCGGGCCTGGTCAGCCCGGCCACGGCCAGCACGCGGACGGCGGTCACCGCGGTGCCCGAGCCCTCCAGCCCGATGGAGACCGTCCGGCCCGCCAGGTCCTTGACGGCGGCGATGCCGGAGCCCCCGCGCACCACCAGGTGGACGTAGTTCATGTACACCCTGGCCAGCGCGGACACCGGCTGGTGCCGTACCCGCACGGCGTCGTCGGCGCTGTCGGCCAGCGCGAACGCCACGTCGGCCCGCCCGTCGGTCATCATCGTCAGGTTCTGCACACTGGCCGCGGTGTTCATCACCCGCACCGTGAGCCCGAGCCGCCGCAGCTCCTGCGCGATCCCGTCGCCGAGCTGCTCGTAGATCCCGCCCGTCACGCCGGTCGCCAGCCGCAGCTCGGGCCACGTGCCGCCGGAGGCCGAGCACCCGGCCGCCAGGGCGGGGAGCCCGAGGAAGGCGCGGCGGGATATCGACATGAATTCACGGTATCCGGTCCACCAGAATGGACTTTGTGAGCGAACGGGACACACGCCTGCGCATCGCCTCGGAATTGACGATGTTCCTGCCGGTGAGCCGGCGGCAGGAGTGGCAGCAGGTGACGCCGGACGGCACCTCCACGCTGGGCCACCACGTCGAGTCGCTCGGCATCCCGCTGACCGAGGTGGGGCCGATGGTCGTGGACGGCCGCGGGGTGCCGCCCTCGTACCAGCTCGTGCCCGGCGACGTGGTGGAGGTGCACCCGGTCCCGCGCCCGCAGCCGCTGCCGGGCGAGCCGCGCTTCCTGCTCGACGTGCACCTGGGCACGCTGGCGCGGCGGCTGCGCCTGCTCGGCATCGACGCGGCCTACCACAACGACATGGACGACCCGGCGCTGGTGGTGCAGGCCAACGAGGAGCGCCGGGTGCTGCTCACGCAGGACCGCGGCCTGCTGCGCCGCCGCGCGCTCTGGCTGGGCGCGTACGTGCGCGGCTCCCGCCCCGCCGACCAGCTCCGCGACCTGCTCGAGCGCTTCACGCCGCCGCTGCGCCCGTGGACGCGCTGCACGGCGTGCAACGGCGAGCTGGAGCCGGTCGCCAAGCACGAGGTGGCGTCGCTGCTGGAGGCGGGCACGGAGCGCAACTACGACCTGTACGGGCGGTGCGGCGAGTGCGGCCAGGTCTACTGGCGCGGCGCGCACAGCGACCACCTGGAGGAGATCGTCAGGTCGGCCCGCGCCTGGACGGCCTAGGGACAGAGGGTGAAGGGGTCGATGCCGCCCAGGTAGCGGGACCACTCCTGGGCGGTGAGGGTGCGGCCCGCGCGCCCGCACACGGCGGCGGCCACGCGGTCGCCGCCGAGTTCGTGCGTGCGTACCGTGCCGTCCGCCGTGACGCTGTAGAGCCTTCTGCTGTCGGAGGAGAAGGCCAGGTAGCCGTTGAGGCTGGTCTCGGTCGACTGCAGGCCGTCGAAGACCACGCCCAGCATCCGGCGGCCCGTCACGTCCCAGAGGCGGATGCGGGCGCCTCCTTCGTACGCGGCGATCATGCGTCCGTCCGGTGACCAGGCGAGCCGCTCGACCGCGATGACGCGCACGGCGGGGAGGCTCTGGACCTGTCCGACGGCGCTCGCGGGCATGGCGGGGAAGTCGGCGAGCCTGGTGGTGAGGTCCCCGTTCCACAGACTGATCCGGTCGGATCCGAAGATCGCCAACCGCCGGCCGTCCGGGCTGAACGCGTAGGGGCCTTCGAGCTGCCCGATCCCCGGCGCCGGAGGCAGTTCGGCGGCTTTCGCAGGGTCGATGCGGTGCGGTGTCACGCCGCCCAGCAGCAGGCGGCCGTCCGGGCGGAAGGCGAGGTGCCCGGGGGCCGGGCCGGGCGTGCTCCTGGACGTGCCGCGCTGGAGGTCGTACAGCTCCACCGGCAGGTCGCCGGCGCCGCCCGACGGAGAGATCGCGAGGGTGCGGCCGTCCGGGCTGAAGGCCAGCGAGTCGGCCCCGCTCGCGTCCTTGGCGGCCAGCCGGAACCCGCCGGTCTCCGCGCCCTGTGGCAGCCGGACGACGTGGACCGTGGTGCCGTCGGCATAGGCCAGCCGGCCGCCGTCGCGGCTGAACGCCATCGCGTCCCCCTCGCCCCGCCACGGGATCGGGGCGGCCAGCGAACGGCCGGTCGCCACGTCCCACAGGGTCAGGGCGCCGCGCTCCTTGGCCGCCAGGACCCGCTCCGACGGGTCGAGCAGCACCTGGTCCTGGTCGCCGCCGCCGCTGGTCGACCGGTCGAACAGCATGGACACGTCCAGCGTGTGGACGACCCCGCCGTCGCTCAGCAGCCGCAGCGCCCGCCGCTCCTCGTCGAAGCGGAGCTCGCTGACGGGCGCCGGCGGGACCCGCCGCAGCACGACGGCCCCGTTGGACCGCCGCCGGATGATCAGCTCGTGCCCCCACTCCCAGGTGGCGACGTACCGGTCGCCGAACCCGAACTCGACCGAGGCCCCGGAGTCGCCGGTCACCAGTTTGGCGCCGTCCGGCACCGAGTAGACGGTCACCGCGGTCTCGCGGCCCCTCGGGCGGGTGAGCGCCAGCGCCCGCCCGTCGGCGCTGAACTGGGCGTCGAAGACGCCTTCCCTCCTGCTCGGCAGCCATGGGGCGGCCAGCCGCCTGCCCGCCTTGAGGTCCCAGAGCTGTACGCGGCCCTCCCCGACATGGGTGACCACGCCGAACCGGCCGTCCGCGCTGACCGCCTCCAGGCCGGCCCCCTGGGGAGTGATGAGGGGCTTGCGGGTGGAGACGTCCCACCATCGCACGTCGCCCACCGGGCTCTTGGGCAGGGCGAGCAGCCGTCCCGTCCGGTCGAACTCCAGATCTTGCGTCACCCCGGCGGGTCCCCCGAACCAGTCGCCACGCGGGCGGCCCGTGGCGACGTCCCAGAGCCGTACGCCCTGCGCGTACTGGAGGGCCAGGGTGCGCCCGTCGGGGCTGATCGCGGCCCAGCGCACGCCCGCCTCCAGCCCGCCGATCTCGTGGATCTGCCGGTGCGCCGGCACGTCCCAGACCCTGGCCCGCCCCCCTTGTACGGCGACCAGGGTGCGGCCGTCGCGGCTGATGCCGTACACGGAGTCCGCGCCCCGGTACGGGTCGGTGAAGACGTCGGCCGTGGGCTCGGACAGCGAGTCGTAGAGCGCGCCCCGCGTCTCCGGCAGCGACGGGCTCAGCCGCCAGGCCGCCACGGTGAGCAGCCGGGCCAGCGGCGGCTCCGTCTCCCGCAGGTCGGCGGCGCGCAGGGTGAGCTCCCTGGCCAGCGCGTCGTCACGCTGACGGTCGGACTCCCTGCGCAGGTACTCGGCCAGCCCCAGCCCGCCCAGCGCGACCACCAGCAGCACGGCCAGGGCCGCCGCCAGCAGGCCCCGCCTCCTGGACTGCCGCCTGGCCTGCCGGGCCGCCGCGTCGAGGAACTCGCGCTCCCGCCTGGCCAGCGTGAGGTCCTTGCGCTCGGTGGCCGCCCAGCGCAGGGTCCTGTCGAGGCTGGAGCCGTGCAGCAGATCGGCGGGCTTCCTGCCCTGGCCCTCCCACAGCGCCGCCGCTTCGGCCAGGCGGCGGTGCACGCGCAGTCCCTCGCGGTTGGCGGCCACCCACTCCCGCAGCCTGGGCCAGGCCTGGACGAGCCCGGGGCGGGCCAGCTCGTACACGGTGCCGTTGCGCACCACGAGTCCCGCGCCGGCGAACACGGTGAGCAGCGCGTCCACGGCCGCGGCCTCGGGAAGCTCCTCGCGGCCGACCGGCCTGAGCGAGTCACCGTCGATCATCCGCAGGAGGACCTGGGGCACGCCCTCCCGCTCGGCCTCGGTCAGCTCGCCATAGAGGTCCTCCGCGACGGCCCCGAGATCCGGCTCCGCCGCCGCGCCCCTGAGCTCTCCCGCGAGCGTCCCGCCACGGGTGAGGGGATCTCCCTCCCCGTCGCCGACCAGCCGCAGGAGCAATGCCTGGGCGGAGGGCCGGTCGGCGGGCTCCTCGGCGAGAGCGGCGGTCACCAGCGGTCCGAGCGGGTCGGGCAGACCGTCGGCGCCGGGCCGGAACCCCAGCACCCGGGCGATGACCGCCACCGGCTCCCCGCCCTTGATCGCGTCGCGCCCCCGCGCCGCGAACAGCACCACCATCGCCCACGCCCACACGTCGGCCGCCTCGGTGGCCCGCCGCCCGTGGAACAGCTCGGGCGACATGTACTGCGGCGTCCCCATGAGCGGCCCGGAGGTGGTCGGCCCCACCTCCCTGGCCACCCCGAAGTCGATCACCCGTGGCCCGTCCGGGCCGAGGATGATGTTGTCCGGCTTCAGGTCCCGGTGCACGATCCCGACCCGGTGGATGGCCGTCAGCGCGGTCGCCACGCCGATGGCCAGGCGGCGCAGCCGGTCCCCCTCGAACGGCCCCGACTCCTCGACCACCCGCCGCAGGCTGGGCCCCGGGACGAACTCGCTGACGATGTACGGCGCGGCCACGTCCACCTGCGCCTCGATCACCCTGGCGGTGCAGAACGAGGCCACCCGCCGGGCCGCCGACGCCTCCTTGGCCAGCCTGGCCCTGGCGGTGGCGCTGTCGAACCTGGGCACCTTGACCGCGACCCGCTCGCCGGCCTCGCCGTACGCCTCGTACACCACGCCCTGGCCACCGGCGCCGAGCCGCCCGGCCAGCCAGTAGCGGCCCAGCCGGTGCGGATCGGAGGGAGTGAGAGGAGCCATCAACTACGCAATTTTGATCTACGCCGCTTCCACAAGGAAGCCCGCGTGGGGAATTCGGCGTCAGACGGCAAGCAGGCGGCGCACTTCCTCCCCGTGCAGCTCCTCGGCGGCTCCCGTGCGCACGACGTGCCCGCCGTCGAGGATGACGAACGTGTCGGCCAGCCGCAGCGCGATGTCCAGGTACTGCTCCACGAGCAGCACGGCCAGCCCTGAGGCGTGCAGCCGCTCGATGGCCGCCTCGATCTCCAGGATGATCGACGGCTGGATGCCCTCGGTCGGTTCGTCGAGGATGAGCAGCTTGGGCCTGGTCACCAGGGCGCGGGCCATGGCGAGCTGCTGCTGCTGACCGCCCGACAGGTGCCCCGCGCTCCGCTTGAGCAGCGGCTTGAGCGCGGGGAAGACGTCCAGCGCCTCGTCGATCGCCTGCTTCGGCACCTTGGCGGCCTCCATGGTGACCAGCAGGTTGCCCAGGACCGAGAGCTGGGGGAAGCAGGCGTGGCCCTGCGGTACGTACCCCATGCCCAGCCGCACCCGCTCGTGCGGCTTCAGCCTGGTCACGTCGCGGCCCTCGAACGTGATCGTCCCGGCCGTCGCCGGGAGCACCCCCATGACGGTGTTGAGCAGCGTCGTCTTGCCTACGCCGTTGCGCCCCATGACGCACACGAGCTGCCCTGGCCCGACCTCCAGCGAGACCCCGAACAGTACGCGCGCCCTCCCGTACCCCGACTCAAGGCCGGTTACCGACAGCATCGCTCGCTTTCCTCCTCCCCAGGTAGACCTCCTGCACGCGGGGGTCGGCGCTGACCTTGTCCACCGGCCCCTCCACGAGCACCTTGCCCTCGTGCAGCACGGTCACCGTCGAGGCGTGCCGCCGGAGAAACTCCATGTCGTGCTCCACCACGATCACCGTGTGGTCCTCGGCGATCTGGGTGAGCAGTTCGCCGGTGCGCTGACGTTCGTCGCCGGACATGCCCGCCACCGGCTCGTCCAGGAGCAGCAGCCGGGGCCGCTGCGCCAGCAGCATGCCGATCTCCAGCCACTGGCGCTGGCCGTGCGAGAGAACACCCGCCGAACGCTCGGCGAGCTCTTCGAGCCCGGTCCTTGCCAGGGCCTCCTCGACGGCGGCCGACACGCCCTTGCGGCGCCGGGCCAGCGACCACAGGGGCTGGCGGAAGCTGGCCGCGAGGTCGAGGTTCTCGACCACGGTGAGCTCCTCGAACACGACCGACGTCTGGAACGTGCGGCCGACGCCCAGCCGGACGATCCGGTGCTCCTTCTTGCCGACCAGGTCGTGCTCGCCGAACCGCACGCTGCCCGCCGACGGCTTCGTGAGGCCGGTGATCACGTCGATCAGCGTGGTCTTGCCCGCGCCGTTGGGTCCGATCAGGAAGCGCAGCTCGCCCTCGGGCACGGTCAGGTCCACGCCGTCGAGTGCCTTGAACCCGTCGAACACCACCTGGACGTCACGTAGCTCGAGCACGTCGCAACCTCCCCGCTATGCCGACGATGCCCTTGGGGGCGAGCGTCATGACCAGGATGAACAGCGCGCCCTGCAGGTAGAGCCAGCCGTCGGCGAACTGCTCGCTGAACGCCGTCCTGGCGTACCCCATGACGACCGCGCCGAGCACGGCCCCGGCCAGCGCGTGGCGCCCGCCGACGGCCACGGCGACGACCAGCTCGAGCGAGGGCACGACGCCGAGCAGCGCGGGCGAGATGATGCCGACCACCGGCACGAACAGCGCACCCGCCAGCCCCGCCATGCCCGCCGAGACGGCGAAGGTGACGGTCTTGACCAGGGCCGGGTCGTAGCCGAGGAAGCGCACCCGGTCCTCACCGTCCCTGACCGCGACCAGCAGCCGGCCGTAGCGGCTGTTCACGAGCTGCCGGGTGGCGAGGTAGAGGGCCCCGAGTACGCCCGCCACCACCAGGTAGAGCAGCCGCTGCGTGGAGTCCTCGGCCAGGTCCTGGCCGAACAGCTCGAAGAAGTTGGTCATGCCGTTGGTGCCGCCGGTCAGGCCCTGCTGGCCGACGAGCAGGATCACCATGGCCGCGGCCAGCGCCTGGGTGAGGATCGCGAAGTACGCGCCCCGTACGCGCTGCCTGAACACCAGCGTGCCCAGGATCAGCGCGATCACCACGGGCCCCACCACGGCCATGGCGAGGGCGAAGACCGGGTTGGCGAACGGCGCCCACAGCGCGGGCAGCCGCTCCACCCCGCTCCACACCATGAAGTCGGGCAGCCCGCCGCCGGCCTCGGTCAGCTTGAGGTACATCGCCATCGAGTAGCCGCCCAGCCCGAAGAACACGCCCTGGCCGAGCGTGAGCATGCCACCCTTGCCCCAGGCCAGCCCGATCCCGAGCGCGACGATCGCGTAGCACAGGTACTTCGCCAGCAGCCCCAGCCGGAACGGCTCCAGCAGCAGCGGGGCCGCCACCAGGGCGATCACGGCCACGGTCGCGAAAGGCAGATTCCTCTTGATCATGTGAGCACCCTCGACCGCAACACGAACAGGCCCTGCGGCCGTACCTGCAGGAACGCGATGATCACGGCGAACACGATCACCTTCGCCAGGGAGGCGTCCGACCAGAACTCGGCGTAGGAGTTCAGCAGCCCCAGCCCGATCGCCGCCAGCACGGCCCCGCGCAGCTGCCCGAGCCCGCCCGCCACGACGACGAGGAAGGCGTCCACGATGTAGTACGTCCCGAGCGCCGGCCCGACGGGCCCGATGAGCGTCAGCGCCACCCCGGCCACCCCCGCCAGCCCGGACCCGATGAAGAACGTCAGCATGTCCACCCGGCCGGTGTCGATGCCGCTGGTCGCCGCCAGCTGCCGGTTCTGGACCACGGCCTGCGTCCTGCGCCCCAGCCCGGTGCGGGTGAGGTACAGCCAGACCGCCACCACGCCGGCCACCGCGAGCCCCATGATGAACAGCCGGTTGTAGGGCAGGATGCCCAACCCTCCCGACAGCCAGGAAGGGGCGGGCACCTGCACGTTCGGCGCCCCGAACAGGTCACGGGCGAGCTGCTGCAGCACCAGGCTCACGCCCCAGGTGAGCAGCAGCGTGTCCAGCGGCCGGCCGTAGAAGTGCCTGATGGCGGCCCGCTCGAGGATCAGCCCCATGACGCCGGCCACCAGGAACGCCACCGGCAGCGCCAGCACGAGGTCCTGGAGCAGGAACGCGGTGTACGCCCCCGCCATGATGAACTCGCCGTGCGCCATGTTGATCACGCCCATCTGCCCGAACGTGAACGTCAGCCCGAGCGCGATGAGCAGCAGCACCGCCCCGATCGACAGCCCGATGGGGAGCTGGTTGACGAAGGCCGACATCACTTGCCCGCCGCCAGGCCGGCCGCCCAGGAGTAACCCTTGAGGTACGGGTCCGGCTTGATCGGCTTGCCGGAGTCCCACACCTGCTTGATCAGGCCGTCGGGCTGGATGACGCCGATGCGGGCGGTCTTGTACATGTGCTGGTTCTCGCCGTCGATCGTGACCTGGCCCTCGGGGCGTTCGAGCGAGATGCCGGGCGCGGCTTTCTTGACCGCCTCGACCTCGGTCGTGCCCGCCTTCTTGACCGCCTCGGCCCACAGGTAGACCGCGTTGTACCCGGCCTCCATGGGGTCGGAGGTGACCTTGTTCTGCCCGTACTTGGCCTTGTACGCCTTGACGAAGGCGTCGTTCGCCGGGGTGTCGGTGGTCTGGTAGTAGTTCCAGGCGACCGGCTGGCCCACGATGTTGTCCACGCCGATGCCGGTGACCTCCTCCTCGGCGATGCTCACCGACAGCACCGGCATGGTCTGGGCCGAGGCGCCCGCGCTCTTGAGCTGTTTGAAGAAGGCCACGTTGCTGTCGCCGTTGAGCGTGTTGAAGACCGCGTCCGGCTTGGCCTGCATGACCTTGTTGACGAGGGTGGAGTATTCGGTGTGGCCCAGGGGGGTGTACTCCTCGCCGAGGATCTCCATCCCGTTCGCCGCCGCGTACGCCTTGATGATCTTGTTGGCGGTGCGCGGGAAGACGTAGTCGCTGCCCACCAGGAACAACTTCTTCTTGCCCTGCTCCTTCAGGTAGTCCAGGCCCGGGATGATCTGCTGGTTGGTGGTGGCGCCCGTGTAGAAGATGTACGGCGAGCTCTCCAGCCCCTCGTACTGCACCGGATACCACAGCAGCGCCTTGTAACGCTCGAAGACCGGCAGCATGGCCTTCCTGCTGGCCGAGGTCCAGCCGCCGAAGACGGTGGCGACCTTGTCCTGCCTGATCAGCTTCGTCGCCTTCTCCGCGAACGTGGGCCAGTCGGAGGCGCCGTCCTCGACCACGGGAACGAGCTTCTTGCCCAGCACGCCGCCCGCCTTGTTGATCTCGTCGATCGCGAGCAGCTCGGCGTCGCGGACGGTGACCTCGCTGATCGCCATCGTGCCGCTGAGCGAGTGGAGGAGCCCCACCTTGATCTCTTTCGACTCGGCGGCGGGCTTCGCGTCGGATCCGCAGGCCGCGAGGGCAGACACCAGGGCCCCCGCTGCCAGCGCCGAGACAATCGGACGGGAGATTCGCACAGCCGTTCCTTCCTGGCTACCGATACTGCGAGAAAGGTGACTCGGCGAGATTTCCCACGAAGATCCCGGCCGTTAAGACGTGTTTGCCGGATGTTCACAAACGCACTTAATCCGAAATGTGGAGATTGAGAAGCAGAGCGAAACCAACACGACACCCCTTGGCAACAGCCATGAAACCGCCGGTTCCTATGGTCCGGCCATGCGGCTTACCTCACACGAGCAGGAGCGGCTGCTCATTCACGTCGCCGCCGGGGTGGCGCGCGAGCGGCAGGCCAGAGGCCTGCGCCTGAACCATCCGGAGGCTACCGCCGTCATCGCGTCGTTCCTCATGGAGGGGGCCAGGGACGGGCGCACCGTGGCCGAGCTGATGGAGGCGGGACGGTCGGTGCTCGGCCGGGCCGACGTCATGGAAGGCGTTCCGGAGATGCTGGAGAGCGTGCAGATCGAGGCGACGTTCCCCGACGGCACGAAGCTGGTCACCGTGCACAGGCCGATCCCGTGATCCCCGGCGAGTACGCCCACCCCGAGGGCGATCTCACGCTCAATCCCGGGCGCGAGCGGGTGACCGTGCGGGTGATCAACACGGCCGACCGGCCGGTGCAGGTGGGCTCCCACTACCACTTCGCGGCCGCCAACCCGGGGCTGGAGTTCGACAGGCAGGCGGCCTGGGGCAGGCGGCTCGACGTGCCGGCCGGGACGGCGGTCAGGTTCGAGCCGGGCGTCGAGCGCGATGTGACGCTGGTGCCGCTGGCGGGCAACCGGGTGGTCCCGGGGCTGCGGCCGGAGTGGGCGGGGCCGCTCGATGGCTGACATCTCGCGCGCCCGGTATGCGGCACTGTACGGTCCCACGGTCGGCGACCGGATCCGGCTGGCCGACACCGACCTGTTCATCGAGGTCACCGAGGACCGGTCGATCGGGCCTTCCGGCCCCGGCGACGAGGCCGTCTTCGGCGGCGGCAAGGTGATCCGCGAGTCCATGGGGCAGGCGCGGGCCACCCGGGCGGAGGGCGCGGCCGACCTGGTCATCACCGGCGCGGTGATCCTCGACCACTGGGGCGTGGTCAAGGCCGACGTCGGCATCCGCGACGGCCGCATCCACGCCATCGGCAAGGCCGGGAACCCCGACACGATGGACGGCGTCGACCTGGTCATCGGGCCGTCCACCGAGGTGCTCGCGGGCAACGGCAAGATCCTCACCGCCGGGGCCGTCGACTCGCACGTCCATCTGATCTGCCCGCAGCTCCTCGACGAGGCGATCGGGTCCGGTGTGACCACGATCGTCGGGGGCGGCACCGGACCCGTGGAGGGCACCAAGGCGACCACCGTCACCGGGGCCTGGTACCTGGGCCGGATGCTGGAGTCGCTGGACGCGTACCCGCTGAACTTCGCGCTGCTCGGCAAGGGCAACACCGTCTCGTCCGAGGGCCTGCTGGAGCAGCTCAGGGCGGGCGCCTCCGGCTTCAAGCTGCACGAGGACTGGGGCTCGACGCCGGCCGCCATCGACGCGTGCCTGAACGTGGCCGACGCGGCGGGGGTGCAGGTGACGCTCCACACGGACACGCTGAACGAGGCCGGGTTCGTGGAGTCGACGCTGAAGGCCGTCGGGGACCGGACGATCCACGCGTACCACACCGAGGGGGCCGGCGGCGGCCACGCGCCGGACATCATCCGCGTCGCGGCCTACCCCAACATCCTGCCCTCCTCCACCAACCCCACCCGGCCGCACACCGTCAACACGCTCGACGAGCACCTCGACATGCTCATGGTGTGCCACCACCTCAACCCGTCGATCCCGGAGGACCTGGCGTTCGCCGAGTCCCGCATCAGGCCCACGACGATGGCCGCCGAGGACGTGCTGCACGATCTGGGGGCGATCTCGATGATCGGCTCGGACTCGCAGGCGATGGGGCGGATCGGGGAGACGATCATCCGTACGTGGCAGACGGCGCACGTCATGAAGGGCCGTCGCGGGTCTCTCGGCGGACCTGCGGACAATCTGCGCGCCCGCCGATACATCGCGAAATATACGATATGTCCGGCTATCGCCCATGGGCTGGACGGCGAGATCGGCTCCGTCGAACGCGGCAAGCTCGCCGACCTCGTTCTCTGGGACCCGGCGTTCTTCGGGGTCAAGCCGGACCTCGTGCTCAAGGGCGGCGTGGTGGCCTGGGCCCAGATGGGCGACGCCAACGCCTCCATCCCGACGCCCCAGCCGGTGCTGCCCCGTCCCATGTTCGGCGCCTCACCGGTGACCGCCGCCGCCACCTCCCTCCACTTCGTCGCCCCGCTCGCCCTCGACTCCGGCCTCACCGACCACCTGTCCGTACGCCGCCGCCTGGCGCCGGTGGCGGACGTACGGCGGCGCGGGAAGTCCTCGATGCCGCTGAACGACGCCATGCCCCGGATCGAGGTGGCGCCCGACACGTTCGAGGTCCGGGTCGACGGCGACCTCATCGAGCCGGCCCCCGCCGCCACCCTGCCGATGGCCCAGCGCTACTTCCTCTTCTGATGGATCTCTGATGAACCCGGCCCTGCTCCTCCTCGCCGACTCCCGCCTCCCGGCCGGCGGCCACGCCCACTCGGGCGGGACCGAACAGGCGGTCACGTCGGGGGCGGTGCACGACGTGCCCTCGCTGGCGCGCTTCCTCCGTGGACGCCTCCACACGGCGGGCACGGTCGCCGCCGCCCTGACCGCCGCCGCCTGCACCCAAGCCACCACCTGCGCATCGCCGGGCGGTGTGGAGTCGCCGTGGGCGGTGCTCGACGCCGAGACCGATGCCAGGACCGCCGCGCCCGCCCAGCGGGAGGCGTCCAGGACGCAGGGCAGGCTCCTGCTGAGGGTCGCCCGCCGCGTGTGGCCGTCGCCGGTGCTCGACGAGCTGGCGCGGGACGTACCGAACCCCCATCATCCGATCACCCTCGGAGTGGCGGCGCACGCGGCGGGCGCGACGCCGGAGGAGGCGGCCATGGCGGCGGCGTACCACGCGGTCAGCGGCCCCGCCACGGCGGCCGTCCGGCTGATCGGGCTGGACCCGGTGGCCGTGCACGGGCTGCTGGCCGACCTCACCCCGGACCTCACCGCCGTGGCCGCGCAGGCCCACCTCGCCGCCGCCGACGCACTCTGGGGAACGTTGCCCGCGTACTCGTCCCCGGCCCTTGATCTCCTGGCCGAGCATCATGCGCGGGCCGCGGTCAGGCTGTTCGTCTCCTAAGGAAGGGATCCCGACATATGGGCGCCAATCACGACGACCACCACCACGCCCCCGACGGCCGCGGCCGGGCGCTGCGGCTCGGCGTGGGCGGCCCGGTGGGCAGCGGGAAGACGGCCCTGGTGGCCGCGCTGTGCCGGACGCTGGGCCCGTCGCTGTCCTTGGGCGTGGTCACGAACGACATCTACACCACCGAGGACGCCGACTTCCTGCGCCGGACGGGCGTGCTCGACCAGGAGCGCATCCTCGCCGTCGAGACCGGCTGCTGCCCCCACACCGCCATCCGCGACGACATCGCCGCGAACCTGGACGCCGTGGAGACCCTGGAGCACCGGTTCGGCCCGCTGGACCTGGTGATCGTGGAGAGCGGCGGCGACAACCTGACGGCCACGTTCAGCCGGGGGCTGGCCGACAGGCAGATCTTCGTGCTGGACGTGTCGGGCGGCGACAAGGTGCCGCGCAAGGGCGGTCCGGGGGTCACGACGGCCGACCTGCTGGTCATCAACAAGACCGACCTCGCCCCGATGGTGGGCGCCGATCTGGGCGTGATGGACCGCGACGCGGCGGCCGTACGCGGGGACAGGCCGGTGCTGTTCACCTCGATCAGAGAGGATCCCACCGCCGCCACGGTCGCCGGCTGGGTCTCCGAGCAGGTGACGGCCTGGGCCCGCGCCCACGCGGCCTCCGTGTCGTGATGTCCGGCCCCCTGATATCTGGCCGTCGCGCGATGCGGGCCGCCGCCGCGGTGGCCACCGCCCTGTCCGCGGACGGCCGGACCCTGGTCCACCGCCTGGCCTCGGCGCCGCCGCTGACGCTGCGCCAGACGGGGCCGTACACCGTGCACCTCGTCTCCACGGCGGCGGGCCCGCTCGGCGGCGACCGGCTCCACCTGGACCTCGACGTGGCTCCACGCACCACCCTGGAGCTCGGCTCGGTCGCCGCCACCCTGGTCCTGCCGGGGGACGGTGAGTCCGAGATGCTGGTCACCGCCCGGGTGGGGGCGGGCGCGACGCTCCGGTTCGCGCCGGAGCCCACGGTGCTCGCCGCCGGCTCCCGGCACCGCCTCCTCGTACGCCTCGAGCTGGCGGCGGACGCCGAGGTGCGGTGGCGCGAGGAGATCGTCTTCGGCCGGCACGGCGAGGCGCCGGGACGCTGCCATGCCCGCTTCGACGCGACGTGCGACGGCCGCCCGCTGCTCAGGCAGGAGTTCACCGTCGGCGACCCCGTCCTGGACACGTCCCCGGCCGTCTACGGCACGGCTCGCTGCGTCGGCACCACGTTCCTCACGACAACCATCAAGGAGCCGGCCGTGGCTGAGGGCGTCGCCGTCCTGCCCCTGGCCGGCCCGGGCACGTTGGTGTCCGCCCTGGCGGGCGACGCGGTCCTGCTCCGCTCCCGCCTCGAATGGGGCGAACGCACCGCCACCACCCCCTGAGGGTGTCGCCGTGGTGATGGTGAGAGGCGCTTCCCCGGCTTACAGTGATCGTGTGGCCGATGACTTCCAGCCTGCCCCAGCGACCCGGCGCGGCTACGCGCTCGGCGTGGTGGTCGCCGGAGCGCTCCTGGTGGGCTGCGCCGTGCTCCCGTGGGCCGGGCTCGAGGTGAGGAGCGACCTCATCGGCGGCGGCCTGGCCGACGACATCCGCGGCATCGACGACCGGTTCGGCGTCTACACGCTGGTGGCCGGGCTGATCGCGCTGGCCTGCGGCGTCGCGGGGCTGCTCACCCGCCCGAGGGTCGCCGCCCTGGCCGCCCTCCCCGGAGCGGCGGCGGTGGCGGTGCTGGTGCTCTTCATGACCGACGGGAGCGGGCTGCGCGACCGGATCTCCGTGGACCTGGGCGACGTGCTGTCGATCGGGCCTGTGGTCAAGTTCGGCTGGTTCGCCGCGCTGGGCTGCTCCGTGGCGGTCGTCGTGCTCTCCGTCCTGGCGCTGCTACGGCGTGCCTGACGATCAGTCGTAGAAGCCCAGCCGCCGCAGCTGCTTCGGGTCGCGCTGCCAGTCCTTGGCCACGCTGATCCGCAGGTCGAGGTAGACGCGTGTGCCCAGCAGGGCCTCGATCTGCTTGCGGGCCTTGGTGCCGACCTCGCGCAGCCGCTCTCCCTTGTGCCCGATGACGATCGCCTTCTGCGACGGACGCTCCACGAACATGTGCGCGTAGATGTCCAGCAGGTCGTCGCGCCCCTCACGGGGCAGCATCTCGTCCACGACCACGGCGATCGAGTGGGGCAGCTCGTCGCGAACGCCCTCCAGCGCCGCCTCCCTGATCAGCTCGCCCACCAGCACCTGCTCCGGCTCGTCCGTGAGCTGCCCGTCCTCGTAGAGCGGCGGCGACTCGGGCAGGTGCTCGATCAGCACGTCGGCCACCACGTCGAGCTGCTCGCCCGACTGCGCCGACACCGGAACGATCGCCGCGAACTCCGCCACCTGCGACACCGCCAGCAGCTGCTCAGCGATCTGCTCCTTGGTCGCCAGGTCGCACTTGGTCACCACGGCCACGAGCGGCGTCTTCTTCACGGCCGAGAGCTTGTCGGCGATGAACCGGTCGCCCTTGCCGATCGGCTCGTTGGCGGGCACGCAGAAGGCGATCACGTCCACCTCGGTCAGCGTGGAGAGCACCAGGCTGTCGAGCCGCTCCCCCAGCAGCGTGCGCGGCCGGTGCAGGCCGGGTGTGTCGACGATGACGATCTGGGCGTCGGGACGGTGCACGATGCCCCTGATCGCGCGCCTGGTCGTCTGCGGCTTGGACGAGGTGATCGCCACTTTGGTGCCGACCAGGGCGTTCATGAGCGTGGACTTGCCGACGTTCGGCCTCCCCACGAAGCAGGCGAATCCGGCGCGATGGCTGTCTGGCGAAGTCACGTACTGCATTGTGTCCCATCAACGAGCGTGCTCACGCCACCAGGCGAACGCCTCGGGCGCCACCCGGGGTGTCCACGGGGTCGTGTGCAGCTCGGAAAGCTCCTGCTCGGTCACCCACCGGTGGTCGTTGATCTCGACGCCGTCAGGCTCAGGCACGCCCGTGACCAGGACGCCACCGTAAACGGCGATGACGTAGCCGACCTGGTGGCCGTTCGGGTAGACGGTGCGGAACTCGGGGCCGCCGTAGACCCCGATCAGGCCGCGTACCTCGATCTCGATGCCGAGCTCCTCGCGCAGCTCCCGGACGGCGGTGTCCTGCGGCCGCTCGTCCGGGTCGATGCCGCCGCCGGGCGCCGCCCAGAGGCCAACGTCGCCGTGCCGGGCCACCAGCAGCCTGCCCGCGTCGTCGAACACGAACGCGGCCGCTGACGGCAGCATGAGCAGCTCGGAGCCGACCTTCTCCCGCAGCCTCGCCAGGAACGGCGACATCGGCATGGTCAGCCCCGCAGCGTGCCGTCAGGGCCGGCCACGAGCAGGGACTTGACTCCCAGCTCCGCGGCCACGGCCTCGTCGGCGGCGCTCGGGTCGCCCGCGCTCACCAGCGCGACGGCCTCCAGGGACCGCGCGCCGCTGGAGACCGCCATGGCCACCGCCACCTGCACCGCCGAGAGCGTCAGCGCGTCCAGCGCCACGTTCGTCGCCGAGTACGTACGGCCGGTCTCATCCCGCACGGCGGCGCCCTCGGAAGCCTCGTTGCGCGCCCTGGCCGCCCGCGCCAGAGTGATGATCTTGCTGTCTTCAGGATCGAGTGTCACGCAACCAGGTTAGGCGCTGGCCATGGAGATGACCGCGTCGACCACCTCGCGGGTGCGGGCGGGGTCCATGTCGTCCATGCTCGTGTGCACGACCGACACGAGGGTGTCACCCACCCGCGACAGCACGACGTCCATCGCGTACGGGTAGCCGTTCAGCCGCCCGAGCAGCCGCGCGCTCACGCTCTCGTCCGCCGAGATCTCGAGCGGCAGCGTCTGCGAGCGCAGGTCGGTGCCGGAGGAGGTGCGTAGCTCGCGGCACGACTCCATGGCCCTGGCCAGCTCGTCGAGGTGCTCCTCCGCCTCCCCGTCCGCGTAGCGCGCCAGCCCCACGCCGGCCTGCTCCCCCAGCCCGTCACCCCGGTAGCTGACCGCCGCCTGGGCCGTCAGCGCCTGCCCGGGCGCCCGCCCTCCCGCGGGCTCCAGCACGGCCAGGCAGTTCTCGTCGCCCTGCGTGAACGGCATCCGCCACGCCTGCTCCGGCCTGACCGCGAACCCGTCGGGCAGCGCCGGTCCCTTACGGAGCACGTCGCGCAACTGCGCCGCGGCCCGCGGGTCGAGAACGTTCGCGGCGTTCCCGCCCCCGCATCCCGCCAGAACGCAGGCCAGCAGCCCGCAGGCGATGATCTCGCGTTTCATGATCCCCCCTGGATCGCAGCTTCCCCTGTCGAGGAATGCGGCAATCCACCGGAGATTCCACCAATACGCAAAAAGGGTGCCTCCACCCGGTTCTCCGGATGGGGGCACCCTTGACGCCGACCTGCGTCTCAGCCGGCGAGCCGGCCGAGACGCCGTCGTTCCCCCCAAGGTGCACCCTCCCGCCGCGAACCCCACCCGGCGTTCGAGTGCCTCCCCTTGTGACACCCACCGCACTGGATGCCGTGGTAAGAGAGTGCCCTGGCGGGCTTGCAGAAGACTTGTAGAACGCTTGCGGCCTTCGCCCCGCTTCATCCACAGTTCGGATGAGATCAGTCGTGGTCCTCGGCGGCCTGGTCGGTCTCCTCCTCCGGAGGCTTGGCGCGGCGCACCACGACGGTGCTGATGCGGTTGCGGCGGCCCGCCAGGCTCTCGGCGGTGAGCTTGAGCCCGGCCACCTCCGCCTGCGACCCGGCGATCGGCACCCGCCCGAGCGCGTGGGCGAGCAGCCCGCCCACGGTCTCCACGTCGTCCACGTCGATCTCCGTGTCGAACAGCTCGCCCAGCTCGTCGACGGGCATCCGGGCCGTCACCCGCATCCCGCCGTCGGGTGTGGACTCGACGCGGGGCGCCTCCTGGTCGTACTCGTCGGTGATCTCGCCGACGATCTCCTCCAGGACGTCCTCGATCGTGACGAGCCCGGCGGTGCCGCCGTACTCGTCGATGACGATGGCGATGTGGATCTGCCGGGCCTGCATCTCCCGCATGAGCTGGTCGATGGGCTTGCTCTCGGGCACGTACGCGGCCGGCCGCATGACCGACTCGACCGTCTCCTTGCCCCCGCCCTCGCCGGACTCGTGGATCTTGCGGGCGATGTCCTTGAGGTACGCCATGCCGATGACGTCGTCCTCGTTCTCGCCCACGACGGGAATGCGGGAGAACCCGCTGCGCAGCGCCAGCGACAGAGCCTGGCTGATCGTCTTGCCGCGTTCGATGTAGACCATGTCGGTGCGGGGGACCATGACCTCGCGCACCAGCGTGTCGCCCAGCTCGAAGACAGAGTGGATCATCTCGCGCTCGTCCGGCTCGATCACCCGGCGCTCCTCGGCCAGGTCGACCAGGTCGCGCAGCTCGGCCTCCGAGGTGAACGGCCCCTCGCGGAACCCCTTGCCGGGGGTCAGCGCGTTGCCGAGCAGGATGAGCAGCTTGGGCAGGGGGCCGAAGATGCGGGTCAGGCCGTACACGATGGGGGCGCTCGCCAGCGCGACCGGCTCGGCGTGCTGGCGCCCCAGGGTACGCGGCATGACGCCCACCACGACGTAGCTGATCACGATCATCACGACGGCGGCCCAGACGTACGCCCAGCCCTGGTCGTGCATGAGATCGATGAACAGCAGCGTCGCGATGACCGTGGCCACCAGCTCGCAGCTCAGCCTGAGCAGCAGGAGCAGATTGAGGTAGCGCGGCGGATCGTTGACGATGGCCTGCAGGCGCACGGCGCCCCGCCGGCCCTCGCGTACGTATTCCTCGGCACGCACCCTGGAGATGCGCGTCAGTGCCGTTTCCGCACTGGCGATCAGGCCACCGATGATCACGAGGGCGATGGCCGAAGGCAACCAGGCGTTCACCGCGTGTTGCGCACCTCCTGCCACGACTCGAGGAGCCGGGCCTGCAGGCCGAACATCTCCTTGTGCTCCTCCGGCTCGGCGTGGTCGTAGCCGAGCAGGTGGAGGATGCCGTGGGTGCACAGCAGCTCGAGCTCGTCGGCCGTGCTGTGGCCCGCCTCCTCGGCCTGCCTGGCGGCCACCTGCGGGCAGAGCACGACGTCGCCGAGCAGCGCCGGGTCAGTGGGGCTCTCCAGGTCGCCGCGCGCGCCTCCGCCGGGACGCAGCTCGTCCATCGGGAACGCCAGCACGTCGGTCGGGCCCGGCTCGCCCATCCACTTCTCGTGCAGCTCGGACATGGCGTCCTCGTCGACCACCACGATGGAGAGCTCGGCGAGCGGGTTGATGCCCATCTCGCCGAGCACGTGGGTGGCCAGGGCGACGAGGCTCTCCTCGTCGACCCCGACGCCCGACTCGTTGTTGATCTCGATGCTCATGGTCGCCGCTTCCCCCGGTGCTGGATGCTCTTCGGCTCCTGGGCGGCCTGCGTGGCGTCGTAGCGCCCGTACGCGTCCACGATCTCGCTCACCAGCTTGTGGCGGACCACGTCGGAGCTGGTCAGGCGGGCGAAGTGGATGTCGGAAATGCCGTCGAGGATCTCCTGGACGACCCGCAGCCCGCTCACCGTGCCGTTGGGCAGGTCGACCTGCGTCACGTCACCGGTCACCACGATCTTGGAGTTGAACCCGAGACGGGTGAGGAACATCTTCATCTGCTCGGCCGAGGAGTTCTGAGCCTCGTCGAGGATGATGAAGGCGTCGTTGAGCGTGCGACCACGCATGTACGCGAGCGGCGCGACCTCGATCGTGCCCGCGGCCATCAGCTTGGGGATGGAGTCGGGGTCGAGCATGTCGTGCAGCGCGTCGTAGAGCGGCCGCAGGTAGGGGTCGATCTTCTCGTAGAGCGTGCCGGGCAGGAAGCCCAGCCGCTCGCCGGCTTCGACCGCCGGGCGGGTCAGGATGATCCGGTTGACCCGCTTCTCCTGCAGCGCACGCACGGCCTTGGCCATCGCGAGGTAGGTCTTGCCGGTGCCCGCGGGACCGATGCCGAACACGATCGTGTGCTTGTCGATCGCGTCGACGTACCGCTTCTGGTTGACCGTCTTCGGCCTGATCGTGCGCCCGCGCGAGGAGAGGATGTCGAGGGACAGCACCTCGGCGGGGCGGTCGGACGTCATGCGGAGCATGGCGATGCTGCGCTCGACCGCGTCAGGGGTGAGCTCGCCGCCGCTGCGCAGCACCTCGACCAGCTCCTCGAAGAGCCGCACCACCGTGCCGCTCTCGTCGGGGCTGCCGGTGACGGTGATCTCGTTACCGCGAACGTGGATGTCGGCCCTGAAAGCGCCCTCGATGACGCGAAGCAGCTCGTCGCGGGAGCCCAGGAGGCTGACCATCGGGTATTCGTCCGGAATCAGCACCTTGGCTTGAGTGCGCGAGGGAGGTGCCGTGCGTCGGGATTCGTGTAGTTCGGACATGGGCAGGCCAGCGGCCTGATGCCTCCCGGTCTCTTTCGGTGTTCTTCTGTGCCCATCGTATCCGGGACCGGGCCGATCGCTCCCCCCAATATCAGCCGGGCGGCCAGGTCAGGTCGCGCCCGCCCAGGACGTGGGCGTGTACGTGGAGAACGGTCTGCCCGGCGCCGGCCCCGGTGTTGAACACCACGCGGTATCCGCTGTCGGCCACGTGCTCCAGCACGGCCACCGAGTGGGCGGCCTTGAGCACCTCGTCGGCGAGCCCGTCGTCGGCAGTGGCGAGCGCCGCCGCGGTGGCGTGGTGCTGCTTCGGGATGATCAGCACGTGGGTGGGCGCCTGCGGGTTGACGTCACGGAACGCCAGCGTCCTGCCGGTTTCATAAACGATCTCGGCGGGAATCTCCTTGGCGACGATTTTGCAGAAGAGACAATCGCTCACCTGATCACCCTATCGAGACCGCCGGCGTACGTAACCCGTTGCCAATCGGTAATCCTCTGTGTCGTGCGAAGGAAGATCCACGCGGTTAGGGTGAGTGTGCGACACTTCAGCAAAAAAGGACGATTCAGGGTCGGGCGAGCGCCACCTGGCGAGGACACGACTGGGTAATGCACCCTAAGGAACCGGGGAAACCTCAAGAACCGGAAGAGCGTAAACCCTCTGGGAAGGCTGAGCGTCCCATTGATGTGACCACCGAAACCCTTCTGGCCGACAGGTCGATGGGGGCGGCGCCGGTCGGGTGGGATGCCGACATGGCCGTGACCGCGCTCTACAGCGCGCACTTCCGGTCGTTGGTGCGTCTCGCCGTGTTGCTGGTGCGAGACACGGCGACTGCTGAGGAAGTCGTGCAGGACGCGTTCGTCGCCATCCATGGCGCCTGGCGTAGGCTGCGTGACCCCGACAAAGCTCTCGCCTACCTCCGTCAATCCGTCGTCAACCGGTCCCGTTCGGTGCTACGTCACCGCGCGGTCGTCGAGAAGTACGCTCCCAAGGGACTGCCCGACGCCCCGAGCGCCGAGAACGGCGCGATCGGCGAACTGGAACGCTCCGCCGTCATCGAGGCGTTACGGGCCCTGCCCACCCGTCAGAGAGAAGCACTGGTTCTGCGGTACTACGGTGATCTGTCCGAAGCTGAGATCGCCCACGCGATGGGCATCAGCAAGGGCGCGGTCAAGAGCCACACCGCACGTGGCATGGCCGCACTGCGATCCGTTCTGGAGAAAATGTCATGACCCAGCCCCCCGACGAGCACGGCGATCTCCTGCGCCGTGCGCTCCGAGCGGAGGCGGATGCGGTCGTGCCCTCGCCGGACGGACTGGAGATCATCCGCGCCCGCATCGAACGGCGCGGTGTCCGTAATCTGTTCTGGTGGCGTGCGGGCGCGGCCGCCGCCAGCGCCGTCCTGGTGGCGGGAACGATCGTGATGGCCGTTCCGCAGCTGCGCACGCAGATCATCAACTCGCAACCCGTCGAGAACGACACCTCCAGGGTCCCGTCCAACTCCTCCACCACGCGCTCCCAGGAACCGCCGTCCCCGCCGTCCAGGCAGCCGACCCACGACCAGCACCCCATCGTGGTTCCCGACGTGACCAGGAGCCCGACGCCCCGGCCCTCGAAGCGGGCGGAGTCGACCAGCAGGCCGTCGCCGACCCCCACTCCGACTCCGACCGCGTGCCCGACGACCCAGACCGAGCAGGCCGACCCGCCGTCCGACTGCCCCTCGGCCTCGCCGTCCCCGTCGCCGACGCCGCCGGCGGAGGACACGCTGCAGCCCACGACGTGCCCGGTCGGTGAGTGCCCGCCCGACGACGACGTCACCGAGACCCCCGCCGACGTGACCAGCCCGTTGGTGGACGCCTCCCACACGACGCCCTGACCGTCGCCTCCAAGGGCTCTACCAGAGTCCGGTACGCAGTCGCCCCTGAGAGGGGCTCTACCAGCGTCCGGTACGCGTGAGCAGCACGGAGGCCGCCGCCACCCCCGCCGTGGACGTACGCAGCACCGTCGGCCCCAGCAGCACGGACACCGCCCTGGCCGCCCGGAACCCGGCCAGCTCCTCCTCCGAGACGCCTCCCTCGGGCCCCACGACCACCACGATGTCGCCCGACGCGGGCAGCGCCACGCCGGACAGCGGCTCGGCCGCCTCCTCGTGCAGCACCAGCCCCAGTGCAGCGCCCGCCAGCAGCTTCTCGACCCGCGCGGTGGTGGCGGGCTCCGTCACTTCGGGGAGGTGGAACCTGCGGGCCTGCTTGCCCGCCTCACGAGCGGTGGAGCGCCAGCGGTGCAGCGCCTTGGCGACCTTGTCGCCCTTCCACTGCGTGATGCTGCGCGAGGCCGCCCACGGCACGATGACGTCGACGCCCGCCTCGGTCATCATCTCGACCGCCAGCTCACCTCTGTCGCCCTTGGGCAGCCCCTGGACGACGACCAACCGCGGCTCGGGCGGCTCGACCTCGTAGCGGCGCAGCACGTCGAGCCTGAGTGAGTCCTTCAGCGCCTCGCGCACGACGCACTCGGCGACCGTACCGGCGCCGTCCGTCAGATCGACCCGCTCACCGGCCCGCAGACGGCGCACGGAGGCCGCGTGCCGTCCCTCGGGACCGGCGAGCGTCAGCTCGGGCCCGTCCAGCTCCTCGGACAGGAACACCGGGACGGTCACGTCACCTGCCGTTGAAGGCGTCGCGCAGCCGGGAGAAGAAGCCCT
This sequence comes from Nonomuraea helvata, assembly GCF_039535785.1. Lineage (NCBI taxonomy): Bacteria > Bacillati > Actinomycetota > Actinomycetes > Streptosporangiales > Streptosporangiaceae > Nonomuraea > Nonomuraea helvata. The sequence goes on from NZ_BAAAXV010000001.1 coordinate 2,237,078, forward strand.
GCTGGCCGGGGGCGAACTTGCCCGGCGGCCGCTCCTCGCCGCGCTGCTTGGCGAACTCGCGCAGCAGCTCCTCCTGCGCCGGCTCGAGACGGGTCGGGGTCTCGACGTTGACGTGGATCAGCAGGTCGCCGCGGCCGGACTCGTTGAGCCGCTGCACGCCCCGCCCGAACATGGTGATGACCTGGCCCGACTGCGTGCCGGGGCGGACGTCGACCTCCTCGGAGCCGTCGAGCGTCTCGACCGCCAGGATGGTGCCGAGCGCGGCGGCCGTCATCGGGATCTGCACGGTGCAGTGGAGATCGTCACCGCGCCGCTCGAAGATCTCGTGAGCACGCTCGACGATCTCCAGGAACAGGTCTCCGGGCGGGCCGCCGCCGGGGCCGACCTCGCCCTCGCCGGCGAGCTGGATGTGGGTGCCGTCCTCGACGCCCGCGGGGATGCGGACCTTGATCGTACGGCGGGTGCGCACCCGGCCGTCGCCGGAGCACTCCTGGCAGGGGTGGCGGATGATGGTGCCGAACCCGCCGCACTGCGGGCACGGCCGCGAGGTCATGACCTGGCCGAGGAACGACCGGGTGACCTGGGAGATCTCGCCGCGCCCGCTGCACATGTCGCAGGTGTCGGGATGCGTGCCTGGCGCCGCGCCCGCCCCGTGGCAGACCTCGCAGAGCACGGCCGTGTCGACGACCAGCTCGCGGGTGGTGCCGAACGCCGTCTCGCGCAGGTCCAGCTCGACCCGGATGGTGGCGTTGCGCCCCCTGCGGGCACGCGAACGCGGCCCCCTGGCGCCCGCCGCGGTGCCGAAGAAGGCGTCCATGATGTCGCTGAACGGGAAGCCCGCTCCGAAGCCACCGGCGCCCGCGCCTGCTCCCGCTCCGCCGAACGGGTCGCCACCCAGGTCGTACATCTGGCGCTTGTTCGGGTCGGACAGCACCTCGTAGGCCTGCGTGATCTCCTTGAACCGCTCCTGGGTCTCAGGATCAGGGTTCACGTCGGGATGCAGCTCGCGGGCCAGGCGGCGGTACGCCTTCTTGATCTCGTCCTGACTGGCGTCACGGCGCACCCCGAGGGTGGCGTAGTAGTCGCTGTTTGCCACTTATCGACCTCTTATGATGCAGCCAGGATCTGGCTGACGTAGCGTGCCACCGCGCGCACGGCGCCCATCGTAACTGGGTAGTCCATCCTCGTCGGTCCCAGCACGCCGAGCCGGGCCAGTTGGTTGTCGCCAGAACCGTATCCGGTCGCGACGATGGATGTCCCCCGCAGGTAGGGGTTCTCGGAGCCGATGCGCACGGTGAGCGCGGACGGGGTGTCGTTGGAAGTCTCGCCCAGCAGCCGCATGAGCACGACGTGCTCCTCCAGCGCCTCGAGCACGTCACGCAGGCCGGTCGCGAAGTCGGCGCCCGCGAGGTTCGCCGCGCCGGCGAACACGATCTTCTCGTCGTACCGCTCGACCAGCGTCTCCAGCAGCACCGACAGGATCGTGGCCGCCGCGGGCCGGTCTTCGGCGGGCAGCCGCTCGGGCAGGTCGGCGACCAGCTCGGGCACGTTGCTCAGGCCGCAGCCGTCGAGGGAGGCGTTGAACACCGCGCGCAGGTGGGCGACGCGGGTGTCATCCACGTCCTCGGGCAGCTCGATCACCCGCTGCTCGACGCGGCCGGTGTTGGTGATCAGCACGAGCATGACCCGCCGCTCGTTGAGCGGCACCAGCTCGACGTGCCTGACCGTCGAACGCGTCAGCGTCGGGTACTGCACGACCGCCACCTGCCTGGTCAGCTGCGCGAGCAGCCGGACCGTGCGGGTGACCACGTCGTCGAGGTCGACCGCGCCCGCGAGGAACGTCTCGATCGCCCTGCGCTCGGCCGCCGACAGCGGCTTGACCTGCGAGAGCCGGTCGACGAACAGGCGGTAGCCCTTGTCCGTCGGCACGCGGCCCGCGCTGGTGTGCGGCTGGGTGATGTAACCCTCCTCCTCCAGCGCGGCCATGTCGTTCCTGACCGTCGCGGGGGAGACCTTCAGGTTGTGGCGCTCGGCGAGCGCCTTGGAGCCCACCGGTTCGTTGGTGGACACGTAGTCTTCGACAATGGCGCGGAGCACCGCCAGCTTCCGATCGTCGAGCACGTGCTCACCTCCTGCCTCTGCCATTTGAGGAACGCAACCATCTAGCACTCTGAGTTCCTGAGTGCCAAGTGTACGGCTCTCGCCCACAAGGTGCGATAACAGCAGGTCGCAACCTGGCTCCTAGCTTCTTACAAGGGGCAAGTACCACACTTGCCGGCATGAGCGACAATTCACCCCCTCCGCCGTACGGCCCGCAGCCCGGCTCCCAGCCGGGTTACGGCCCCCAGCCCGGTTCCCAGCCGGGCCACGGGCAGCCTCCGCCGCAGTACGGGCCTGCGCCGCAGTACGGCCCGCCACCGCAGTACAGCCCACCGCCCCACTACGGCCCACCTCCTCAGTACGGACAATACGGCCAACAACCCCAATTTCCCCCTCGAATCGACTCGAAAGCCATCAAGCCGCGCCTGTGGTGGATCGGGCTCGTCTGGGGCGTCTTCGTCGTGTGCGCGATCGCCGGTGTCGTGGTGTTCTCCACGGGCCTGGTGAGCAGCGTGAGCGACATAGCCCCGAGCAGGACGTTCGCGGCCGGCGAAAGCGTGACGATCCCGGTCGACCCGGCAGACCGGCCCGCGGTCTACCTCTCCAGCGACACGCAGGTCAACTACGTGTGCGAGATCTCCGGCCAGGCCAAGCTCGCCAAGACCACGGGCAGGCAGACGGTCACGTCCGGATCCGTCACCTGGGTGGAGCTCTTCGTGATCAACGCCCCGTCCAAGGGCGACTACCAGCTCACCTGCACCACCCAGGAGCAGGCCGACGTGCGTTACGGCGTGGGCCGTCCACTGGCCTCGGCCGCGGGCGGGATCGCCGGCGGTGTGGCCGCGCTCCTCCTGATCCCGGGCGCGGGGCTGCTCGTCGCCGTCATCGGCACGATCGTCGTCCTGGTCCGCCGCAGCGGCGCGCGCAAGCGCCTTGCGGTCACCGGGTGATTTGCTACGGTCCCCGTGTGTACGAGGGCGATGTGCTGGCGGGAAATTGGCGGCGGCCGGGGAAGGGCAAGATCCCCAAAGTGCCCGCCGAGCTGGACCTCGTCGTGGAGGACGCCGACAGCGGCTTCTGCGGCGCGGTGGTGGCCTGCGACAAGGAGGCCGTGACGCTCGAAGACCGGTTCGGCAAACGCCGGCTGTTCCCGCTCGCGCCCGCCGCGTTCCTGCTGGAGGGCAGGCCCGTGACGCTGGTACGCCCGGCGGCGGCCCCCGCCGCCCCCAGGCGCAGCGCGTCCGGCTCGATCGCCGTGGAGGGGCTGCGGGCGAGAGTCGCGAGGGAGAGCCGGATCTACGTGGAGGGCGTGCACGACGCCGCCCTGGTGGAGAAGATCTGGGGCCATGACCTGCGGGTCGAGGGGGTCGTGGTCGAATACCTGGAAGGCGTGGACCACCTGCCAGCCATCGTGGCCGAGTTCGGCCCGGAGCCGCGGCGCCGGCTGGGGGTGCTGGTGGACCATCTCGTGCCCGGGTCCAAGGAGAGCAGGATCGCGGCCGAGATCACCTCGCCGGACGTGCTCGTCGTGGGGCATCCGTTCGTCGACATCTGGGAGGCGGTCAAGCCGTCCGTGCTGCGCATCCCGGCCTGGCCCGCCGTCCCGCGCGGGGTGCCGTGGAAAGAGGGCGTGATCGCCGCCCTGGGCTGGCGCATGGAGCCCGCGGAGGCGTGGCGGCGGATCCTCGGCGCCGTCTCCACGTACGCAGACCTGGAGCCGGAACTCCTCGGCCGGGTCGAGGAACTGATCGACTTCGTTACGGAGGCATCATGAGCCAGGACCCGCCGCAGCCGGCGCCGGACGACGACGCCACCCGCTTCGTCCCACCGTCTGACATCCCGCCCAGCCAGGGCTCCGGCCCTCAGCAGCCGGCCTACGGACAGCAGCCCGGCTCCGAGCTCGGCTACGGTCAGCAGCCCGGATCCCAGCCCGGGTACGGGCAGCAACCCGGATCCCAGCCCGGGTACGGGCAGCAACCCGGATCCCAGCCCGGGTACGGGCAGCAACCCGGATCCCAGCCCGGCTATGGACAACCGAACTACGGACAGCCTGGCTACGGCGGGCAGCCGGGTTACGGGCAGCCCGGTTATGGCCAGCCCGGATACGGTCAGCCCGGCTACGGCCAGCCTGGTTATGGCCAGCAGCCCCCGAGCTACGCCCCTCCCCCGCCCGGTTACGGCCCGCCGCCGCAGCCCGGCTACGGATATGCCGTGCCCCCGGGAGAGCCGTACGTCCCCGGCAGGTTCGGCCCCCGCCCGGGCACCGACGACACCACCATGGCGATGCTCTCGCACCTGCTCGGCCTGCTGGTCTCGTGGATCGGCCCGCTGATCATCTACCTGATGAAGAAGGACGAGTCCCCCTACGTCAGGGATCAGGCGGCGGAGGCGCTCAACTTCCAGATCACGATGTTCATCGGCTACGTCATCGCCTTCGTCCTGGCGTTCGTCTTCATCGGCCTGCTCCTGCTGCCGGTCATCTGGGTGCTGTCCCTGATCTTCCACATCCTGGCCGCCATAGCCACCAACCGGGGCGAGAGGTACCGCTACCCGTTCTCCATCCGCATGATCACCTAGACCAGCAGATCCCTGACGAGGGCGTCGGCCAGCAGCCGCCCCTGGAGCGTGAGCACCATCAGGCCCGACCTGAACGGCCCGGGCTCCAGCAGCCCGCGGGCCAGGGCGCTCGCCACGGCCGGGCGTGCGGCGGGCGCCACCTCGGCCAGCGGGTAGCCGGACGACAGCCGCAGCTCCAGCATCAGCCGCTCGGCCGCCCGGTCGTCGTCGCCGAGCACCTCGCGCGCGTGGGCGGGCGAGGCGCCGGCGGCCAGGCGCTGGGCGTAGGCGGCCGGATGCTTGACGTTCCACCAGCGGGTGCCGCCGACGTGGCTGTGGGCGCCGGGCCCGGCGGCCCACCAGTCGCCGCCGGTCCAGTAGAGCAGGTTGTGGCGACAGCGCGCCTGCTCGGAGGTGGCCCAGTTGGAGACCTCGTACCAGCCGAACCCGGCCTGCGACAGCAGCTCGTCGGCGATCTGGTAGCGGTCGGCGGCCACGTCGTCGTCGGGCATGGGCAGCTCGCCGCGCCTGATCCTGACCGCCAGCCTGGTGCCCTCCTCGACGATCAGCGAGTACGCCGACACGTGGTCGGGCCCGGCCTCGATCGCGGCGGCCAGCGAGGCCCGCCAGTCGTCGTCGGACTCGCCGGGTGTGCTGTAGATGAGGTCGAGGTTGACGTGCTCGAACCCGGCCTGCCTGGCCTCCCGTACGGCCGCCGCCGCCCTGCCGGGGGTGTGCCGGCGGTCGAGCACCTGGAGCACGTGCTCGCGTGCGCTCTGCATGCCGAAGCTGACCCGGTTGAAGCCGCCCCGGCGGAGCTTGTCGAGGTAGGCGGGGTCCACGGACTCGGGGTTGGCCTCGGTGGTCACCTCGGCCCCCGGCCGCAGCCCGAACTCCGAGTCAATCGCGGCCAGGATCCTGGACAGGTCTTCCGGAGGCAGCAGCGTGGGCGTGCCGCCGCCGAAGAACACCGTCTCCACCGGCAGGTCGGCCGCGCCCAGGACGCGGCGCGCGAGGCGGATCTCCTCGACGACCGTGTCCGCGTAGTCCCGTTGCGAGGCGCCGGGGCCCAGCTCGGCGGCGGTGTAGGTGTTGAAGTCGCAGTAGCCGCAGCGGGTCACGCAGAACGGCACGTGCACGTAGAAGCCGAACGGCCGCTCGCCGAGGCCCTTCAGGGCGCTGTCGGGCAGCTCGCCCGTGGTGGGCGCGGGATCGCCGTCAGGCAGGGTGGATGGCACGCTTCCAGTTTGCCGGGTTCACCGGAGTGCTATCGAACGGCGACTCCCACGGTGTCCACTGGTGCCGTACCGGCTGGAAGGGGTCCTCTCATGGCAGGCATCGGGATCGTGGGCGCCGGCGTCTCCGGCCTGACCCTCGCGCTGCGCCTGCAGCAGCTCGGCATCGACGCCACGCTCTACGTCGAGGCCGACGCCGATGCCCTGCGCTCGGGGCGCCTGCCCAACACGGTGAGCAGGATGGGACACACCCTGGCGCGGGAGCGGGAGCTGGGCATCGGGCACTACCGGGATCCAGGGTGCCTGATGGGCTCCGCCAGGCTCTCGATCAAGGGGGATCCGCCGCTGGAGTTCGTCGGCAGGATCTCCGAGCCGTTCCACGCGGTCGACTTCCGGCTGCTGCTGCCCGCGTACCTGGACGATTTCACCGGCCGGGGCGGCGAGGTCGTCGTCACCGGCACGCCACCCGACGCGGCGCAGGTGGCCCGCTGGTCGCGGGAGCACGAGCTGATGGTGGTGGCGGCCGGGCGGCGCTCGGTGGCGGAGCTGTTCCCGCGCGACGCGGCGCGCTCGCCGTTCGACCGGCCGCAGCGCGTCCTCACGGCCGGGCTGTACGGCGGTCTCGACCTCGGCCCGATGTTCAGCTACAACATCTCGCCCGGGTGCGGAGAGATCCTCCGCATGCCGATGATGACCAGGCACGGCGTGGCCTCCGCAGTCCTGGTCGAGGCGGTCCCCGGCGGGCCGCTGGAGCCGATCTCCCGCCTGCCCGCCGCCGAGGTCGCCGGAGAGCTGGCGAGGCTGCTCCCCGGACACGCGCCGCGGCTGGCCGAGCGGGCGGACCCCGGTCTGGAGCTGCTGGGCGAGCACGACCTGCTGCGGGGCGCGGTCACGCCGGTCGTGCGGCAGGCGGTGGCGGAGCTGCCCGGCGGCCGGATAGCGCTGGCCGTCGGCGACGCCTGGATCACCAACGACCCGCTGACGGGCCAGGGCGCCAACCTGGGCTCGGCCTGCGCCTGGATCGCTGCCGACGCCATCGCGGCGGGCGGCCCGTACGGCACCGCCTTCGGCCACGCCACGGCCGAGCGGATGTGGGAGGTGGCGGCACCGGTCACACACTGGACCAACGCGTTCCTGCGTCCGCCGGCCGAGCACGTCCTGACCCTGCTGCTGGCCGCCGCGAGCAGGCAGGACGTGGCGGACCTGGTCCTGGAGCTGTTCTCGGACCCGGCGTACGCGTGGGCGGTGTTCTCGAGCCCGGAGGAGGTGGCGCGGATCGTCGACCGCCCGCCGGGTCCGTGAGCCGGGCATGAACCACGTCAGTCCGGCGGCGCGGGCATCCGGCCGAGCACGCGCTCCGCCATGCGGTCCCACTCGGCGTCATGCCCGGGAACCGCCAGAACACGGCGGAGCGCGTCCGCGTCCCCGTGGCGGGCGCGGAACCAGTCGCCCACCGTGATCCCCGCCTCAGGCCGCGAGACGATCTCCACCGGGTCTCCCTCGCCCAGCTCACCGAGCTCGACCACCCGCAGGTACGCCCCGGGCCGCCCCACTGCCGTGAACCGCTTGACCCACCCGGGCTCGTCCATCCAGTTGCGGAACACCACACACGGGATCCTCGGCCCGCTCACCTCCAGCACGGCAGTGCCCACCCGCCACCGCTCGCCGATCAGGGCGCCGGTGACGTCGATGCCGGACGTGGTGAGGTTCTCCCCGAACCGCCCGTCACGCACCTCGCGCCCGAGCTCACGCTCCCACCAGTCGTAGTCCTCCCTGGCATACGCGTAGACAGCGTGGTCGAGCGAGCCGTGGGCCTCCTTGTCGGCCCGTTCGTCACCGGCGAGCCCGTTGGCCAGCACCTTCACCCGGTGCGTGACCCGCTGCTTGTCGATCGCGGTACGCCCCAGGTTCCCCGCCCACTCAGCCTCGACCGTTTTGCCCACATTTACCGAGAGAACGCGCATATCCGGACGGTAACCCGCACCCCTCCGAAGAGCGAGCCCTTTTCCCCTCACCTCGGCCTCCACCCCAGGGTGGAGATCCGCGTTCTCAACCCTCGGGCCGATCCGCTACGCCCCCTCCCATCCCTACGGTCAAACCCGTGGATTACATGCCGATCTCCTTCCTCATCCCCCTCGTCGCGCTCTTCGTCGTCTACCGCCAGATGAAGACCCGCCCCACAGCCAAGCGGGGCCTGCTCTACACCGCCGCCGTCATGAGCGTCGTCGGCGTCGTCACGGGCGGGCTCATCGACGCCCGGCACCTCGCGCTCAGCATCGGCCTGCTTCTGGTGGAGGCCGTCATCGCCGTCGCACTCGGCGTGTGGCGTGCGACGACCGTACGGGTATGGCTGGACGAGTCCGGCACCGCCTGGTCGAAGGCCACGGGTTGGACCCTGCTGGCGTGGCTGGTGTCGATCGCGGTCCGCGTCGGCCTCTACTTCGCCGGCCAGGCCCTCGGCCTCACCTCCTCCCCCACCGGGATCCTGCTGTTCGTCGGTCTCACCATCGGCGCCCAGGCGTACCTCGTCGCTCAGCGCGGACGTGCCCTCTCCAGCGCGGGCAGGCGACCCGGTACCGTCGTGAGGTGATGCGTGAGCCGTCCCGAATCGTCCCCACCGCACTGCGGCTGGGGACGATCGCGCTGTTGGCCGGGGCCCAGATGAGAGCGACCCCCGCCCCTGGCCTGACCGGCACCTCACTTGCGATCACCCTCATGAGCGTCGCGCTGGCCGTCGCCCTGCTCACCGTCCTGCTCCTGGCGATCCGCCGCCCCGAACGTCCGGTGGCACGGGGGCACACGGTCAACGCGCTGGCCGCTCTTCGACGATCGCGCCTCCACGACCTGCCGCTGTGGAACGCGTTGCGGCGGCCGCATCGGCCCGCGAGCCCGCCCTCGGACCCGCACAACCGCCTGCCGGGAGCGGACGGCGACCACCCACCATCAGACGAACGCCGCCCCCTTCTCGTCTTCGGCGTGCCTGTCGCGCTGATCGCCCTCGGCCTGGCCGTGGTCCTCTCCATCGCCCTCGGCACCCTGACCCAGGGCGGTGGTGCGGCGATCGCATCCCTGCTCATCTGTGTGAGCCTGGCCGTGACCCGGTTCCCCTTGCGCCAGGCGCTGCCCATCGGCGTGCTGGTCGTCGTGGGGCTGGTCGTAGCGGGTTGGATCGCCGGCAACCCTGCCCAGGACCTCCCTCTCATCCTCAGCAACTGCCTGATCTTCCTGCTCTCGTACGCGGCCAAGCAGCGCAGGGCCACCAGAGCCGCCCAGGCACGTGAGGCCGTACTCGCGGAACGCGCCAGGATCGCCAGGGAGATCCACGACATCCTCGCCCACTCCCTCTCCGCCCAGCTCGTCCACCTGGAGGGCGCCAAGCTGCTGCTCCGCGCGGAGCGGAGCGCCGAGGCGCTCGAACGCGTCACCCACGCCCGCGACCTGGCCAAGTCGGGGCTCGAGGAGGCCAGGCGCGCGGTGGCGGCACTGCGCGAGGATCCGCCCGCGCTCCCCGTGGCGCTGCGCACGCTCGCGGAGGACTTCGAGAGCACCACGCGCCAGCCCTGCACGCTCCGCGTCTCGGGACCTGAACGCCGCCTGCCGCCGGAAACGGAGCTCGCCCTGGTCCGGACCGCCCAGGAAGCCCTCACGAACGTACGCCGCCACGCCCCCGGCAGCCCGGCCACGGTCGAGCTCGAGTTCGGCCCGCCCTGGTGCGAGCTGCGCGTCACCAACCCGGCCTCCGCCGAAAAGGGCTCCCCCGGAGGGGGCTACGGCCTCGTGGGCATGCGCGAACGCGCCGAACTACTGGGCGGAACGCTGTCGGCAGGCGAACACGACGGCGGCTTCCTCGTCCACCTGAAGGTGCCGTCATGACCAGGGTGATCGTGGTCGACGACCAGGCCGTGGTGCGTGAGGGCCTGGTGCTGCTGCTCGGCCTGCTGCCCGAGATCGAGGTCGTCGGCGCGGCGGGCGACGGCGAGGCGGCGCTCCGGCTGGTCGAGGAGCAGCGGCCCGACGTGGTGCTGATGGACCTGCGCATGCCTCGCATGGACGGCGTGGAGGCCACCGGGCGCATCCGCTCGGCGTACCCGGACACCCAGGTCGTGGTCCTCACCACGTACTCCGACGACGCGTCCGTCTTCGCCGCGCTGAAAGCCGGTGCGCGCGGCTTCCTCACCAAGGACGCCGACTCCGACGACATCGCCAGAGCCGTCGCCACGGTGATGCGCGGCGACGCCCAACTCGACCCCACCGTCCAACGCCGCCTCCTGGACACCATGTCGACATCTCCCCCCCAACCCGCCACGATCCCCATCCCTCCTGCCGAAACCAGCACCCCGGCGCCCAGCCCGACGGCTCCGGGCGCGCTGCCTCACGGGCTGACCCGGCGCGAGGGCGAGGTGCTGGCCCTCATCGCCGACGGCCTCTCGAACGCCGAGATCGCCTCCCGCCTTCACGTCACGGAGGCCACCGTCAAGACCCACATCAACAACCTCTTCGCCAAGGCGCACCTGCGGGACCGGGCGCAGGCGGTCACCTACGCGTTCCGGCACGGCATGGCACGCCCGCACTGAGCCGCCTCCCCGCTGCACGAAGACCCCCGTCACGGGGAGGCCGCAACCACGAGGAGACCGCGGCGACGGGACCGGCTCAGCCCGCGTTGAGCTGGGACTCGCCATCGAACCCGGCCAGCTGTAACAACGTCTCCAACGCCGCCTGCCTGGTCTCCTCGACCGAGTCGCCCCGCTCGCCGAAACACTCCGCCGCCACGTCGAGCAGCGCCGTCACCACGACCGCATCGGGATAGGGCACATCGACGAGCACCGTGCCGTCGTCCTCCTCCTGCTCCGAAGCCAGGTGGAGTCGCAGCAGCCGTCGAGTCTCCTCAGCCACGGCGACCCCCAACACGGCGGCACGCTCAAAGCGCTCAGAAGCAATCACGTCACCCTCCAGTCGCACTGGTGTTCGGAACAGAAAAATAGGCGACGGCACCGACAGAAAATCCCCCGATGATCGCCCGCCCGCGCCACCGACCACGCCAGTGGCTACTCTCGAACGGTGTACGACTCGATCATCAACGTTCGCAAGCTCACGGTCGAACTGGGCGGCAACCCCGTGCTGCGAGGCATGGAGCTGACCGTCTCCACGGGCGAGATCGTGGCCGTGGTCGGCCCGAACGGCTCCGGCAAGTCGACCCTGCTGCGCTGCCTGGCCGGGCTCCAGCCCGCCGCCTCGGGTGAGGTGCGGGTGTTCGGGAAGGCGCCCGCCGACGATGCCGCATTCTGGCGCGAGGTCGCGCTGCTGGGCGACGAGCCTGCCTGGTATCCGGGGCTCACCGCCCGGGAGCACCTGGAGCTGATGGGCGCCGTGCATGCCCGGCCGCGCATGACGGCCGAGGCGGCGCTGGAGGAGTTCGCGCTGGTGGAGCGGGCCGACTCGGCGCCGCTGAACCTGTCCACCGGCCAGCGCCAGCGCCTCGCCCTAGCCGCCACACTGCTCAGACCCAGCACGTTGCTGCTGCTGGACGAGCCGGAACGCGGGCTGGACGCCGATTTCCGGGCCCGGCTGGCCGACCTGCTCGGCGCATACGCGGCTGCGGGCGGCACGGTGGTCATGGCCACGCACGACCAAGGCCTGGCCGCCCGTGCCCGCCAGGTCTCGCCGTCAGGGGTGGTCGCGTGATGAGCGGAGCCGAGGCAAGCGTGCAGTCGGTGCGGGCGTACGTCCGCTCGCGCGGCCGGACCCCGCGCGGCCTCCTCGACCGGTACGTCTCCGGCTTCGGCCTGGTGATGCTCATCGCGGTGCTCGGCCGGCCGTTGTCCACCGTGCTCACCGGGCTGGCCGGACCCGTCGATCCCGCACGCATGAGCGCGGGCGCTGCGCTGGTCGCGTTGGCGCTGGCCGGTTTCCTGTTCGCGGCCCGGGCGATGGGGCCCGTCCTGCTGCCTCCCGCCGACGCGTCCTGGCTCCTGCTCTCGCCACTCAACCGGCGGCACGTGCTGGCGCGTACCGGACGGGTGCTGATCATGGTCGCGGTGGTGGCGGGCGCGGCGCTCGGGCTGGGGATGCTGGCGGTGCTGGGCGCACCCGACCAGCTCGTCTGGCGGCTGCTCGGCGCGCTGGTGCTGGGAGTGTCGGCGGCCGTGGGCGGGACGGCGCTGGCGGTGCTCGGTCAGGCCTCCCCGTCCTGGCAGTTCTGGCTGACGGCGGCGATGGTCGCGCTGCTGGTCCTGGCTGTCGTGGCGGTGAGCGGTCAGGCCCGTACGGTGCTCGCCATCGCCGCGAGCGCCCCCCTCTCGACGGTCGCCACGGCGGCCTCCGCGGCTGTCGTGGTGTCCGCGCTGCTGGTACGGCGGGCGTGGGCGTCGCTCGACCGGATCCCCACCCGCACCCTCCTGGCCTCGTCCACCCGTGCGGGCCACGTGGCGAACGCCGCCGTGGGGCTCGATCCCGGCGCGCTCACCTGGATCGCCGAGGACAACCACTGGCGCGCGAGAAAGCTCAGGTCGCGGCGCTGGCCGTCACTGCCGGCGCCGCTCGCCCTGGCCTGGCAGGACTGGCGGCGGCTGGCACGCCGGCCCGGGCGGCTGGCGGCCATGGCCGGGGCGGCCGCGTTGCCCGTCGTGCCGGCCCAGGCGGGCGCGGGTCCGGTGGCGTTGGGGGCGGTCGTGCTGGCGGGAGCGCTGGCCGTGGCGGCGGCAAGCGTGTCGGGTGCGCGCCGGGACCACGACAACCCGGCCCTTTCCCGGATCATCGGCGTCGGGCACCGCTCCGCGCTCGCGGCCCGCGCGCTGCTGCCGACGCTGCTCAGCGGCGCGTGGGCAACCCTGGCGCTGGCCTGCCTGAGCGCGTCGGCGAGCCTGGCGCTGGACGGCCTGGGCCCGTGGGCGGGTGTGGGAGCGGCCGGACTGAGCGCGTTCGCCGGGGGGTGGTGGCTGTTCGGGCCGCTGGTCGCTCCCGCGCTGGCCGCCGGTGCGCTGCGGATGGCCAGGCGCGGCCCGGTCGATCACTCCATGCCGGTCATCGACACCCCGGGCGGCGCGATCCCGACCGGCCCGCTGCTCTGGGCCGCCACCGGAACGGATCTGGCCGTGCTCGGATGCCTGCCCGCCGTCGCGGCCCTGCTGTCCCCGCCCGGCGCATTGGGCGGGTTCCTGGCGGCTCAGGGCGTGGTCGGGGTCCTGACGCTCGTGGCGTACGTGTGGCGCAGATAGAGCGGGTCAGGCAACGTAGATGTCGCTGGGCACGCCCCCGTACGGGATCGTCCGGTCCTTGCGCATGCCGGCCCGCTCCGCCACCCGATGCGACGGCCCGTTGATGTCGCGGATAACCGCCACGACCGTGCCGAGGTCCTTGCCGATCCGCAGCGCCGCCTCCACGAGCTCACCCGCGTACCCGTGCCCCCAGGCGGACGGCCGGAAGCGGTAGTAGAGGTTCAGCACGTGCTCCCCGCCCAGGAGAGCATGGCGCAGCCCTCCGAACCCGAGCACCTCCGACTCGCCCTTGGCCCGCGCCGCCCAGTAGCCGAGCCCCCGCTCGGCCCAGTCGGCCAGCCACAGATCCAGCATGGCCCGGCTCGACTCCAGATCGGGAGTCGGGCCGGCGGGGTTGTAGACGTTCGTCCGCGGGTCGGAGTGGATCTCGTGGACAGCGGCTAGATCGTCGAGTGTGACCCGAGAAAGCACCAATCGCGCCGTCTGCACCACTTCCATGGTTTCAGACTAGGCGGTTCACTTCTTCTTGTCGGTGCTGGAATCGGTGGCGAGCGCGGCGACGAAGGCCTCCTGCGGGACCTCCACGCGCCCGACCATCTTCATCCGCTTCTTGCCTTCCTTCTGCTTCTCCAGCAGCTTGCGCTTACGGGAGATGTCACCGCCGTAGCACTTGGCCAGGACGTCCTTGCGGATGGCGCGGATGTTCTCGCGGGCGATGACCCGGGCCCCGATGGCGGCCTGGATCGGCACCTCGAACTGCTGCCTGGGGATCAGCTCCCGCAGCTTCTTCGCCATGTCGACGCCGTACGTGTAGGCCTTGTCCTTGTGGACGATGGCGCTGAACGCGTCGACCGCCTCGCCCTGCAGCAGGATGTCGACCTTGACCAGGTCGGCCTCCTGCTCGCCGGCCGGCTCGTAGTCGAGCGAGGCGTAGCCACGGGTGCGCGACTTGAGCTGGTCGAAGAAGTCGAAGATGATCTCGCCGAGCGGCAGCGTGTAGCGGATCTCGACCCGGTCCTCCGACAGGTAGTCCATGCCCAGCAGCTGACCGCGCCGCCCCTGGCAGATCTCCATGATCGCCCCGATGAACTCGGCCGGCGCCAGGATCGTCGACTTGGTGACCGGCTCGAAGACCTGCGCGATCTTCCCGCCCGTCGGGAACTCCGACGGGTTGGTGACGGTGAGCTCCTTGCCGTCCTCCATGACCACGCGGTAGACCACGTTGGGCGCGGTGGAGATCAGCGACAGGCCGAACTCGCGCTCCAGCCGCTCGCGCACGATCTCCATGTGCAGCAGCCCCAGGAACCCGACCCGGAAGCCGAACCCGAGCGCCGCCGAGGTCTCCGGCTCGTAGACCAGCGCCGCGTCGTTGAGCTGCAGCTTGTCGAGCGCCTCACGCAGCTCGGGATATTCGTCGCCGTCGATCGGATAGAGCCCGGAGAACACCATCGGCTTCGGGTGCTCGTAGCCGGCCAGCATGTCACCGGCGGGCTTGGTGGCCGAGGTGACGGTGTCACCGACGCGCGACTGGCGGACGTCCTTGACGCCCGTGATGAGGTAGCCCACCTCGCCGACGCCCAGGCCGAGGTCGGCGGGCTTGGGCTCGGGCGAGATGACGCCGATCTCCAGCGTCTCGTGGGTGGCGCTGGTGGACATCATGAGGATGCGCTCGCGCTTGCCCAGGTGGCCGTCCACGACCCGCACGTACGTGACGACGCCGCGGTACGTGTCGTACACCGAGTCGAAGATCAGCGCGCGGGCGGGCGCGTCGGCCTTGCCCACCGGGGCGGGCACCGTCTGGACCACGTGGTCGAGCAGCTCGCGCACGCCCTCGCCGGTCTTGCCCGACACCTTGAGCACGTCGGACGGGTCGCAGCCGATCAGCCCCGCCAGCTCCTCGGCGAACTTCTCCGGCTGCGCCGCCGGCAGGTCGATCTTGTTGAGCACGGGGATGATGTGCAGGTCGGCGTTCATGGCCAGGTAGAGATTGGCCAGCGTCTGCGCCTCGATGCCCTGGGCGGCGTCGACCAGCAGGATGGCGCCCTCGCACGCCTGCAGCGACCTGGACACCTCGTAGGTGAAGTCGACGTGGCCGGGCGTGTCGATCATGTTGAGCACGTGGCCGTCCCACGGCAGCCGCACGGCCTGCGACTTGATGGTGATGCCGCGTTCGCGCTCGATGTCCATCCTGTCGAGGTACTGCGCGCGCATGGAGCGGTCGTCGACCACGCCGGTGATCTGGAGCATCCGGTCGGCAAGGGTCGACTTGCCATGGTCGATATGCGCGATGATGCAGAAGTTGCGGATCAACGCGGGGTCGGTCTGGCCAGGCTGAGTGCGCACCGAAGTCCGTTTCGACAGGGTTGAGGTCAAGCGTCTTTCATGGTGACATGCCCGGATGAATGCCCGAACCGTCATCCGCCGCGGCCTGCGCCTGCTCACGCTTGCCTTGGCCATCGTGGTCGCGTTGGCCGCTCTGATCGCCGCCGCGCTCCGGCTCCAGTTTACCGGTGCCTCGGCGGCCTGGGCGAAGAGCACGGGCAACGACGCCCTGTGGCTGGGCCACATGTGGGTGGACGGCCGCCGTACGGAGCGTGACGTCGAGCAGCTGGCGGTACGGCTGCGCACCACGGGCATCAAGGACGTGTACGTGCACTCGGGCCCTTTCGAGTGGGACGGCACGCTAAATCCCGCTAAATACCCCAGCGCCGGAAATTTCGTGAAGTGGATGCACGAGCGCCTCCCCGCGGTCCGCGTCTCCGCCTGGCTCGGCCAGTCCGTCGAGAACGGCCTCGACCTGGACGACCCCAAGGCCCGCGAGAACGTCCTGGCCGGGGTGGCCGCCATCATGAAGCAGGGCTACGACGGCATCCACTACAACTTCGAGCCGATCGGCGACGACGACACCGACTTCCTCGAGCTCCTCGACAGGACCCGGCAGCACACGAAGCTGCTGTCCACCTCCACCCCGCAGATCGAGCCGTACCCGGGGATGCGCCTGACCGCAAGGGCCGTTCTGGCCCACGACAAGTACTGGTCCGAGAGCTACTTCAAGCAGGTCGTGGACCGCGTGGACCAGGTCGCCGTCATGACGTACGACTCGTTCACGCCCCTGCAGTCCCTCTACGGCGGCTACGTGGCCCGCCAGGCCGAGCTGGCCCTGGACCTGGTGCCCGACGGCAAGTCCCTGCTCATCGGCGCGCCCGCCTACCACGACCACGGCGTCGCGTGGGGCGACGGCGCGGAGAGCGTCGCCATGGCCGCGGACGGCGCTAAACTCGCGTTAACGGAGCACGGCCGCCGGGAGCGCTTCGGCCTGGCCCTCTACGTGGACTTCGCCGCCACCGAGGAGGACTGGCAGGAGTACATGACGCGCTGGCGTTGATTTGAGCAGGCACCTGAGTTTATTTGGTAACCTGTACAACTGCGTGTGGCGCGCCCTCTCTCGAGCCCGCGCGCCCATCCATCACTTCAGACTTTCACCGAGGCTTCTTCGTGGCGAACATCAAGTCCCAGGTCAAGCGCAACAAGCAGAACGAGAAGGCGCGTCTGCGCAACAAGGCGGTCAAGTCCTCCCTGAAGACGGCCGTCCGCAAGTTCCGCGAGGCCGCCGAGCAGGGCGACGTCGAGCAGGCCGTCGCGCTGCAGAAGGCCGCCGCCCGCCAGCTCGACAAGGCCGTCAGCAAGGGCGTCATTCACAAGAACCAGGCCGCCAACCGCAAGTCCGCGATCGCCAAGCAGGCCGCGGTGCTGGCCGCCAAGTAGTACGCCTGGCGTAGCGACGCCGCACTCCCTCCCGGGGTGCGGCGTTTTCGTTTTCCGCACCCTTTTGTCACAGTTTCGATATCACACGCCCGTATCGGGTGCGTCACCGTTGCAAAGATCACCTTGCCTCCCGTCCAGCATCTGCCCGAAGGTGCACTAAACGGGCGAGGGGGGATGCATGCGGGGGCCGCTGGTCGTCAAGCGGGCGTTCAGTGAGCCGCTGCTCCTGCTGGCCGCGTTCGGCTCGATCCTGCTCGCCACGACCACGCTGGTCGCGCTGACGATGTACGCCTCCTCCATCGCCGACGCCGGTGTCCGCAGGACGATGGAGACGGCCTCGTACCGCCAGATCGCCGCCACCATCAGCGCCCCCGTGACGGCGCAGACGTTCCCGAAGTTCGACCAGGCCGTACGCGCCGAGCTCGGCAAGGCGTACACCAGGCCGCCCGCCCTCACCACCAGCTTCCGCTCGGACTCCTACGTCATGCCCGGCCAGGACGGCAGGGAGCGCCCGGAGCTGCTCAGGTTCGGCAGCTACGACGGCCTCGACCGGCACGCCAGACTCGTCTCCGGCGCCTGGCCGCACGCGGCCGGCGACCGGGTGGAGGCCGCGATCTCGCTGTCGGCGGCCTCGGCGACCGGGTTCAAGACGGGTCAGGAGTTCACCACGAAGGGCCGCCTGGACCCGCGCCCGGTCAAGGTGCACATCGTGGGCGTGTTCCAGCTCAATGATCCGTTCGGCGAGCGGTGGACGGGTGAGCAGCTGCTCAGCCGGGGCGTGGATCGCGGCGACTTCACCACGTACGGGCCGCTGATGGTGCCGCGGGAGACGTTCGTCGCCCGCTTCGCCACGAACGTCAACGCCACCTGGACCGCCGAGCCCGACCTGCGCACGCTGACGCCCGCCCAGCTCCGGCCGATGGCCCGCGGGATCGACGAGGTGGGCGCGCGGCTGAAGGCGGACGGCTGCGGGAGCTGCGTGGCCGCCAGCCGGCTGCCCGAGATGCTGACCCAGCTCGACACCGCGTCCCTGGTGGCCCGCTCCACGATGCTGATCCCGGTGCTGCAGCTGCTGCTGCTGGCCGCGTACGCGCTGATGCTCACCGCGCGGCTGCTCGCGGACCACCGGCGCATGGAGGTGGCGCTGCTGCGCTCGCGCGGCGCGGGCACGGTGCGGCTGGCGGCGCTGGCGGGAGGCGAGGCGCTGCTGGTGGCGCTGCCGTGCGCGGTCGCCGCGCCGTTCCTGGGCCCGCCGCTGCTCGCGCTGGTCAACCAGTTGCCGTGGATCAAGGCGTCCGGGGTGCGGCTGGCGCCCTCGCCCGATCTGGGCACGTTCCTCGTCTCGTTCGGCGTGGCGCTGGCCGCGGCCGTGCTGCTGGTGCTGCCGGCGCTGGCGGGCGCGCGGCGCACGTACGTCGAGGAGCAGTCGGCGCGCGGCCGCGGCGGCGGGCGCGGGCTGATCGAGCGGGCGGGCGCGGACGTGGCGCTGCTGGTGGTGGCGGGGCTGGCGATCTGGCAGCTCCAGCACTACGGCGCACCGGTCACCGCGACGGCCGCCGGAGCGCTCGGCATCGACCCGCTGATCATCTCCGGTCCCGCGCTGGCCCTGCTCGCGGGCGGCATGCTGGGGCTGCGGCTGGTGCCGCGCATCTCGAACCTGGCCGAGCGGCTGACCTCCAGGCGGCCCACGCTCGCCCCGGCTCTGGGGGCGTGGCAGGTGAGCAGGCGGCCGCTCAAGTACGCGGGCCCCGCCCTGCTGCTGACCATGGCCATCGCGATCGGCGTCGTGTCCATGGCCACCGCGTCCACGTGGCGGGCCTCGCAGCTCGACCAGGCCCGCCACCAGGTAGGGGCCGATCTGCGGCTGTCAGGGCCGCCGGACGGGCCGGAGCTGGGGGCGCTCGGGCGCGGGACGGCGTTCGCGGCGCTGCCGGGCGTCACGGCGTACTCGCCGGGCTTCCGCGGGCAGACCGAGGTGAGCGGGGAGAGCGCGCTGCTGCTCGGCATGGACGCCGCCAAGCTAGGCACGCTGTTCCATATTCGTCCTGACCTGTCTCCTCAGCCGGTCGGTGAGATGTCACGCGCGCTGGTGGGAGACCAGGCGGGCAAACTGGACCTTCCGGGTCAGCCGTCCACGCTGACGCTCCGGGCCGAGGTGGACACCGACCTGCCGGCGCGCCTGGTGCTCTCCGACGCGCTGGGCGTGTGGCGTGATCTGCCGCTCGGCGTGCTGCACAAGGGCGAGAACCGGATCGACCTCGACCTCCGCACTCTGGCCGGGCGCACCGGGAAGATCACGTACCCGCTGTCGCTGCGCGGCCTCGTCGCGAGCGCGCCGGAGGGCACCGCGAACCTGACCCTGACCGGCCTCAGCGCCGACGGACGCGAGCTGACGGCCCCTCCGCCGGCCACCAAGGTGACGCGCTCCACGGTCGTCCCCTTCGCGCCGCTGCCCCGGCCAGGGCCGCTGCCCGTGGTGCTCACCGCCGACCTGGCCGCCTCGCTCAAGCTGGCCGCCGGGCAGGTCGGGCCCGCCAGCATCGACCGCAGGGTGCTCCAGGTCAAGGTGGTGGCTGTCGTGGAGAGCATGCCGACGACCGCCGCGGGGCAGAAGGCCGTGCTCGTCGACTGGGGGACGCTGCAGGCGTACGAGCTGGCCGCGGCGCAGCTGCCCAGACCCGCGACCGAATGGTGGCTCGCGGCGGGCGACACCGCGCCCGCGGTGAAGGCCCTCAAGTCCCGGCCCGAGTGGGACGTGACCGCGCTCGACCAGCGGGAGCTGGCGGCCGAACTGCAGGACGACCCCCTGGCCAGCGGGCTGCAGGGAGCGTTGATGCTCGGGTTCCTGGCGGCGCTGGTGTTCGCGGCGCTCGGGTTCCTGGTGAACGCGGCCGTCGCGGCGCGGGAGCGCAGGGGCGAGTTCGCGATCCTGCGGGCGCTCGGGGTGAGCTCGAGGCAGGTGTTCGGGCTGCTGGCGATGGAGCAGGCGTTCGTCATCGGATTGTCCCTGGCCGCGGGCACCGGGCTCGCCGTGGTCGTCGGCGTGCTGGTGGTGCCGCACATCGTGCTGACCGGGCAGGCCTCGGCGGTCACACCGGGTGTGGTGCTCGACATCCCGTGGGGCGCCACCGTCGCGATGCTGGCGCTGGTGGCGGCCGTGCTGTTCGCCATCGTGGCCGGGCTGGCGCGCCGATTGCGCGGGCACCACGGGCAACTCGTGGAGGAACGGTGAGGATCGCCCTGCTCGCCCGCGTGCACCTGGGCACGCTGGCCGTGCTCTTCGTGCTGGCGCTGAGCGCCTGCCTGCTGGTCGCGGGCCTGCCCAGGGCGATGCAGGCCTCGTACGACGAGGCACTGCGCCGCTCGCTGGCCGCCGCCCCCGCGTGGCAGGCCGACCTGACGGTGAGCGTGGAGTCGCGTTCGCCGGAGGAGGATCTGCACGAACGCGGCCAGTTCGACCTCCGCGACCGCCGCTGGCACGAGATCCTGCCGGCGGCGCTGCGCCCGCTCGTGACCGGCGCGGGCCACATGAGCGCCAAGACCACCCTCACGCCCGTCACCGGGACCGCCGGCCAGACGTACATCAACCTGGGCTGGCTCTCGGACGCGGCCCAGCGCGTCGACTGGGTCCAGGGGCGCGCCCCCGGCAGGCCCTCGACGATGCGGTACGAAGGCGCGACGATCCCGGTGTTCGAGGTGGGCGTCGCGGAGGACGCCCAGCGCGAGATGGGCCTCCAGGTGGGCCAGCAGAAGATGCTCGGCGAGAACGACTACGTCGCCGTGAAGATCGTCGGCGTCTTCAAGGCCAGGAATCCGGCAGACCGCTACTGGAGCCACAACCTCGAGATCCTGCAGGTCACCAAGATCCAGCCGCCGGGCGCGCTGGACTTCGAGAAGCACACCACGACCCTCATCTCCGATGAGGGACTGACCGCTCTCAGCAGCGAGGGACGCAACCTCTCCTACCACTGGATCCTGCCCATCGACCCCCGGGGGGCGAGCGCGCTGGCGGTGCCCGACCTGGACGCGGCGGTCGCCGAGTTCGGGCGGGTGGCCGCGCTGCAGTCCACGGGCAGCCCGTACCACCTGGACACCGGGCTGCCCAAGCTGCTCGCCGACTTCCGGGCCGCGCTGGGCACCGCGCAGACGGTGATGTACCTGGTGCTCGGCGGGCTGCTGGCGGTGGCGCTCGGCGTGATCGCGCTGGCCGTGCTGCTGCTGACCGACCGGCTCGACCACACGCTGACCGTGGCCCGGGCGCGCGGCGGGTCGCTGCGTCAGGTGGCCGGGGCCGCGGCCACGGTGACCGGGATCGCGGTGATGCCCGCCGGTCTGGCCGGATATGGATTATCCTTCCTGGTCCCTGGCCCCGTGCTGCCGATCGTGCACCTGGGGCCGGCCGTCGTGGTCCTGGTGGCCATCGGGTTCGCCGCCGCCCGGGTGGCCCGCTCGCATCGGACCCCGCTGCACGAGCGCCGCGACGACGTCGCCGCCGGCCGGGTCTCGGCTCGCCGCATCACGCTGGAGGTGCTGGTCGTGGCGCTCGCGCTGGCGGGGGCCTACCTGCTGCGGGCCCGCGGGCTGGCGGGCGGTGACCCGTTCCTGCTCCTGGTGCCGGTCGGGCTGACGCTGGCGGCCGCGTTGATCACCTTGCGCTGCTACCCGTACCCCTTGCGGCTCTTCGTCCGGCTGGCCGCGCGCGGGCGGGCGGCCGTGCCGTTCCTGGGACTGACCAGGGCGGCCAGGGCGCGCTCCGCCAGCGTGCTGCCGGTGCTGATCCTGCTGCCCGCGCTGGGCGTGTCGGTGTTCGCGGCGGTGATCTCCGACGGGATCGCGAGCACGCAGCAGCTGGCCGCCTGGCAGCAGGTCGGCGCGCCGATCAAGGTGACGTCGGAGGTCGAGATCCCGGCTGCCACGATCTCGCAGGTGCGCGGGCTCGCCGGGGTGGAGCAGGTGGTGACCGCCCAGACGGGACGGGTGCAGGTCGGGTACGGCGCGGAGAACGCGGAGGCCATCGCGGTGGACGTGGCGCAGTGGCGCCGGATCCTGGACGGCGCTACCGTGAGCCTGCCCGCCCTGTCCGATGGCGCGCTGGTCTCTCCCGAGCTGCGAGGGCGGGGGACGTTCGAGATCGGGTGGCAGTCGCGGGTCAGGCTCGCCACCCGGGGCGTGATCGACTCGGTGCCCGGTTTCTATACCGAAGGTAAGTTCATGGTCGTGCCTCTGAGCGTGCTGACCCGGCCGGCCGTGAACACGCTGCTGATCAAGGGAGACGTGTCTCCCGATGCGCTGGCGCGGCTGATCCCGTCGGCGAGCGTGAAGTCGCAGGAGCGGGCGTTGAGCGCCATCAGGGACGATCCGCTCACCCGTACCGTGCGCTGGGCGCTGGTCGTGGTGACGGTGGCGCTGGGCTCGTACGCGCTGGTCGCAGTCGTGCTGTCGCTGGTCGTCGGCGCCGCCGAACGGGCGCGGGCGGTGTCGTTCCTGCGTACGCTCGGGCTGTCGGACCGCCAGGCGCAGCGGCTGACCGTGCTGGAGATCCTGCCCATGATCCTCCTGACCGCTCTGGTCGGGCTCGGCCTGGGCCTCTTCCTGCCGTACGCGCTCGGGCCCGGCGTGGACCTCGCGTCGTACGCCGGTGGCCTGCCTGTCGGCGGCTACTCGCTCGACCTGCTCATACCTCTTGCGCTGGCCGCCGGGCTCGCGGCCGTCGCCGTGCTCGGCGCGTACGCGCACACCGCCATCAGCCGTCGCCGCAACCTCGGCGCCGTCCTGCGAGTGGGGGACCTGACATGAACCCGACCCTGTCCGAGCTGGAAGCCAGGGCCACCCGGGAGAAGGCCGCGTTCGGCGGCGACGCGCACATCGTGTGCGACAACCTGGTGCGCATCTACAAGACCGAGGGCGTCGAGGTCGTCGCCCTGCAGGGGCTCGACCTGGTGATCGACAAGGGCGAGCTGGTGGCCATCGTCGGCGCCTCAGGGTCGGGCAAGTCCACGCTGCTCAACGTGCTGTCGGGGCTGGACGTGCCGACGGCCGGGGTGGCGAGGGTGGCGGGGATGGACCTGCTGTCGATGAACGCCCGTGACCGGCTGCGGTACCGGCGGTCCGTGGTGGGCTTCATCTGGCAGCAGACCGCGCGGAACCTGCTGCCGTACCTGTCCGCCCGGGAGAACGTCGAGCTGCCGATGAAGCTGGCCGGGCGGCGTGGAGGGCGGGCTCTCGAGCTGCTGGAGCTGGTCGGGGTCGGCTACTGCGCCGACCGCAAGGTTCCTGAGATGTCGGGCGGAGAGCAGCAGCGGGTGGCCATCGCCGTCGCGCTCGCGAACTCCCCGCAGCTCATCCTGGCCGACGAACCCACGGGCGAGCTGGACAGCGAGACGTCGGAGCAGGTCTTCGACGCGCTGCGGAAGGCCAACAGGGAGCTGGGGGTGACCGTGGTCGTCGTGACGCACGATCCGCTGGTGGCCGAGCAGGTGGACCGTACGGTGGGCATTCGCGACGGGCGTACCAGCAGCGAGACGCTGCGGCGCGAGGGCGCCGAGGGACAGATCGTCGCCGAGGAGTACGCGGTGCTGGACCGGGTGGGGCGGCTCCAGCTGCCACGTGACTTCATGAGCGCCCTCCAGATGGAGCGGCGCGTACGCCTCGAGCTCGAATCCGACCACATCGGCGTGTGGCCCGCCCGGGAGGAGCCCTCTGATGACTGATTCGCCCCTGCTCGTGGTGGAAGGGCTGCGCAAGGTCTACCGCAGCGGGCCCAAGGAGGTCGTGGCGCTGCGGGAGGTGTCCTTCTCGGTGTTCCCCGGGGAGCTCGTCGCCGTGCGCGGGCGGTCCGGCTCCGGGAAGACGACCCTGCTCAACCAGATCGGCGGCCTGGACAGACCGGACGCCGGGCGGGTGGTGGTCGACGGGCACGAGGTCACGGCCATGTCCGAGGACGCGCTGCTGGCCTTGCGGCGGGACGTGGTGGGGTTCGTGTTCCAGTCGTTCGGGCTGATCCCGGTGCTGTCGGCGGCGGAGAACGTCGGGGTGCCGATGCGGCTGCTGCGGATGCCGGCGGAGGAGCGCGAGGCCCGCATCCGGCTGCTGCTGGCTCTGGTGGGGTTGGAGCAGCATGCCAACCAGCGGCCGTACGAGCTGTCCGGCGGGCAGCGGCAGCGGGTCGCCATCGCGCGGTCGCTGGCGAACCGGCCCCGGCTGCTGGTGGCCGACGAGCCCACCGGGCAGCTCGACTCGCAGACCGGGCGGCAGATCATGGAGCTGCTGCGGGCACTCGTACGGAGTGAAGGGGTCACGGCGCTGGTCGCCACCCATGACCCCAGCCTGATCACGCTGGCCGACCGGGTCCTGGAGATCAGCGACGGCGTCGTACAGGAGGCGGCACTCACCTGACCCTCTCCGGGGCGCCTTCCGCGGGAGCGTGCCGGAGGGAGGATCGCGACGGGAGGATGGCGGCGAGGTTCCCGGCGGCGACCAGCACGCCGCCGGTCAGGGCGAGCGCCGTCACCCCGGTGACACCGGCCAGCGGCGCCGCCACGGCCAGCCCGAACGGCCGCGACGCGAACGAGATGAGCTGGTCGAACGAGCGCACCCGCCCCAGCGCCTGCTCCGGGATCTCGTCGGCCACCACCGTCTCCCACAGCGGGCTGAGCAGCCCCAGCCCGAACATCGCCACGAAGTACGCCCCCGCCATCACCGCGGTGGGCGCCGTCACGGCCAGGGCCACCATGGGCAGCAGGTAGCAGGCGGCGCCGGCCTGGACCACCGCCAGCGGCCTGCGGATGGGCAGCCGAGGAGCGGCCAGCACGCCCAGGACCAGGCCGACCGTGCCGCTCTGCACGATCACCGTCCAGCTCACCTCGCCGCCGAGCTCCCGCACGGCCGTCACGGGCGCGAGCGTCAGGAACAACCCGGCCATGAAGTGCCACACGCCGTGCGCGAGCGTGCAGGCCAGGAACCATCGACGTCCCCTGACCTCCCGCCACCCCTCGGCCACGTCCCTGCCGAAGGAGGAGACCTTTCCGGCATGGGGCGCCGCGGGCGTGCGGATCCCGCCGAGAGTGAGCGCCGAGCAGGCGAACAGCGCCGCCGTGAGCGCGGCCGCCCAGCCGGGACCGGCGGCCAGCGTGACCGTCCCCGCCAGCGCCGGAGCGACGACCGCGGACAGGCTGGTGGCCACGCCGATGCGCGCGTTCATCCGCAGCCTGTCCTCGCCGGGCACCACCGCGACCACCAGCCTCGGCACGGCCGGGCTGCCGAACGCGATGGCCACCCCCGCCACGGCGGACAGCACCGCCAGATCGAGGAGCCGGTTCACGCCGAGCAGCAGTTCCACGGCGATGGCGGCCTGCGACAGGCACCGGGTCAGGTCGGCGAGCAGCGCGACCCGTTCTGGCCGGATCCGGTCGGCCAGAACCCCGCCCACGGGAAGGAACAGCAGGAGCGGCACCATCTCGCTCGCCAGCACGATGCCCAGCGCCCCGCCGTCCCCGGTCGCCCGCAGCACCGCGAGCGTCAGGGTGGTGGGGATGAGCGCGGTGGCGAGCGCGGACAGGCACCGCCCGATGAGGAGTCGCTTGATCACAGGTCAGCAGAATATTTCGCCAGCGAATGTTTCGTCAACAAAATACTTGCGGCCGTATGATCCGTTGCATGGAGGACTCGGTCGATCGCCACCTGGCCCGCTGGCGCGGCAGGGCCCCGTTCGACGAGCGGGTGGAGGCGGTCGTGACGCGGATGCAGTTCCTCGTCAAGCACCTGGCCCACACCAAGGAGGCGGCGCTGAAGGAGGTGGGGATGCAGGACTTCGAGTTCGAGACGCTGCACCGGCTCGTGGCACGCGACGGCTCCGCGACCCCGTCCGAGCTGGCCGCCGACCTCCTGCTCTCCCCTGCGGGGATGACGGGCCGGCTGGACACCCTGGAGCGATCGGGTCTGGTACGTCGGATACGCAGCACGGAGGACCGCCGGCGGGTGGACGTCGAGCTCACCTCCAAGGGCCACGACCTCTGGATGGACGCGATGACGATCCGGGGGCAGGTGGAGGCCGACCTGGTGAACGCCCTCCCGCCCGCGGACCAGGCCCTCCTGGACGGCCTGCTCAAACGGCTCCTGGTGAAGGCGGAAGCCGGCCACTGACCTCTGCGCCGGTAATCCGATTGAGCGTGGCAGGCCACCGGTGGTATTCCAGTTCCGTCATTTCCGGCGATTCGGAGGCACTACGTGGCCCCATCCCCCTTCCGCATCGAGGTGCCCGGCGAGGTGCTGGACGACCTGCGGGCTCGTTTGCGTGCGACCAGGTTCACGGATCGCAGCGGGGCGCAGCCGTGGCAGGCCGGAGCCGACCCCGCGTACCTGCGGGATCTCGTGGCGTACTGGGCGGAGGGGTTCGACTACCGCGCCCGGGAGGCGGAGCTCAACGCGCTGCCGCACCACCGGGAGCAAGGCCTGCATTTCGTACGCATCCCCGGGGTCGGTCCCGCGCCCATGCCCATCCTCCTCTGCCATGGATGGCCGAGCAGCTTCCTGGAGATGCTCCCCCTGGCGGCACGCCTGTCCGACCCCGCCCGCCACGGCGGCGACCCGGCCGACGCGTTCGACGTCGTGATCCCGTCCATGCCGGGCTTCCTCTACTCCGACCTGCCTGTTGAGCCCCTCACACGGGCCGCGATGGCGCGTACGCTGCACACGCTGATGACCGACACCCTCGGGTACGAGCGGTACGCCGCCTTCGGCGGCGACATCGGCGGAGCGGCCATCCAGTGGCTCGGCGCGCTCCATCCCGAGGAGGTGGCCGGGATCCACCTGATCCATCCGCCGTTCCCCGCCTCGCTGGACGAGCCTCCTCTGTCGGCGGAGGAGCAGGCGTTCGTCGCGGCGGAGGAGGCGTACGACGAGCAGGACGGCGGCTACAGCGCCATCATGGGGACGCGACCCGACACCATCGCCGCCGCCCTGGTCGACTCACCCGCCGGACTGGCTGCGTGGATAGTCGACAAATATCGGGATTGGAGCGACTGCCACGGCGACGTGGAGTCCCGCTTCGACCGCGACACCCTGCTCACGATCCTGACGCTGTACTGGGCGACCGGCTCGATCGGCACCTCGTTCAGGCAGTACTACGACTGGGAGCACAACACCCCTCGGCCGCCGATCACGGTCCCGACGGCCATCACCCTCAGCCACGAACCGGTCATGACCGGCATCCCCCGCTCAATCGCCGAACGAGCCTGCACCGACCTCCGCCACTGGAGCGAACCTGGACGTGGAGGTCATTTCCTGGCGTTGGAGGAGCCGGAGCTGATGCATCGGGAGCTGACCACGTTCTTCCGCCCTCTCCGCCGCACCTCCTGACCCCGCCGAAGATGCGCCCTCGCCCCGCCGGACGCGCCCAAGCTGCCCCCTCAGCCCGCCACCCCGTCTCCTGACCCCCGCCCAAGCTGCGCCCTCGCCTCACCGCCCCATCCTGGAGCCCAGGCAACGCCGAAGTGCCTGCGGGGCGAGAGCAGCTGGACGCTCGTGCACACGGCACCACACCACACCACGTCAGGGCATGGGAGACGCGCTACCGCCCTGTGCGGCAGGCGACGATGACCTGCACCGTATGCTCCAACGCGTAGGCGGGGTCCGCTCCCCCGCCCTTGACCTGCTCATCCGCGCTGGCCACAGCCTGGATGGCCCTGGACAGCCCTTCGGGCCCCCACCCGTTCAGCTGCCGCTTGACCCGGTCGACCTTCCACGGCGGCATGCCGACATGGCTGGCCAGTTGCCCACCCCGAAGGTTGCGCGGCGCGCTGCCGACCTTGGCCAGCGAGCGCAGCCCACCGGCCAGCGCGCTCACCAGCAGGACGGGAGCGACCCCGGTGCCGAGAGCCCACCGCAACTGCTCCAGCGCGTCGGCCAGGCGGCCCTCGACAGCGGAGTCCGCCACGTTGAAGCCGGTCACCTCGGCCCGGCCCTTGTGGTAGCGAGCCACGGCGGCCGCGCTGATCGTCTTGTCTTCCGTGTCGAACGCCAGCTGGCTGCAGGCCGCCGCCAGCTCCCGCAGGTCGTTGCCCACGGCCTCGAGCAACGCCTGGGCCGCGTCGCCGGCGATGCTCCGCCCGGCCCGCTTGAACTCGCCCTTGATGAAGTCGAGCCGCTCCCCTGCCTTGGTGACCTTGTCAACCGTGACCACCTTGGCCCCGGCCTTCTTCACCCCATCGACCAGCGCCTTCCCCTTCACCCCGCCCGGGTGCGCCAGCACCAGCACGGTGTCGTCGGAGGGCTGCTTGGCATAGGCGACGATCTCGGCGATGACCTCCTTCGCCAGATCCTGCGCCGATCGGATCACCACCACGGACCGATCGCCGAAGAGCGACGGCGAAGTCAGCTGCGTCAGCTCCCCGACACCGACCTTCCCGCCCAGGAGGTCATGCACCTCGGCTGCCGGGTCAGCGGACCGAGCCGCCGCGACGACACCGCTGACCGCCCGCTCGGCCATCAGCTCCTCATCGCCGAGGACCAGGGTCACAGGTGCTGGATCGGTTCCCGCCATGTCAGGAGCATGCCACGCGCCGCCGACAACCTGGTACTCGAAGGGCCCTTGGAGCACCATCGACAGCCTGGTACTCCCAGGGACAGGGAGAATGCGCAGGTCGCGCTTATGGTGGTTTGCATGGCAACCGGAAGTGAGCTGGGCGACTACCTGCGTTCCCGGCGTGAGCGCGTCCGTCCGGAGGACGTCGGTCAGCCCGGGGGCGACAGGCGCCGGGTGCCGGGTCTGCGCCGCGAGGAGGTAGCCCTGCTCGCGGGGATCAGCACCGAGTACTGCCTCCGTCTTGAGCAGGGGCGCGACCGTCACCCTTCAGAGCAGGTCCTTCACGGCATCGCCCGTGCCTTGCTGCTGGACGGTGACGAGGAGACGTACCTGCGCGAGCTGGCCCGCCCGCCGCGTCCCAGATCGCGAAGGGCCGCGCGTCCGGCGAAGGTCAGCCCCGGTGTGGAGAGCCTGATCAACAGCTGGACCGCCACTCCCGCCTACGTCCACGGCCCGCACATGGTCACGCTCGCCGCGAACCCCATGGCGGTCGCCTTGTGCCCGCACTTCGCCGTGGGCGTCAATTCTCTGCGCGCCGCGTTCCTGGAGCAGGAGATGCGCGAGCTCTACCGCGACTGGGACGGGATGACGGCCAAGGCGCCGCCACCTCAGCAGCGCCAAAGCCCGCCGCCTGCTCGGCTGGACCCCACGCTCCAGCGAAGAGACGGTCACGTCGACGGCCGAGAGCCTCCTCCGCCACGGCCTCCTCAGGCAGGCCTGAGGGCATGGGCACCGCGGCCACGCAGAACCACGACCACCTCTCTTTCCCTCTCACGGCATGGGGAGCCTATGGATACGCGAAATCACGGCTGGTTCCCTTCCCGCCCAGGGCATGGAGGGCATACGGACCACACGAAACCATGCCCACCTCCCTTCCTTTCCCACGGCATTTGATCTACAGGCCACGCGAAACCACAGCCATCTCCCCTCCCCTCTCCACAACGGCGAGGTCGCCGGATTTATCGGTCCGGTAGACACTGGCCCCCAGCCGGTGGAGGAGCGCGAGCGTGGACAGGGCCGGATGGCCGTAGTCGTTGCCGGCCCCCACGCTGATCAACGCGGCCCGCGCGCCGACGGCCGACAGGAAGGCCGGGGACTGCCTGTTGGATCCGTGGTGCGGGGTCTTGAGGATGTCGGCCCGTACCGCAACCCGCCGCAACAGCTCCTCCTGCGCCTCCGTCTCCAGGTCGCCGCTCAGCAGGATCGAGCCGGACCGCCAGCGCACGTGGACGACCACGCTGGAGTTGTTGATCTCGCTGCCCTCCCCCTGCCCGTTCATCTCGCTCTGAGCGGGGTCGGGGCCGAGCACGGTCAGCTCCGACGGACCGAACCGCCAACCCGCCCCTGGCGATGCCGTCCATTCCGGTATGTGGTGGCGTACCAGTGTGGCCGAGATGTGAGCGCTGGATCGAGCACCGGTCCGTTGCGGGCTGACGACCACGGCTCCCACGCGCCGGTTCCTGAGCACGCCCGCGAGGCCGTCCACATGGTCGGCATGCGGGTGGGTGAGGATGAGCAGAGGTACGTCGTCAACGCCGACCCTGCGCAGGCACCGGTCCATGACGACCGGATCAGGCCCGGTGTCGACCACGACGCCTCGCCCCGGCCCCGCCGCCACGACAAGGCCGTCCCCTTGGCCGACATCGCACATCACCATCAGCCACCCCTTGGGCGGCCACGAACCGGCGATGGGCCGGATCACCAGCACCGCCACCATGGCGGCACCGGCCACCGTCAGCGCCACCGCCCTCCAGGCCCGCCGCCGCAGGATCGGGATCGCGACCGCCACCACGACCAGAAGCAATCCCAATCCTGGAAGGCCACCGGGCCATGGCACGGTGGCGAACGGCAGGTTGACCGCCCAGCGGGCCACCGTGACGATCCACCCGACCGCGTAACCGGCCGGAATCACCAGAAGCCTGGCGCCTCCGGGCCATACGGGCGCCACCAGGGCGGCACCGAACCCGAGCAGCGTCGCAGGCGCCACCGCCGGAGCCACGAGCAGGTTGGCGACCACCGCGACGGGGGTCAGTTGTCCCGCCATCAGCACGAGAACGGGCGTCACCGCCATCTGCGCGGCCACCGGCACAGCGACAGCCTCGGCCATCCAACGCGGCAACCCATACGCCCTTCTGGAAGCGTCGCCGCCACCCGATGACCCATACGCCCCTTTGGAAGCGCCGCCGCCCGATGACCCATCTCTCTCTGAGGTGGTGGTCCCGCCCTTGGGCGGCGACAAGCGATCGCGCCAGCGTGGGGCGAGAACGAGGATGCCCGCGGTTGCCGCGACCGAGAGGGCGAAGCCGTACGAGCGGGCCAGCTCGGGAGCGAACAGCACCAAGAGGAGGACCGTTGCCGACAGAGCCGCCAGACCGTCCTTCGAGCGGCCTGTGCCCAGCGCGATGGCGGCGGCCAGGCCCATGAGGAGGGCACGTAGGACACTCGGCGACGGGCGGGCGACCACGGCGAAGGCGAGCATCGCGATAGCCGCGAAGACAGCTCTCAGAGGGAGCGGGAGCCCGAGGAGGCGAGACAGGGCAAGGGTGGCGCCTGCCACGATTGCCAGGTTTGCACCGCTTACGGCGTTCAAGTGGCGGCTCAGTCCTGCCTCCTTGAGGTCGGCTGTCACTTGAGGGTCCATGCGTGAGACATCACCGACGACCAAACCCGGCAGGAGTCCTCGCTGATCGGCGGGAAGGTCGTCGGCGGCGGCTCGCAAGCCCGACCTGAGGGTGCCCGCCGCCGCCTGGAGGCCGGACGGGGCTGTCAGGACCCGGGGGCGACCCTGCACCAGGAGGATGGCTGCAACGAGATCGCCAGGGTTCGGCCTGGCCAGGCGGCCGGTGACCTCAATGTGCTGGCTGGGAAGAAAGGCGCTCCAGTCGTGTCCGCTGGCGAAGACGGTGATGGGGACGTTGACGGACTCTCGGGTGCGGGCCGTTTGAATGAGCTCCAGGGTGGCTGGGATCACGTAGCTCTCTTGGTTGAAGTGGCCGCCTCTGCTCGCTCTCCGCTTGGGGTCGTCTGTCAGGGCGATCTGGGCGGTTACAGAGGTGTTCCTCTTGGCCAGGTCGGCCGCTGGGCCGGTGCTCAGGGCGTGGACCCGGAAGGCGACCGACGCCGAGGCCGCAGCGGCACAGATGAGCATGGCAATGGCGATGTTGCGCCATGGGGCCGGGAGAGCCGATCGCCGTGCCTCCCGTTGAAGTCCAGATAGCCGGCACCCATGCCAAGGGAGTCGGTCCCCGAGCCAAGCAAATCGGCGCCTGAGCCAACGGAGTCGGTCCGCGGGCCAAGGGTGCCGATGCCCAAGCCAGCGGCCCCGATACATGAGCCGAGTTGGCTGGTCGGCGAGTCTCGTTGGCCCGGTCACGGACTGGTCGCGCGACGGTATGGACCGGGCGCGCCAGGCTACGACCGTCGCGGCCAGGGCCGCGGATATGGCGACGATCAGGCCTGTGCGGGCAGAGCAGCCGAGTAGCGTCAGGGCGCCCGCCCAGGCGGCGAGCGCGGGCAGGATGAGTGGCCAGGCATGTTCACGCTTGTCGCCGCCCTGGTCGGTGCTGACTCCGCCCGCCTGTTCGGTGGGGATTCCCCCGGCCTGGCCGATTCGCGCTCCGCCGGCCCGGCTGGGGCGGACTGGGGTGGCCTGATCTGCGCGGGTGTCACTGGTGCGCGGAATAGCCATGTCAGACGCTGACCCTCGCCTTGAGCTCGTCGAACTTACGTGGGCCTATTCCAGTCACCTCACGTAGCTGCTCAATTGCGGTGAAACCACCATGAGAGTCGCGGAACTCGGTGATACGGGCTGCCAGGACCTCCCCTACGCCGGGAAGCTGTTCGAGTTGGTCGGTCGTGGCGGAGTTGAGGTTGAGTACGGCGGTGGCGCCCGGGTCCGTGCTGGAGGATCCGAGGGCTGCCTGGGTGGCGGTGCCGCCTACGACTATCTGCTCGCCGTCGACCAGGCGTCTGGCGAGGTTGAGTGAGCCGGTGGAGGCGCCGCGCGACGCGCCTCCTGCTGCCGTCACGGCGTCCGTGACCCGTGAGCCTGAAGGGAGTTGGTAGACACCGGGCTTGTGGATCTTTCCGGTGACGTGGACGGTCACCTTGGCCGGGGCGGTCGGCGTCGGCGACGGGGTCGTATGTGCGGCGATCGGAGTGGGCGGTGGCAAGGGCTCTGGTGAGGGCTGGGAACGCCAGAGGAAGAAGGCCGCGACGGCGGCG
Source organism: Nonomuraea helvata (assembly GCF_039535785.1). Lineage (NCBI taxonomy): Bacteria > Bacillati > Actinomycetota > Actinomycetes > Streptosporangiales > Streptosporangiaceae > Nonomuraea > Nonomuraea helvata. The sequence goes on from NZ_BAAAXV010000001.1 coordinate 2,269,753, forward strand.
GCGAGGGCTCCCACGGCCAGCAGGACCCGAAGACCGGGCTTTCCTGGGTCGAGGGCCGGAGCCTGGGCGGCGAGGGCCGCTCGGAATGCCTGGAAGGTGAGTGGTACGGGGACAGAGCCGCCGCTCCCTCGGCGTGGTGGGGCCGAAGCGTTCGGCAGCTCTTCGTGGGGATCGGGTGAGGCGGTTTCCTCCTCCCATCCGCCCGTCGCACCGGATGAGAGCACGACGGCGGGAACCCCACGGTTCCCCTCCTGACTCCCCTCCTGGGGCCGCTCAACCTCACGCCCTCTCTGGTGGAGACCGGGTGACGGCCATCCGGCTTGTTGGCCACTCCCCTGAGGGCTGTATGGGTGCCGTCCACCTTGGCGGCCTCTGCCTCCAGCTCCGAATGGAACGTCATGAGCCCGAACCTCGGCCGGCTCACCCGTGCCGCCGGCGGGCCGGCCGAGAGGATGGCGGGAGCGGCGGGAAGGCGCGTTGATCGACCGTAGCCGGGACTCGGCTATGGTCCGCTCTGCCGTGGGATCGGGGGTTCGCACGGCAGCGAACGTATGTTCTCAGCGGTCGCCGCCGAGGTCCCGAACCTCGTTCTGGGGATGGAGAGGAGAGGGGTCCATGGGCTGTGGACAACGCCCCAGGATGATCGAAGGGTTGGGGTCTGGCCCTGGGCGAGGCCATGCGGGTCGAGCGTCCAAGGGCTGAAGGTCCGTACGCGAGACCGAACGGGGCAGAGCGGAAGGATCCAAGGTCCGTACGCGAGACCGAGCGGCACGGAACTACAGGTCAGACGACGTGACCGTGAGGCCGAGCATGCCGGGGCCCACGTGGGCGCCGATCACCGCTCCGAGCTCCACCACCCGCAACTCCACCAGACCGGCCAGCCGCTTCGGCAGGCGCTCCGCCAGCGCCTCGGCCCGTTCCCTTGCCCCCAAGTGCTGTACGGCCACCTCCACGGGCCCCTCGCCCGCCGCCCGCACGGCCAGGTCCTCCAGGCGGGCGATGGCGCGTGACGACGTACGGACCTTCTCCAGGAGCGAGATGCGACCGTCCACGATGTGGAGCAGCGGCTTGATCATGAGGGCAGAGCCGACGAGGGAGGCGGCCGTGCCGATGCGGCCGCCGCGACGCAGGTACTCGAGGGTGTCGACGTAGAAGAACGACCGGGTGGTCTCCATGCGGCGGCGGGCGGCCGACGTCACCTCCTCCAGGGAGGCGCCGCTCGCGGCGGCGCGGGCGGCCGCCAGGACCGGGTAGCCGAGCCCCATGGCGATCGAACGGCTGTCGATCACTTCCACGGGTACGGATGCCTGGCCGGCGGCCGCCTGGGCGGACTCGACGGTGCCCGACAGCTCCCGGGACAGGTGGATCGAGACGATGCCGGTCGCGCCTGCGGCCGCCAGGGAGGAGTAGCAGGACGCGAAGCTCTCCGGCGAGGGGCGGGAGGTGCTGGCGGAGGCGAGGTCGCCCCTGAAAGAGCCTGCGTCGCGGAAGCCGCCGCCACCCCCACCTGAAGGCATCCCGTCGTTGCCGGCCCTCTCATGCTGAGATACGGCCTGCTCAGGTGCGGCGCGCTCATGATGGGACGCGCCGCCGCCCGCCCGCAGGGGAGGTTCGCCGAACGAGGGCTCGTCGTACGACACACCCCCGGCGATCACCTGCACCGGCACCACCGCGACACCCGGCACATCCGGCAGATAGGCCGTCGAGTCGGTGACGACGGCGACCAAGGGCGGCACGACCCGGGGCCGGCTACTGAACGGGCGTCCCACCCCGCCACACCCGGCGCGGCTTGAGCCCGAAGGACCAGGCGAAGGCGCCCTCGTGGTCGGCGTCCCACTGGACGATGTCCGCCAGCCGGCCCGGCGCCAGGACGCCGCGGTCAGGAGCGCCAAGGACGGTGGCGCCGCCGAGGGTGGCGGCACGCAGGGCGTCGTTGACGCTCATCCCGAAGGCCGACACCGCCATGGCGATGACCAGGGACATCGAGGTGATGCCGCAGTAGCCGGGGTTGTGGTCGCTGCCGAGGGCGATCTGCACGCCGTGCTTGATCATCTGGCGGACCGGCGGGAGATGGCCGCGCTGGAGAGCGGTGGCCGGGCAGACGACGGCGGGCACGCCGTAGCGGGACATGATCGCGATGTCCTCGTCCGACATGTGGTGCAGCCCGTCGGCGGAGGCACAGCCGAGCTCGGCGGCCAGCTGGACGGCGCCGCGGCGGCTGTAGAGGCCGGCGTGGATGCGCGGCAGCAGCCCGACGTTGCGCCCCGAGGCGAGCACCCAGCGGGACTCCTCGGTGGTGAAGTGGCCCTCGTCGCAGTAGACGTCGACGCTGTCGGCGCCCGCCGCGGCCGCGTCCGCGCACCAGGCGCCCACGGCCTCGACGTATTCGCGCTGCCGCCCGAAGTACTCGGGCGGCACGGTGTGCGCCGCCAGGAACGTGACGTGCACCCGCGGCATCATCGGCTCCTTCTCCAGCTCACGCAGGAGTCGGACGTCGGCCAGCTCGCCGTCGCGGGTGAGGTGGTAGCCGGTCTTGGCCTCGACGGTGGTGGTGCCGCTGAGCAGCCAGCCGCGCAGCCGCTCGCGTACGCCGTTGCAGAGGGTCCACGGGTCGGTGCCGCGGGTCACGGTGACGGTCGAGCCCACGCCGCCGCCCGCCGCGGTGATCGAGGCCGAGGTGGAGCCGCCGGTGCGGATGGCCAGCTCGGCGTAGCGGTTGCCGGCGTAGACGGGATGGGTGTGGGCGTCGATGAGACCGGGCGTGACGAGCGCGCCGCCCAGGTTTTCGACGTGGTCGACGTCGACGATGTCGTCGACGACCCCGGGCACGCTCTGCGGCAGGTCGGGCGCCCGCCCGACCCACGCGATGCGATCGTTGTGCACGAGGATGGCCGCGTTGCTGAGGACCTCGTTGCCGGTCCAGAGGCGGCCGATGTTGGTCAGCAGTCGAACGGTCACCGCATCACCGCCTCGCGTGAGCCCCCACTCGCGCACCGGCATGAGCGCAGCGCACAGCGCACGGCTTGTGCCGCGCCCACTGAGTCCGCTCCGGGTCCGGACGACATGGGGGGTCTCCTGCTCTCATCCGCATCTTGTTGTGCGGTGACCGTATCGCCAGAGTCATGATCCAGCGATTTCAGTTCAGTTACGTTATTTCACAGCTGGGCTCGCTGTACAGGGTTATTCGGAAGAAAGCCCAATGATCCCAGCCGTCACCCAGCCCTACATCGTCCCCACGGCCCCCGTTGACGACTTCGACACGTTGAGTCATCATCCGAAACCTAGAACCCGAAACCCAGAAACCCGATCACACCAGACCTACGATGGGCCTGGCCAATCTTAGCAACCCCTTGACTCGGGGACCACTGACGCTTTTGGGTAGGCATGCGTACTTTGCGGGCGACGATCTACCCCACCAAAGGCAACCGGGCGGCCCCACCGTACCGTGCCGATGGGGACCGCCCGGCCGCAATGCCGTAACTGCTACAGGCGCTAGGAGACGCGCTCCACGGGCTTGCCCACCCGATCCAGCTCCTGCTGCAGGCCGGGCAGCACGCGGGCGTGCAGGATCGTGCCGTCCTCCACGTGCTCGACGGAGAGCACCTCGCCCTCCTGGTGCACCCGGGAGATCAGATCCCCTCTGTCGTACGGCACGAGCAGGTGAACCTCGTGGTCCAGCCGAGGCAGCTCCCGCTCGATGAGCGCCATCAGCTCGGGAATGCCGCGGCCCGTCCGTGCCGACACCACGACGCTGTCGCGCTCGCGCCGCATGATCCGATCGATCACGTCCTGATCGGCCGCGTCGGCCTTGTTGATCACGACGATCTCGCGTACGTCCGAGGCGCCGTCGATGTCGGCCAGCACCTCGCGTACGGCGGCCAGCTGCCCCTCGGGGTCGGGGTGCGAGCCGTCCACCACGTGCAGGATCAGGTCGGCGTCGGCCACCTCCTCCAGCGTCGAGCGGAACGCCTCGACGAGCTGGTGCGGCAGATGCCGGACGAAGCCGACGGTGTCGGCGATCGTGAACAGCCGGCCTTCCGGCGTGCGCGCCCGGCGCACGGTCGGGTCGAGGGTGGCGAACAGCGCGTCCTCCACCAGCACGCCCGCGCCCGTGACGCGGTTGAGCAGCGAGGACTTGCCGGCGTTGGTGTAGCCGGCGATGGCCACGGCCGGGACCTCGCGCCGCTGGCGCCGGTGGCGCATGGTGTCGCGCGAGGTGGACATGCCGCTGATCTGGCGGCGCAGCTTGGCCATGCGCTCGCGGATGCGGCGGCGGTCCAGCTCGATCTTGGTCTCACCGGGGCCGCGGCCGCCGATGCCGACGCCGCCCGCGGCGCGACCGCCGACCTGCCTGGACAGGTTGCCACCCCAGCCGCGCAGGCGGGGCAGAAGGTACTGCAGCTGTGCCAGCTCGACCTGGGCCTTGCCCTCGCGGCTCTTGGCGTGCTGGGCGAAGATGTCGAGGATCAGCGCGGTGCGGTCGATGACCTTGACCTTGACCGTGTCTTCGAGCTGGCGGAGCTGGCCGGGGGTCAGCTCGCCGTCGCAGATGACGGTGTCGGCGCCGGTCGACTCGACCACGTCGCGCAGCTCGAGCGCCTTGCCGGAGCCGATGTAGGTGGCCGGGTCGGGCTTCTGGCGGCGCTGGATGAGCCCCTCGAGCACTTCGGAACCGGCCGTCTCGGCCAGGAGCTTGAGCTCGAGCAGGGAGTTTTCCGCGTCCTCCACGGTGCCGGAGGTCCAGACGCCGACGAGGACGACCCGTTCGAGTCGCAGCTGCCGGTACTCGACCTCGGAGACATCCTGGAGTTCGGTGGAGAGGCCCGCCACGCGGCGCAGCGCCTGGCGCTCCTCGAGGTCCATGTCGCCGTTCTCGAACTCGTCGAGGTCGAGTGCGGAGTAATCGTGCATACGTGTCATCTCTATTAGGGAACGTCTGGACACCTCGGTGTCTTCCCACGATGGTGGCACGAGATCCGCGCCGCAATCATCCGGTTATCCGGCCGACACCGTGACGTCGCCGGAGCCCGCGGTCAGCGAGAGCTTGTGCGGCGAGGCGCCGTCGTCCTTGACCGAGACCTTCGCGTCGCCGGACCCCACCTTGGTGTTCACGTCGTAGGACCCGTCGGGCACGGTGAGCACGATGTCACCGGAGCCGGCCTTCAGCTCGGCGCTGTCGGGCGCGGCGGTGTACTTGAGCTCCATGCTCCCCGACCCCGCGTCGGCGACCACCTGCTTGCCCGCCAGCCCCGCGGCGTCCAGGTCGCCGGAACCGAGGTGTACGTCGAGCAGCCCCGTCAGGCTCCTGAGCGTGATGTTGCCCGAGCCCGCGTCCAGGTTGAGTGCCAGGCCCTTGGGGACCTCCACCTTGTAGTTGACCCCGCAGGAGCCCCACGATCTCTGACAGTCGTAGTACACCGACAGCGTGTCGCCCTCCACCTTGTGCTTGGCCTGCGGCTTGTCATTGTTCCAGTAGAGCGTCTCGGTGACGCTGATCTGCGCCGTGTCCGACTCGGTGATCGCCACGTCGCCGGACCCGCTCCTGAGGTGGAGCTTCTGCACCTTCTCCTTGACCTGATACGTGACGGTGTCCTCGTTCTTCGGACCCGCGATGCTGTCGAGCCCGCATCCGGTCAGCAGCAGAGCGGAGGCCAGCAGCCCGCCCGCGATCGCGATCGTCTTCATGCCGTAAATCCTGGCCGGTACGCCCCCGGCGGGCATCGGGGATACCCCCGACGACTCCCCGAAGGGACCCCCACTTTTGACCCGGGAGCCCCCGGCGGAGTACCTTCACTTCCACAATCCAGAACTGATTTTCCATGATACGGAAAGAGGTCCCATGGAGATCACCGGCCCGATGCTCGACCGGTTCGACGAGATCCTCACGCCGGAGGCGCTCGATTTCGTGGCGGCTCTCCAGCGGGAGTTCGGAGCCAGGCGGCTGGAGCTGCTCGAGGCCCGCCAGGCGCGCCAGGCGGAGCTGTCGGCGGGCGGCATGCTCGACTTCCTGCCGGAGACCAAGGAGATCAGGGAGGCCGACTGGCAGGTCGCGCCCCCGGCGCCCGGTCTGGAGGACCGCCGGGTCGAGATCACCGGCCCGGTCGACAAGAAGATGACCATCAACGCGCTCAACTCCGGCGCCAAGGTCTGGCTGGCCGACTTCGAGGACGCCAACTCGCCGCTCTGGGAGAACTGCGTGGCCGGCCACCTCAACCTGCGCGACGCGCTCGACCGCACGATCGACTTCGAGACCGGCGGCAAGACGTACGCGCTCAGGCCCGACGCCGAGCTGGCCACGATCGTCGTGCGCCCGCGCGGCTGGCACCTGGACGAGAAGCACGCCCGGGTGGACGGGCAGCCGGTCTCGGGGTCGCTGTTCGACTTCGCCCTCTACTTCTTCCACTGCGCCAAGCGGCAGATCGACAAGGGCAAAGGCCCGTACTTCTACCTGCCCAAGATGGAGTCCCACCTGGAGGCGCGGCTCTGGAACGACGTGTTCACCCGGGCGCAGGAGCTGCTCGGCATCCCCCACGGGACGATCAGGGCGACCGTGCTCATCGAGACCTACCCGGCGGCGTTCGAGATGGAGGAGATCCTGTACGAGCTCCGCGACCACTCCGCGGGCCTCAACGCCGGCCGCTGGGACTACCTGTTCAGCGTGATCAAGAAATTCCGCACCAGGGGCCGCGAGTTCCTGCTGCCCGAGCGGAACGCGGTCACGATGACCGCCCCGTTCATGCGCGCGTACACCGAGCTGCTGGTGCGCTCGTGCCACAAGCGCGGCGCGCACGCCATCGGCGGCATGGCGGCGTTCATCCCCTCGCGGCGCGACGCCGAGGTGAACGCGGTGGCGCTGGAGAAGGTGCGGGCGGACAAGACGCGCGAGTCCGGCGACGGGTTCGACGGGTCGTGGGTGGCCCACCCCGACCTGGTGCCGGTGTGCCGTGAGGTCTTCGACGGCGTGCTGGGATCGCGCCCCAACCAGCTCGACCGGCTGCGCGAGGACGTCAACGTGACCGCCGCCGAGCTGCTGGCCGTCTCCGAGACGCCGGGCGAGATCACCGAGACCGGCCTGCGCAACAACGTGGACGTGGCGCTGCGCTACCTGGCCGCGTGGATGGGCGGTCTGGGCGCGGTGGCGATCCACAACCTCATGGAGGACGCCGCCACGGCCGAGATCTCGCGCTCGCAGATCTGGCAGTGGATCCACAACGACATCACGCTCGCCGACACGGGCGCGCAGGTGACGAAGGAGCTGGTCGAGCAGATCATCTCGGAGGAGCTGGCCGGCATCGCCGCGGAGCCCGGCTACGACGAGAAGCTGTACGGCCAGGCGACGGCCCTGTTCAAGCAGGTGGCGCTGGACGACGACTTCGCCGAGTTCCTGACACTTCCGGCCTATGCTCAAATGCCGTAGAACAGAGGTAAGGGGGTTCCGGTGCTGGAAACGCTGACGGCCGCCCTGCGCTCGTTGCTGCCCCACGACTCGGTGATCACCGATCCGGTACGCCTGCGCACGTACGAGTGCGACGGCCTCACCTACCACCGGGCGACTCCCGGCGTGGTCGTGCTGCCCGACACGGCCGAGCAGGTCGCCCGCGTGGTACGCGTGTGCAACGACTTCGGCGTGCCGTTCGTCGCCAGGGGCTCGGGCACCGGCCTTTCGGGAGGCGCGCTCCCCCGCGAGGACGGCGTGCTCATCGTCACCTCCAAGATGCGCCGGATCCTGGAGATCGACCTGGACAACCGCAGGGCGGTCGTCGAGCCCGGCGTCACGAACCTGGCCATCACCGAGGCCGTGCGCGACCGCGGCTACTACTACGCGCCCGACCCCTCCAGCCAGCAGGTCTGCTCCATCGGCGGCAACGTCGCCGAGAACTCCGGCGGCGCCCACTGCCTCAAGTACGGCTTCACGGTCAACCACGTCGAGGCCTGCGAGATCGTCACGCCCAACGGCGACCTCGTCACGCTCGACCGCATGGACCCCGGCTACGACCTGCTGGGCGCGTTCGTCGGCTCCGAGGGCACGCTGGGCATCGCCACCAAGATCACGGTACGCCTGAGCCGCGCGCCCGAGGCCGTCACCACGGTGCTGGCGGCGTTCGAGAGCATCGAGCAGGGCGGCCAGGCGGTCTCGGCGATCATCGGGGCGGGCATCGTGCCCGCCGCCATCGAGATGATGGACGCGCTCGCCATCGAGGCGGCCGAGGCGGCGGTCGCCTGCCGTTACCCCGAGGGCGCGGGCGCCGTGCTGATCGTGGAGCTGGACGGGCCGCAGGCCGAGGTGGAGCGGCAGTTCACGCAGCTCACGGAGATCTGCTCGGGCGCGTTCGAGCTGCGGGTGGCGGCCGACGCGGCCGAGCGGGCGGCGATCTGGAAGGGCCGCAAGTCCGCGTTCGCCGCCGTCGGGCGCATCAGCCCGGCCTACATCGTGCAGGACGGGGTCGTCCCGCGCACGTCCCTGCCCGGCGTGCTCGCCGCCATCGACCGGCTCTCCCAGGAGCACGGCATCAGGGTGGCGAACGTCTTCCACGCCGGAGACGGCAACCTGCACCCGCTCGTGCTCTTCGACGACGCGGAGCCGGGGGCCGGCGAACGGGCCGAGGTGGTCTCCGGAGCGATCCTCGACCTGTGCGTCGAGCACGGCGGCTCGATCACGGGCGAGCACGGGGTCGGGGTGGACAAGGCGCGTTACATGCCGAAGATGTTCAGCGCGGACGATCTGGACACCATGCAGCTGGTCCGATGCGCGTTCGACCCCCGTGGCCTGTCGAACCCGGGCAAGGTGTTCCCCACGCCCCGCCTGTGCGGCGAGGTCCCGGGCGTGCGCAAGGGCGTGCACCCGCTGGTGGAGTCGGGGAAGGCGGAGCAATTGTGATGGGGGTGACCGTCAGGCAGGCGGACGCGGACGACGCCGTCAACGGCGTGCCGCCGCGCTGGGTCGCGCTGCCCGAGACCGTCGAGGAGGTCTCTGCCGTGCTGCGGACCTGCGCCGAGCGGGACCTCGCGGTGGTGCCCGCGGGCGGCGGCACGAAGCTGCACTGGGGGCCGCCTCCCGAGCGCTGCGACGTCCTGCTCGACATGTGCTGCATGAACGCCGTGCTCGAGCACGCCGCGGGCGACCTCGTGGTGCGCGCGCAGGCCGGGGTGACCATGGACGCCCTGGCCGCCGCACTCGCGGACAAGGGCCAGGAGCTGGCGCTCGACCCGCCGTTCGCGGAGTACACGACGGTCGGCGGCACGCTCGCCACCGCGACGGCGGGCCCGCGCGCCTTCCGCTACGGCACCGCCCGCGACCTGCTCATCGGCATCACGGTCGTGCTGCCCGACGGGACGATCGCGAAGTCGGGCGGCAAAGTGGTCAAGAACGTCGCGGGCTACGACCTCGGCAAGCTCTTCACCGGCTCGCAGGGCACGCTCGGCGTGATCGCGGAGGCCACGTTCCGGCTGCACCCGCTGGCCGCCGACCGCCGCTGGCTGGTCGCGGAGACCGAAGTCTCCGACGACGTGCTGCTGCGCCTGGCCGCCTCACAGACCGAGCCGTCCGCCGTCGAGATCGACTGCCCGGACGGCAAGAACACGACGGTCGCGGTGCTGGTGGAGGGCTCGGCGGCCGAGGCACGGGCGGTGGCGCTGCGCGAGGTGCTCGGGGACGGCACGGTCACGGCCGAGGCGCCGGAGTGGTGGGGGCTGATCCTCAGGGACGAGGTGCTGCTGGAGGCGCGTTTCCCGCCCGCTCGCACGGTGGAGGCGCTGGCCGCGGCCGGCGAAGCCGGGTTCTCGTTCCGCGGCTCGGCCGCAGCGGGGCGGGCGTACCTGGAGAGCCGGGACGACGTCCCGGAGGACGAGCTGGCGGCGACGGTCACCCGGCTGCGCGCGCGGCTCGAGGCGCTGGGCGGGCGCGTGACCGTGCTGGCCACACCGTACGAGGGCGTCGACAGGTGGGGGCAGGTGAGCGCGCTGCCGTTGATGCGGCGGATCAAGGAACGGTTCGATCCCGGGCGCAGGATGTCTCCCGGCCGGTTCGTGGGAGGGATCTGATGTGGAGCGGCGAGCCGGGCCGGAGAGAGCGAGGGCGTCCAGCCCTATGCCAACGGAGGACCGAGGGAGCGCGACCATGGGCGCAGACCCGAAGCTGATCAACGACTGTGTGCACTGCGGGTTCTGCCTGCCGACGTGCCCCACGTACGTGCTGTGGGGCGAGGAGATGGACTCGCCGCGCGGGCGGATCCACCTGATGAAGCAGCACGTCGAGGGCACGCCGATCACCCCGGAGATGGCCGGGCACTTCGACGCCTGCCTGGGGTGCATGGCGTGCGTCACGGCCTGCCCGTCCGGCGTTCAGTACGACCGCCTGATCGAGCAGACCAGAGCGGAGGTGGAGCGGCGGCACGTGCGCGATCCGCGGGAGCGGGCCGTGCGCGGGATCGTGTTCAGCCTGTTCCCCTACCCGCGCAGGCTGCGGCTGCTGCGCCCCACGATGTGGCTGGCGGAGCGCATGGCGCCGCTCCTCACCAGGGCCGACCCCGGTCTCGGCGCCATGGCCACGCTCGCGCCGCGCGTGGAGCGCCGCCGGCGGCTGCCGCGCCTGGTCAGGGCCAGGGGCGAGCGCAGGGCCGTGGTGGGCATGCTCACCGGCTGCGTGCAGGGAGAGTTCTTCCCGCAGGTGAACGCCGCTACCGCGCGAGTCCTCTCGCTGGAGGGCTGCGACGTGGTCATGCCCCGCGGCCAGGGCTGCTGCGGGGCGCTCAGCGTGCACTCGGGCCGCGACGACCAGGCCAGAAGGCTGGCACGCAGGACGGTCAGGACGTTCGAGCAGGCCGGCGTGGACACCGTCGTGGTGAACGCGGCCGGCTGCGGCTCGTCGATGAAGGAGTACGGCGAGCTGCTCGGACGCGAGCCCGGGTTCAGGGTGGTCGATCTGTCGGAGTACCTCGCCGAGCTGGGGCCGGTGGCCAAGCGGCACCCGCTGCCGTTCACCGTCGCCTACCACGACGCCTGCCACCTGGCCCACGCCCAGGGGGTACGCGCCCAGCCGCGCGAGCTGCTGAGCGGCATCCCGGAGCTGGTCATCCGCGAGATCCCCGAATCGGCCATCTGCTGCGGCTCGGCGGGCACGTACAACATCTTCCAGCCGGAGGCCGCCCGCGACCTCGGCGACAGGAAGGCCGCCGCGGTGGCCACGACCGGCGCCGAGCTGCTGGTCTCCGCCAACCCGGGCTGCACCATGCAGATCGCCTCGGCCATGCGGCGCGCGGGCGCGCGGATCCGGGTGGCCCACACGGCCGAGGTGCTGGACGCCTCGCTGCGCGGGGTCGCCCTATGAGTGTGCAGTCAGTGGAGCGGGCGCTGGACGTGCTGGAGGCGCTGGCCGAGCATGGGGGCGAGGCGGGCCTGTCGGAGATCGCCGCCAGGACCGGGCTGCCGTACGGGACCATCCACCGGCTGCTGCGGACCCTGCTCGCCCGCGGCTACGTACGCCAGGAATCCGACAAGAGGTACGCCCTGGGCGGCGGCCTCGTACGCCTGGGCGGCATCGCCGAGAGCATGGTCGGCGTGTGGGCGCAGCCGTACCTGACGAAGATGGTCGAGCTGTCGGGCGAGACCGCGAACCTGGCCGTGCTCGAAGGCGACTTCGTCGTCTACGTCGCGCAGGTGCCCTCGCCGCGCAGGCTGCGCATGTTCGCCGAGGTAGGCCGGCGGGTGCTGCCGCACAGCACGGCCGTGGGCAAGGCGCTGCTGGCCGGGCGGCCCCCCGCCGAGGCGGTCGCCGTCTTCGAGCGCACCGGCATGCCGCGCCGCACCCCGAACACGATCACCGACATGACCGCCATGCTGGCCGAGCTCGATCTCGTCAGAGCCCGCGGCCACGCCATGGACCTGGGCGAGGAGGAGCTGGGCGTGCACTGCCTGGCCGTGCCCGTGTGGGACGGCGACCGCGTGGTGGCGGCGATGTCGGTCTCCGGGCCCGCCGAGCGCATCGACGCCCTCGACCGGGACGACCTGGCCGAGGGCATGCGGAAGATCGCCAGCGACTTCGGCACCGAGCTCGGCCCGCAGGTCGACGCAGGTTAACGGTATTCTGTTGCGCCATGAGCAACAGCACGTCGGTTCAGTCGGTCGACCGTGCCATCGCGATCCTGGAGATCCTCGCCCGGGACGGCGCCACCCGGGTCACGGATCTCGCGGTGGCGCTCGACGTGCACAAGTCCACGGCGTTCCGGCTGCTGGCGGCGCTCGAGCACGGCGGGCTGGTCGAGCAGAGCGGCGACCGGGGGCGCTACCGGCTGGGGTTCGGCGTCGTACGGTTGGCCGGCGCGGCCACGGCCCAGCTCGACCTGTCGCGCGAGAGCAGGCCCGTCTGCCTGCGCCTGGCCGAGGAGGTCGGCGAGACCGTCAACATCGCCGTGCCGCAGGACGGCGACGCGGTCAACATCAGCCAGGTGCGCGGCCCCGCGGCGATCAGCGGCCACAACTGGGTCGGCCAGCGCACCCCTTCCCACGCCACTTCCAGCGGGAAGGTGCTGCTGGCCTTCGGCGCCCTGCGGCTCCCCGCCGAGCCGGCGCGTTACACCCCCCGGACGATCACCTCGCCCGACGGGCTGGGCCTCGAGGAGATCAGGGAGCGCGGCTGGGCCGCCACCGTGGAGGAGCTCGAGGTCGGCCTGAACGCGGTCGCCGCGCCGATCAGGGGCAGCGACGGCTCGGTCGTGGCCGCGGTCAGCGCCTCGGGTCCGTCCTACCGGCTGACACCGGACCGGCTGCCGGAGGTGGGCGGGCTGCTGGTGGAGGCGGCGCGGGAGATAAGCCAGCGGATCGGCTATTACCGTTAGGGCATGTGTAGAAGCATCAAGACCCTCCGCCCCCCGTACACCGAGAGCGTGACCGAGGAGGACGTGCGGGCGGCGGCCCTGCAGTACGTCAGGAAGATCTCCGGCTTCCGCGCGCCCGCCGCGCACAACGCCGAGGCGTTCGACCGGGCCGTCGAGGCGATCACGAAGGCGTCTGAGGAGCTGCTCGGGGCGCTCGAAGTTCGCGGATCGCGTTGACAGGCACCCGCTGCGGGAGAAGTGTTCCCTCGTGTAGGCCCAAGCGAGGGAGCTCCCATGATCAGCGGGCTTTACCAGGGACAGGACGGCGACTCGCAGCTGGCGCTCCGCGTCGATGTCGACGGGGTCAGGCCCACCGGGCGGGTCAGCGGTGACCTCTTCACCGTGGCGGGCTCGACGATCTCCTACGTCGGCTCTTTCCTGGTCAACGCCCCCACCGTGCACGCCGCCGGGGACGAGGCGCGGGTCCAGGGCCGCGGGGTCTTCACGTTCGAGACCCCGGTGAAGGACGTGAGCGTCACGATCGCCGACGGGGCGGGGACGGCCGCGGTCGCGGGGCGCACGTACCAGGTGGGGTTCGCGTCGCCGTTCTTCCGCAGCGTGCTGCTCGAGCAGGACTCCGTGATCGGGACCGTGCCGTTCGTGTCGTACCGCACCGGCGCGCTGCCCGGGCCGATCGGCTCGCCGGCGAGGGAGCTGAGCGTCAGCGCCGCGTACGCGGAGGCGGGCATCGAGCTGGCCCTCGCGCAGCCGGGCGTCATCCCGGTGGACGGGTCCGGCGCGGACCTCGCGTGGGACGACGCCGAGCTGCATCACGCGATGACGCAGCAGTTCAGCGGGTTCGGCGACGTGCCGGCCTGGCGGGTGTGGCTGCTGGTGGCGAGCAAGCACGTGGGCGGCTTCCGGGGGATCATGTTCGACTACAACGACGCGCACCAGCGGCAGGGGTCCGCGGTGTTCTACGACGTGATCAAGGGGACGGAGCCGCAGGCGCAGCGGGCGCAGTTACGTACGTACGTGCACGAGCTCGGGCACGCGTTCAATCTGCTGCACTCCTGGCAGAAGAACCTCGGCACCCCGCCCCAGCCTCTTGGCCCGCAGGGCGGCTTCGGCGATCTGTCGTGGATGAATTACGTGCAGAACTTTATTCCCAACGGCGAGCAGGGTTATTGGGCCGCCTTCCCCTTCCAGTTCACGGACGCGGAGCTGGTCCACCTCCGCCACGGCTTCTACCGTGACGTCGCCATGGGCGCGAACGCGTTCGGCACCGGGGCCGCCGAGATCGCGCCGTTCGAGCAGCCCGTCGAGGACCGCTCCGGGCTGCGGCTGGAGCTGCGTGCCAAGGAGTCGTTCGAGCTGGGCGAGCCCGTCGTGGTCGAGCTCAAGCTCTCCCGCGCCGGCGAGCCGCGCACCACGCACGGCCACCTGCACCCCGACACGGAGTTCACCCAGGTGTCGATCACGCAGCCGGGCGGCAGGACCGTGCTGTACCGGCCGATGATGCGGCACTGCGTGGACTCCTCGCCGGAGATCCGGCTGGACGAGGGCAACCCGGCCATGTACCGCAGCGCGTACATCGGCCACGGCCGCGACGGCCACTACTTCCAGCAGCCCGGCGAGTACCACGTCCGGGCCCAGTACATCGCCGCCGACGGCTCGCGCATCGTCTCCCCCGCGTGCCTGGTCAGGGTGCGCCTCCCGGTCAGCCGCGACGACCACCAGGTGGCCGAGCTGATGCTGGGCGAGGAGCAGGGACAGCTGTTCTCGCTGCTCGGCTCCGACTCCCCCACGCTGCGCTCGGGCAACCTGGCGCTGGACGAGGTCATCGACCGGTACGGCACCCACCCGCTGGCCGTCTACGCCCGCATGGTCAAGGGGCTGAACGCGGAGCGCGAGTTCAAGGCGCTGACGGCGGGCAAGCGGCTGCGCGTCCGGCAGCCGGACCCCAAGGAGGGCATCGAGCACCTCACCCAGGTCGCCAGGGACGCGAGTATCGACAACATCACCCTGAACATGGTGATGCGCCGTCTGGCCAGGGCCGAGGCGCGGCAGGGCGACCTGGACCGGGGGAACGCGGTGATGGACCAGATGGTCGCCACGTTCCAGGCCAAGGGGGTGAACCCCATCGTCATGGGGCAGATCCGGCGCCAGGCCGAGCTGACGAAGGCCGCACTCGCCGCCGAAGCGTGATCACTCCAGCAGGTGCTGCTGCGCGGCGAGGAAGCCGGCGTGGAAGCGGGTCCTGGCGCCCAGACGTTCGGACAGCACCTGCACGCGCCGCTGCACCGTGCGCGGCGAGAGCCCCAGCTGCCTGGCGATGGCGTCGTCCTTCATGCCGGCCGCCAGCAGCGCCAGCACTTCGGCGTCCGGGGTCTGCGGCCACGTCTCCGGCTCCAGCGTGTCCTCGCCGGTCAGGCGGAGCGGCACGGCGGCCCGCCACAGCGTCTCGAACAGCCCGACCAGGGCGTCCAGCAGCGCGGACGGGTGCACCACCAGGGCGCTCTCCACGGCCTGGTCCTCGTCGGAGACCAGGGGCAGGATGGCGGTGCGGGCGTCGGCGATGGCCAGCTTGACCGGCACCTGCCCGAGCCTGGCCTGCTCGCCGTCGGCGATGGCGCGGCGCGTGTGGGCCAGCATGCCGGGGTGCTCGAACGCCTGCGGGCCGTAGATCCCGCGAGTGGGCGCCCCCTTGCGGGCCGCGCGCTGCCGGTTCTCCCGGTCGTCGCTGATGTCCACGGCGTACGGGGGGTGCACGAGGACGAGCATCTCCCGCGTGGCGTTCCGTTCCAGCTGGAGATAGCGGCGGGCCACCGCGTCGCGCCCGCTCACCACCTCGAGCACCTCCTCCGGGTTCGGCCCGTTGCGCTCGGCGACCTCGGTGGCCAGCAGCGCGGCGGCGGCCCGGCTGTGGGTGATCTCCTCCTGACGGCGGGCGACGAGGATGTCGATGGCGATGTTCGGGGGTGTGGCGATCAGCCGCAGCGGGCGGCCCGCCACGCGGGAGATCAGGCCGAGGTCCTCCAGCCTGGGCAGCATGCGCCGGATGGCGGCGGCCGACGAGCCGGTCTCGGCGGCAAGCTCGCTCAGCGTGGCCGGGCCGTGGCGGAGCAGCGCGCGATAGGCGCTCTCCTCGGTCACGGAGACGCCGAGCCCCTCCAGTAAGCGCCGCTGCGCCATCTCGCCTCTCTCCGACATGCCATGATCCGCGTTCAGATTACTCATGCTTGTTCGGGGATGCGTGGGGCTTTATGGTCGTTGCGTAGTCCGGTGCTTGTTGCGCATAAAGGAACAACCGGAGGCGTCATGAGTCGGCCCCGTCTGGTGATCGTGGGAGCGGGGATCGTGGGCTGCGCCCTCGCCGACGAGCTCGCCGAGCGGGGGTGGACCGACGTCACGGTGGTCGACCAGGGGCCGCTCTTCGCCGCCGGCGGGTCCAGCTCGCACGCTCCCGGCCTGGTCTTCCAGACGAACCCGTCGAAGACGATGACCGAGTTCGCCGCCTACACCGTGCGGAAGTACCGCGCGCTCGGGGAGTCGTGCTTCCGGCAGGTCGGCGGGCTGGAGGTGGCCACCACCCCGGAACGCTGGACCGACCTGCACCGCAAGCTCGGCTGGGCCGAGTCGTGGGGCCTCGAGGGGCGCCTGCTCGACCCCGGGCAGTGCGCCGAGCTCTGGCCGCTGCTGGACAAGGAGAAGGTCCTCGGCGGCTATCACGTGCCCAGTGACGGGCTGGCCGCGGCGGTCGCGTGCGGCGAGGCACAGGCGGCTCGGGCCACGGAACGCGGGGCCAGGTTCCTGGCGCGGCACACGGTGATCGGTATCGAGCAGAAGGGCGGACGGGTCACCGGCGTCACGGTCGCGGCCTCGGGCGAGTACCGGACGATCCCCGCCGACGTGGTCGTGTGCGCCGCGGGCTTCTGGGGGCCGTCGATCGGGAGGATGGCCGGGCTGACCGTGCCGCTGCTGCCGCTGGCCCACCAGTACGCCAGGTCAGGGCCCCTCTCCCTGGGCAGACCCGGTCCCATCCTCCGTCATCAGGACCGCGACCTCTACTTCCGCCAGTACGACGACCGCATCGGCATCGGCTCGTACGCCCACCGCCCCATGCCGGTGGCCCAGGACGAGATCGGACCGAGGTCCACCACCATGCCGTCGGTGCAGGCGTTCACCGAGGAGGACTTCGACCCCGCCTGGCGGGACGCGGTCGAGCTGCTGCCCGCGCTCGCCGGGTCCACGTACGAGGACGGCATCAACGGGATCTTCTCCTTCACGCCCGACGGGTTCCCGCTGATCGGCGAGTCACCGGACCTCGACGGGTTCTGGCTGGCGGAGGCCGTCTGGGTGACGCACTCGGCCGGGGTCGCAAGGGCGCTGGCCGAGCTGCTGGTGGACGGGCGGTCGGCGGTCGATCTGCATGAGTGCGAGCTCGGCCGGTTCGAGCAGGCGCAGCTCTCCCCCGCCTTCGTCGAGGAGCGCGGCAGGCAGAACTTCATCGAGGTCTACGACGTCATCCACCCGCTCCAGCCGATGGAGTCGCCGCGGCCCCTGCGTACCAGCCCGTTCCACCCGAGGCAGCGGGAGCTGGGCGCCTTCTTCCTGGAGGCGGCGGGGTGGGAGCGGCCCCACTGGTTCGAGTCGAACGCGCCGCTGCTGGACGAGGCCGCCGGGCCGGGCCCGCGCGACGAATGGGCCTCCCGTTACTGGTCGCCGATCGCCGCCGCCGAGTCGTACGCGACCAGGGAGCGGGTGGCCCTCTACGACATGACCCCGCTCAAGCGGATCGAGGTGCGCGGCCCCGGCGCGGCGGCCTTCCTGCAGCGCATGACCACCAACAACGTGGACAGGAAGCCGGGCTCGGTCACGTACACGCTGCTGCTCGACGCCAAGGGCGGCATCCGCTCCGACCTCACGGTGGCTCGGCTGGAGGAGGACCTCTTCCAGGTCGGCGCGAACGGCAACCTCGACCTCGACTGGCTGACCAGGCACGCGCCCGGCGGGGTGCGGGTGCGCGACCTGACGCCGGGCACCTGCTGCGTGGGCGTGTGGGGACCGCTGGCCAGGGAGCTGGTGCAGCCGCTCACCGACATGGACCTGTCGCACGAGGGCTTCCGCTACTTCGGCTGCACGAGCGGATATGTCGGGCATGTTCCGGTGCTGGCGATGCGGGTCTCGTACGTGGGCGAGCTGGGGTGGGAGCTCTACACCACGGCGGACATGGGGCTCAAGCTCTGGGACACGCTGTGGTCGCGCGGTCTGGCCGTCGCGGGCGGCCGGGCCGCGTTCAACAGCCTCCGGCTGGAGAAGGGGTACCGGCTCTGGGGCGTGGACATGACGACCGAGCACAATCCATACGAGGCCGGGCTGGGCTTCGCGGTCAAGGCGGACAAGGACTTCATCGGCCGCGACGCCCTGTCCGGCGAGGTCACGCGCAGGCTGGTGCCGCTGCTCAGCGCCGAGGTGGTCATGGGCAAGGAGCCGGTACGGCATGCGGGGCGCACGGTCGGGTACGTCACGAGCGCCGTGTACGGGCACACGATCGAGCGGCCCATCGCGTACGCCTGGCTCCCGAGCGAGCTTGCCGAACCCGGGACACATGTGGAAATTTCCTACTTCGGCCGCCGCGTCCCCGCGGAAGTCGCCGCAGAGCCGCTGTTCGACCCCGGGATGGAGAAGATCAGACGTTGACCCACCCCGACTTCCTCTGGCGCAACCCCGACCCCGGGCCGTCCTACGACGTGGTCATCGTGGGCGGCGGCGGGCACGGGCTGGCCACCGCCTACTACCTGGCCAGGAACCACGGCCTCACGAACGTCGCCGTCCTGGAGCGAGGCTGGCTCGCCGGCGGCAACATGGCCCGCAACACCACGATCATCCGCTCCAACTACCTGTGGGACGAGAGCGCCGCGATCTACGAGCACTCGCTGAAGCTGTGGGAGGGGCTGAGCGCGGAGCTGGACTACGACCTGCAGTTCAGTCAGCGCGGGGTGCTCAACCTGGCGCACAACCTGGGCGACGTGCGCGAGGGCCGGCGCCGGGTGAACGCGAACCGGCTCAACGGCGTGGACGCCGAATGGCTCGACCCCGACGAGGTCAGGAAGTTCTGCCCGATCATCAACGTCTCCGCCCGGGCCCGCTACCCGGTCATGGGGGCCACCCTGCAGCGGCGCGGCGGCATCGCCAAGCACGACCACGTGGCATGGGCGCTGGCCCGCAGGGCGGACGCGTACGGGATCGACCTGATCCAGGGGTGCGAGGTCACCGGCTTCGAGATCACGGGCAACCGGGTGACGGCCGTCGAGACCTCGCGCGGGCGCATCGCGGCCGGGAAGGTCGCACTCGCGGCGGCCGGGCACACGTCGGTCCTCGCCGAGCAGGCCGGGATCCGGCTGCCGCTGCAGTCGCACCCGCTCCAGGCGCTGGTGTCGGAGCTGCTGGAGCCGGTGCTCGACTGCGTGGTCATGTCGAACGCCGTCCACGTGTACGTCAGCCAGGCCCACAAGGGCGAGCTGGTCATGGGGGCGGGCATCGACGCGTACAACTCGTACGGGCAGCGCGGCGGCGTGCACGTCATCGAGGCGCAGATGGCGGCGGCGCTGGAGCTGTTCCCGATCTTCAGCCGCGTGCGCGTGCTGCGCACCTGGGCCGGGATCGTGGACGTCTCGCCCGACGCGTCGCCCGTCATCGGGCCGACGCCTGTGGACGGCCTCTACATCAACGCAGGCTGGGGCACGGGCGGCTTCAAGGCGACCCCGGGCTCCGGCTGGGTGTACGCCCACACGATCGCCGAGGGCCGGCCGCACCCGCTGGCGGAGCCGTTCGGGCTGGACAGGTTCACCACGGGAGCGCTCATCGACGAGCACGGCGCGGCGGCGGTGGCGCACTGATGCTGCTGATCGACTGCCCTCACTGCGGGCCCCGCGACGAGACCGAGTTCCACTACGGCGGCCAGGCCGGGATCGCCTACCCCACCGGCGATGTCTCGGACGAGGAGTGGGCCGAGTACGTGTTCATGCGTGACAACCCCAAGGGCTGGTTCCGCGAGCGCTGGTTCCACGTGCACGGATGCCGGACCTGGTTCGGCGTCGAGCGGCACACGGTCACCCACGAGATCAGGAAGACTTGATGAGGTTCTCCTTCGACGGCCGCCCGCTGCGGGGTGAGCCGGGTGACACGCTGGCCGCCGCGCTGCTGCGCAACGGGGTGCGGGTGGTCGGCCGCAGTGTGGAGCTGGGACGGCCGCGCGGGATCTTCACCGCCGGCCCCGAGGAGCCGAACGCGCTGGTCCGCGTGGGCGCCGACCCCATGCTCGCGGCCACCACCGTGGAGCTGTACGACGGGCTGGAGGCGTGGAGCCTGCGCGGCAAGGGACGGGTGGACCCGGACGCGGTGGACGACCGGCGCTGCGACAAGGGGTACCTGCACTGCGACGTGCTGGTGGTCGGCGGCGGCCCCGCCGGTCTGGCCGCCACGGTCGCGGCGGGACGCGCGGGGGCACGCGTGATCCTCGTGGACGACCAGCCGGCCCTGGGCGGCGACCTGCTGAACAGCCGCCTCCTGCTCGACGGCGCTCCCGCCCTGGAGTGGGTGGCCGGGCTGCCGCTGCCCGCCCGGGTGCTCACCAGGACGACCGCCGTCGGCTACTACGACCACAACTACGTGGTGGCGGTGGAGCGGCGGGCGCGCGGCGAGCGGCTGTGGCACATCAGGGCACGCCGGGTGGTCCTGGCCACGGGGGCGCACGAGCGCTCGCTCGCCTTCCCCGGCAACGACCGGCCCGGCGTGATGCTGGCCTCGGCGGCCCGCGCCTACGCCAACCGGTACGGAGTGGTGGCCGGACGGCGGGCGGTGGTGTTCGCCTGCGCGGACTCCGGCTACGAGGCGGCGCGGGATCTGGCGGCGGCCGGGGTGGAGGTCGTCGCGGTCGTCGATCCCCGTCCCCAGGCTCTTGTGTCCGGCGCGCTCGCCGGTCAGGTGGTGACCGGCACGACCGGCGACGCGGACGGCGTGCTGAACGGCGTGTGGGTGGGAGAACGGCACTTCCCGGCCGACCTGCTGGCCGTGGCGGGCGGCTGGAACCCGGCCGTGCACCTGTTCAGCCAGTCGCAGGGGCGGGTGCGGTTCGACGAGGCCCTGCAGGCGTTCGTGCCGGGCACGTCCGCGCAGGCGGAGCGCTCGGCCGGGGCGTGCAGGGGCGTCTACGGCACCCGGGAGGCCGTCGCCGACGGCTACGCGGCCGGTGCGGAGGCCGCCGGGCACCAGAGCCTGTGGACGGAGGCGGGGTTGCGGGTGCCCGAGTGCGACGAGGCGCCCTCGCGGCCGCCCGCGGCCCTGTGGTGGGTCGAGGGGACCTCGCCGGAGGAGTCCTTCGTGGACCTGCAGCGGGACGTGACCGTGGCCGACCTCGCCAGGGCCACCGGGACCGGGATCCGCTCGGTGGAGCACGTCAAGCGCTACACCACCGCGGGCACCGGCGCCGACCAGGGCAAGACCTCGGGCGCGGTCGTCGTGGGCGTCATGTCCGCCCTCCTCGGCGCGGGGCCTGGCCAGGTGGGCACCACCACGTTCCGTCCCCCGTACACGCCGGTGTCCTTCGCCACGCTGGCGGGACGCGACCGCGGCGCGCTGTCCGATCCCGTCAGGACCACCGCCATGCACGACGCGCACGTCGCCCGGGGAGCGGTGTTCGAGGACGTCGGCCAGTGGAAGCGCCCCCGGTACTTCCCCCAGGACGGCGAGTCCATGGAGGCCGCTGTGCTGCGCGAGTGCCGCGCGGCCCGCACCGCCGTGGCCGCCATGGACGCCTCCACCCTCGGCAAGATCGACGTACGGGGCGCGGACGCGGGCGCGTTCCTCGACCGGATCTACACGAACATGTACTCCACGCTCGCCGTCGGCGCCTGCCGGTACGGGCTGATGTGCACGGCGAACGGGATGGTGTTCGACGACGGCACCACGACCCGGCTGGGTGAGGAGCACTTCCTGACGACCACGACCACGGGCAACGCCGCCGCGGTGCTCGACTGGCTGGAGGAGTGGCGGCAGACGGAGTGGCCGGAGTTGGACGTGTCGTTCACGTCGGTCACCGACCACTGGGCGACGGTCGCGGTCGTGGGGCCGCGCGCCCGGGAGATCATCGCGGTCGTCGCGCCGGGGGCGCTGGACCTGGCGTTCATGCGGTACGCGAGCACCCCCGTGCTGGGCGTCGAGGGGCGGGTGTTCAGGATCAGCTTCTCTGGCGAGCTGGCGTACGAGGTCAACATTCCCTGGCGGTACGGCAGGGCACTGTGGGAGGCGGTGCTGGAGCTCGGGGCGGTGCCGTACGGGACGGAGACCATGCACGTGCTGCGGGCCGAGAAGGGGTTCGCGATCGTCGGCCAGGAGACCGACGGGACCGTCACCCCTCAGGACCTGGGCATGTCGTGGATCGTCTCCACCCGCAAGCCGGACTTCGTGGGCAGACGCTCCCACTCCCGCCCGGACACCGCCGGGCAGGGCCGCAAACGCCTGATCGGCCTGCGGCCCGACGACCCGGCGGCCGTCGTGGAAGAGGGCGCCCAGCTGATCACGGGACCCGGCTCCGGCATGGTCGGCCACGTGACCTCCAGCTACGCCGGCGCCGCGCCGGGCCGTACGTTCAGCCTGGCCATGGCGAGGAACGTCGAGGTCGGCGACCGGCTCACGGCGGTGTCC
The DNA here is from genome assembly GCF_039535785.1 of Nonomuraea helvata. Taxonomy (NCBI): domain Bacteria; kingdom Bacillati; phylum Actinomycetota; class Actinomycetes; order Streptosporangiales; family Streptosporangiaceae; genus Nonomuraea; species Nonomuraea helvata. Next base: position 2,292,273 of record NZ_BAAAXV010000001.1, read on the forward strand.
GGGGAGGTCTCGCACGACGTGACCGTCGTCGAGCCCGTCTTCTACGACCCCGGCAACACCCGTCGCGACGGCGACCCGCTGACCGGCCGGCCGGACCCGTACCAGGGTGAGTGCCGCTCGGAGAGCCCTGCCGCCGCCTTCGCCGGCCGCTTCGAGGCGGCGGGCACACCGTCCGTACGGCTGCGCGAGATCCCGTTCGAGCCCATGTGGGAGGTGCGGGGCACGGACCCGGGCACGGGCCTGCGTCTCGGCCCGTCCTGGTGGCTCGTGTCCGGAGACGTCGCGCCACAGCCCGGCTGGGTGGACGTGTCGGGCCAGCGCACGATCCTCGAGCTGTCAGGCCCGGACGCGACCGAGGTCCTGATCACCGGCTGCCCCATAGACCTCGACGCCCTTCCCGGCCACGCCCAGACCCTCCTGGGCAGGACGTCGGTGATCCTCGAGCGGCGGGAGCCCGACGTCTACCGCGTCTACGTCAGATCATCATTCACCAGATACCTGGCAGAGTGGCTGGTAGACGCCCTGGATGCGTTGTAGACCCGTTTATGGGCACTTGACCTAGACTTTACGAAACTTCGAAACAAGTCTGGGAGACGGCGTGCGGCGGCGGGTTCAGGCGTTCATGGCCGGTGCGGCCACAGTTGCGATGCTGGCGGGCTGCGGCGGCTTGGAGGCGCAGTCCACGTCCCCGAAGACCTCCAAACCGGACTCGGCCTCCATCTCGGACGCCCGCAAGAAGCTGGCCAAGCTGTCGGTCAAGGGGCGCGCGCCGAAGACGGGGTTCGACCGCGACAAGTTCGGCCCCGCCTGGTCGGACGTGGACCACAACGGCTGCGACACCCGTAACGACATACTCAAGCGCGACCTCGTGGACGAGAAGTTCAAGTCCGGCACGCACGACTGCATCGTGCTCAGCGGCACGCTGCACGACCCGTACAGCGGCAAGACGATCAGCTTCAAGCGCGGCCAGGACACCAGCACGGACGTGCAGATCGACCACCTGATACCGCTGTCGGACGCATGGCAGAAGGGCGCGCAGCAGTGGTCGGCGGACAAGCGCAAGCAGTTCGCCAACGACCCGCTGAACCTCATGGCCGTGGACGGCCCGCTGAACGGCCAGAAGAGCGACTCCGACGCCGCCTCCTGGCTGCCGCCGCGCAAGGCGTACCGGTGCACCTACATCGCCCGCCAGATCGACGTGAAGGCGAAGTACGACGTCTGGGTGACCTCGGGCGAGAAGGACGCCATGGAGACCATCCTCAAGGACTGTTGATCGGCCCGCATACGTGGTTTGCCCGGACTGCGGCGGATTGTTAACGTTTGCCGCGGCGAGAGACGCCTGATCAAGAAGTGGTGAGGGAGGTCGATGAATATGGCTGCCAGCAGCCCTCTTCATCATGCCCTCATCCGGACCGCCCGCGCTCAGGGCGCGGTCTGAGTCCCTCGAACGACTAGGAGTCTCATATGTCTTCCTCCTTCGCGCCGTCCGACGGCGATCTGACCACCGACCGTCTCGTCCTGCGGTCGTGGACCTCCGACGAGGCCACCGCCGTCCTGGACGGCACCCGCCGGCCGCACTGGGCCGCGGACTTCCCCGCCGAGGGCGATCAGGTCATCGCCGGCCTGTTCGACAAGTTCCCCGCCTGGCTGGAGGAGTACGGGCACCGTCAGATCATCGAGCGTGCCACCGGCCTGGTGGTCGGCTCGATCGGCCTGTTCTGGCCGCCCAGCGAGGGCAGCCTCGAAATCGGGTACGGCATCGTGGCCTCCCGCCGAGGGCACGGCTACGCTCCCGAGGCCACCCGAGCCCTGACCGAGTTCGCCTTCACCGCGCCCGGCGTCCACACGGTCCACGCCGGCGTGGAGCTGTCGAACCCGTCCTCGATCCGGGTGCTGGAGAAGGCCGGCTTCGAGCGATGGAGCACCGACGCCGAGCAGAACACCGCCCGGTACGGCATCACCCAGCAGTAACTCCACCTGATCGGCGGCGGCCTGCCGCCGCCGATCACCTCACCGCGGCAGGTTAGGTGAGCAGCACACCGCCGTCCACCGGCAGCGTCACCCCGGTGATGTACGAGGCCGCGTCGCTCGCCAGGAAGATCGCCGCGGCCACCAGCTCGGTGGCGTCACCCGGCCGCTTCATCACGGTCCTGGACTCCACGATCCGCTCCACGAAGCCGGGTTTGAACTGCTCGCTCATCTCCGAGGGGAAGAACCCCGGCTCCAGGCAGTTGACCCTGATGCCGCGCCGCCCGGTCCACTGCTGCGCGAGGTCCCGGGTGAGCCCGATGATCGCCGCCTTGGACGCGCTGTAGGCGGCCTGCGGCAGCCCGACCGAGGTCTCGCCGAGCACGCTGCCGATGTTCACGATCGACGAGCCGGGGCGCATCACCCGCGCGCACGCCTGGGCCATCCAGTACGTGCCGAGCAGGTTGACGTCGATGACCTGCCGGAACTCCTCGGGCGTCTCGCGCACCGCGGGCACGGCGGTGCCGATGCCGGCGTTGTTGATCAGCACGTCGACGCCGCCCATGGCCTCGACCGCGGCGGCCACCAGCGCGTCGCAGTCCTCGGGCCGCGCCACGTCCGTCTGCACGGCCAGGCACCGGCGGCCGGTCTCCTCGACCAGCCGCCGCGTCTCCTCGAGCCGGTCGGCGCGCCTGGCGCCGATCACGACGTCGGCGCCAGCCTCGGCCAGGCCGCGCGCGAAGGCGACACCCAGCCCCGCGGACGCGCCGGTGACGATGGCCACCTTGCCGTCGAGACCGAACCGCTCCAGCACGTCACATCCGCCTTCCACACCTCACGCCCGCCGTCCGGGCCACGTCGGGCCCTTTGTACGGGCCGTGCACCACACCGGCGCTCTTACCGCCGCACCACATCCCGCCGACGCTCCAAGGACGCCGTCGCATGGGCACGCATGCCGCGCCCTATCCCGCCGACCCGGCGCTCCAGGAGCGCGCTGCTGCCGCACAGAGACGCACGCCGCACATCACGTCCACGCCGCACGTCACGTGACGCCCACGCCGCAGGTCACGTCATGTCCGCACCCACGGACGCGCGACGCGACCCGCGCTGGGCCCGCATCACGCGCAGGCGACGTGGATCGCGTCCCGTGCCTGGAACGGGACGTCGCGCGCACGCGACGTGACGCGTCCCGTACCGGGCACGGGCGTCGCCCGCAGGCGACGCACCCCCGCCACGGGACGCGGCGCGATCACGCGTCAGAGGCCGTATTCCTTGACGATCCGCTCGTGCCGTTCGACCTCGACGTCGATCTCGCGGGCCAGGTCGAGCCAGGCCAGCGGGTGCACCCACCGCTCGGTGGCGTCGTCGAGCAGCGCGTCGACCTCGGCGGGCGACACGTCCGGCGGCACCGCGACCCAGCCGAAGACGCCGGGCAGCGACTCACCGCTGGTCGGGTGGGTGATGGTGTAGTTTTCGTCGCTGTAGACCCACATCGGCCAGCCGCGCTCGGCCATGACCTCGGTGAACTCCGCCCAGTCCTCCTCGCTCGGCGCGGCGCCGTCGAAGAAGTAGCTGGTGTAGCCGCCGGGACGCAGGATGCGCACCGCGGCGAACGGGGGCACGAAGTTCTGCTGCTCCTGGGGGTCGTCCGGCACAGGCTCCAGCAGCTGCGGGTCGAAGACCACCAGGTCGCCGGCGTTGTAGTCCATGCCGCGCGGCTGTGGCAGGGCCAGCCTGGCGCTGGCGGGGCCGGTGCGGATCGACAGCACCTGGCGCTGGCCGCCGTCCGGCGCGGGGAGGATGAGCCTGATGAGGCCCATCTCCTCCTCGATCGGGCCCTCCTTGGACTTGATCGGCATGCCGATCTTGGCGGCGCCCTTGCGTACGGTGTCCCAGTCCTCCGCCGAGGTGGCCATGACGATCATGCGCCAGACGTCCTCGTCGCCGAGCTCGTCGAGCACCTCGAGCAGCACCTGGGCGGCCCTGGCGTTCTCGTCGACCTGCTGGGCCGCGCCGGACAGCAGGCGGCGGGCGTCGAGCCCGGCCCCGGCGGCGACGGCGTGCTCGGCCGCGTCGAGAGCCTCCGGCCAGCGCTCGCGCGCGCTGTGCAGCCTGGCCAGCGCGAGGTGCTGCGCGTCGTGCGGCAGCAGGGCGGCCATCTGCTCCAGCCGCTCGTCCTGGCGGGCCTCGACGAGCAGCGTGGTGAGGTAGGCCACGTCGTCGGAGTCGGCGGTGGCGATGTCGCCGGTGTCGACCAGCAGCTTCCAGTAGATGTCGGCGCCGGTGGCGGGGTAGCCGAGGAAGCCGAGCGTCGTCGTGTGGCGGCGGGTGGCCTCCAGGTCCTCGCCGGACAGCGGCGCGAGCCAGCCCACCCACTTCTCCGGGTCGGCGTTGAAGCCGTCGGCCGCGTCGAAGAGGCCGACCACCTCGCTGAGCGGCCCGGGAGTCTCGGGCTCCGTGGCGGCTTCGGCCGCGGCGCGCAGCGCGGCCACCCGCTCGGCGATGCCCTCGCTCTCGCGCAGCTCCGCGCCGCCGGACTCGGCCAGGTCGGCGAGGAGCCTCGCCTGCCACACGCCCTGCCTGGCCACGGCCAGGTCGCCCGCCACCAGCGCGAGCTCGACGCGGGCGCGGTAGCCGCCCATCATGCCGAAGTAGTCCATCCACTGGCGCAGCACGCGGCCGAGCTGCCAGGTGTTGGCGATCTGGGCGGAACTCGCCAGCTTGGCGACGGCCTGCGACCACTCGACGAACACGCGCGGGTGCTCGCCCACCACGTCGAGGTCGGGCAGCGCGTCCACGGCCTCGGCCGTTCGGCCCAGCGTGGCGAGGATCAGGGCCCGCCGCACGCCGTCGCGGTGCGGCTTGGCCACCGGGTCGTCGGCGTTGAACTCGGCCGCGGCCTGCAGCGCGTCGAGCGCGTCCTCGGCGCGGCCCGCGGCGAGCAGCGCGCGGGCGCTCTCGGCGCCGAGCTCCCAGCTGGCCTCGCGGCCCGCGACCCGCAGCCGCTCGACGGCGGACTCGGCGTAGCTCACGGCCTCGCCCGGCTGGCCCGCGTCGATGAGCGCGGCGACGTACTGCGTGACGAGGCCCGTGAAGGCGGGCTTCTCCGGGCTCAGGCCCTCGATCCACGTGCCCAGCGTCTCGAGGCGCTCGCTCGCGTAGCCGGGGCCGTCGGTGTTGGCCCACGTGACGGCCAGCGCCTCGACCGCCGCCGGGACGGCCGGGCACTCGCGGACGTCTTCGCGCTGGGCGAACGCCAGGAGCTGCTGCGCGTCGTCCACCGCGACCGCGCCCTGAGCCCGGTCACCGATGCGGCCGATCAGGTGCCAGTAGCGGGCGTAGAACTCGAGCCACGGCAGCTCGAGGGCCTCCGCCTGCTGCGCGATGGCCGGGGCCATGACGTCGAGCTGCGGGTATCGGCCCTCATAGGCCTGTGCGGGGAGGTCTCCCAGCGCCATGGCGAGGCCAACGTTGCCCGCCTCAGAAAGCTGCTGCTGGGTGTCGCCGACCCAGGCCCAGATGTCCACGTCCATGGGCAGTCAGTCTGCCAGGTCAACGAGCGTGCCCAAAACGCAGAAGCCCGATCAGCTCGTCCGTTTCGCTGTCGTCGAGCACTGCGAACGCCGGCGCCATCAGGTCGTCGGTCGTCTCCTCCACTGCCGCCCGCCGCGCGACGACGTCCGGGCCGGGCGTGGCGTACGGCTCCGGCCATTGGAAGAACTTTGCGATCATCTCCCCCGTGACCGCTCCGAACGGGGTCGCGTCATGGCCGGCCGCGAGCGTGGCCTCCAGCGGGTGCAGCCCTGCCGCGATCACCGCGTTGGCGTGCAGGCCGCCGCGCAGCTCGCGTACGACGTGCATGAGCTGCACGGCCCGCGCGGGCGGATCGTCGGGCAGCGGCACGGCCCGCCACCCGGCGAACAGCGGGGCGCCGACGGACGAGGCCTGCTCGACGACCGGCTGGAGCAGCTCCGCGATCCTCTCGCAGCCGTCGTAGCCGCCCAGCTTGCGCCGGCCCCATTCCCTGCAGACCTCGGCGTACAGCTCAACGGCCTGCTCGACGGCGAGTTTGCGGCCGCCGTTCCAGCTCTCCTCGACGTGTCGCGGCGGGAAGAAGACGGCGACCGAGGTGACGACGTCGGCCTCGCACTCGCCGAGCACGCCGCAGCGGCCTCTGAAGTAGAGCTCGCGGGCGCCGAGCCCGTACTCCTCGCAGACGGCCTTGGCCTCCCTGGAGGTCATGAATCCGCCGCCGAGCCGACCGATCGGCGCCTTGACCTGTGCCGCCGTGGTGCGCGGGTCCGCCATGGTCCACCCCTCAGTTCGCGAAGTGGACCCAGCATCCCTCAGGAGAACATCATTCTGCAAGCATCAGCTCTCCGCTGGCCACGATGACCGCGGGGCCGGAAAGGTAGCTCGTGTCCTCGTCGAGGGTGACGGTCACCGTGCCGCCGGGCACCTCGATCGTCCAGGTGCCGGTGGTGTCGCCCGACAGGGCCGCGGCGGCGACGGCCGTGGCCACCGTGCCGGTGCCGCAGGAGCGCGTCTCGCCGCAGCCGCGCTCGTAGACGCGCATGACCGCGCGGCTGGTGCCGACGGGGTTGAACAGCTCGATGTTGACGCCGTTGGGGAAGACGCCGGGGTCGAAGCCGGGCTGGTGGGTGAGGTCGAGCTGGACGACGGGGTCGCCGATGGCGCAGGCAAGGTGGGGGTTGCCCATGCTGATGTGCAGCCCTGGGTATTCGTGGCCGCCGACCGTCGCCACGCTCTCGCCCAGCACGACGGGCTTGCCCATGTCGACGGTGATGTCGCCGTTCGGCTCGACGCGGACCTTGCGCACGCCGCCCCTGGTGGCCACCGCGAACTCGCCGGACTGCTCCAGCCCCGCGTCGATCAGGTAGCGGGCGAACACGCGCATGCCGTTGCCGCACATCTCGGCCATGCTGCCGTCGGCGTTGCGGTAGTCCATGAACCACTCGGCCACGGCGGCGTGCTCGCTCACCTCATGGCTCTCCTTGGTGCGCGTCACCACGAGCACGCCGTCCGCCCCTATGCCCGCTCTCCTGTCGCAGATCTTGGCGACGAGCGAGGCTGTCAAGCCCGCCTCTCCGCCTGGGTCGGGAAGGATGACGAAATCGTTCTCAGTGCCGTGCCCCTTGAAAAACCGCATTTTTTTAGTTTATGCGAAAGGGTGTGCGGAGATCAGGGCGAGGGACCGCTCAAGCAGGTCCGGGGCGTCGTACGGCAGCCAGCGCACCCGGGGATCGCGGCGGAACCACGACTCCTGGCGGCGGGCGAAGCGCCTGGTGGCCCTGACGGTCTCCTCGATCGCCTGCTCCTCGCTCCACTCCCCCTCCAGGAAGCGGATGACCTGGGCGTATCCCAGTGCGCGGCTCGCCGTGCGGCCCTCGGCCAGGCCCTGCCCGAGCAGGCTCCGCACCTCGTCGACCAGCCCGGCCTGCCACATGCGCTCGACCCTGACCGCGATCCGCTCGTCGAGCTCCGGCCTGGGCACGTCGAGGCCGATCTGCACGCTCGGGTAGACGGCGTCGTAGCCGGGCATGGTGGCCGAGAACGGTCGTCCCGTGTGCTCGATCACCTCCAGCGCGCGGACGATGCGGCGGCCGTTGCTCGGCAGGATGGCGGCCGCGGCCGCCGGGTCCTGCTCGCGCAGGCGCTCGTGGAGCGGGGCGGAGCCGCGCTCGGCCAGCTCGCCCTCCAGCCTGGCCCTGATCTCGGGGTCGGTGCCGGGGAACTCCAGCTCGTCGATGGCCGCGCGCACGTACAGGCCGCTGCCGCCGACCAGCACGGCCACCTCGACGGAGTCGATGACGGCCCTGGCCAGCTTCTGGTACTCGGCCACGCTGGCCGTGACCGTGACGTCCCAGACGTCCAGCAGGTGGTGGGGCACCCCGCGCTGCTCGGCCGGGGTGAGCTTGGCCGTGCCGATGTCCATGCCCCGGTAGAGCTGCATGGAGTCGGCGTTGACGCACTCGCCGCCCAGCCGCAGCGCGATGTCCACGGCAAGGTCGGACTTCCCTGCCGCGGTGGGACCTACGACGGCGATGACTGGCTGCTGGCTCACACCGACAAGTTTGCTAGAGGTCCAGGCCTAAAAATCCAGCAGGGTCGGTTGCAGATACCCCTCATGCGTGAGCAGCCAGCGCTTGGTCTCCACGCCCTCGCCGCCGCTGAACCCGCCGAGACCGTTGCCCGCGATCACCCGGTGGCAGGGCACGATGATCGGGATGGGGTTGGAGCCCATGATCGAGCCGATGCCGCGGGCCGGCACGTTGGAGCCGCTGCGCGCGGCCAGCTCGCCGTAGGTGACGGCGGTGCCGTACGGGACCTGGTGCAGTGCCTGCAGCACCCGTAGCCGCGAGCCGGACATCAGCCGCCAGTCCACCGGCGTCTCGAACGTCTTCAGATCGCCCGCGAAATAAGCGTTCAACTCGGCGACCGCGAAGGCCGTACGATCCGAATCATGGACTTCAGCCAGTCCGAGGCGGTCGGACAGCCGCGGAGGGGATCCCCAGCCCGACGCGACGAGACCGACCTCGGTGACGGCCAGCACGAACGGCCCTACCGGCGTGGGCACCTCGGCGAACGCGACTGTGGTCATCATGTCCTCACGTGAGTTGGTGGTGCTGGGCACCTCCAGCGCGGTCCCCACCCGACACCGTAACCACAACGGCTACCTTCTGCGCTGGGACGGACAAGGCTACCTTTTCGACCCCGGAGAGGGCACACAGCGGCAGATGCTGCACGCCGGCGTGAGCGCTCATGACATCCACTGGATCTGCCTGACGCACTTCCACGGCGACCACTGCCTGGGGGTGCCGGGGGTCGTGCAGCGCATCGCCCGTGACAAGGTCAGGCACCCGGTGCGCGCGCTCTTCCCGGCTTCAGGCGAGACGTACTGGCGCAGGCTCCGCCACGCCGCCGCGTTCGCCGACACCTCGGTGATCTCCGAGCACCCGCTCTCCGGCGACCTGGCCTCCGTCGGCTCGCTGACCGCGCGCCGCCTGTCCCATCCCGTCGAGTCGTACGGCTACCGCGTCCAGGAGCCGCACGGCCGCCGCATGCTGCCCGACAGGCTGGCCGCCCACGGCATACGCGGTCCGGAGGTCGGCGAGCTCCAGCGCACCGGCTCCGTACGCGGGATCACGCTCGACCAGTGCAGCGAGCCCCGGCGGGGGCAGAGCGTGGCGTTCGTCATGGACACGCGGCTCTGCGACACCGTGTTCGAGCTGGCCTCGGGGGTGGACCTGCTGGTGATCGAGTGCACGTTCCTGTCGTCGGAGAGCGCGCTGGCCAAGGAGTACGGGCATCTGACGGCCTTCGAGGCGGGTCTGGTGGCGGCCGACGCGGGAGCGCGCAGGCTGGTGCTGACGCACTTCTCCGAGCGGTACGGGTTCGCCGACGAGCCCGCCTTCGTGGCGGAGGTGCGCCGGCACTACGACGGGGAGGTCGTGCTCGCCCGAGACCTGATGAAGATCCCGGTGCCGCGGCGTCAGTAGGGGCTGTGGCCTTCTCTGACCTTCGCGAACAGGCTCTGGGCGTAGGTGTGGGCGGCCCGGTGGAGCCCGCCCCCGAAGCTGATCCTGGCCACGCCCAGCTCGCCCAGCCGCTCGAGCGACGGGACCCCGGGCCTGAACAGGATGTTGACGGGCGCGCCCAGCTCGCTCACCAGCGCCCCGATCTCGTCCTCGTCCGCCAGCCCGATCGGGTAGACGCAGTCGGCGCCCGCCTCCAGATACCGCCGCCCGCGCTCCACCGCCTCCTCGCGGGAGGTCCGGCCGCGGATGTAGGTGTCCACCCTCGCGTTGATCACCAGCCCTTGGCCCGCCGCGGCCCGCATCTCCGCCAGGAAGTCGGCCTGTTCGCCTGGGTCCACCAGCGCGCCGGCGGTGGAGTCCTCGATGTTGCAGCCCACGGCTCCGGTGGCGGCCAGGCGTTCGACCAGCTCGGCCGGCTTGAGACCGTAGCCGCGCTCGATGTCGGCGGTGACGGGCACGTCCACGACCCTGACGATGCGGGCGATCGCCGCCATCATCTCGCCGACCGGCGTCCCCTCGCCGTCCTCGTACCCGAGCACGTGGGCCACGGCGGCGCTGCCGGTGGCGACGGCCGGAAAGTCGGCCTCCCATACGGCACGGGCGGAGGCGGCGTCCCAGACGTTGGGCAATATCACCGGACTACCCGGCATGTGCAGCGTCCGTAGGAGGTCGGCTTTGTCAGTCGTCATACGCCGACCCTACGGAGTGCGGTGGTTCCCGCCATAGGTCCAATACCACCGATAAACGCCAAGCCACTTTCCCGGGACGCGGCCCTTCGTCGTGCGCGGCTCGCCCGCCCTCAGCAGCCGCTCTTCGCGCACTGGCCGCTCAGCTGGCCCGCAGGGCCGTCCGCGGGGTTGTCGCCCTCCGGCGGCTGCGGCGCCTTGCTGGGTGACGTCGTCGAGGGCGCCTTGCCGTCGCCGGTCCTGGCCGTGCCGCGATCCGGGCTGGAACCCGTGTCGCCGACGGGCTCGGCGCCCGAGCCCACGTCCGGCGCGGTGTCGCCGATGGAGCCGTCGTCGGGGGTGTCCGCGGCCGGATCGCCCTCAGGGGCGTCGGTGGCGGCGTCGCCGGTGGTGGTGTCGTCACCTCCGAGGTCCTCGTTCCCCTCGACGCTCTGTGAGGGGGCGGGATGGACGGCGCCCGGCTGCGCGGCCTCACCGGGGCTGCCGGCCAGCAGGTAACCGGCACCGCCCGCCGCGAGCAGGGCGACGAGCGCCGCAGCGGCGATGACGACGGCCTTCCTGGTCTTCTTCGGGGGTTCGCCGGTCGAGGACGTCTTCCTGGCCGCAAGGCGGGTGTCGCCAGGCCCGGACAGGATCTCAAGACGATCCGGCTCGATCGGATCTTGCATGGTGGTACGGCTCCCTGCGGTCGTATCGGGGAAAGCTCACCGGCTTCCGCGGGTGATGGACCACACTAGCCGCAAACACTGAATGCTCGCACACCAATCACAAAGGAATCACGACTTGTCCCCCTCTAGATCCATTTTTCCAGGTCGCCGCGCCCACCTCGCTCCCGTCGCCGGCGTCGCCGGAGTGCTCGCCACCGCGATCACCGGCATATTCCTGGCATTCACCAGCACTCAGGAAGCGCCACCGCAAAGGGCGGCGGAATTCGATCAGGAAAGCACGCTTTCCCCAAGATCGGATTTTTCGTACGCTCCAGCAGGCCTTTCCACCTCACCATCGGATGGATCGTTCCAGGAGACGCCGAAATCGAGACTTCCACCGCCGGCCTGGGTTCAGGCCGTCCCGCCACCGGAGTCGGAGATCACCGTCGGCCCGCCCCTCACCGCGGAGCCGCCTCTCGCGCCCGTCGTAGGCCCCCTGGGGTCCACGACGGGACCGCCCGCCTCCGTCACCGTGCCCCCGCCGCCCGTGCCCCCGCCGCCCGTGACGGCACCGCCGGGACCTCGGCGGTCAGCTGCTCCGGAGCCGCCCCATCGGTCAGCCACTCCGCTGCCGCCCCACCCGAAGGTCCTGCCCGCTCCCCAGGTCCCTCCCCAGGAGCAGCCGGCCCCGTCGATCTCCGGCAAGGTTGCCGCGGATCCCTGCGCCACTTTCCACGACTTCCGCCGCGAACCCTGTTACGCCTACCTGAACCGCCTCACCCGCTGACCGCCGGGCACCACACGGACCGGCCGTCAGCGAGCGTACTCAAGGCGTCAGTGGGCCGAGCAGGCTCCCGAAGCGGGGGCAGGGGCGGCGGCGGGGCGGCCGATGGTCGGCATGCCCAGCAGGACGCCCGAGGACGGCGTGGGAGCGGACTGGCGGGACTCCCAGGCGTCGCCGGCCCGCGTGCGCCTGAGGCCCTTGACCGGCCCGTCCGCCACCAGATGGTGCGGCGCCGCGTACGTCACCTCGACCGTCACCATGTCCCCGGGCCGGGGCGTCTCGGAGCCGGCGGTGAAGTGCACCAGGCGGTTGTCGGGCGCCCGGCCGGAAAGGCGCCGGGTGGCGTCGTCCTTGCGGCCCTCGCCCTCGGCCACCAGGACCTCGAGCGTGCGCCCGACCTGCTTCTTGTTCTCCTCCCAGGAGATCTCCTCCTGCAGCGCCACCAGCCGCTCGTAGCGCTCCTGCACGACCTCCTTGGGGATCTGGTCGGGCATGGTGGCCGCCGGCGTGCCGGGGCGGATGGAGTACTGGAAGGTGAAGGCGTTGGCGAAGCGGCTCTCGCGGACCACGTCGAGGGTGGCCTGGAAGTCCTCCTCCGTCTCCCCCGGGAAGCCGACGATGATGTCGGTCGAGATGGCCGCGTCCGGCATGGCGGCGCGCACCCGCTCGATGATGCCGAGGTAGCGCTCCGCGCGGTACGAGCGGCGCATCGCGCGCAGCACCTGCGACGAGCCCGACTGCAGGGGCATGTGGAGCTGGTGCATGACGTTGGGGGTCTCGGCCATGGCGGCGATCACGTCGTCGGTGAAGGCGGCGGGGTGGGGCGAGGTGAAGCGGACCCGCTCCAGGCCGTCGATCGTGCCGCACGAGCGCAGCAGCTTGCCGAACGCGAGGCGGTCGCCGAACTCCACGCCGTAGGTGTTGACGTTCTGGCCGAGGAGCGTCACCTCCAGGACGCCCTGGCCGACCAGGGTCTGGACCTCGGCGAGGATGTCGCCGGGACGGCGGTCCTTCTCCTTGCCGCGCAGCGACGGCACGATGCAGAACGTGCAGGTGTTGTTGCAGCCGACCGAGATGGCCACCCAGGCGGCGTAGGCCGACTCGCGCTTGGTGGGCAGCGTCGAGGGGAAGACCTCGAGCGACTCCTTCAGCTCGACCTGCGCCTCGCCCGCGATGCGGGCCCGCTCGAGCAGCACCGGCAGCGAGCCGATGTTGTGGGTGCCGAAGACCACGTCGACCCAGGGCGCCTTGCGGACGATCTCGCCCTGGTCCTTCTGCGCCAGGCAGCCGCCCACCGCGATCTGCATGCGCGGGTTGCGGGTCTTGGCCGGTCTGAGGTGGCCGAGATTGCCGTAGAGGCGGTTGTCGGCGTTCTCCCGCACGGCGCACGTGTTGAACACCACCACGTCGGCGGTCTCGCCGTCGGAGGCAGGCACGTAGCCGGCGTCCTCCAGGAGGCCGGACAGGCGCTCGGAGTCGTGCACGTTCATCTGGCACCCGTATGTGCGCACTTCGTACGTGCGGGCGCCCTCCTGGGTCACAGTCATGGCATGTTCAAGGGTAGTCGCTGTCCGGCTCAGGGCGGTCCCGACTGCGCTAAAAGGCCAGCTCGGTGGCATGATGTGATCGGATCGGTACCGCTTAGTTAGTGACCAGCACTCTTGGGACCGTCTACGGTTTGACGCATGACGGAGAACGGTAACGACGCTCCACTCGTACGGTTGGAGAACGTCAACAAACACTTTGGGGCGCTGCACGTTCTGAAGGACATAAACCTGACCGTCTCCCGCGGTGAAGTACTGGTCGTTATCGGTCCTTCGGGCGGAGGCAAGTCGACGCTCTGCCGCACGATCAACCGTCTGGAGACGATCAGCGAGGGGCAGATCATCTTTGACGGCCAGGTGCTCCCCCAGGAGGGCAAGGCGCTGGCGAGGCTGCGTTCCGAAGTCGGCATGGTCTTCCAGTCGTTCAACCTGTTCGCGCACAAGACCATCCGTGAAAACGTCACGCTCGGCCCTCTCAAGGTGCGCGGCGTCTCCAAGGACGCGGCCAACAAGCGGGCGATGGAGCTGCTCGAGCGCGTGGGCATCGCGGCGCAGGCGGACAAATATCCGGCCCAGCTCTCCGGTGGCCAGCAGCAGCGGGTCGCCATCGCCAGGGCGCTGGCCATGGAGCCGAAGATGATCCTGTTCGACGAGCCGACCTCCGCTCTGGACCCCGAGATGGTGCAGGAGGTGCTCGACGTCATGATCAGCCTGGCTCGCGACGGGATGACCATGGTGGTCGTCACCCACGAGATGGGGTTCGCCCGCAGAGCGGCCAACAGGGTCGTGTTCATGGCCGAGGGCCAGATCGTGGAGGAGAACACTCCCGACGAGTTCTTCACCAACGCGCAGACCGACAGGGCGCGTGACTTTCTTTCCAAGATCCTCACGCACTGATATTGAGGCAGGTACACATGCACATGCGTCAAATGGGAGCGGTGCTCTCGATAGCGGCACTCGCCGCCGGTCTGGCCGCTTGCGGCGGCGGGAACAAGACCTATGCGAGCGTGGCGGACAAGGTCAAGGACGGCGGCACGATCGTCGTCGGCACCAAGTGGGACCAGCCGAGCTTGGGCCTGAAGGGGCCCAACGGGCCCGAGGGTTTCGACGTTGACGTGGCCAAGGCCGTGCTTAAGGAGATCAACGGCGGCAAGGACCCGAAGATCGAGTGGAAGGAGTCGGCCTCGTCCAACCGCGAGCCGTTCCTCCAGAACGGCACGGTCGACATCATCTTCGCCACCTACTCCATCACCGAGGAGCGCAAGGGCAAGGTCACCTTCGGCGGCCCCTACGTCGTCGCCCACCAGGACGTGATGGTCCGCCAGAACGACACGGCGATCAACACGCCGCAGGACCTCAAGGGCAAGAAGATCTGCAAGGCGGCCGGCTCCAACTCCTACAAGCGGATCACCGACCCGCCGCCGGACGGCAAGCTCGACATCGACGCCACCACCGTCGACGCGGCCAACTACTCCGAGTGCGTGCAGAAGCTGACCGGCAGCAACCTCGACGCCGTCACCACCGACGACCTGATCCTGGCGGGCTTCGCCAAGCAGGCTCAGCAGTCCGGCGGCAGCTTCAAGGTGCTCGGCCAGGGCTTCACGGACGAGAAGTACGGCGTCGGCCTGAAGAAGGGCGACACCAAGACGTGTGAGGCCGTCAACACCGCGGTGAAGAAGCTCTGGGACAACGGCACCATGAAGCAGCTGCTGGACAAGTGGTTCGGCGGCATCCAGGGCCTGAAGTTGTCCGAGTCGGCACCGCCGGCCGAGGGTTGCAGCTGATCATGCCAGAGGCGGCGGCCGGTGAGCCGGCCGCCGTTCCCCTATGCGGTGGAGCACTATGGAAGATCTGATTAGATACGCGCCCGACCTCGCACAGGGGTTCTTGGAGAACGTCAAGCTCTCCATCGTGGCCGCGATCGTCTCCCTGATTCTCGGCACCGTTCTGGTGGCGATGAGAGTTTCCCCCACGCCGGTGCTGCGCGCCGCCGGCACGGTCTACGTCAACATCGTGCGCAACACCCCCCTCACCCTGGTGCTGGCCTTCTCCGCGCTCGGCCTCAGCGACCAGCTCGGGCTGGTCTTCTCCGGCGTGCCGCGCACCAACTCGTTCTGGATCGTCGCGATGGGCCTGTCGGCCTACACCGCGGCCTTCGTCTGTGAGGCGCTGCGCTCGGGCATCAACACGGTGCCGCTCGGGCAGGCCGAGGCTGCCAGGGCGATCGGGCTGACGTTCATGCAGTCGCTGCGGATGATCATCCTGCCCCAGGCGTTCCGCGCGGTCATCGCGCCGCTGGGCAGCGTGATGATCGCCATGGTGAAGAACACCACGGTCGCGGTGGCGGGCGGCTTCGCCGCCGACGCCGCGGCCAACATGAAGGGAGCCTTCGACCAGGTCGGCGCGTCGATCCCGATCTTCCTCGGCATCGTGGTGGCCTTCATGATCGTTACCATGCCCATCGGCTACTTCACCGGTTGGCTGGCCCGGCGCCTGGCGGTGGTCCGATGAGCACCTCTGTCCTGTTCGACGCGCCGGGGCCGCGCACGCGGGTGCGCAACGGCCTGCTCACGGTGATCAGCGTGGTGGCCGTGGCCGCCGCCCTGTACGGCATCTACCGGGGCTTCGACGCCAAGGGCCAGTGGGCAGGCAGGATCTGGCAGCCGTTCCTGCAGTGGGAGACGTGGACGACCTACATCTTCCCCGGCCTGCTCGGCACCCTGGAGGCCGCCGCGGTGGCCGCCGTGCTCGCGCTGGTCTTCGGCGCGGTCTTCGGCCTGGCCCGGCTCTCCGACCACAAGTGGGTCCGAGTTCCCGCGGGCGTGGTGGTCGAGGTCTTCAGGGCCATCCCGCTGCTGCTGCTGATCTTCTTCATCTTCTACCTGGCGCCGGCCCTGGGCGGCAGCGGCGACTACACGTTCATGGCGGTCGTGGTCGGCCTGATGCTCTACAACGGCTCGGTGCTGGCCGAGGTCGTCAGGGCGGGCGTGCACGCGGTGCCCCGTGGCCAGTCGGAGGCCGCGTACGCGATCGGCATGCGCAAGAACCAGGTGATGCGGCTCGTGCTGCTGCCGCAGGCCGTCACGGCGATGATGCCGGCGATCGTCAGCCAGCTCGTGGTGCTGCTGAAGGACACCGCGCTCGGCTACATCATCGCCTACGTCGACCTGCTCAACACCGGCTTCAAGATCCTGCCGGCCCGTTTCTTCGGCTCGCTCATCCCGGCGGCGATCGTCATCGGGATCATCTACGTGGCGCTCAACATGGCGCTGAGCTACCTGGCCACGTGGCTGGAGCGGCGCAGCAGGCGCAGCCGTAAGACGGCCGCCGCCCCGATCGCGGCTCCCGGCTCGGCCGAGGTCAGCGTGGGCGCGGGTGGGGGCACCGAGGACGCCGGGCTGGCACCCGACCGTCCCGTGGAGTGACGCGACGTACGGGCGCAGCTGCGCCCGTACGTCGCAAAACCCAAGAAGACCCCATTTTTTCGTTGTAACAGCCCCAAGGGCGATCCGCACGATTTGTCCAACCCCCAGACTGTCTCCATGCGTGGGGTTGCGCTCGCAGGTGCGGCCGTGGCGGTGCTGGCCGCCGCGTGCGGCAGCTCAGGCTCGTACACCACCGTCGTCAGCAAGATCAGGATCACCGGCCACGTCGTCGTCGGCACCAAGTGGGACCAGCCGAGCCTGGGGCTGCTGATCGGACCGGGCGACCCGCAGGGGTTCGACGTGGACGTCGCCCGGTACGTGGTCGACCATCTCGCGCGGGGCCGCCATGTGGACATCACGTGGCGGGAGTCGCCCTCGTCCGCCCGGGAGGCGCTGCTCCAGAACGGCAGCGTGGACCTCGTCTTCGCCTCTTACAGCATCACGGAGGCCCGCCTGCCCAAGGTGACGTTCGGCGGCCCGTACGTGCTCGTCCAGCAGGACACGATGGTCCGGGCCGGCGACGCCCGCATCAAGAAGGTGGCCGACCTGCGGGGCAGGCGGCTCTGCCTGGCGGAGGGCTCGAACTCGTACCGCAGGATCGTCGATCCGCCGCCCGACGGCAAGCTGGACCTGCCCGCCGCGCTGGTGGACGCGGCCAACTACTCCGACTGCGTACGCAAGCTCTCCGACGGCGAGCTCGACGCGGTGAGCACCGAGAACCTGCTCCTGGCCGGGTTCGCCCAGCAGGACCCCGGCCGCTTCAGGCTGCTGAACGACCCCGTCAGCGAGGAGAAATGGGGCGTCGGCATCAAGAAGGGCGACACCGCCACCTGCGAGGCCGTCAACCAGGCCATCGCGTCGATGTGGCACGACGGGACGGCCACGCGGCTGCTCCACAAGTGGTTCGGCAAGACGGGGCTCGAACTGCCGTCGCGGCTGCCCAAGCCCCAGGGCTGCGCCTGAACTGCGGGGACCGCCGCACGCCGTCGCCGATCTTCCGGCAGGATGCGGGTATGCCTTTCTGGCCCTCCCCCATTTCGACCAGAGACGTGGCCCGCTCCGGCGTGCGCCCTGGCTGGCCCACGGCCCACGGCGGCCGGGTCTGGTGGACCGAGGACCGTCCCGACGAGGGCGGGCGCACCACGATCATGTGCCGCGCGGCCGACGGCACCGAGCATGAGCTGCTGCGAGCGCCCTGGAACGCGCGCACCAGGGTCCACGAGTACGGCGGCAGACCCTACGCCGTGACGCCGGACGGCGAGGTGGTCTTCACCAACCTCAAAGATCAGCGCCTGTACATTCTTCGCGATTACGGCGAACCGAAACCTCTCACGGAGGAAGGCTGCCGCTACGCGGACCTGCTGGTGCGCGACGGCCAGGTCTGGTGCGTACGCGAGTGCCACGACGACGACGGCAAGGTCACCCGATCGGTGGTGTCGATCCCGCTGGACGGCGGCGAGACCCGCGAATGGGCCACCGGCTGCGACTTCTACGCCTCCCCCGCCATCTCCCCCGACGGGCGGCATCTGGCCTATGTCTGCTGGAACCACCCCCGCATGCCCTGGGACGGCACCGAGCTACGCGTCACCCGGCTCTCGGGCGGCGGCTCCTGGACGGTGAAGGGCGGCCCCACGGAGTCCGTGCTGGCCCCCGCCTGGAAGGACGACACCGGCCTCTATCTGATCTCCGACTGCTCCGGCTGGTGGAACCTCTACGAGATCGGCCTCCACGGCGACGGCCTGCGGGCGATCCACGCCGCCGAGGAGGAGTTCACGCTGCCGCCGTGGCGGCTGGGCGGGATGCCGTACACCGTGCTCGGCGACGGGCGGATCGCGGTCCTGCACGGGCGCGGTGACCTGCGGCTGGGCGTGCTCGACCCGGTCTCGGGCACGCTCGCCGACCTCGACGTGCCCCACGACGGGTGGGACGCGGCACTGGCCGCCGAGGGCACGTCCGTGACCGGCATCGGCTACGCCCCCACGACCCCCCGGTCGATCGTCAGCGTGGACGCGGCCTCCGGCGAGACCCGCACCCTGAGGAGGGACAGGGCGCACCTGCCCGACCCGGCCTACCTGCCCGTGCCGAGGGCCGTCGAGTCGCCGGTGCCCGCCTTCCTCTACCCGCCGTACGGCCCCGCGACCGACGGCGTGCCCCCGTACGTGATCTTCGTGCACGGCGGGCCGACCTCGCACGCCGACACCGCGCTCGACCTGGAGAAGGCGTTCCTGACCTCGCGCGGCATCGGCGTGCTCGACGTCAACTACGGCGGCTCGACCGGCTACGGCAGGGCGTACCGCGACCGGCTGAAGGGCCAGTGGGGGCTGGTCGACGTGGCCGACACCGTCGCCGCCGCCGAGTGGCTGGCCGCGGAGGGGCTGGCCGACCCCCGCAGGATCGCGGTGCGCGGGGGCAGCGCGGGCGGGTGGACCGTGATGGCGGCCTGCTGCCGGTCCGACGTGTTCGCCGGCGGGGTGTCGTACTTCGGCGTCAGCGCGCTCGCGCCGCTCGTCGCGCACACCCACGACTTCGAGTCACGCTACGTGGAGTGGCTGGTGGGGCCGGAGGACCCGCAGGTGTACGCGAGCCGGGAGCCGCTCGCTCTCGTGGACGGCGTGACCTGCCCCATGCTGCTCCTACAGGGCCTCGACGACCCCGTGGTGCCGCCGGAGCAGTCGGAGGCCTTCGCGGACGCGCTGTCGGAGCGGGGTGTGCCGTGCACCTATCTGGCCTTCGAGGGCGAGTCGCACGGCTTCCGCCGCACGGAGACGCGGGTGGCCGCGCTGGCCGCCGAGCTGGCCTTTTACCAGCAGCTTTTCGCCTAATGTTGTAATTCGCTGACGAATTCGCTACGAAATCAGCATTACCGGGCGGTCGCTAATCATCATCGGTTGCGTAACCGCCTTTTCGATCGCCGCTGCGCGCGTGACCATGCACATGTGGGACGTGCTCCGCGGCCACGGCGCACGCCCCACTACGGCCAGCCATGCACGCCCCGCATCTCGGCACGAGGGAGGCCAGATGGCCAGCATGCGCCATTTCAGCATTGTCGTGGTGATTACCGCAACTTTGTTCGCCACGGCCTGCCAGACCGACACCGGAGCGCGAAATTCCGCGCCGCCAACCTCCTCCGCCCCGGGCAAACCGATGTCCGGCGGGACGCTCAGGCTCGTCGGCGGCGGCGACGTCGATCACCTCGACCCCACCAGCTCCTACTACACGGTCACCAACGGCATCCTGCGCACCTACGCGCGCGGGCTCTTCGGGCTGAACGGGGTGGCGAGCGAGTCCGAGACCACCAAGGGCTTCACCGTGGTCCCCGACGTCGCCGCCGAGCTGCCCACGACGGACAACGGCGGCCTGAGCGCCGACGGGCTCACGTACACGATCAAGCTCCGCGACGGCGTGCAGTGGGACACCCAGCCGCCACGCGAGGTGACGGCGGGCGACTTCGTCCGCGGCTTCAAGCGGATCTGCAACCCGGTGGCGGGCTCGGGCGCGCCCGGCTACTACACGAGCACGATCAAGGGCATGAAGGCGTACTGCGACGCGTACGCCAAGGCGTTCACCAAGGCCAAGCCCACGGCCGCCGCCCTGGCCGACTTCCAGAACGGCCATGACATCGCGGGCGTCCAGGCCAAGGACGACAAGACGGTCGTCTTCACGCTGACCCAGCCCGCCAGCGACTTCCTCAACATCCTGGCGCTGAACTTCTCCGTGGCCGCCCCCAAGGAGTACGACCAGTACGTGCCGGACGACGCCACGTTCCGCCAGCACACCATCTCCGACGGCCCCTACAAGGTCGCCCAGTACGTGGCCACCAAGTCGATCAGGCTGGAGCGGAACCCGGCCTGGAAGCAGGAGTCGGACCCGATCAGGCACCAGTACGTGAACGCCATCGACGTCAAGATGGGCGTGAACGAGCCGGACGCCGTACAGCAGCAGCTCGAGGCCGGCAGCGCCGACCTGTCGTGGGACCTGCCGGTGCCGACCGCGCAGATCCCGCAGCTCAAGAGCTCGGGAGACCCCGGCTTCAAGATCTTCCCGGGCGCGGTGACCAACCCGTACATCGTCTTCAACCTGCAGAGCAAGAACGCCGGCGGCGCCATGGGCAAGCTCAAGGTGCGCCAGGCCATCGAGTACGCGGTCAGCAAGGTCGCCATCGCCAAGGTCTACGGCGGCGCCGACGTGGCCACGCCGCTGCACACCGCGATCCCGCCGGGCAACATCGGCTACCAGGAGTACAACCCGTACCCGTCGCCGGGTGACGCGGGCGACCCGGCCAAGTGCAAGCAGCTGCTCTCCGAGGCCGGCTACCCGAACGGGCTGACCCTCATCGGCGCCTTCCGCAACGCGGGCAACCACCCGGCCAACTTCCAGTCGTACTCGGCGGACCTGCAGAAGTGCGGGATCACGGTGAAGGGCCTGCCGGTGCGGCAGGGCGACTACTACGGCGCCTTCCTGCAGAACCCGTCGATCGCCAAGGCCAGCAAGTGGGACATCTCAGCCCCCGGCTGGGTCCCCGACTGGTACGGCAACAACGGCCGCGCGGTCGTCCAGCCGCTGTTCCAGACCAACTGCACGCCCGGCACCAGCAACTACGGCTGCTACAGCAACCCCAAGGTGGACGACCTGATCAAGCAGGCGCTGGCCCAGCAGGACCAGGCCAAGTCGGCCGCGCTGTGGCACCAGGTCGATCAGACGGTGATGGCCGACGCGGTGATCGTGCCGCTCAACAACCAGAACACGCCGATCTACAAGAGCAAGCGGGTGCAGAACGCCCTGTACCTGCCGGCGTTCCAGCTCTACGACTTCACCAACCTCTGGCTCAACCCGACCACCCCATGAGCCTGCTCGAGGTGACGGACCTCCGCGTGGCCTTCCCCACGTCCGACGGCGTGGTGCAGGCCGTGCGGGGGCTCTCGTTCCGCATCGAACGCGGCCGCACGCTGGCGATCGTCGGAGAGTCCGGCAGCGGCAAGACGGTGAGCACCCAGGCCATCCTGGGGCTCTCCCCCGGCGCCGACATCTCCGGCACCGCCATGTTCGACGGCGTCAACCTGCTCGAACTCGACAGCGAGCGGCTGCGCCACATCCGCGGCGCGGAGATCAGCGTCGTCTTCCAGGACCCGCTGACCAGCCTGCACCCGCTCTACAAGGTGGGCTGGCAGATCGAGGAGCTGATCAGGGTGCACCGGCCGGACACCTCGCGGGCCGAGGCCAGGAGGCGGGCGATCGAGCTGCTCGGCCTGGTCGGCATCCCGCGGCCGGAGCGCCGCGTGGACGACTACCCGCACCAGTTCTCCGGCGGCATGCGGCAGCGGGCGATGATCGCCATGGCGCTGGCGCTCAACCCGAAGCTGATCGTGGCCGACGAGCCGACCACGGCGCTCGACGCGACCGTGCAGGCGCAGATCCTGGAGCTCATCGCGCGGGTGCAGGCGGAGTTCGGGATCGCGCTCATCCTCATCACGCACGACCTCGGCGTGGTGGCGGGCATGGCCGACGAGGTGCTGGTCATGTACGCCGGGCTCGCGGTCGAGCGGGCCGACCGGCACACGCTCTACTACCGGCCGCACCACCCGTACACCAAGGGGCTGCTGGAGTCGATCCCGGGCAGCAGCGGGGACCGGGGCGGGCGGCTGCGGCCCATCCCGGGCTCGCCGCCCAGCCTGATCGACCTGCCGCCCGGGTGCGCGTTCCACCCGCGCTGCGCGTACGCGATGCCGGTCTGCCCGGCCGAGCGGCCGCCGCTGGCCACGGTGACCGGGGAGGGCACCCACGCCTCGGCCTGCTGGCTGCCGCACGAGGCGGTCGGACTGGGCGCGGAGGCGGAGGCGCTGCGGCTCAAGGCGAAGGAGTCGTGATGCTGCTCGAGGTCTCGAACCTGGTCAAGCACTACCCCATCACCACCGGCGCGCTGGTCAAGCACGTCGTCGGACAGGTCAAGGCGGTGGACGGGGTCGGCTTCGCGCTCTCGCCCGGCGAGACGCTGGGCCTGGTGGGTGAGACGGGCTGCGGCAAGTCCACGCTCGCCCGGTGCATCGCGGGGCTGCATCCGGTCACGTCGGGCACCGTGCGGTTCGACGGCGCGGACATCACGAACCTGCCCCGCAGGCGCATGCGGCCCTACCGGCGCGACATCCAGGTCATCTTCCAGGACCCGTACGGCTCGCTGAACCCGCGCAGGCGGGTCGGGTCGATCATCGCCGATCCGCTCGTGATCCACCGCGTGATGAGCGGCGACCGGCTCCGCCGGGCCGTGCAGGAGCTGATGGAACGGGTCGGGCTCAACCCGGAGCACTACAACCGGTTCCCCGCGGAGTTCTCCGGCGGGCAGCGGCAGCGGATCGGGGTGGCCAGGGCGCTCGCGCTGCGGCCCCGGCTGATCATCTGCGACGAGCCGGTGTCGGCGCTCGACGTGTCCATCCAGGCGCAGATCCTCAATCTGCTGAAGGACCTGCAGGCCGAGTTCGGGCTGACGTACCTGTTCATCGCCCACGACCTGTCGGTGGTGCGGCACATCAGCGACCGGATCGCGGTCATGTACCTGGGCAAGGTGGTCGAGCTCGGGGACGCGGAGTCGGTGTACGAGCGGCCGCGGCACCCGTACACGAACGCGCTGCTGTCGGCGACCGCGGTGGCCGACCCGGACGAGGCGCAGCGGCGGCGGCGCGTCGTGCTGACCGGCGACGTGCCCTCGCCGATCGACCCGCCGTCCGGCTGCCGCTTCCATCCCCGGTGCCCACGGGCCCAGGAGGTCTGCTCCTCCGTCGAACCCCAGTTGGATAGCACGCTGGAAGAGTCGGCGGCCTGCCACTTCCCGATCGAGGTGGTCGTATGACACTGACCGAGATCAGACCCGGCGCCGTCGCGTCCGGCGGGATAGCCGGGCGCGGGCCCTGGCAGCTCGCCTGGCGCCGGATCAGGACCGACAAGGTCGCCATGGTGTCCGGCCTGGTCGTCATCCTGCTGTGCGCGCTGGCGCTGGCCGCGCCGCTCATCGCCGCCTGGAACGGCCACGGCCCCGACGACCAGTTCCGCGACACCGGCATCACCGCCCAGGGGCTGCCCGTCCCGCCGAACGGGGAGTTCTGGTTCGGCACCGACCGGCTCGGGCGCGATCTGTTCATCAGGGTCCTGTACGGGGCGCGCGTCTCGCTGCTCGTCGGCGTGGTCGCCACCGGGCTGGCCGCGCTGGTCGGGGTGGTGGTCGGGCTGCTGGCCGGGTACTACGGCGGCGTCGTGGACACCGTGCTGTCGCGGCTGATGGACGTGGTGCTGTCGTTCCCGTACCTGATCTTCGCGATCGCGGTGGTGTCCATCGCCGGGCCCTCTCTGACGGCCACGATCGGGGTGATCGCGTTCTACTCGTGGGCGGCCATCGCCCGTGTGGTGCGCGGGCAGACGCTGTCGTTGAAGGAGCGCGAGTACGTCGAGGCCGCCCGGTCGATGGGGGCGGGCGACTTCCGGGTCATGTTCGTGGACATCCTGCCGAACCTGCTCGCTCCCGTCATCGTGCTGACCACGCTGCTGGTCCCCGCGGCCATCGTGTTCGAGTCGACGCTCTCGTACCTGGGGCTGGGGATCGTGCCGCCCACCCCCTCGTGGGGGAACCTGCTGAGCGAGGCGCAGGGGTTCTACCGGGTGGCGTACTGGTACCTGGGGTTCCCCGCCGTCACGCTGCTGATCACCACGCTCGCGTTCAACCTGGTGGGCGATGGGATCAGGGACGCCATCGACCCGCGGACGGAGCGCCTGTTCAGCCGCCGCCGTCGTACACGTAAGGGGGCGTGATGCTGCGCGCGTTCCTGCTGCGCCGGGTCCTGCTCGGCCTGCTCGTCCTGTGGCTGGTGACGCTCGGGACGTTCCTGCTGTTCTTCGTCGCGCCCAGCGATCCCGCCAGGACGCTGGCCGGGCGGCAGGCCACGCCCGAACAGGTGGACCTGATCCGCCACAACCTCGGCCTCGACCGGCCCACACTCGTCCAGTACCTGGACTACCTGGGCAGGCTGCTCCACGGTGACCTGGGCCAGTCGTACTTCTCCGGCGAATCGGTCGGCAAGCTGCTCGCCGCCGACTTCCCACCGACGTTCTCGCTGGTGGTGGGGGGCGCGCTGCTCTGGTTCACCTTCGGCGTCGGCGCGGGGGTGCTCAGCGCCACCCGGGCGCGGTCCGTGCTGGATCGCGGCCTGACGCTGCTGGCGCTGGCCGGGGTCTCGATGCCGACCTTCGTGGTGGGACTGCTGCTGCTGTACTTCCTGTTCTTCCAGCTGTCCATGGTGGGACTGCCCATCCTGCCGCCCGACTCCTACGTGCCGTTCTCGCAGGATCCCGCCGAATGGGCGCGCCACCTGATCCTGCCGTGGGTCACGCTGGCCACGGTCCAGGCGGCGTCGTACGCCCGGCTGACACGCGGCTCCATGCTGGACGTCCTCGGCGAGGACTACATCCGCACGGCCCGGGCCAAGGGGGTGCCGGAGCGGCGCGTGATCTACCGGCACGGCCTGCGGGCCGCGCTGACGCCCGTGGTGACACAGCTCGGGGTGGACGTCGGCACGCTGATCGGCGGGGTGGTGGTGACGGAGTCGGTCTTCGGGCTCGGCGGGGTGGGGCAGGCGGTGGTGCAGGCGTTCGTCAGCGGGGACCTGCCTGTGATCATGGGCGTGGTCACGCTGGCGACGACCGCGGTGGTGGTGGCGAACTTGCTGGTGGACGTGGCGTACGGGCTGCTCGATCCACGCGTCCGCCTGGCCTGAGCTCGAGGGGCGCCCCTACCTGGCGAACTCGGTGGCCCTGGACTCCCGCACCACCGTGATGCGGATCTGGCCGGGGTAGGTCAGCTCCTCCTCCACCTGCTTGGCCACGTCACGGGCGATCACCTGCGCCTGGATGTCGTCGATCGCGTCCGGCTTGACCATGACCCGGATCTCCCGTCCGGCCTGCATGGCGAAGACCTTCTCGACGCCCTCGTACGACTGCGCGATCTCCTCCAGCCGCTCCAGGCGCTTGACGTACGCCTCCAGGGACTCGCGTCGGGCGCCGGGGCGGCTGCCGCTGATCGCGTCGGCGGCCTGGGTGAGCACCGCCTCGACGGTGCGGACCTCGACCTCGTTGTGGTGCGCCTCGATGGCGTGCACCACGTCCTCCTCCTCGCCGTACCTGCGGGCGATCTCCGCCCCGATCAGCGCGTGACTGCCCTCGACCTCGTGGGTGAGCGCCTTGCCGATGTCGTGGAGCAGGGCACAGCGCTTCATCAACGCCTGGTTCATGCGCAGCTCGGCGGCCATGATCCCGGCGATGTGCGCGGACTCGATCAGGTGCTTGAGCACGTTCTGCCCGTACGACGTCCGGTATCTGAGCTGGCCGAGCAGGAGCGTCAGCTCGGGATGCATGTCGGTGATCCCCAGCTCGACCAGGGCGTCCTCACCGGCACGCGCACACAGGTCCTGCACCTCCTGCCGGCTGCGGTCGTGCGCCTCCTCGATGCGCTGGGGGTGGATGCGCCCGTCCAGCACGAGCTTCTCCAGCGTCAGCCGGGCCGTCTCCCTCCGCACGGGATCGAAACACGACAGCAGCACGGCCTCAGGCGTGTCATCGATGATCAGATTGACGCCGGTCGTGGACTCGAAGGCCCGGATGTTCCGCCCTTCACGCCCGATGATCCTGCCCTTCATCTCGTCTCCGGGCAGGTGCAGCACGCTGACGACCGACTCCGCCGTCTGCTCGGCCGCCACCCGCTGCACGGCCAGCGTCACGATCTTGGTGGCCCGCTTCTCGCCCTCCTTGCGGGCCTCGCCCTCGATCTCCCTTACGATCAGCGCGGCCTCGCGCTTGGCCTGGTTCTCGATCTCCTTGACCAGCTCGGCCTTGGCCTGCTCACCGGTCAGCCCGGCGACCCGTTCCAGGATGACCCGCCGCTCCTCCTCGACCTGGAGCAGCTCCTCGCGCCGGTCGGCCAGCTCGACCTCGGTCTCGCCCAGCTTCCTGTCCCGCTCGGTCTGCCGCCTGGCCTCCTCGTCGAGCCGCTGCTCCCGCTCGGCCAGCCGGGCCTCCCGCCGCTCGAGGTCGACGCGTAGCTCCTTGAGCTCGGACTTGAGTATCCGGCTCTCCTCTTCGACCTCCCGCCGCATCTGCGCGGCGCTCTCGGCTGCGGCCTCCGACCTGCGCAGGATCTCCTCGGCGTCGGTCTCCGCCTTGTGGCGGATCTCCCGCGCCTCCTCCCGCGCCTGCTCAAGCTCTTCGTGTACGGCCTGCACCTGCTCGGGGCTGGGCTTGGCCACCCGTGACGCGTTGCCCGAGGTGCGCCGTATGACGACGAGGAGCGCGACGATCATCCCGAACGCGAGCACGAGCACCGCCACCATCAGCACCACGACCAGCGGCCCCATGTGCGCCCCGCCCTCCTCGCGTCGTCAACACCTCATAACGCGGCCACAAACGGGAGGGGTCACAAGCGCGTCACGAACAGCCCGGTGGGCATCAGGACCGGTATCCAGCCAAGACTGACCGGGCGTCGACCAGTAAAGCCGACACCTCGCCCGCCTCGACCAATCAGCCTCGTTCGTCCGTCGTTCACCGGTATGGCAATCCGCGCTGCGCGGAGTAACTCCTCACTGCCGTCGAGGTTATGCGTCGAACAGGTCACGAGCAAGCAAACGCGTCATCAAGCGTGTCTTACGTCCTTGCATCTCCACACCCGGCCAGACATCCCCACTGTCGCCCGGATTGCCCCACTTGGGGCCTGCGGACCGCGTGCTGGTCTCGCGCGGGCCGCTTCCGTGATCTCGACGTATCCGGGGATGCTGAAGTGCCCATGCGGATTCAGGCGGAGGGCACCAGGTCGCGGCGGTGCAGGAACGCCAGCCCCGCTGCGGCCAGGGTGACGGCCACCGCGGTCAGCCCCAGCAGCGGCGCCACCGATGACGAGGCGCCGCCCAGCAACATCGCCGGCACGTGCACATACGGCGAAAGGTCCAGGAGGACCCCGGTGACCAGCTTGAACTCCGCGAGCAGGTCCACGACCAGGAAGAGGCCGAGCGCGGTCCAGCTCGCGGCCGCGGCCAGCCGCGGCAGCACGCCGAACAGCAGCGTCGCGATCCCGACCACGGTCCAGACCGCGGGCAGGTAGGCCAGCGTGGCCCCGGCGACACGGGCCACGTCGCCGTCGTAGGCGAGCCCCGCCGCCGCGCCCAGCACGGTCAGCAGCAGCGCCGGGCCCACGGTGGCGAACACCAGATGACTCAGCGCCCAGCGCAGCCGGCCGACAGGGGTGGACAGCAGCAGGTCGGCCCGGCCCGCCGCCTCCTCACCACGGGCGCGCAGCGCCGACACCAGCGCCGCCCCCGTGACGAGCTGGCTGAGCACATACATCACGAACGTGAAGAAGACATCCGAGATGCGGGCGTCGGGGCCGCCGATGGTCGAGGCCAGCTCCTGGAACTGCGGCGTGTCCAGCTGGGTGTCCAAGCCGCGCGCCGACATGCCGAGCAGGGCACCCAGCAGGCCGAAACCGATGGCGAAGCCCGCGAGCGTGCCCCGGTGCAGCCGCCCGGCCAGGCCGAACGCGCCCGGCAGCCCTCCGGTGGCGGGCCCCTGGCGGGCGGGCAGCAGGCCGCCGGCCACGTCACGCCGTGTGGACAGCGCGAAGGCTGCCGCCGCCAGGGCGGCGACGAACAGCGCGACCAGCCCCAGCACCCACCACTGGTCGCCGGCGTAGGGCTTGGTCAGCCGGACCCAGCCGAACGGCGACAGCCACGCGAGCCAGCCGATGCCGGCGGTGTCGGCCACGGAGCGCAGCGCGAACAGCAGGCCGCCGATGGCGATCGCCATGCCACGCGCCGTACCGGACGACGCGGTGAGCTGCGCGGTGAGCGCGGCCACGGCCGCGAACGCCCAGCCGCCCGCAGCGGTGGAGAGCCCGAACAGCAGCGAGGAACCCGCAGGCAGGCCGTTGCCGACCAGGGCGGGCACTGACAGCAGGCCCAGCAGCAGGTTGGCGGCCAGCACGACCGCGAGCACGGCGGCCAGCGGGGCGTGGCGGCCGATGACACCCGACGACAGCAGCTCGCGTCGGCCGGTCTCTTCCTCGACCCGGGTGTGCCTGGTCACCAGCAGGATGCTGATCAGCCCGCCGATCAGCGCCCCGGACGATCCAAGCGTCCAGGCGGTCAGCCCGCCGACGCTCGCGTCGTAGATGTGGCCGCGCGTGGCCAGCTGCGCGGGGTTGCTCATCGAAGCCGCCGCGAAGGCGTCGCGGGCGGCCTGGTCGGCATACAGGGCCGTGGTGGAGGAGGCGATGCTCGCAGGCAGCAGCGCGCTGATCGCGATCCACACCGGCAGCAGCACGCGATCCCTGCGCAGAATGAGCCGGATCAGTACCCGGGTGCCGGTCATCTGACGGCTCCCTCATAGTGGCGCAGGAACAGCTCCTCCAATGTCGGTGGCCGTGTGGTCAATGTGCGTACGCCCGCGCCGGCCAGCTCGGCGAGCACCGCGGTGAGCGCGTCGCCGTCCACCTGGCAGCGCAGCCGGGCGCCATCCACGGTCAGGTCGTGCACGCCGGGCAGGGTGGCCAGACCGGGCGCGGGCCCGATCAGCTCGGCCGTCACCGAGGTGCGGGTGAGATGGCGCAGGTCGGCCAGGCTGCCGGACTCGACCGTACGACCGGCGCGGATGATGCTGACCCGGTCGCACAGCGTCTCGACCTCGGAGAGGATGTGGCTGGACAGCAGCACGGTGCGGCCGTTGCGCTTCTCCCGCAGAACGCACTCGTTGAAGACCGCCTCCATCAGCGGGTCCAGGCCCGAGGTCGGCTCGTCCAGCACCAGCAGCTCCACATCGGAGGCGAAGGCAGCCACCAGCGCCACCTTCTGCCGGTTGCCCTTGGAGTAGGTGCGGCACTTCTTGCGCGGGTCGAGCTCGAAGCGCTCGAGCAGCTCGGCACGCCGCCCGGGGTCGAGGCCGCCGCGTACCCTGCCCAGGAGATCGATGACCTCGCCGCCGGTCAGCGAGGGCCACAGGGTGACGTCACCGGGCACGTAGGCGAGCCTTCGGTGCAGTTCGGTGGCGTCGTGCCAGGGGTCACCGCCGAGTAACTCGACCCGGCCGCCGTCGGCGCGCATCTGACCCAGCAGGATACGGATCGTGGTGGTCTTGCCCGCGCCGTTGGGGCCGAGGAAGCCGTGCACCTCGCCTGTCTCGACGGTGAGGTCGAGCCTGTCCAGGGCCCTGGCCTGCCCGAAGGTCTTGACCAGGCCGTCGGCGCGCAGTGCAGCGTTCATCTGAAATGTGGCGCGAAGACCCGGCCCTTCAGGGCCGGGAGGAAGCGCCACCCTCCTTTCGAAAACTTTAGGGAAAGCTGTGGTCACGATCAGTAATATGTGCAGCGGGTGATGCTCTCGTAACAGAAGAGGCAGGAGGTGCGATGGCGATCCGCCGCTCGACCGCTAAGCGACAGGGATTGCCCTCGGTCGTGCAGCTCCGGCTCGCCCCCACCCCACCCCAGGCCGACGCCCTGACCGAGGCGATACTGGTGTGCAATCAGGCGGCCACCTTCGTCTCCCGCCTGGCCTGGCAGCAGCGCACCTTCGCCGTGCTGGAGCTGCACCGTCTGGCCTACCATCCCGTGCGCGCACAGGCCGCTGGGCTGGGCGCGCAGGCGGCCGTGCGGGCCATCGCCCGGGTCGCCGGCGCCTACGCCAACCGGCGCGCCACCAAGAAGCGGGCTCATGTGTTCCGCCCGTACGGAGCGGTCCCCTACGACGCGCGGCTGATGAGCTGGAACCGTGAAGCCCGCATCGTGTCGCTGTGGACCCCCACCGGCCGCGTGACCGTGCCGTACACCGGACGGCCAGAAGATCTCAAGGCCGTCGAGGCGCTGCCCATCGGGGAGGCCGACCTGCTCTATCGGCGCGGGGTGTGGCTGTTGCAGGTCACCGTCACCCTGCCCCGGCCGCATTTGCGCGAGCCGGCCAACGGCTTCCTCGGAGTGGATCAAGGAGTGGCCAACCTGGCGGCCACCAGTGACGGGGCGGTGCTGCCCGGAGCGGTGCTGCCCGGAGCGGCCCTGCCCGGCCCGATCCAAGGTAACGGCCACGTCCGCGCTCTGCGCGAGCGGCGCCATCGGCAGCGCCGCCGGTTGCAGAAGAAGGGCACTCCTGCGGCGCGGCGGGTGCTGCGCCGCCTGGGCGGGCGTGAGCGCCGGATGATGACCGACCTCAACCACCAGATCAGCAAGTACGTGGTGCGCGAAGCCGAACGCACCGGCCGCGGCATCGCCCTGGAAGACCTCCAGGGCATCCGCGGGCGGGCAAGGGCTCACCGGCTCCAGCGGCGCACCCTGCACTCCTGGGCGTTCGCCCAGCAGATCGCGTTCACCCGCTACAAGGCCGCCCGGGCCGGGATCGCCTTCACCCTGGTCGATCCCGCCTACACCTCCCAGGCTTGCCCGGAGTGCGGGTGGACTTCCAGGGCGAACCGGCCGGCGCGGGGCCGGTTCGTCTGCACCCGGTGTGGCCTCGCTGGGCATGCCGACCACATCGCGGCCCGCAACATCGCCACACGCGGCGCTGCGGGTCGGGCTGTTGTCAACCAGCCACACGCTACCGGCCTCCCTTCAGCCAGACGGGACCGTGAGAGCAAGCCACCGGCTTCAGCCGGTGGTAGTGGACTGTTGTCCCTCGAACTTCTCCAGACCCGTCCGCGCCTGTTCGAACAGCTCGCGGCCGAGGAACTCCGGTCTGATCAGGTCGAGCTGGGCCTTGCCGACGCGCAGCGCACCCTGCGGGGCGTAAAGGTCCGCGCCCAGCGCGCGGGAGACGTGCTCGTGCAGCACCGTGATGCCCAGCTTCATCGCCGTCAGCACGGTCGCGCGGGCGCGATGGTCGGCCTCGGAGTGCTGGTCTTCGTTGGCGAGATGCTCCTCCGTCACGCTCACGAGCTCGTCGAACATGGCGGCTGTCGCGGGAGAGCCCTCCACGAGCGCGCGGCCGAGGTACTTCATCAAGGGCGGCGCGGTGCGGTGAACACTCTCGATGAATTCGGGCTTTTCCAGGTTGCGGTCGGTGATGCCCGCGTTGACCTGCTCACGCACGTAGCTGAGGACGTACTCGTCACAAGCCAGCCGCAGCGCCTCCTTGGTGCCGAAGTGGTGCTGCACCAGGCCGGGCGAGACTCTGGCCGCCTCGGCGATCCCGCGGATCGTGGTGGCCTTGACCCCCTGCTCGGCGAACAACGTCATCGCGGCGTCGCGTATGCGGGCACGGGTCGTCAGATCCTCTTCAGAAATTGGTCGCACGTACCGTAGTTTATACAGATGTATTGGTTGCCATGCAAGTGTTCAATGCGCCATGGATATCCCTCGGCTCGCCCGCGACCGCGCTGCATCCTCTGCTGAACGCCACGGTGCGCGAAGCCGTCTCGGAATGGAGGAAGGGGCGAAGCAAGTGGCCGGACGCGGACGCGCAGGAACCGTACAAATACAGAACCTGCGCTGTCACGGACCCTGTGTCAGCGCAGGTACAGGTGGGAGAGCGGCAAAAAGCCAGCCAGGAACCGGGGTGCGGTTACGGGAGGTCTTCCTCCATGTCGATACCCTCCGCTTCGAGCGCCTCACGGATGACGCGGAAAGCGAGGCCTGCGGAGTAGCCCTTGCGCGCCAGCATGCCCGCCAGCCGCCGCGTACGTTTCTGCGGATCGAGTGATCGGGTGGAGGCGAGCTTGCGCTCTACCAGCCGCCGCGCCGTATCCGCCTCCTGGTCGGAATCCAGCCGCTCCACTGCCTCCTTGACCGTGTCGGTGTCCACACCCCGATGTCGCAGCTCGGCGGCCAGGGCGCGCTTGGCCAGGCCCCGGCTGTGGTGGCGTGAGTCGACCCAGGCCGCGGCGAACGCCTCGTCGTTGATCAGCCCGAGCTCGGAGAAGCGGCTGAGGACCGCCTCGGCGGCCTCGTCCGGCACGTCACGTTTGCGAAGAGCTTCGGCGAGCTGGGCGCGCGTCTTGGGTGCCATGGTGAGGAGACGGAGACAAATGGCCCGGGCCACCGACTCCGGATCCGCGTCACGCTCGTTTCCGGCAGAGCCCTCACCACCCCGCCTCCCTCGCGCGACGCGGTCACCATCCCGCCCTCCGGTCTCACTATCCTGCCCTCGACTCTCACCGTCCGGCCCAGCCCCCGCACCGAGCCCTCCAGACGGCCAGCCCTGCTCTGCCCCTCCAGACGGCCAGCCCCGTTCTTCTCCTTCGGATGGCCGACCCTGCTCTCGCGTACCACTCCCGGATCGCCGGCTGGATCGACCCGATCGCCGACCTCGGCCTTCCCGCTTCCGACCCGTCTCTCCGCCTCCCGGCTGCTCCTCTGCAACCCCTGAGGCCCCGGCCTCAGAAGCGGCCGACTCGGCCCCAGAGTCAGCCGCCGCGAACCAAGGATGGGTCGCGCCAGCCTGGTAACGAACCGTCACAGGAGGAAATTCGCCCCCACCGGGCGAAGCACTCACCGCATCGGGCGAGAAATCCGCCCTTCCGGGCTGGGCAACCGCCGCATCGAGCCAAGGGGCAGCCGCATCAGGCTGAGCCTCGACCGGACCTGGCCCAGGGTCGGCGACCTCCGACTGAGAGGCGGCCGTCACAGGTCCAGGGTCGGCGATCTCCTGCTGAGAGGTGTCGGCGTCGGGTGGCGGATTCGCGGCCCCCGCCTCAAGGTCGGCCACCCCCGCCTCGAGGTCGGACGGGTCAAGCTCAGGGCCCGCCGCATCGGACGGAGGGGCGGCCCCATCAACCGGAGAGGCGGAGGGGTCGGGTTCGGACGGAGTGGGTGGGGTGGAGGCGCGTTGGCGGGCGCGTTCGTCGCGCCACTCGTCGACCGACGGCCAGCCGTCCGTGGACGAGCGAGCCAAGTCGCGGCCCCACGGCCGGGACTGCGAAGGGGAGCCGGGCCGGGCGCCCCGGGATCGGGGCGCCTGTGGCCGGTCTGGTTCACCCATGGGGAGGACAGGGTCGCTCATGGGATGGGCGATCAGACGTCACCCGGCTTCGGCGTGGACTTCGAGCCACGGCCGGAAGCCGCGGGGGCGGGGGCCGGGGCCGCGGCTTCGGCCGGGGCGTCGAGGCGCGGACCCACGCCCAGCTTGTCCTTGATCTTCTTCTCGATCTCGTTGGCCATGTCGGGGTGGTTCTTCAGGAAGTTGCGGGCGTTCTCCTTGCCCTGGCCGAGCTGGTCACCCTCGTACGTGTACCAGGCGCCGGACTTGCGGACGAAGCCGTGCTCCACACCCATGTCGATGAGGCCGCCCTCGCGGGAGATGCCCACGCCGTAGAGGATGTCGAAGTCGGCGACGCGGAAGGGCGGGGCCATCTTGTTCTTCACGACCTTGACCCGGGTGCGGTTGCCGACCGCCTCCGTGCCGTCCTTGAGGGTCTCGATGCGGCGGATGTCCATCCGGACCGAGGCGTAGAACTTGAGCGCCTTACCACCGGTCGTCGTCTCGGGGCTGCCGAACATGACGCCGATCTTCTCGCGGAGCTGGTTGATGAAGATGGCGGTGGTGGCCGTGCTGTTGAGCGCGCCGGCGACCTTGCGCAGGGCCTGGGACATGAGGCGGGCCTGGAGGCCGACGTGGCTGTCACCCATCTCGCCCTCGATCTCGGCCTTGGGCACCAGCGCGGCCACCGAGTCGATGACGATGATGTCGACGGCGCCGGACCTGATCAGCATGTCGGCGATCTCGAGCGCCTGCTCGCCGGTGTCGGGCTGGGAGACCAGCAGGGCGTCGGTGTCGACCCCCAGCTTCTTGGCGTATTCGGGGTCGAGGGCGTGCTCGGCGTCGATGAACGCCGCGATGCCGCCGGCCCGCTGGGCGTTGGCCACCGCGTGCAGGGCGATCGTGGTCTTGCCGGAGGACTCGGGGCCGTAGATCTCGACGATGCGGCCGCGCGGCAGGCCGCCGATGCCGAGGGCCACGTCAAGGGAGATCGACCCAGTGGGGATCACCTCGATGGGAGCTCGGGCGTCGTCGCCCAGGCGCATCACTGAGCCCTTGCCGAACTGACGCTCGATCTGAGCGAGGGCGGTCTCGAGGGCCTTCTCGCGGTCGTTGATAGCCATGGGAACTCCCCCTGGAGGGTCGTGGTCCGATCAGTCGAGTGAAAGCTACGGCCTGCCACCGACATTTTCTGCGACTGCCGGGGAAGACGTGGCCCGGCGGAGTCAATAGTAGCCGAACGGCTGTTCGATCACCGCAGGAACACGCAGGTCCCCGTCACTACGCCGTGGGAGCGGACGAACACGTCCTGGCGATGTTGGCCCCCAACGGGTAGCGCGCGAGGTGAGCTGGGGAGACTCACTGCAGGGGCGAGGCTCGGAGGTGGCGGGTGGCGAGCGGCTACACCAGGGAACGACGCACCCGTCTTGAGGCGCTCGCCGAGTTGCTCCCCCATCATGGCCTGGTCAGCCGCATGGTAGGCACCGAAGACCCGGTGTTGTGGGTCTGGCACCCCAGCACCGGCCGTCAGACGATCATTTTCGCCACCCCGTCGAACCGCGGCTGGCTGTTCCTCTGGTCGCCAGGCGGGCAGGGCAGCGCGGAAGAGCCGGAGCTCGCGGCCGCCGCGCTACGGCAGGCCCTCGGAACGGCCCAGGGTTAGCGCAGCTTGGACGAGACGTCCTCCACCTGGCAGACCGCGCGCCAGACGGTCTTGGCGCTCTCGCCGTCGGCCAGCGCCTGGACGACGGTCCGGCCGCCGAGCGGCGCGAGCACGTAGTCACGCGCCCACGACTCGGCGTACGTCTCGCCGAAATGAGCGTTCATCCTTCTCCAGAACTCCGTCAGGCGCATGCAACCAAGTATGGAATCGCCCGCGGTATGGGTAGGACACCCCCATGCCAAAGACCCCCAAGTCTTCACCCCCGAAGACAGCCAAGACCAAGGCCAACAGAGCCAGGCGCCGCCGGTTACTGAACGTGCTGCGCCGCACCGTACAGAAGGAGAAGGCGGAGCGATCGGAGAGGCACGCGGGCATCGGGCAGGCGCCCCGTGCGGGGCAGCCCCGCACCCGCCGGCCGTCACGACGCTAGGGCACAGCTGAAAGCAAGAGCGTCGAAGCGCCGTCACAGCACGCGTGAGCCGTACATCTCACCAAGATGGTCGGCGAGCAGCTCCAGCCGGGCGCCGTCGGGGTCCTTGAAGTAAATGGAGGCGCCGCTCTCTATCTGGTGCGGCACGCCGGCCATCTCCAGCTTGCCGCGCAGGCGTTCCCAGGTGGCGGGGTCGACGGAGATCGCGACGTGGTGCAGTCCGCCCAGCACCTCCTGGTACGGCCCCAGGTCGAGCCCGGGGAAGTCGAAGAACGCGAGCAGGTTGCCGTTGCCGATGTCGAAGAAGAAGTGGTTGGAGCCCTCGTAGTCGCGGTTCTCGATGATCTCCGTGAGCGGGAACTCCAGCAGCTCCTGGTAGAACTTGATCGTCCGTTCCACGTCCGATGAGAGCAGGGCCATGTGGTGCAGGCCACGCGCGCTGCTCGATGGCCGGTGCGGTAAGACGTAACGCTGCCTGATCTCGGCTCGGCGGGCTTCGATGGCCGCATAGTCAATGGTCACGGTCGCTATATGTCCGCCAAGACCTCGCTCAATCGCTCGTCACGGCGCCAATGCGTTTTCTGTCGGTGGCGCGAGGCAGTATGGGCTGGTGAGCTCGCTCGACCAGTTCAGCCAGGTGACCAGGCAATGGTTCGCCGGAGCCTTCCAAGCTCCCACGGCCGCCCAGGAGGGGGCGTGGGAGTCGATCTCGCGTGGCGACAACACCCTGGTCGTCGCGCCCACCGGGTCCGGCAAGACGCTGGCGGCGTTCCTGTGGTCCCTCGACAGGCTGGCGTCGGAGCACGCCGCGCCCTCCCCCGAGCCGGACCCCGCCCGCAAGGGGACGCGTGTGCTCTACGTGTCGCCGCTCAAGGCGCTCGCCGTCGACGTCGAGCGTAACCTGCGGGCTCCGCTCGCCGGGATCAGGCAGACGGCGCGCCGGTTCGGGCTGCCGGTGCCGGAGATCTCGGTGTCGATCCGCTCGGGCGACACCCCTTCGGAGGACCGCAGACGCTACGCGGCCAAGCCGTCCGACATCCTCATCACGACGCCGGAGTCGCTGTTCCTGCTGCTCACCAGCCAGGCGCGCGAGGCGTTGCGCGGGGTCGAGACGGTGATCGTGGACGAGGTCCACGCGGTCGCGGCCACCAAGCGCGGTGCCCATCTGGCGCTCAGCCTGGAGCGGCTCGACGCGCTGCTCGACAGGCCGGCGCAGCGGATCGGGCTGTCGGCGACCGTGCGGCCGGTGAGCGAGGTGGCGGCCTTCCTCGGCGGCACGCGGCCGGCCACGGTCGTGCAGCCGCCGTCGGAGAAGCGGATCGAGGTCGAGGTCGTCGTCCCCGTCGAGGACATGACCGAGATGGAGGGCCGCCCGCAGCAGGAGGGCGCGGAGGACTTCGCCCCCGAGCCGGGCAGCAGGTCGATCTGGCCCCATGTGGAGGACCGGCTGTTCGACCTGATCGGGGCGCACAGCTCGACGATCGTCTTCGCCAACTCACGCCGGCTGGCCGAGCGCCTGTGCACGCGGCTCAACGAGCTGGCGTACGAGCGGGAGCGCGGCGACGCCGAGGCCGTCGACCTCTCCATCTGGGAGACGGGACCGTCCGCCGGTCCGACCTGGGAGACCCCCAGGCGGATGCCCGCCGACATGATGGCGCAGGCCGGGGCGAGCAAGGGCGTCGTGACGGAGATCGTACGCGCTCACCACGGCTCGGTCTCCAAGGAGGAGCGGGCGCAGATCGAGGAGGCGCTCAAGTCCGGCCGCCTGCCTGCCGTGGTCGCCACCTCCAGCCTCGAGCTGGGCATCGACATGGGCGCGGTCGACCTGGTCGCGTGCGTGGAGGCGCCGCCGAGCGTGGCCAGCGGCCTCCAGCGCATCGGCCGGGCGGGACACCAGGTCGGCGCGGTCTCCAAGGGCGTGATCTTCCCGAAATACCGGGGCGACCTGGTGCAGACGGCCGTGGTGGCCGAGCGGATGAAGAGCGGCCAGATCGAGGAGCTTCGCTACCCGCGCAATCCGCTCGACGTGCTGGCACAGCAGATCGTGGCCATGACCTCGATGGACGAGTGGACGGTCGACGAGCTGGAGTCGGTGGTCAAGCGGGCCGCCTCCTACGCCACGCTGCCGAGGAGCGCGCTGGAGGCCACGCTCGACATGCTGAGCGGGCGCTATCCGAGCGAGGAGTTCGCCGAGCTGCGCCCCCGCATCGTGTGGGACCGCGTCACCGGCACCCTCCAGGGGCGTCCGGGCGCGCAGCGGCTGGCGGTCACCAACGGCGGTACGATCCCCGACCGCGGCCTGTTCGGCGTGTTCCTGGTGGGTGAGAAGGCCTCCAGGGTGGGCGAGCTGGACGAGGAGATGGTCTACGAGTCGCGCGTGGGCGACGTGTTCGTGCTGGGCGCGACGTCCTGGCGGATCGAGGACATCACGGCCGACCGGGTGCTCGTCTCGCCGGCGCCGGGCCAGCCGGGCAAGCTGCCGTTCTGGCACGGCGACGCGCCGGGGCGACCGGCCGAGCTGGGCAGGGCGATCGGGCAGTTCCTGCGCGAGCAGGCCAAGAACGGCTCGACCGAGCGCATGCGGGCGGCCGGGCTCGACGAGTACGCCGCGGGAAACCTGCAGGCCTACCTCCACGAGCAGCGTGAGGCCACCGGCTACGTCCCCGACGACCGCACGCTCCTGGTCGAGCGCTTCCACGACGAGCTCGGCGACTGGCGCGTGGTCATCCACTCCCCCTACGGCGCGCGGGTGCACGCCCCGTGGGCGCTGGCGATCAGCCGGCGGCTGCGCGAGCGCTACGGCATCGACGTGCAGGCCGTCCACTCCGACGACGGCATCGTGCTGCGCATCCCCGACACGCTCGCCGAGCCGCCCACCGACGTGGCCGCGTTCGACGCGGAGGAGATCGAGCAGATCGTCACCGAGGAGCTGGGCGGGTCGGCCATGTTCGCCTCCCGGTTCAGAGAGTGCGCGGGGCGGGCGCTGCTGCTGCCGCGCCGCACGCCGGGCAGGCGCAGCCCCCTGTGGCAGCAGCGGCAGCGCGCCGCCCATCTGCTGGGCGTGGCCTCGCAGTACGCCTCGTTCCCGATCGTGCTGGAGACGATGCGCGAGTGCCTGCAGGACGTCTTCGACGTGCCGGGGCTCGTGCAGCTCATGCGCGACATCGCCGCGCGCCGCGTGCGGCTGGTCGAGGTGGAGACGTCGCAGGCCTCGCCGTTCGCCACCTCGCTGCTGTTCCACTACGTGGGCGCGTTCATGTACGAAGGCGACGCGCCCCTGGCCGAGCGGCGGGCCCAGGCGCTGGCCCTGGACACCACGCTGCTGGCCGAGCTGCTCGGCCAGGCCGACCTGCGCGAGCTGCTCGATCCCGACGTGATCTCCGACGCCGAGCGCGAGCTGGCCAGGCTCGACCGCCCGCTGCGCGACCTAGAGGACCTCGCCGACCTGCTGCGCTCGCACGGGCCGCTGCTCGCGCCGGACGTGAGCGTGCGCGGCGGCGACCCGTCCTGGCTGAAGGAGCTCGAACGGTCACGCCGCGCGATCAGGGTGCGCATCGCGGGCGAGGAGCAGTGGGCGGCGATCGAGGACGCGGCCCGCATGCGTGACGCGCTGGGCGCGCCGCTGCCGGTCGGAGTGCCCCACGCGTTCCTGGAGCCCGTGGCCGATCCGCTGGCCGACCTGATGGCGCGGCACTCCCGCACGCGCGGGCCCTTCCACGCGGGCACGGCTGCCGCCCGGTTCGGGCTGGGCGTGGCCGTGGTGACCGACGCGCTGCGGCGGCTGGCCTCGTCCGGGCGGGTCGTCAACGGGGAGTTCCGGCCCGGCGGGCGGGGCGAGGAGTGGTGCGACGCCGGGGTGCTGCGGATGCTGCGCCGCAGGTCGCTGGCGAGGCTGCGCAAGGAGGTCGAGCCGGTCGCGCCGGAGACCCTCGCCCGGTTCCTGCCCGCCTGGCACGGCATCACCGGCTCGAGCGCCGCCGGGCGGGCGGGCGGCGAGGCGGCGCGGGCCATGGACGCGCTGGTCCGCTCGATCGAGCAGCTCCAGGGCGCCGCCGTGCCCGCGTCCGCGCTGGAGACGCTGGTGCTGCCCTCGCGGGTCCCCGGCTACCATCCCGCGCTGCTCGACGAGCTGACCTCGTCGGGCGACGTGATGTGGGCGGGTCAGGGGTCGCTGCCCGGCGGCGACGGATGGGTGTCGCTCTACTACGCCGACACCGCGCCGCTGCTGCTGCCCGAGCCCGCCGAGATCACGATGACGCCCCTGCACGAGCGCGTGCTCGAGCTGCTGGGC
The DNA here is from genome assembly GCF_039535785.1 of Nonomuraea helvata. Classification (NCBI taxonomy): domain Bacteria; kingdom Bacillati; phylum Actinomycetota; class Actinomycetes; order Streptosporangiales; family Streptosporangiaceae; genus Nonomuraea; species Nonomuraea helvata. The sequence continues at coordinate 2,332,246 of NZ_BAAAXV010000001.1, forward strand.
GGTGGCGGGGCGCTGTTCTTCCGCGGCATCTCCGACCAGCTCGGTTCGCTGGACGACGCGACGCTGGCCGCGGCGCTGTGGGACCTGGTGTGGGCGGGGCGGATCTCCGGTGACACGCTGGCCCCGTTGCGGGCCACGCTCGGCACCGGCCGTCCGGCGCACCGGCCCCCCACCACGCGCCGGCGCCGGGCCGTGCTGCCGAGCAGGAGCGGCCCTCCCACGGTGGCCGGCCGGTGGTGGCTGCTGCCCGCGCCCGCCGCCGACGCGACGCAGCGGGCCCATGCGCAGGCCGAGGTGCTGCTGGAGCGGCACGGCGTGGTGACCAGGGGCGCGGTGACGTCCGAACGGCTGCCCGGTGGCTTCACCCCCGTCTACCAGGTCCTGCGGGCGTACGAGGAGAGCGGGCGGTGCCGCAGGGGCTACTTCGTCGAGGGTCTGGGAGGTGCGCAGTTCGCGCTGCCCGGAGCGGTCGACCGGATGCGCGCCATGGCGCCCGGCATCGCCCCGACCGCGCATCAGGCGACCGCGGGCACCCGGGCCGTGGTGCTGGCCGCCGCCGACCCCGCCAGCCCGTACGGCGCCGCCCTCCCCTGGCCGCAGCACCCGGGCGACCTCGGGCACAAGCCTGGCCGGAAGGCCGGGTCGCTGGTCGTGCTCGTGGACGGCCACCTGGTGCTCTACGTCGAGCGAGGCGGCAAGACGCTGCTGTCGTTCGCCGACGACGAGCGGCTGCAGCCTGCCGTCGACGCACTGGCGCTGGCCGTGCGGGACGGCGCGCTCGGAAAGCTGACCGTGGAGCGGGCCGACGGCGCCTCCATCGTCGACTCACCTCTGGCCGCGGCCCTGGAGGCGGCCGGGTTCCATCCCACCCCGCGCGGGCTGCGCCTGCGCGCCTGACACCCACCACCCGACGGATGCGCTGAAACGACTTCCAAAAATTTGAATGACCGTTTAAACTTCTGAACGTGACGTCAGAAAGTCGCACGTTCATTGAAGAGGCCCGCCGAGCGCAGATCATCGCGTGCGCCATCGAGGTGCTTGCCGAGCAGGGGTACGCGCACACCACCCTGGCCAGGATCGCCAAGCAGGCGAAGATCAGCACCGGGGTGATCTCGTACCACTTCGGCGGCAAGATCCAGCTCATCGAGGCGGTCGTCGCCGAGGTCGCCCGGCTGGCCACGGACATGATGGTCCCCAGGATCCTCGCGCAGCCCACCGCGACCGAGGCCCTGCGCGCCTACCTCGAAGGCAACCTCGACTTCATGCGCGAGCACCGCAAGCCCCTCCTGGCCCTGGTGGAGATCATCACGCACATGCCGGGCGAGGAGGGCGGCCCGAGGCCGTACGCGAAGCAGGCCGAGGTCGCCGTCGCGGACCTGGAGAAGGTCCTCGACTGGGGCCAGCGCTCCGGCGAGTTCCGCGACTTCGACAGACGCAGCATGGCCATCACCATCCGGGGCGCCGTCGACGCCGTGCCCGGACGCCTCATCCACGAGCCCGACCTCGACCTCGACCTGCTCGCCCGCGAGCTCGTCACCACCTTCACGCTCGCCACCAGGAGACAGTCATGACCGCAGCGGCCTTGGAGATCAGCGGTTTAGCCAAGACGTTCGGCGACAAGGTCGCCGTCGACCACGTGGACCTCGCCGTGCCCCAGGGCTCCTTCTACGGCCTGGTCGGCCAGAACGGCGCGGGCAAGACGACCACGCTGTCCATGGCGGTCGGCCTGCTCAGGCCCGACGGCGGCACCGCGCGGATCTTCGGCGCGGACGTGTGGTCCGACCCGGCGCGCGCCAAGCAGCTGGTGGGCGTGCTGCCCGACGGGCTGGCCATGCCGGAGCGGCTCACCGGGCGCGAGGTGCTCACCTACCTTGGCCTGCTCAGGGGCCTGAGCAAGGAAGTGGTGGCCGAGCGGGCCGAGGAGCTGCTGTCGGTGCTGGAGCTGGCGGACGCCGAGAAGACCCTCGTGATCGACTACTCCACCGGCATGCGCAAAAAGATCGGACTGGCCACGGCGCTGCTGCACGCACCCAGGCTGCTGGTCCTGGATGAGCCCTTCGAGGCCGTGGACCCGGTGTCGGCGGCGACGATCAAGGCGATCCTGCGCGGCTTCGTGGCGGGCGGAGGCTCGATCGTGCTGTCCAGCCATGTGATGGCGCTGGTCGAGCAGCTCTGCGACCACGTGGGCGTGATCGACAAGGGCCGGGTGGCGGCGGCGGGCCCACTGGATGAGGTACGCGGCGCGGCCACGCTCGAGGACAGGTTCGTGGAGCTCGTCGGCGCGGACTCCACCGGCGCCAAGGGGCTGTCATGGCTGTAGCGGTGACCCTGGTCAGGATGAAGATCGCGATCCTGCGCCACTCCACCAAGGGCCGGCGCGGCGGCATGATGGCCTCGGGCGGCGTTCTCGGGCTCCTGCTCGCGGCCGGCACGGTCTACCTCGCCTTCCAGGACGGCGACTGGCCGGCCGCCGCCTATGCCGTGTGGATGCTCGGCTGGATCATCGGCCCCGTCTTCTCCGGCGGCGGCGACGAGACGCTGCGGCCGGAGTTCTTCGCGCCGCTGGGGCTGCCCGCGCGGCGGCTGGCGGCGGGGCTGCTGGTGTCGGCGTTCGTGGGCGTGGCGCCGTTGATCAGCCTGGTCGCCCTGGCGGGTCTGGTCTTCGCGGCCTCGCCGGGGAACGTGCTGGTGGCGGCGCCCGCGATGGTGCTGCAGCTGGCGATCTTCGTTCTGCTGTCGAAGGTTGCCGTGGGCCTGCTGGGCATCGCGCTGCGCTCCCGGGTCGGGGCGATCGGCGCTGGGCTGATCAACGGCGCGGTGCTGGCGTTCCTGGGCCAGGCGTGGGTGTTCGCGGTGGCCTTCGGCCAGGGCGGTCGGATCCCGGCGTTCGTGCGTTACCTGCCGTCGGGGTGGGGGCTGCTCGCCGTACAGGGCGAGTACCTGGCGCTGCCCGCGATGGCGGTGCTGGTCGCGCTGCTGCTCGCGGCGTGGGCGGCGCTGCTGGCCGGGCGGACGGGCGCGAGCCGGCCGTCGACGCGGGGCCGCCGTCCGATGCGGGCCGCCACCGCGCGGGAGGCGGTGGTGGCCAAGGAGCTGCGTACGTGGTCGCGCGACCTGGTACGCAATCACCAGCTCACGTTCGCGCTGGCCTACGGGGTGTTCTTCGCGGGCGCGCCGCTCGCGCTCGGCTGGACGGGCATGCTGCCGTGGACGGCGCCGATCTTCATCGTGATGGCGGCGGCCATGACCGCCAACCTCTACGGCAGCGACGGCACAGCGCTCTGGCTCACTCTCATGACGCCCGGCGCGTCCGACGTGCGCGGCCGGCAGCGGGCCTGGCTGGTGACCGTGGGCCCGGTCGCGGTGTTGCTGGCGGTGGCGTTGACGCCGGTCACGGGCGGTCCGTGGCCGCTGATCCTGGCGAGCGTGGCGGCGCTGCTGGGTGGCGCGGCGGGCCTGGTGCCGCTCATCTCGGTGTACGCGCTGGTGCCCGGCATCGATCCCCAGCGGCGCGGTGGCAATCCGCTGCGCACGAGCGAGGACGACGGGGCCCTGACGGGTCTGGTCTACCTGATGATGCTGCTCGTGGGTCTGACGGGCGCGCCTGCCGTCGTGACGGCCCTGCTGTACGGCTGGTGGGGCGTCGCGGCCGGACTGGCGACGGGCGCGCTGTGCTACTGGGGCCTGGGCCTGCTGGCGGAGCGGCGGCTGGCGGCACAGGGCCCCGAACTGCTGCACATGATGCGCACCGGGCGGCGCCCCGAAGGCGGGGGCACGGCGTTCAAACTGCCCGACCTGCCGAAGCGGCAGCGGACGATCGTGGTGACGTGCCTGTCGCTCGGCGCGATCCCGCTGGCCCCCCAGGGCATCGTGGCCGCCGCGTTCCTGGCGAACGACCGGCTGAGGATGTCGTGGTTCCTGGCCACGTACCTGCCACCCGGACTGCGCTGGCCGACGGCCGTCCTCATGATCCTCATCGGCCTGACCATGTACGGAGCGGGCCTGTGGATCCCCTACCGGGCCAGGAAGCGGGTCAAATCGTCGGACGGGCACCCCGAACGCAGCCCCTGATCCCGACGTGCCGAACCCGGCCGACCCGCCTGCCCGGTGCCCGCTCGCGTACGACGCCTGCCGTGCCGAGGAGCCCCCGCTTCAGCACCCTCGCGGGAACGGTCATCCGGCCGCGTGCCATCTTGTAACGGCGGATCGCGTCCCCGAATCTGTAGAAGGAGAGATCTTGTTCACCACCAGGCCCGAGCTGTCGGGTGACTTCGGCATGGTCGCCAGCACGCACTGGCTGGCCTCCGCCACCGGCATGGGCGTGCTGGAACGCGGCGGGAACGCCTTCGACGCGGCGGTGGCCGCCGGGTTCGTGCTCCAGATCGTCGAGCCGCACCTGAACGGCCCCGGCGGCGAGGTGCCGATCCTGCTGTGGAGCGAGGCCGAGCAGCAGGTGTCCACGGTGTGCGGGCAGGGCGTGGCGCCCGCCGCGGCCACCATCGAGCGCTTCCGCGAGCTGGGCCTGGACATCGTGCCCGGCACGGGGCTCCTCGCGGCCACCGTGCCGGGGGCCTTCGGCGGCTGGATGCTCATGCTGGAGCGCTGGGGCACCTGGTCGCTGGCCGACGTGCTGGCACCGGCGATCCACTACGCCGAGCACGGCGTGCCGGTGCTGGAGCGCATCTCGGCCACGATCGAGTCGGTCCAAGGATTGTTCAACAATGACTGGCCGACGTCGGCGGCGACCTGGCTGCCCGGCGGGAACGTCCCCCCGCCCGGATCGAAGCTGGCCAACCCGGTGCTGGCCGCCACCTACCGGCGGGTGGTCGCCGAGGCCGAGTCCGCGTCGAGCACCCGTGAGGGCCAGCTCGCCGCCGCCAGGAGAGCCTGGTACGAGGGGTTCGTCGCCGAGGCGATCGCCGAGTTCAGCGCGAAGACCGCCTGGCTGGACAGCTCCGGCGACGTGCACGGCGGGCTGCTCACCGGCGACGACCTGGCCGGCTGGTCCGCCACCGTCGAGGAGCCCCTCGGCTTCGACTACCACGGGCACACGGTCTACAAGACGGGGCCGTGGGGTCAGGGGCCGGTGTTCCTGCAGCAGCTCGCCCTGCTGCGGGGCTTCGACCTCGACGCGATGGGCCACCTCAGCGCCGACTACGTGCACACGGTGACCGAGGCCGCCAAGCTCGCCTTCGCCGACCGCGAGGCCTGGTACGGCGACAACCTCGACGTGCCGGTGTCCGACCTGCTCAGCGAGGCGTACAACGCCGAGCGCCGCACGCTGGTCGGGGCCGAGGCCAGCCTCGAGCTGCGGCCCGGCGCGCCCGGCGGTCGCGCGCCCAGGCTGCCCGACTTCCCCGAGCCCGGCACGGCGAGCGCCGCGCCCGGTATCTCGGGCGCCCGCTCTCCGCAGGGCGTCGGCGAGCCGACCGTGGCCCGCGACGGCACGGTGAAGGGCGACACCTGCCACCTCGACGTCGTGGACCGGCACGGCAACATGGTCTCCGCCACCCCCAGCGGCGGCTGGCTGCAGAGCTCCCCCACGATCCCCGAGCTCGGCTTCTGCCTGGGCACCAGGGCGCAGATGTTCTGGCTGCAGGACGGCCTGCCGGCCTCGCTGCGTCCGGGGACGCGCCCGCGCACCACGCTCTCGCCGTCGTTCGCGCTCAAGGACGGCAGGCCGTGGCTGGCGTTCGGCACCCCCGGCGGCGACCAGCAGGACCAGTGGAGCGTGAACTTCTTCCTCGCCGTCGTCCACGGCCGCCTCAACCTGCAGGAGGCCATCGACACGCCCATGTTCCACTCCGAGCACTTCCCCAGCTCGTTCTTCCCGCGCGGCTCCCGCCCCGGCGTGCTGCACGCCGAGGACCGGGTGGACGCGGGCGTGCTCGCGGAGCTGCGGCGGCGCGGCCACGAGGTCGAGGCGCCGGGCCCGTGGACGCTGGGCAGGCTCAGCGCGGTCGCCCGTGACGGCGTGTTCCTCAAGGCCGCCGCCAACCCGCGCGGCGCCCAGGGCTACGCAGTCGGCCGATGACCGATCTGCTCTTCCTGCTGGGCGCCGGTCTGCTGGCCGGTGTGGTGAACGCGCTGGCGGGCGGCGGGATACTCATCTCGTTCCCCGCGCTGCTGGCGCTCGGCTACCCGAGCCTGACCGCGTCCGTGACCAACGCGGTGGCGCTGTGGCCCGGCTACCTGGGCGGCGGGCGGGTTCCTGGGCACGCTCGTGGCCAGGGTATGAACTGTTGCCGGCGCTCGCTACGTGACCTGTAGTTACGCGGAGAACTGTCGTTGGCTGTCTGGGCCGATCGGCTGCGACTTAAGGTAATCAAATGATAATGTTCAGTCACAGCCGGGTGCCTGACTGGCGCCCGGTCCCCGCCCCCATTGGTGTCCGCACCAACGGGACAGCTTCCGGCGGGGCGGTGGCCCAACAGCCGCACTCCCATCCAGGAATGCGGAGTCAGGCCCCGACAACGCGGCTCTCAACCACGGTCCGCCCGGCTCGCCGGACGGACGCGGCATCGGCTTCCACCGGATCACTTCCCGGCCTCGTCGGGAAGTGACGAGGCCACGCTGATGTCTGTTTACTCATGTAAACACAGAGAGCCGAAGACGCTCATGTCGGCCAAGGTCCTGCGCGGCGTCGTCGTCGCGTTCGGCCTGGGCGTGGCCGTGGCGCTGGCCCTCCACCAGGCGTACGCCTCAAGCGACGGTGGCCTCGATGAGGTCGTCCACCACGTCGGCCAGGTCGTTGCCCCTGGCGTGCACCCGGCGCTGGCGCATGGCTCCCGAGCCCTTCGCCAGCAGCCGGTCCAGGCCGTCCTCGACGAACGCCAGGTCGCCCGCCTCCGCCAGCGCCGGCCGTACGTGCTCCAGGAGGCGGCGCGCCAGCACCGGCGCGGGCACGAGCGTGCCGTGCCGCACGTCCATGCTGTCACCCGTCAGCCCGTCGCGGGCGGCGCGCCAGTAGGCGGCGCGCAGCACCTCCGACGGGACGGGTAACCCGCGGTCGCCCCGGCCCACCGCGGCCAGCGCGGTCACGACCAGCGCGCGGACGAGCCCGATCAGCGTGAGGCTGTCGCTCACGTCGAGCGGCACGTCGGCCACCCTGATCTCGACCGTGGGCAGCCTGGGCGACGGCCGGGCGTCCCAGTAGACCGTCTTGGGGTCGAGCAGCGCGCCCGACTCCGTGAGCGCGCGCAGGGCCAGCTCGTAGTCGCCGAACGACGGGAAGTACGGCGGTGCGCCGGACACCGGCCAGCGGCCCCAGCTGATCACCCGCCAGGACGCGTAGCCCGTGTCGCGGCCCGCGAAGAACGGCGAGTTGGCGGCCAGCGCGATCAGCGTGGGCAGCCAGGGACGCAGGTGGTTGCCGACGTAGACGGCCTGCTCCTGGTCGGGCACGTCCACGTGCACGTGCAGGGCGCAGATGCAGATCTCGTCCTGCAGCGCCCGGTAGATCACCCTGCCCTGCAGGTAGCGGACGTCGTCGGTGAGCGGGGGCGACATGACGTTCCCCAGCACGGGGATGCCGCTGGCGACCACGGCTAGCCCGCACGAGCGGGCCGCAGCGGCCACTCCCTTGCGCACGGTACGCAGTTGCGAGCCCAGCTCGCAGAGGTCGGCGGAGGGCGGCGTACGCGCCTCCACCTGGAACCTGGTGATTTCGTACACCACGTCGAGCACATCCGTCGCCGCGGCCAGAACCTCGGCCGCTCGGGGAGCCACGTGGCGGGTGCGGGGATCGACGACGAGGTATTCCTCTTCGATCCCGATCAACGGAACCATGCCCACACCTCGCTGGGGGAGTCCAGAACCCTCCGGAATGAGGTTGTGCCCGTCCCCCAGCCTCTGGAAAACCCGTTCGGCAAACGGTTGTCAGACGGGGCCGTAAAGGGCGTGGGGAAATCCCGTGGACATGGCCCAGTAACGGTCGCCGTACGACCAGTGCCACCACTCCGTGGGGTAGTTGACCAGGCCGGTCGGCTCCAGGGCGGCGGCGAGGACCTTGCGGTGATTACGGGCCTCGGCGGAGATGTTGGGGGCTTGCGTGTAGCAGGCGCCGTCGCTCTGCTCCGGGTTGTCGTTGACCTGGGTGCCCATGTCGTACTCGACGCCGTCGGGGTCGCACAGCGTGAGGTCCACGGCGGCACCGGCGGTGTGGGGGGCGACCTCGACGGGGGACACATACCGACTTGCCGCGATATATGCCTCGCCGGGGGAAATTTCGGGAAAGGTGCGCTGGAGCTCCGCCCGGTATCCGTCGAAGATGCTGCGCTGCGTCTCGATGGGCCGGTAGCCCTCGACGACCAGCAGGTGGAAGCCGTCGGGCAGCACGCGCTCGGCCTGCTCCAAGCGGTCGAGCAGGCCCGATCGCAGGTGCGCGTACGCGCCCCGGTCGTCCGCCATGCGCCCGTCCACGCGCAGCCGCCCGCGCACGTCGGCCAGCGGCTCGCCGCACTCCTGGACGGGGATCGCGGTCACCCGGGGGTCGGAGATCAGGACGACATCGTTGGGGGACTGCCACATGGGCAGAAATTCTCACACAGTGTCGGAGAAGACCTGCTCCCGGGCCTGCTCCAGCGCTGCCACCAGCGCACCGCGCAGCACCGGGTTGCCCGTGACCCCGGTCGTGACCACGGTGGGCCGACTCAGGCACACGCGGGCCACCGCCTCCTGCACCTTGGCGGCCAGCCGCGCGCCTCCCGCCCTGCCGATCTCGCCGCTGAGCACGATCAGGCCGGGATCGAGCACGACGGTCACCGCCGCCGCGCCCACGGCCAGCCGTCCCGCCACCTCGTCCAGGTAGGCGTCGTCGCCGTCGCGCACCAGGTCGGGCACCGAGTCACCGGTGATGCCGTGCCGCTCGGCCAGCTCGCGCAGCGCGGCGTGGCCCACCAGGCGCTGGAACGAGCCGGACTGCGGCTCCGCGACGTCGGACGGCAGGGGCTCGCCGGGGACCGGCAGCCAGCCGATCTCGCCCGCTCCCCCGCCGATGCCCCGGTGCAGCCGGCCGCCCAGCATGACGCCGAGGCCCTGGCCCATACCGGCCCAGATCACCACGAAGTCATCGTGTCCGACGGCCGCGCCATACGTGTGCTCGGCGAGTGCGACCAGGTTGACGTCGTTCTCGATGGTGACCGAGGTGCCGAGCGTCTGGCGCAGGCTGGCCAGCACGCCGACGTGCCAGTCGGGCAAGTCGTACGACCAGCGCACGTCGCCGGCGGCCGGGTCGACCACGCCCCGCGTGCCGATGACGAAGGCGCGCAGCCGCGACAGGCTGACGTTCGCCGTGTCGCAGGCCCGTTGCACGGTCTCGTGGACCGCCTTGACCGGGTCACGGCCGTCGGAGGGGTTGACCGTGATCTCCACGACCACCCTGCCGGTGATGTCCGCCACAGCGACCCTGATGCTGTCGGGCAGGACCTCGAGCCCGGCGACGTACGCGCTGGAGGGCACGACGGCGTACACGGCGGCGTGCGGCCCCCTGCCGCCGGCGCGCTCCCCCGCCACCTCCACCAGCCCCCGCTCCTCCAGGCGGGCGAGCAGCTGGCCCGCGGTCACCTTGGAGAGCCCGGTCCGTTCCCCCAGCTCGGCCCGGGTGAGCGGGCCGTCGACCAGGAGCAGTTCGAGCGCCGCGCGATCGTTCAGCCTGCGCAGCAGCCGGGGGACCCCCGGGCTCCGACTCATTGGCGCACCCCTCTCGTCACGAATGGCTAACGGGCGTTTCTTTTAAGAAAGTTTCTTGTTAGTTTAGCAGCGTTGTTCGACATTGACGATCAGCCTGGTGCGGACCGTGGGCCGGCACCCGGGAAGGGAGAACCCTGTGAGGATCGCGAAGATCACAGCCGCGACGGTCAGCACGGCCGCGCTGGCCCTGGGTCTGGCCGCCTGTGGCTCGAGCGAGACCCCCTCGTCCTCACCCAGCGCCGCCGCACCCGCCAGCAGCGGCCCCAAGTACGCCGGCAAGACCCTGACGTTCTGGCGCCTCGGGGACACCAACCCCGCCGCCCAGAAGTACACCGACGAGCTGGTCGCCGAGTTCGAGAAGGAGACCGGCGCCAAGGTGAACGTCGAGTGGATCCCGTGGCCGCAGGTCAACGACAAGTTCACGGCCGCGGCGGCCGGCGGCACCGGGCCCGACGTGACGGAGATCGGCAACGACCAGGTTCCGCTGTGGCAGAGCCAGGAGGCCCTGGAGCCGATCAGCGACATCGTGGCCGCCGGCGACCAGGCCCAGATCCCCAAGAACCTCATGGGGCTGGAGACCATCGACGGCGAGACGTACGCCGTGCCGTGGGGCGGCGGCAGCCGGGCGGTGCTCTACCGCGCCGACTGGTTCAAGGAGCTCAAGATCGAGATCCCCAAGACCTGGGACGAGCTCATGGCCGCGGCCAAGAAGATCCAGGCCAAGAAGGGCAAGGACGTCGACGGCTTCGCCTTCAACGGCGGCTCCGACGCCAACCACCTGCTCGGCGCCCTCGTCTGGACCGCCGGCGGCGACTACGCGGTCAAGCAGGGCGACAAGTGGGTCGGCAAGCTGACCGAACCCGGCTTCAAGGCGGGCTTCGCGCAGTACACCGGTCTGGTCACCGACGGCCTGTCCGGCAAGTCGCGGCTCAACCAGAACACCACCGAGATCCGTACCAGGATGGCCAACAACAAGGTGGGCATGTACCTCACCGCGTCGTGGGACCTGCCGGGGATCGCGGAGGACAGCAAGGGCAAGCTCAAGGGCGACAAGCTGGCCTTCTTCCCGCTCCCGGCGAAGGATGGCGGCGAGGCGCAGTCGTTCCTGGGCGGCAACGACATCGCCGTGTGGGGCTCCGCCAAGGAGAAGGACGCGGCCAAGGAGTTCGTGAAGCTGGCCTCCAACAAGCAGTGGGGCGTCAAGTACGCCACCGACGGCGGTCTGCTCCCCGTCTACCCCGACGCCCTCGCCGCGCTGTCCAGCGACCCGGCTCAGGCGCCGTTCGCCGCCGCCTTCGCCAAGGCCAAGGCCTTCCCCGCCGACCCGCAGTGGACGGAGGCCAACGAGACCAAGGCGGTGCTGCAGAACGCGGCCCGCAAGGTCATCGAGGGCAAGGCGAGCGCGGATGACGCGCTGGCCGCGGCCAACAAGGAACTCGAAGACATCCTCAACGCCTCCTGAAACCTATGACGAACACGTCAACGCTCGCCCGGGGCGGAGGCCGCGCCTCCACCCCGGGACCGCGCCGCGCGAACCGGCCCGCGCGGGCCGGCGGGCTCCCCGCCTGGTCGATCCCCTACGTCCTGCTGATCCCGGGACTGCTGGTCATAGGGGCGCTGCTTCTGTGGCCTCTGATCCAGATGGTGATCATCTCCTTCCAGAAGGTGGGCCTCGTCCAGATCTCGGGCAAGAAGCCGGCCACCTGGGTCGGGCTCGAGAACTTCACCAAGGTCTTCGAGAACGACATCTTCTGGTCCTCGCTGCGCAACACGGTGGTGTTCGCGGTGATCGCGGTGCCGCTCACGCTGATCCTCGGCACCGCCGTCGGTATCCTGCTGCACCGGCTCGGCAAGAAGATGTCGCTGTTCGTCATCATCGGCATCATGTTCGCCTGGGCGGTCCCGCCGGTGGCGCAGGGCGTCATCTGGCGTTGGCTGTTCGACGCCGAGAGAGGCATCATCAACTGGGCGCTCAACCTGCTGCCCGACTGGCTCTCCAACGCCCTGTTCGGCCGGGCCGACTGGACCGGTCAGCCGTGGCTCAACGACGCCTGGTCCATCTACATGGTGCTGATCATCTGCGTGGTATGGGCGGGCTTCCCGTTCATCGCGGTCTCGGTGCTGGCCGGACTCAAGGGCATCCCGGCCGAGCTGTACGAGGCGGCCAAGGTGGACGGCTCGGGCCCGTGGCGCACGTTCAGGAAGATCACCTTCCCACTGCTGAAGCCGGTGTTCGCGGTGCTGACCGTGCTCTCGATCATCTGGGACTTCAAGGTCTTCGCCCAGCTCTACGTGCTGGCCGGCACCACCAACCGGGAGGCCTACAACCTGTCGATGTACGCGGTGACCGAGGCGTTCAAGGCCCCGCCGAAGATGGGCTCCGGCGCGGCCATCGCGGTGGTGCTGACCGTGATCCTGCTCATCGTCACCGCGGCCTACATCCGTCAGATGTTCAAGCAGGAGGAGCTGTGATGAGCCCGCTGGCCCGCAGGCGCCTGGGCAAGGTCGCGCTCAACGCGGCAGGCGTGCTGGTCTTCCTGGGGGCGATCTTCCCCGTCTACTTCATGGTCTCCACCGGCTTCAAGGCGAACGACCAGATCTTCACCACCGAATTCATCCCGTTCCCCACGCACTTCACCTTCGAGCACATCACGCGGGTGCTCACCGACGGCGTGGCCGGGCACTCGATCTGGCTCTACATGCGCAACAGCGCCATCGTCTCGCTCGGGACGGTCCTGATCGGCGCGGTCTTCGCACTGCTGTCGGCCACCGCCGTGGCCCGGTTCCGGTTCAAGGGACGCACGCCGTTCCTGGCCCTGCTGCTCGTCGCGCAGATGATCCCGTCCGAGGCGCTGCTCATCCCGCTGTTCCTCGGCGTCAAGCGGCTGGGCCTCTATGACCAGTTGCTCGGTCTGATCGTGACGCAGGTCGCGCTGACGCTGCCGTTCGGGATCTGGATGCTGCGCACGTTCGTCGCCGCCGTGCCCAAGTCACTGGAGGAGGCGGCCTGGATCGACGGCGCGAGCCGGTTCACCACCTTCTGGAAGGTGCTCTTCCCGCTGGTGGCCCCGGGTCTGGTCGCGACCAGCATCTTCTCGTTCATCACCGCGTGGAACGAGCTGATCATGGCGCTGTATCTGATCAACGACCCGACGAAATACACGATGCCCGTCGCCCTGCAGTACTTCTTCGGGCAGAAGGGCACCGACTGGGGCGCCATCATGGCCAGCTCCACGATGATGACCATCCCGGTCGTCGTCTTCTTCCTTCTCGTACAACGCCGCATGGTCTCCGGCCTGGTCGCCGGGGCCGTGAAGGGCTGACATCCGCAGGGCGAATGCCTTATTCGACCCTGCCCATCTTTGGGCCTGAAATCCGATGAGGAGCCATGAGTCAGAGTGATCGGGGGCTGCGCCGTCTCGCGGCCGGCACACTGCTCGTCGCCTTCCAGGGCACGACGGCGCCCGAATGGGTGCTGCGCGAGCTGGAGCACGGCTTGGGCGGCGTCACGCTCTTCGGCTTCAACGTGGCCGAGCCCGGCCAGGTACGCGAGCTGACCACCGCGCTGCGGGGAGCGGGTGAGCCCGTCATCTCGCTGGACGAGGAGGGCGGCGACGTGACGCGGCTGGCGTACCACGTCGGCAGCCCGTACCCGGGCAACGCGGCGCTCGGGGCGGTGGACGACGTCGAGCTGACCCGCCGCGTCTACCGCGCGATCGGCTCGGAGCTGGCCGCCTGCGGCATCAACCTGGACATGGCGCCCAGCGCCGACGTCAACACCGAGGCCGACAACCCGGTGATCGGCACCCGCTCGTTCGGCGCCGACGCGGAGCTGGTCGCCAGGCACACGGTGGCGGCCGTACAGGGCCTGCAGTCGGTGAACGTGGCCGCCTGCGTCAAGCACTTCCCCGGCCACGGCGCGACCCGGGTGGACTCGCACCTGGCGATCCCGGTCGTGGACGTGAGCATCGACGTGCTGCGCGAGCGCGAGCTGGCCCCGTTCCGCGCGGCCATCGGCGCGGGGACGAGGTCGCTGATGACCGCGCACGTCGCGGTGCCGGCGGTGACGGGCGACACGCCCGCCACGCTGTCCAGTGCCGCGCTGACCGGGCTCCTCAGGGGCGAGCTCGGCTACGACGGCGTGGTCGTGACCGACGCGCTGGACATGCACGCGATCACCAGGAGCGTGGGGCTGGCCGGCGGCGCCGTGCTGACGCTGGCGGCCGGGGCCGACCTGCTCTGCCTGGGGCCGGTGCCCAACTACGACGACGTCCAGGCCATCATCGCGGAGATCGTCTCCTCGGTGCGCGAGGGCCGCCTGTCGCCGGACCGGCTGGAGGAGGCGGCGGCGCGGGTGGCGGCGCTGCGGGCCTGGTTCGGGACGCCCGCGCCCGTCGCGGCCGAGCAGAACGGGGTCGGCCTGCACGCCGCGCGCCGCGCCGTGCGGCTCACCGGAGAGACGGAGCCCCTGGTCGAGCCCCTGGTGATCGAGGTGGACACCCCGCCGACGATCGCCGTGGGCGACGTGCCGTGGGGCGTGGGCCCGTGGCTGCCGGACGCCGAGATCGTCCGGATCGAGCCCGCCGCCGCCGACGTCCCTGCCCTGCTGGCCACGGCCGCGAACCGGTCGCTGGTCGTCGTGGTCAAGGACGCGCACCGCCACCAGGTGAGCCAGGAACTGGTCTCCGCGCTGGTGGCGGCCCGCCCCGACGCGACGGTGATCGAGATGGGGCTGCCGGTGTGGCGGCCGGGCAGCGCGGCCTACATCGCCACGTACGGGGCGGCCAGGGCCAACGCCCAGGCCGCCGTCGAGCTCCTCACCGCCTAGCCGGCGCCTATGCCGGCCACAGGCCTGGATCGTGGGTCTTCACCGCCACCAGGACGGCGAGCAGGACGAGCGTCGCGCCCATCGCGGCAAGGTGATATTTGCGCGGCAGATACGCCAGCGTGAGCGCGGTCCCGCCACCCACGATCAGGCCGCCCAGATGTCCCTCCCAGGAGCTGAACCCGGCCGAGACGACCAGCCAGATCAGGAAGAAGACGATGAGCCGGCCACCCCCGAGCGGGTCGTGGCCCAGCCGCCGGCTGAAGACGAAGTACGCGGCCCCCAGCCCGAAGATCGCTCCTGAGGCGCCGACCGCGGCCGTGTCGGGCGAGATGAGGTACTCGAAGACCGAGCTGCCCACGGCCGCCAGCAGGTAGAGCCCGGCGAAGCGCAGCCTGCCCAGCATCTCCTCGACCACCCGGCCCAGGGTCCACAGCCAGTACAGGTTGAAGACGATGTGCAGGATGCCGAAGCCGCCCTCGGTGGGCTGGAGGTGCAGGAAGTTGGCGGTGACGAGGCGGTACCACTCGCCGGCCGCCACCCCTACGGGCTGCAGACCCGTGTCGCTGTCGTAGACGTAGTACCGGCCGTCCGTGTCGATCAGCCCGATGCCCAGGCCGTCCAGCCGGTCCACGATCGAGGGCAGGGCGATTTCCGCGGCGTAGGCCAGCACGATGACGGCGATCAGGATGTACGTCACCACGGGGACGGCGGACACTCTGCCGCCGAAGACGGTCCTGGCCTGGCGTACCGACTTGTTGCCCTCGCGTACGCACTCGACGCACTGGTGGCCCACGGCCGCGTCCCTCATGCAGTCCGGGCAGATGTAGCGGTCGCAGCGGGTGCAGCGGACATAGGTCTCGCTCTTGGGGTGCCGGTAGCAGGTCGGCACCCCGGCAATCTGCTCTTCCACGTCACTCCACACCTTCGAGCGGCTCCGGCGGAGAGCGAGGGTATCGAATTGCCGGCATACAGGGGCTTTTGTGATCAAATCGAGTTGACCCTAGGGCGCGAGCAGTTCCTCGCGGGCCTGGTCGAGCGCCGCCAGCACGGCGCCGCGCAGCACCGGGTTGCCGTGGGTCACCTTCGTGGTGACGACCTGGGGGCGCACCGGGCAGATGCGGGCCACGGCCTCCTCCACCCGGGACGTGAGCGCCGGGCCGCCCGCGTGTCCCACTTCGCCGGCCAGCACCACCAGCCCGGGGTCGAGGATCACGCACACGGCGGCGACGCCCAGGGCGAGGCGGTTGGCGATCTCGTCGAGCAGCGGCTCGCCCTCGGCGCCCGCGGCCGTCGCGACCTTGACGCACTCCTCCGCGCTGCCGGCCGCGAAGCCGTACGTCTGGGCCAGCTCGGCCACCGCCTCGGCGCTGACCAGCGACTGCAGACCGCCTGCCAGCGACGGCAGCCGACCTGGCTCGGTGCGGATGTCCTCGGGCAGCGGCACGCCGGGCACCGGCAGGTAGCCGATCTCGCCCGCGCTGCCGGAGCGCCCGCGGTGCAGCTTGCCGCCGAGCATGATGGCCAGGCCGAGGCCGCGGCTCGACCACAGCAGCACGAAGTCGTCGAGCCCCTTGGCCGCCCCGTCGGCGCGCTCGGCGATGGCGGCGAGGTTGACGTCGTTCTCGATGGTCACCTCGCGCCGCAGGTCGCCCGCGAGTGCCTCGTGGATGCCCTCGTGCCAGCCGGGCAGGTCGAACGAGAAGCGCACGTCGCCGCTGCGCGGGTCCACCACGCCCGGCGTGCCGATCACGACGCCGCGCAGCTTGGACAGGCTGATCTTGGCGCTGTGGCAGGCCTTGACGATCGCGCCGTGGACCACGGAGACCGGGTCGTCGTGGCCGTCCGGATCGATCGTGACCTCGGAGATCGTGTTGCCGTGGATGTCGGCGACCGCCGCGGAGATCAGCTCGGGCCCGACCTCGAGGCCCGCCACATACGCGCTGGAGGGGATCACCGAGTAGAGGGCCGCGTTGGGCCCGCGGCCGCCCGCCTGCGCGCCGACCACCTCGACCAGGCCCCGCTCCTCCAGCCTGGCCAGCGTCTGCGAGGCCGTGACCTTGGACAGACCGGTCAGGTCGCCGATCTGACCGCGGGTCATGGGGCCGGTGGCGAGCAGCAGCTCCAGCGCGGCCCGGTCATTGATCTCCCTGAGCAATCTGGGCACACCAGGGCGTCGCTCCACGCTGAATCCTCCGGCGCCGATCAGGCCGTCTAATCAGAAAGGTTGTTGGAAGTTTAGCGCTCTCACCATCGCGTGCATCCGGATCTTGTGCCCGTTCTGACGAACTTGCACCTAACCAGTGTTGACCAGGGGGGATAATCGAGAACATGCGCCTTTCCGCTCGTGTCGACTACGCCCTCCGTGCCGCCGCCGAACTCGCTGCAGCAGGTGCAGGCCCGACTACAGTGGGCGAGCTCGCCAAGGAACAGGACATGCCGCCCAAGTATCTGGAGAACATCCTGCTGCAGATGCGCCGGGCCGGGCTCGTGCGCGGGCAGCGTGGGCCGGAGGGCGGTTACGTGCTGGCCAGGCCCGCTACCGACATCTCGCTGGCCGATGTGATCAGGGCCGTGGACGGCCCGCTGGCCAACGTGCGGGGCGAGCGTCCGGAGCACGTCGGCTACCGGGGCCCCGCCGAGTCGTTGCAGCAGGTGTGGATCGCGCTGCGGGCCACCGAGCGTTCCATCCTGGAGGAGGTCACGCTCGACCACGTCGCCACGGGGGCGCTGCCCGAGCGCGTCCGCCAGCTCGCCGCCGACCCCGCCGCCTGGGACTGACCACGGCTCCGGTCAGCCCCTGGGACTGACCACGGCTCCGCGGCCGCGCTCCTAGACTGGGTTCCTAGACTGGAAGGATGCCCGAAGGAGACGCCGTCTACCGCACGGCCACCCGCCTCCGAGGCGCGCTCGACGGGCGCGTGCTCACCAGGTCGGACTTCCGCGTGCCCAGGCACGCCACCGCCGACCTCGCGGGCCGCGCGGTCGTCACCACGGTCTCCAGGGGCAAGCATCTGCTCACCCGCGTCGAGGGCGACCTGACCGTGCACACCCACCTGCGCATGGACGGGAGCTGGCGGGTCATGGAGGCGGGACGCCGGACCGCGCCGGGCGACCTGGTCAGGCTGATCCTGGCCAATCAGCAGTGGCAGGCGGTGGGGATCAGGCTGGGCATGGTGGATCTCGTCAGGACGGGCGACGAGGGGCGACTGGTCGGCCATCTGGGGCCGGATCTGCTCGGCCCGGACTGGGACCCGGATGAGGCCGTGCGAAGGCTGCGAGGGGCACCCGGCAGGACCATCGGGGAGGCGCTGCTCGATCAGCGCAACCTGGCGGGGATCGGCACGATCTATCGCGCCGAGACCCTGTTCCTGCGCGGAATCTGGCCGTGGAAGAAGGTCGGGGAGATCGAGGATCTCACCGGACTCGTGTCACTGGCCCAGCGGCTGCTGGACGCCAACAAGAGTCATGCGGGCACGGTGACCACAGGTGATCGCCGCCCGGCGTACCAGACCTGGGTCTACGGCAGGGCGGGGAGGCCCTGTCGCCGATGCGGCACCCGCATCAGCCGCGGGGAGATGGGAGCGCAGCCACAGGAGCGGCTGATCCTGTGGTGTGCGGGCTGCCAGCCGAGCTAGGCAGCCACCATGTCCTTGACTTCGGGGAACACGGAGTCGGAAATCGACCCGGGAACCGTCTCGGTAAGGGGCAGCCGTTCGTGATCGGGCACGTCGGCCAGCACAGGGGCAGCCTGGAGCTCCGCCAGCGCGAACTGGTCGGAAACCTCACGCAGCACCTGCGAAAGGGGCACCTCGAGTGCGCCGCAAATGGACGCCAGCAACTCGGACGAGGCCTCCTTCTGGCCGCGCTCCACCTCGGACAGGTAGCCGAGCGAGACACGTGCCTGGGTGGACACCTCGCGTAGCGTGCGTCCCTGCCGCACCCTCAACCGCCTCAGCACGTCGCCGAGCAGCTGACGCAGCAGAATCATCTGTCGCTCCCTCCCCGGCGCGGACTTCACCACGCCCCGCGCGATCGGATCGTGCCGCACATTGGTCTTCTTAGCTTCGTACATACTCCTCGCCGTCATCATCGGGCGACGCCGCCCCTGGACCGCCAGTCGCGACTCATCAGGCCCGCCTGCCGGGCGCTCGGTGCTTGCAGTTGGCTCACGGACCTCACTCACAGCTCCACCGTACCCGTATCCACCGACACCGCGTCAGACCGTCCATCGCATGTTCGCTCGGGACGTAACACGGTAATCACCCGGAATGTTCCCCTATGTTCGGCTTAAGCACACCTGACAGTAGATCTACTGCCTCGTCCACCGTCTCTACCCTGATACGTTCGCGTGATCCCTTAAGGCTCAATTCGCGGCCCCAAATTGTCCCGTCAGGGCCGCAGACGGCCGCGTACACGGTGCCGACCGGCTTGCCGTCCTGCGGCTCCGGCCCGGCCACCCCCGTCACGGCCAGCCCGTACGTGGCCCCGCACAGCCGCGCGACCCCGGCCGCCATGGCCGCGGCCACGTCGGGATGCACGGCCCCCTCACGCCGCAGCAACTCGTCCGGCACCCCCAGCAGCTCGTGCTTGAGATCGGTGGCGTACGAGATCACCCCGCCCCTGAACGCCTTGGACGAGCCCGACACGGACGTGATCGCGGCGCCGATGAGCCCTCCGGTCAGCGACTCGGCCACGGCCACCGTGGCGGACCGGCCCACCAGCATGCTCAGAACCTCGGCCACATCCGCCATCGATCACTCCCCGCGCGCCTGCTTCGCGACCTTGCGTAGTTTGACGGCCCTGACCAGATAGTCGACGCCCGTGCCCACGGTGATGACCAGTGCCGCCCCCATCACCACCCACCGGACGGGCCCCGGCACCCACGGCAGGAGATAGAGCACGATCGCGGCGATCTGCAGCACCGTCTTGATCTTGCCGCCGTAGCTGGCCGGGATGACGGCGTGCCGCAGCAGCACGAACCTGAGGACCGTGATGCCGATCTCCCTGCCGAGTATCGAGATGGTCACCCACCAGGGCAGCTCGTTGAGTATCGACAGGCTCACCAGCGCGGCGCCGGTGAGCGCCTTGTCGGCGATCGGGTCGGCGATCTTGCCGAAGTCGGTGATGAGGCCGTAGCGCCTGGCCAGCTCCCCGTCGAGGTGGTCGGTGATCGAAGCCACCGCGAAGACCCCGAGCGCGGTCACCCGCCAGCCCGTGCCCGGTATGAAGAGGC
Source organism: Nonomuraea helvata (assembly GCF_039535785.1). Classification (NCBI taxonomy): domain Bacteria; kingdom Bacillati; phylum Actinomycetota; class Actinomycetes; order Streptosporangiales; family Streptosporangiaceae; genus Nonomuraea; species Nonomuraea helvata. The sequence goes on from NZ_BAAAXV010000001.1 coordinate 2,351,997, forward strand.
AGACGACGAAGAAGGGGACGAGCGCCAACCGGAGGACCGTGAGGACGTTGGCGATGTTCCACGGGCTCACCACCCGGCGCTCGTCCCTTTTCATGGACTTGCCTTGATGCGCGCGATCAGGTCGACGCCCTCGGCGTCGACCACGACTGCGCGCACGATCTGCCCCCTGACCAGGCCGATGCCCTGCACCGTCACGGAGCCGTCGACCTCGGGGCCCTGGTGCGCACCCCTGCCTTCGTAGCCGCCGTCGCCCAGGTCGTCGTCGATCAGCACGTCGACCTCGGTGCCGATGCGCTCCTCCGCGCGCTGGGCGGTCAGCTCCTCGGCCAGCTCGGTGAGCACGCGCACGCGCTCGTCGATGACCTCCTGGTCCAGCTTGCCCGGCAGGCCGGCCGCCTCCGTGCCGTCCTCGTCGGAATAGCCGAACACGCCGATCACGTCGAGCCTCGCCGCCTCCAGGAAGCCGACCAGCTCGCCGAACTCCTCCTCGGTCTCTCCGGGGAAGCCCACGATGAAGTTGGAGCGCACGCCGGCCTCTGGGGCGCGCTCGCGGACGGCCTGGAGCAGCCCCAGGAAGCGCTCCGGGTCGCCGAAGCGGCGCATCCGGCGCAGGACGCCACCGCTGGCGTGCTGGAAGGACAGGTCGAAGTAGGGGGCGACGCCGTCGGTGCCGGCGAGCACGTCGATCAGCCCGGGGCGCAGCTCGGCGGGCTGCAGGTAGCTGACCCGCACCCGGTCGATGCCCTCGACCGCGGCGAGCTGGGGCAGCAGCTTCTCCAGCGCCCGCAGGTCGCCCAGGTCCTTGCCGTAGGAGGTGGAGTTCTCGCTGACCAGGACGAGCTCGCGCACGCCCCTGTGGGCCAGCCAGTCGGCCTCCGCCAGCAGCTCGTCGGGCCGGCGCGAGACGTACGAGCCGCGGAAGGCCGGGATGGCGCAGAACGTGCAGCGCCTGTCGCAGCCGGAGGCCAGCTTGAGCGAGGCCACCGGGCTCTCGTCGAGCCGCTTGCGCAGCACGCGCGGGCCGCTCGCGGGCGCCAGGCCCTCGGGCAGGTCGCCGTGGCCTGGGATGTTGGCCTTGGGCGCGCTGGCACGGTCCACCGGCGAGATGGGCAGCAAGGTACGGCGGTCGCGTGGCGTGTGCGGCGTGAGCGACCGCCCGGCGAGCACGTCGTCGAGGCGCTCGCCGATCTCGGCGTAGTCGTCGAAGGAGATGACCGCGCCGGCCTCGGGCAGCGCGTCGGCCAGCTCCTTGCCGTAGCGCTCGGCCATGCAGCCCGCGGCCACGACCTTCGCGCCCGAGTCGGCGGCGGCCAGCAGCGTGTCGATGGAGTCTTTCTTGGCCGAGTCGATGAAGCCACACGTGTTGACGACGACGACGTCTGGGTCGTCGTCGCCCAGCTGCCAACCGGCAGCCTCAAGTCGCGCGGCCAGCTCCTCGGAGTCGACCTCGTTACGGGCGCAGCCCAGGGTGATCAGCGATGCGGTTCGGCGGGATGACATGGTGAACACTACGGTATCGGGAGTTGGCCACCACCCGATGCACGGGCTCCCGCCATACGCCTACCGGGAGGGTGGCTTGGCCGCCCCGAACGAGCGCCGCACGATCTCTCCCTTGCCCCCGAGCCGTCCCACCTTCTTGCCGTTGACCTGCAGGGACACCGCCGACGCGTCGGCCAGGAGCAGGTTCACCCGATCTTCGGCCTGCCACGTGGAGGTCTCTCCCTCCTTCATCGTCCCGGCGAACAGCTTGCGCCCCTTGGCGTCATGAGCCTGGACGTACGAGGTCCGCTTCGCCTTGATCGTGATCGTGACGATGCCCTTCCTCGCCCTCTCCGACGCGGGCTTGGGCCTCTCGACGACCGGCATGTTCGGCGGGACGCTGGGGCGGGCCGAGGCCGCCTGCACGTCGGCCGTACGCACCTGGTCGCTCGCGCCGCCCAGCACCCGCATCAGGCCGAAGACGACCACGATCGCCAGCGCCACCCCGAGCGCCATCGACCAGTTGGGCCCCCGCCGCTCCGGCACGTGGATCTTGCGGTCGGCCTGGAACACGGCCGAGGCCGCCACCGGCCTGGGCGCCCCGCCGTGCTGCTGGTCGTACAGGTGGACGGTGGCCTCTGGGTCGAGCCCGACGGCCTTGGCCACGGCCTTGACGTGCCCCCTGGTGTAGAAGTCTCCACCGCACTGGCTGTCGTCATCCTGCTCCAGGCCATGGATGATCGCTTCACGAATCCTGGTGGCCGCGCTGACCTGCTCGACCGTCAGCCCCGCCGACCGCCTCGCCGCCGCCAGCATGGCTCCGATGCTCTGCTCCTGCACAGCGAACGCCTCCCCCACGGCACCCACCACATTTCGTAGTGGCTTACATTCAACCAGTTACTACCCCGCAGGGATGCATTGGGGTCATTCGCCACGCAGATCGGCCAGCAAACCAGGCAGATCGTCCGGTTTGACCATGACCTCCCGAGCCTTGGAGCCCTCGCTCGGACCGACCACGTTCCGGCTCTCCAGCAGGTCCATCAGCCGCCCCGCCTTCGCGAACCCGACCCGCAGCTTGCGCTGGAGCATCGAGGTCGAGCCGAACTGGGTGGTCACGATCAGCTCGGCGGCCTGGATCAGCAGGTCGAGGTCGTCGCCGATGTCCTCGTCGATCTCCCGCTTGACCGGCGCGGCGGCGACGTCCTCCCGGTACTCGACCTGCATCTGCGTCTTGCAGTGGCCGACGATCTCGGCGATCTCCTTCTCGGAGACGAACGCGTTCTGGATGCGGATGGGCTTGCTCGCGCCCATCGGCAGGAACAGCGCGTCGCCCTGCCCGACCAGCTTGTCGGCGCCCGGCTGGTCGAGGATGACCCGCGAGTCGGTGAGGCTCGACACGGCGAACGCGAGCCTGGACGGCACGTTCGCCTTGATCAGGCCGGTCACGACGTCGACCGACGGCCGCTGGGTGGCGATCACGAGGTGGATGCCCGCCGCGCGGGCGAGCTGCGTGATGCGCACGATCGAGTCCTCGACGTCGCGCGGGGCCACCATCATCAGGTCGGCCAGCTCGTCCACGATCACCAGCAGATACGGGTACGGCTGGTAGACCCGCTCGCTGCCGGGCGGCGGCTGCAGCTTGCCCGCCCGCACGGCCTTGTTGAACTCGTCGACGTGCCGGAACCCCGACGCGGCCAGGTCGTCGTAGCGCCGGTCCATCTCGCCCACGACCCATTCGAGGGCCTCGGCGGCCTTCTTCGGGTTGGTGATGATCGGCGTGATCAGGTGGGGGATGCCCTCGTACACGCTGAGCTCGACCCGCTTGGGGTCCACCAGCACCATCCGCACCTCGTCGGGCGTGGCCCGCATCAGGATGCTGGTGATCAGCCCGTTCACGCAGACCGACTTACCGGCGCCGGTGGCGCCGGCGATGAGCAGGTGGGGCATCTTGGCGAGGTTCGCGACGATGGTGCGGCCCTCGACGTCCTTGCCCAGGCCGACGATCATGGGGTGATGGTCGGCCTGCGCCACCTGGGAGCGCAGCACGTCGCCCAGGGACACCAGGTCCTTGTCGGCGTTCGGGATCTCCACCCCGATCGCCGACTTGCCAGGAATTGGCGACAAAATCCGGACATCGGCGGACTTGACGGCGTACGCGATGTTCTTGGTGAGCGCCGTGACCTTCTCCACCTTGACCGCGGGCCCCAGCTCGATCTCGTAGCGGGTCACGGTCGGCCCCCGGGTGAACCCGATCACCTGCGCGTCGATGGTGAACTGCTCGAGCACGCTGGTCAGCGCGTTCACCACGGTGGTGTTGGCCTTGGTCTGCGGCTTGGGCGCCGTGCCCTGCTTGAGGAATTGCAGGTCAGGCAGGCTGTAAGGCCCCGCCTGCGGCGACAGCACGAGCTGCTCCACCTTGCGCGGCGCGGGCGTCGGCAGCGGCGGCTCCGGCCTCCTGTCGGCCTCGGCGGCGGGCGTCTCCTCCTCATCCGTCAGCCCCGGCACGATCTCGGGCGAGTGGTCGGGCCGCTTGTCGGCGTTCTCCGCCAGGACCGGGGTGTCGTACGGCTTGACCGTGTCCGCCCGCTCTTCGGGAGCCTTCTTGGCGGCCCTGGCCCGCTTCTTGCCCGGCTCCCGGGGGGCGGGCTCGGCATGCCGCTCGAACAGCATGTGCCTGAGCTCGGCGAGCCGCTCCGGGATCCGGTGCACGGGGGTGGCGGTGATCACCAGCACGCCGAACCCGGACAGGAGCAGCAGCAGCGGGATCGTGATCCACGGCGGCAGGATGCTCATCGGCGGCGCCGACACGATGAAGCCGATCATGCCGCCGGCCGCCGATATCTTGTCCATGCCCTGGCCCTCGCCGGCCGGGTAGGGGGTGCCGTTGGCGACGTGGATGACGCCCAGCACGCCGACCAGCAGCGCGGCCCATCCGATCACCATGCGGCCGGTGTCGGCGTTCTGGTCGGGGTGTCGCAGGTAGCGCCAGGCCAGCAGGCCGAGCAGCAGCGGCAGCGCCCAGGCCAGCGAGCCGAACACGCCGTGCACGGTCGCGTTCACCACGCTGGAGACGGCCCCGTCGGCGTTGCGCCACGTCATGGCCGCCAGCACGATCGCGCCCGCGAGCACGGTCAGGCCTACACCGTCGCGCCGGTGCACGGGATCCAGCTCGCGGGCGTTCTTGCCCAGCGCGCGAGCCGTGCTGCCGATGCCGTTGGCAAGCAGCATCCACAGACCGACGATCAGCTTGCCGATCATTGTGAAGACCCAGCTGATCGGGTCCTGGTGAGTCATCGAAGGCTTGCGGCCGGAGGCCGCCCTTGAGCGCCCCGCCGACGAGGTCCCGCGCTTCGCGGGCGTCGAGCGGGACGAGGTCGACCGCTTCGCCGGCCCCTTCGATGCGCTTTTCGGCGTACGGGTGGCCATGATGCCAAAGGTACGTCGGAGACACCGCGGAACGCGCGTAGGCACGCCGTACGGGGGCTCCAGCTCCACAACGGGAGGTATCGACGGCAAGGGTCTGCCACTCTGAGAGTGACCGAACTAACACATCGAGTGATGTACTAGGACGCAGAGTGGACACGACCAGGGTGTCGAGCACCGCTTTCGACGGGACCCCCCCATGCCCCGGCACATGCGCGCAGGTTCGTCCGCCAGGTGCTCGGCGAATGGCAGCTGACCCATCTGGCCGAAGACGCCGTCCTCCTGACCAGCGAACTCGTCACGAACGCCGTCGTGCACGCGGGCACCGGCATCGAGCTGACCTGCCGCCTGGACGTGGACGCCGACCCAGCGAAGCTGGAGATCGAGGTCGACGACCACCACCCGACGCGGAAGATCCTGGAGGCCGAGCCCGCTCCCGACTCGACACGCACCTCCGGGCGCGGCTTAGCGCTCGCGGGCATGCTGGCCGACGCCTGGGGCGTCACCTACACCAGGACCGCCAAGCGCGTCTGGGTGCGCATGGAGCTCGCCGACGGCTACGACGCGCACGAGGCCACGCCGGCGCCGCCCCGTACCGCTCCCGTCGAGACGCTGCACGTCGGCGTCGTCGTCGCCGACCGCGACGGGCTGGTGCAGTCGTGGAATCCGGAGGCGGAGGAACTGCTCGGCTGGCGGGCCGACCAGGCGATCGGCCGGCCGCTGGAGAAGCTGGTGGACTGGCGGGGCCACGGGCCGTACGCGCTGTCGCTGGCCGACACGCTCGACCTGGGCCGCTGGCGCGGCGAGGCACGCATGCGGCACAGTGACGGCAGCCTGCTCCCCGTCTACGTCTCCCACCTGCGTACGAAGGGGCAGCGATGCTCGATCTGGATGGTGGTGGCGCGTGAGCACGGCTATCTGCTGACGCCGCCGCTGCGCCGGGAGGCCGGTCGGCGCATCATGGACCTGCTCGACCAGGACATGCCGTTCGCGGAGCTGCTCGACACGATCGCCCAGATCGTGCAGATGTCCAGCGGCGGCGACGCCGCGTACGTGCTGCTGGCCGCGGACGGCGGCAACCGGTTCGGCGTGGCGGCAGGGGCGGGTGCGACGGCGGGGCTGGTGGGGGTGCTGGCCCCCGGCGTCTTCGGCGCGGAGCGCAGGACGCCCACGATGATCGAGGATCTCCTCGCCGTGGACGTCGAGCTGGCCCAGCAGCTGAACGCCAGGTCGCTGGCGTGCGCGCCGCTGCTCGTGAACGGCGAGCCGGCCGGCTACATCGTGGTGACGGCCGCCCAGCCGGGCCGCTTCGACGACGAGCTCACGGTCAGCCTCCAGCACATCGCCGGTCAGGTGGCCGGTCCGGTGCAACGCGAGCGGCTGGCCGAGCAGGACCGCGCGCACCGGGGGCGGCTCTCGTTCCTGGCCGAGGCGGGCGAGCTGCTGGCGGGCGTACACGACGACGAGCTGATCGCGGCGCTGACCGCGCAGCTCGTCGTGCCCAAGATCGCCACCTGGGCAGCCGTCTACCTGACCGATCTGGCGGGCATGACCAGGCTCTCGCACGTCTGGCACAGCGAGGAGCGCCACAACTCCGACCTGCGCAAGTCGCTGCCCGCCATCCCGCGCACCGCGCTCGACGAGGTGAGCTGGCCGGTGGGGCCGGAGACCGTGCTGTCGTTCCCGCTGGCCACCCAGGGCAGGTCGTACGGCGCGCTGGTGATCGGCCGCGCCGAGCCGACGCTGCCGCTGGAGGTGGCCGACCTGCTGGCGGACCTGTGCCGCCTGGTCGCGCTCAACCTGCACACCGCCCTGCTCTATGCCAGGCAGGCCACCACCTCGCGGGTGCTGCAGCGGAGCCTGCTGCCCATGCGGGTGGCGCCCATGCCGGGCCTGGAGTCCGCGGTCGTCTACGAGCCCGCCGGCGAGGGCACGGACGTCGGGGGCGACTTCTACGACCTGTTCACGGTGGCCGATCACTGGTGCTTCGCGCTGGGCGACGTGTGCGGCTGCGGCCCGGAGGCGGCCGCGGTCACGGGGCTGGCCCGCCACGCCGTACGCCTGCTGGCCAAGGAGCACTACACGGTGGCCGACATCTTCGACCGGCTCAACCACGCGCTGCTGGAGGAGGGCGAGGAGGGCAGGTTCCTCAGCCTGCTGTGCGGCGAGCTGACCCCGCTCCCCCAGGGCGGCGCGCTCTGCACGATCGCCTCGGCCGGCCATCCGCCGCCGCTCCTGCTGCGGCCGGACGGCAGGGTCGAGGCGATGGCGGCCCCGCAGCTGCTGCTGGGCATCGAGGCCGGTGCCAGGTTCTACGTCGAGACGTTCGAGCTGGCGCCGGAGGAGGTGCTGCTGTGCGTCACCGACGGGGTGACCGAGCGGCGCAACGGCGACCGGCTGCTCGACGACGGCGACGGGCTGGCCGCGCTGCTGTCCGGCTGCAGGGGGCTGAGCGCCCACGCGGTGGCCGAACGCGTCCGGCACGCGGTCGACACGTTCGCCGAGGAGCCGTCGCAGGACGACGTGGCCCTGATGGTGATCAAGGCCTCCGCCGCCCTGCATCGCGAGGGAGCGCCGTCGCCTGGACTGAGGAGCGCCGGGAGCGGAGCGACCAGAGCGACGAGGGAAGGCGACGGCTTCTCAGCGACCGAGCCGCCTCACGAAGTGAGGCCATGAGCAGCAGTCGTGAACCTGTAGGCCGTGGTCGAGGTGCGGCGCTCGCCCGGCCTCAGCACGGTGGAGGGGAACTGCGGCTGGTTGGGCGAGTCGGGGAAGTGCTGGGTCTCCAGGCACAGCCCGGCGAAGGGCCCGTACGGCGTCGCGCCCCCGTCGAGCATGCTGCCCGTGTAGAACTGCACGCCCGGCTCGGTCGTCGTGACCTCCATGGTCAGGCCGCCGGCCGTCACCTTGCAGCCGTCACCGCTGAGCACGTAGCAGTGGTCGTACTGGCCGTCGTACCGCTCGGCCACGGCGTGCGGCTCGGTGAAGTCGAACGGCGTGCCCTTGACCGGCGCGAGCTCACCCGTGGGGATCTTGTGCTCGTCCACCGGCAGGTAGTGGTCGGCGGCCAGCTGCACGACGTGGTCCCGTACGTCGCCTTCGCCCTTGAGGTTGAAGTAGGAGTGGTTGGTCAGGTTGACCACGGTCGGGGCGTCGGCCTCCGTGGCGTAGTCGATGCGGAGCGCGTCGTCCTCGAGCGTGTACGTGACCCAGGCCGTCAGCGTGCCCGGGTAGCCCTCGTCGCCGTCGGGGCTGACCAGCTTCAGCGTGACCGAGCCCTCGGTGCGTTCCTCGATGGACCACACCCTCCTGTCGAAGCCCTCGATGCCGCCGTGCAGGCTGGCGGCGCCGTTGTTGAGCGGCAGCTCGTACTCGACGCCGTCCAGGGTGAAGCGGCCGTTCGCGATGCGGTTGCCGTACCGGCCGACGACCGCGCCGAAGTAGCGGCTGCGGGTCTGGTAGTCCTCCAGCGTGTCGAGGCCGAGCACGACGTTGCGGCCCGACACCTCCAGCGAGCGCACGATGGCGCCGTACGTGAGGACCTCGGCGCGCAGCCGTCCCGACGACAGCTCCACCTGTTCGACGCTCTCCCCCGACGGCAGCGTTCCGAAGATCATGTTTGGGCCCTTCCCGTGGACTCGCGGACTATGAGGGCGGTGTCGAGGGTCACTGTCGCGCCCTCGCCCCCCGACTGGAGCAGCAGGTCGACGGCCATCCTCCCGGCGGCCACGGCCGGCATGGCGACGGTGGTCAGCTTGGGCCGGTTGAGCCGCCCCGGAAGGATGTCGTCGAACCCGATGACGCTTATCTTCTCTGGTACCCCAATCTCCATCGCGGACAGCCCCTCGATGAGGCCGAGCGCCACGAGGTCGTTGTACGCGAGCACCGCGGTCGCCCCGCAGGCCGCCACGTCCGCCGCCACCGACAGGCCGCCCGACTCGGTGGGCTGGTTGGGTCCGAAGAAGACGAGGTCGAGCCCGGGGGCCTCGGCGGCGGCGCCCTGCATCTCGTTGCTGGTCCACGAGCCGATGGGGCCCGACACGAGCGCGATCCTGCGGTGGCCGAGGCCGGCCAGGTGCTCCAGCGCGAGCTTGGCGCCCTGGGCGACGTTCATCAGCACGGCGGGCATGCCCTTGATCCGCCGGTTGATCACCACGAAGGGCACGTCCTCCGCCAGGCGCTCGATCATCTTGTTCGACAGCCGGGGGCTGCACAGCAGGACGCCGTCCACCTGCTTGGTGAACGTCCTGATCAGCTCCTCCTCCACCCGCGGGTCCTCGTCGGTGTCGGCCACGAACACGTGGTAGTCCCGGCCCCTGGCCTGCGCCTGGGCGGCCTTGATGAGCGGCGGGAAGAACGGGTTGGAGATGTCGGCCACGATCAGGCCCATGTTGAACGTGCGCCCGGTGGTGAGCGCCCTGGCCGCGCGGTTGGGGCGGTAGCCGAGGTCGTCGGCGGCGGCCAGCACGCGGCTCCTGGTGGCAGGATTGACCAGATGCGGCGCGGAGAAGGTGCGGGACACAGTGGACACGTGGACGCCGCAGGCACGCGCCACGTCCTTGATCGTCGCCGCCATCGCCGTCCTCCCTTTGCAAACGGTTGCCAGACTAAACCTTGACCTTCATACCTTCGGTCGTCAAGGTTCTTGCAACCGGTTGCTCCAAGGGCCGAGCGAAACGCCGCACCTCCCCGTACCGGCGGGGCGGGGTTACCAGCGCTCGCCCAGTGCGTTGAGGGTGAACACGCCTCCGGCGCGGTCGTGGAGCGGCTCCGAGAGGTCCGGTTCGCCCTGCTCGGCGATGAGGGCCGCGGCCATGGGCTCGGAGGAGTCGCGGGAGACGTACCCGATGGACTTGGCCTCCTCCAGCGACCACCACCGCCGCGCGTTGTCCGAGACGCCCCAGACCACGTGATACCCGGGCGCGGTCAGCGCCGCCTCGATCAAGCGGGTCAGGTCGTCGGCCGAGATCCAGGTGGCCAGGCCGCGCGTGTCGCCGGGGGCCTCGTTGCAGGTGCCGAGCCGGATCACGGTCACGTTCATGCCGAACCGGTCGTGGTAGAGACTCCCGAGCGCCTCCATGACGACCTTGCTCACCCCGTAAAAGGTGTCGGGCCGGGGAAAGGCGTAGTCGGGCAGCTCGGAGCCGTCGGCGGGGCGGGTCTGGAAGCCGGCCGCGTGGTGGCTGCCCATGAGCACCAGGTGCCGGACGCCTTCTTCGCGGGCGGCCTCAAGAAGCACTTGCATCCCGTTGACGTTGGCCTGCACTATGTCGGCCCAGGGAGCCTCCCGGCTCTCGCCACCGAGATGGATCACCGCGTCCACGCCCTTCATCGCCTCGGCCACCTGTGCCGGGTCGGCGAGGTCGGCCGTGACCCACTCCTCACCGGCGCCCGGCTCCACCGGGTGGAGGTCGGAAAGCCGCAGCGTGCGGCCGTCGCGGGCGAGCCGTGGGCGGAGCAGCGTGCCGACTTTTCCCGCGGCTCCGGTCATAAGAATGCGCATGCATCCATGATGTACACGATTCTGACTGAAATTCACATCCTTGAATATTGACCGTGAACCATGCAGCTAGTTACGTTCACAGGCACGAGTTCAAGTCCACGACTCATGTCCACGTATGTGAACGGGAGGCGGTCTGATGTCACGTCGTCTGCTGGGGGTCGCGATCACGGCGACCCTGGCCGTAACGCTGACAGGCTGCGGTTCCGGGGGATCAGGTTCAGACAACGCGCTGGAGATCTGGATCAGGCAGGCGCCCGATTCCGACTCCGCCAAGACGGCGGTGAAACTCGCCGACGCATTCACCAAGGCCAGCGGGGTGAAGACGAAAGTCGTCGCGCTATTCGACGACTTCGAGACCAAGCTGAACCAGCAGGCCGCCCAGAAGAAGCTTCCCGACATCGTCATCAACGACACTGCCCAGCTCGGCAACATGCACTCGCAGGGCTGGCTCCGCGAGATCGACAAGGCCTCGCTCGCCGGCGGCGACAAGCTGTCCGACCGCGCCTGGCAGGCCGCGACGGGGGCGGACGGCAAGTTCTACGGCACCCCGTTCTCCGCCCAGGCGTTCGCGCTCATCGTACGGAAGGACTGGCGCGAGAAGGTCGGCATGGAGCCGCCCAAGAGCTGGGACGACCTGGCCAAGCTGGCTCAGGCGTTCACCCAGAAGGACCCCGACGGCAACGGCAAGGCCGACACGGCGGGCTTCGTCATCCCCGCGGGCACCAAGCGCGGCTACGCCTCCTGGTACGCCTCCTCCTACATCTACGGCAACGGCGGCGACTTCATCAAGGGCACCGGCGGCGGCCACTTCCAGGCCACGGTCAACGACCCGAAGACGGTCGAGGCCGTCCAGTACCTGCAGGACCAGTTCTGCAAGGCCAAGACCGTCAACCCGGGCGCGGTCAGCAACGACACGACCGTCACGCACGAGGTCTTCGAGAAGGGCCAGGGCGGCATCTACCTGGTCGGCCCGTACGTGCTCGCGAGGTTCGTCAAGAGCATCGGCACCGACAAGATCGAGGTGCTGCCCCTGCCCAAGGGTCCGACCGGCGGCCCCGGCACGCTCGGCGAGGGCGAGAACGTCTACCTGATGGCCGGCTCCGACCAGCAGGACGCGCAGAAGAAGTTCGCCGAGTTCGCGATCTCCCCTGAGGGCCAGAAGATCGGCATGAACAAGGACGCCAACGGCGCCATCGTCCGCCTGCCCGTCAACACCCAGGTCGACATGGCCGGCGAGCGGCAGGACCCGCGGTGGAAGGTGTTCCAGGACGCCTACGCCAACGCCGTCTACGCCCCGCCCGTCCCGAACTGGGCGCCGATCCGCCAGGACTCCGCCGACTCCATCAACGCGGTCTGGGCCGACTGCTCCGCGAACGTCAAGACGGCGATGGACCAGCTGAACACCAAGCTCACGCAGGAACTCCAGAGCCAGAAAGCGTCATGACCTCCACACTCACCCCGGCTCCCGGCCGCACGGCGACCCCCCATCGCCGCACCAAGCGGGTGCGGTGGCGGGGGCCGCTGATGGCCTGGCTGTTCCTGGCGCCCGCTCTCCTGCTGTTCCTGTACTTCAAGTTCATCCCGATGTTCGTGGGCCTGTGGAAGAGCTTCTTCAAGGTCCAGACGTTCCTCGGTGACGAGTGGCTCGGCCTCGAGAACTACAAGACGATCATCAGCGACGCTGACTTCGCCGCGGCCATCTGGCACAGCATCCTGCTGGCGCTGGGCACCACGATCGGCTCGCTCGTGCTGGGCCTCGGGTTCGCGCTGCTCATCGAGGGTCCCGCCCGCTATCTGTGGTTCGTACGGACTGCCGCCTTCCTGCCGGTCGTCACCACGATGGCGGCCGTGGCCGAGGTGTGGCGCATCATGTTCCACCCGGCCGACAGCGGGATGCTCAACACGATCATCGGCTGGGTCGGCGTCGATCCCCAGCCATGGCTGGCCAGCGAGCACTCCTCGCTCTGGTCGATCATGCTGATGAGCATCTGGCGCGGCACGCCGTACGACATGATGATCTTCCTGGCGGGGCTGGTCGGCGTCGACCGCACGCTCTACGAGGCGGCGGCCGTGGACGGCGCCTCCACCTGGCACCGGCTGCGGCACATCACGCTGCCCGCCCTGCGGCCGGTGTTCTGGATCCTGTTCACGCTGGCGGCCATCCGCGGGCTGCGGGTCTTCGTCGAGGTGTACGTCCTGACGAACGGCGGTCCGAACGGCTCGTCCGAGGTGCTGATGACGCTGATCTACAAGCTCGGGTTCCAGAAGAACGATCTGGGCGTGGCCTCGGCGGGCGGGATCGTGCTGTTCCTGGCCACGCTGGCACTCACCCTGATCGCTCAGATGCTGCGCAGGAGGCAGGCGAGATGAGGTTCGACAGCGCCCTGGGGCTGGAGTCGCGCAAGGGCCCCATGGCCGTTGCCGGAAAGGTCCTGATTTATGGCTTTATGGTGGTGGTTTTCACCGGGCCGCTGGTCGGACTGCTGGTGAGCGCGTTCAGCAAGACCCTGGACCCCACCTCCTTCTCCCTCTGGCCGGACGAGTTCACCCTGGAGAACTTCGTCCAGGCCAAGGAGAAGAACGTCTACCTCTATCTCCTGAACTCCTTCATCGTCGTGGGCTTCGGCCTGCTGCTGCAGATGCTCGTGAGCGTCTTCGCCGCGTACTCGCTGGCGCGCAAGAAGTTCCGCGGGATGACCTTCGTGCTGCTGCTCATGCTCACCACGATGATGCTGCCGGAGGAGATCATCGCGATCCCTCTCTCGCTCGTCCTGTCCGACATGCCGCTGCTGCACGTCAACCTCATCGGCACGTACGCGGGCATGATCCTGCCGGTCGGCGCCTGGGGCTTCTCCATCCTGGTCATGACCGAGTTCATGAAGGAGGTGCCGGTAGAGCTGGAGGAGGCGGCCCGCATCGACGGCGCGGGTGAGCTGCGCATCTTCGCCACCATCATCGTGCCGCTGTGCCGTCCGGCGCTCGGCGTGATCGGGGTCTTCGGCTTCACCATGATCTGGGACCAGTACCTGCTGCCCCTGATCGTCGCGCCGGAGTCGAGCATGTGGACGCTGCCCATCGCGCTGCGGTCGCTCCGCTCCGACGAGGAGGTGGGCATCGGCGTCCTGCTGGCGGCCTCGCTGCTGGCGCTGCTGCCGTCGATCATCGCGTTCCTGGCCTTCCAGCGGCAGTTCATGCGAGGTCTGACAAGCGGCGCCATCAAGGGTTAAGCGTCCATGTATCTGGACGCAATCCAATATTCTGGATCTCCGAAGCCGCAGTCGAGATGGGATGAGTATGGAGCCTCAGCTGGTCAAGTCCGCAGAGCGGACGGTACGCATCCTGGAGGCCCTGGCCGAGTCGCACAACCACCTGACGCTGTCGGAGCTCCAGCAGCGCACCGGCTTCCCGCGGAGCAGCCTGCACGCCCTCATGCGGACGCTGGTCGAGCTCAACTGGGTCGAGACCGACTCGGCGAGGTCGGCGTTCGGCATCGGGCCGCACGCCCTGCTGACCGGCACCGCGTACCTCGACAAGGACCCCGCGCTGCCCTTCGCGCAGGAGACCCTGGAGGACCTGCGGGCGGAGGTCGGGCAGACCGCCCACTTCGCCCGCCGGGACGGCGCGCACGTCCTCTACCTGGCCACCCGCGAGTCGCGTGAGGCCGACCACGTGATCCCCAGGGTGGGCCGGCGTCTGCCCGCCCACGTCACGGCGCTCGGGCAGGTGCTGCTCGCCCAGCTCACGGACGACGAGGTGGTGGCGCTGCTGCCCGAGCCGCTGGACGGGCTGACCGAGCACTCGATCACCGATCTGAACAAGCTGACCGGCGAGCTCGACCAGGTCCGCACCCGGGGCTGGGCGTACGAACGCGAGCAGGGCACGCCCGGCCTGGCCTGCGTGGCCGTCGCGGTCGACTACCGCATTCCGGCCACGGACGCGATCAGCTGCGCCATGCCCGCGAGGCTCGGACCCGCCGAGGTCGAGCAGGTCACCGAGGCAGTGATCAAACACACCCGCAAGCTGGCTGCCACTCTCCGCAGGGAGGGCATCCGCTAGAAAGGACTGTCGATGCGGCTGGATGGTGTTCTCTTCTTTCCGGTGACCCCCTTCGACGCCGATGGCGACCTCGCCGAACCCGCTCTGGCCCGGCATGTCGCCGAGGGGGTCGCCGCAGGGGCGGGAGGGGTGTTCACCGCGTGCGGCACCGGCGAGTTCAACGCCCTCGACCTCGACGAATACACCCGCGTGGTGGCCGTCTCCGTGGCCTCCGCCGCGGGCCGCCTCCCCGTCTTCTCCGGCGCCGGCGGCCCGCTGCCCGCCGCCAGGGCCATCGCTCGCGCCGCCGCCGCGCAGGGCGCCGACGGGCTGCTGCTGATGCCTCCCTACCTGGTCAGCGGCCCTCCCGCCGGCCTGGTGCGCTATGTGCGCGAGGTGGCCGCGTCCGTCGACCTGCCGGTCGTCATCTACCAGCGCGGCACCGCCCGCTTCTCCCCCTCCGCCGTCGCCGAGCTGGCCGAACTGCCCAACGTCGTCGGTTTCAAGGACGGGCTGGGCGACTTCGACCTGCTTCAGCGGATCATCCTGACCGTACGGCGCTCGACCCGGAAGGACTTCACCTTCTTCAACGGGCTGCCCACCGCCGAGCTGACCGTGCCGGCCTACCGAGGGCTCGGCGTGAGCCTGTACTCGAGCGCCGTGTTCGCGTTCGCGCCAGAGATCGCGCTGGCCTTCTACAAGGCGATCACGGGTGGGGACGAGGTGCTGACGCAACGGCTGTTGACCGAGTTCTACCTGCCGCTGGTGGAGCTGCGGGACCTCGTACCGGGGTACGCGGTCTCGCTGGTCAAGGCGGGGGTGCGGATGCGAGGGTTGGAGGTGGGAGGCGTACGGGCACCGCTGGTGGACCCGGCGCCCGAGCACCTGGAGTGCCTGGAACGGATCATTGCGAAAGGGCTGGAGATCGCCGGCGCCTGACCCTCGCCGTCCGCGACTGGGTCCGCCCCGGGAAACCCGACGGCTTTCGGGGCGAACCGGGTTCGCCCCGAAAGCCCAGCAGCCCCCGGGGCGAACCCGCTCACGCCTCCAGGCGGCCGTCCACCCTCCGCGGAATGGACAGCGGGTTGCCGTCCTTGAGCTCGTCGGGCAGCAGCGCCTGCGGCCAGTCCTGGTACGCCGTGGGCGCCAGCCACCGCTCGATCGCCGTGGCCCCGACAGACGTGGAGGTCGTGGTCGCGGCGGGCCAAGGACCACCGTGATGCATCGCCCAGCACACAGCCACTCCGGTCGGCCACCCGTTCCAGATGAGCCGGCCGGCCTTCCGCCCCAGAACCTCGGCGACCTCTCCGGCCTCGTCCGGGTCGGTGCCGTGGACGGTCGCGGTCAGCGACCCTTCCAGGCGCTCAAGCACCGGCCGCAAGTCAGAAATTTCCCGATACGTCACCACGATCGACGCCGGGCCGAAGCACTCCTCGGCGATACGCGGCAGCTTCTCCTCGAACGTGTCGACATCGGCGGTGAACACCTTGGGCGTGACCGCCCAGCTGCCCTCGCCCGGCTTGCCCTCGGCCAGCAGCCGCAGCTCGCCCAGCCGCTCGACGCCCCCGAGGTACCCGTCCCTGATCCGCTCGGCCAGCATGGGACCGCCAGTGGTGCCCTCGACCGCCTCGACGAGGGCGTCCCGCAGCTCGTCGCCCTCTGGCACGAACATGAGCCCCGGGTTGGTGCAGAACTGCCCGACGCCCAGCGTCAGCGACCCGGCGAACCCCGCGGCCACCTCCTTGGCCGGCGCGGACGGCAGCACGACGACGGGGTTGACGCTGCCCAGCTCACCGAAGAACGGGATCGGCACCTCGCGCTCGTCGATCAGCCGCTGGATGGCCTTGCCCCCGGCCACGGACCCGGTGAACCCGGCCGCGACCACACCGGGGTGCTGCACCAGGTCGGCCCCGGCCTGCATGCCCTGTACCAGACCCAGCAGGTCGGGATCGGGCAGCGCCTCGCGGACGATCTTCGCCACCCGCTCGGAGGTGTTCGGATGCCCAGGATGCGCCTTGACCACCACCGGACACCCCGCGGCCAGCGCGGACGCCGTGTCGCCTCCGGCCACCGAGAACGCGAACGGGAAGTTGCTGGCCGCGAAGACGGCGATCACACCCGGCAGCGGGTGCTTCATCCGCCGCACGTCGGGCCGGGGCGGCGCGAGGGAGGCATCGGCGTGATCGATGATGGCCTCGACATAACCGCCGTCCCTGAGGACCTGCGCGAAGAGCCGGAACTGCCCCGCCGTACGCGCGACCTCGCCGCGCAGCCGTACCTCGCCGAGCGCGGTCTCCTGGTCGGCGAGCTGCCACAGCTCGTCCACGTGCGCGGCGAGGGCGTCGGCGACGGCCTCGAGTGCGAGCGCCCGCTCAGCCGCCGGAGTCGCCCGCCAGGCCGTGCCGGCGGCGGCCGCGGCGGAAACGATCGTGTCGACCCCGGCGCTGTCGGTTTCGGACAGTGCGGCGCCAACGGTCTCGCCGGTCCTGGGGTCGTGTCCGTAGATCATCGAAAGGCCCTTCCGAGCTTGACACTTCTTCAGCTTGATTCTTACAGTTGCGGCAACTTGTCCACAAATCTGGCTATTGTTCACATATCTGGACGGCGGGCTAAATGATCATCAGGCAGATTGACGTCACTCCTGTCGCCTTCCGAGATCCGCCCCTTCTGAACGCCTCCGGAGTCCACGAGCCGTGGGCCCTCCGCACCATTGTCGAGGTCGTCACGGACGAAGGTCTGACCGGGCTGGGTGAGACCTATGGGGACCTCGAGCATCTCGGCAAGGTACGCGAGTGCGCGGAAGCCCTGATCGGCCTCGACGTCCACGCCACGAACACGATGTACGCCCGGATCAGCGCGATAGTCGGCGAAACGGTCGCCGACCTGCACGGATTGACGGGCGCCGCCACCAAGGAGAAGAGCGTCGACCGGGTCTTCTCCCCCTTCGAGGTGGCTTGCCTGGACATTCGCGGCAAGGCGGCCGGAGTGCCGGTGGCGGAGCTCTTGGGCGGCCGCGTCAGGGACGCGGTGCCGTACAGCGCGTACCTCTTCTACAAATGGGCGGGTCACCCGGGCGAGGAGCCCGACCGGTTCGGCGCGGCCCTGGACGAAGCAGGTGTTGTCGAACAAGCGGCCCTCCTCATCAAGGAATACGGCTTCCAGTCCATCAAGCTCAAAGGCGGCGTCTTCCCCCCGGACCAGGAAGTAGCCGCGACCCGCGCCCTCCACGAGGCCTTCCCTGGAGTCCCCCTCCGGTTGGACCCGAACGCCGCCTGGTCGGTCGAGACCTCGATCCGCGTGGGCCGGGAGCTGGAAGGGACCCTCCAGTACCTGGAGGACCCCACGCCCGGCATTCCCGGAATGGCGGAGGTAGCCGCCGCCGTGCCCATGCCTCTCGCCACGAACATGTGCGTCGTCACCCATGAACATCTCCCTCCGGCAATCGCTTCCCGCGCGATCGGCGTGCTCCTCCTCGATCACCACTACTGGGGCGGACTCGTACGTTCCGCCCAGGTCGCCGCCCTGTGCGCCACGTTCGGCCTGGCGCTGTCCATGCACTCCAACTCCCACCTCGGGATCAGCCTGGCCGCCATGACCCATCTGGCCGCCGCCACCCCCAACCTCACGTTCGCCTGCGACACGCACACGCCCTGGCAGGACGGACAGGACGTGGTCGCGCCCGGCGTCCTCCGCTTCGTGGACGGCGCCGTCCCCGTGCCCACCGGCCCCGGCCTCGGTGTCGAACTGGACCGCGACGCGCTGGCCGTCATGCACGAGCAGTACGAGAAGTGCGGGATCATCGCCCGCGACGACACGAGTTACATGCAACGCTTCGCACCCACCTTTTCCGCGAGGAGACCGCGCTGGTGAACGTGGCCTATGTCTATCCCTGGGACATCGTCGGCGACCCCTCCGCCCCCGACCGCCTTGCCGGCCTGGGCGTGGAGGCGGTAGCGCTGGCAGCGAGCTACCACTCCACGCGAGCCGCCACGCCCTACCACCCGTCCCACCGCGTGCTGGACGTCCCCTATCCGGCCTTCTACCTCCCGATCCGCCCGTCATCCTGGTCGCGCCTCGTCCCTGCGGCCCCCACCTGGACCTCGGAGGACGCCTACCTCCAGGCCAGGGACGCGCTGAAGGCGGCAGGCCTCCAGGTGCACGCCTGGACCGTCCTCACCCACAACTCCCACCTGGGCACCGCCAACCCTGACCTGGTCGTACGCAACGCCTTCGGCGACCCGTACCCGTACGCGCTCTGCCCTGCGCACGAGGACGTCCTCGAATACTGCGAGCGCCTGGTGCAGGAGATCCTCACGGTCGGCGAGCCGGACGGCCTCATCCTGGAAGCCTGCGGCCCGATGGGCTTCGGCCACCAGAGCGTGCACGAGAAGACCTCCGGCGCGGACTGGACCTCTGTCGACGCCGACCTGCTCTCACTCTGCTTCTGTACGGCCTGCGCCGACCGCTACCCCGAAACCACCAGAGACACGGTCCGCGCAGCCATCGACCGCCACCCGGCACGTACCACGTCAACTCCCACGAGCGCCACCACGACTGGCGCAACGGTCATGAGCACCACCACGACTGGCGCAACGGTCATGAGCACCACCACGAGCGGCGCAACGGTCATGAGCACCAACACCACGACTGACGCAACGGTCACGGGCACCCAACCACTCACCATCGACGAAGCCCTCGGCCGGCTGACCGACGAGGTCCGCAGCATCCGCGTAGAACTGTCCACCTCCCTACGCCATCGCCTGATCGCCACTGCCCGAAGGACCGCTCCCAACGTCCCCATCACCCTGCACGCCAACCCGGACCCCTGGGCTGCAGGCGCCTTCGCCGCACTCCCCTCAGGCGAACCCGGCGCGGACGCACTGGTCGCCAACTGCTGGGGCGACCCCGCCACGGACGCGGCCCGCCTCGCCCACCTCAAGGACCTGTCCACCCCAGGCCAGCGGATAGGCGCCTACGTCCTGACGCTGCCACCCCGTCCAGCCGACGCCACGGTGCTGGCCGACCAACTCAGCACCTACGCCAAGGCAGGGGCAACGGAGTTCCACCTGTACCACGCGGGCCTGGCCTCCCCTCAGCGCCTGGCCGCCCTCTCGGAGGCCCTTCGTCTTCACACCTCGTGATCTGACCACCGGCGGATCAGCCAGGTCCGACGGTGGAACCAGCGGCGGGGTGAGGTAGCTCCGCCGGTGGAACCACCGGCGGGGTCAAGCAGGTCCGACGGTGGATCCTGCACGCGCGGGCTCGGTGACGTCGTCGCCACCAGGTCTGCCGGAGCCGACGGTGCTTGGGGCTGCGCCAGGTGCCGGCGAGGAGCTTTACCAGCCGTCTGACCACCTCGGCGACGGGCCACCGACGACGGGCCACCGACGACGGGCCACCGACAAGCAGACCACGATCGCGGACTGCCGTACTAGACATCGGTCGGTGCGACCGCCGCTGAACGCGGATAAGTTGCCACATGTGACCAACGTGCGGATCGTGTACCGGAAGTACGGCGGAGCATTGCACTGGAACCACCCAGGCCGACTGCTGGGCGAGGACGAGCATGGAGTCTGGGTGGATGTGCCCAGCGGGACAGTCGCCCGCAAAGGCGACGCCCCACCAATGACATGGAAGACCGCCGCAATCATGCTCTTCCCCCGAAACGCCTGGTGGACGGCGTCCTTCAACTCACTACCAAACCGGTGCGAGATCTACGTGGACGTCACAACTGTCCCGGAGTGGAGGGACGGCGAGGTGACGATGCTGGACCTCGACCTCGACGTAATCAGAATGCGGGACGGGCGCCTCATCCTCGACGACGAAGACGAGTTCGCCGAGCATCAGGTCCTGCTGGGCTATCCAGCCGAACTGATCGCCCAAGCAGAAGCCACTGCCCAGTGGCTACTCGAAGCGGTGGGACACAGAAAGCAACCATTCGACGGCGCACATCTCGAGTGGCTAGCAATGAGCACCAAACAGATCACCTAGAAACAAGGTCTACTATCAGCAGCCAGCTCGCTCACTTCAGTGTAAAACAATTCAGCAGCCGATTCGGCCAACAACTTCAGCCCGCAGCAGAAACCAATCCACTCTCGTACGCCGCGATAACAAGCTGCGCCCGGTCTCGAGCTTCCAACTTGGCCAGCAACCTGGTGATGTGAGTCTTCACCGTAGCCAGGCTGACCTGCAGATATTCCGCAATCTCCCCATTGGACAGCCCGCGGGCGATCAACATCAGTACCTCGCGTTCGCGCTCCGTAACGCCGTCCAGCCCTTTCGCCCGGGGAAGGGCAGGGGTACGCGTGAACTCCTCGATCAACCTACGCGTAACCGTCGGCGCCAGCAACGCCTCTCCACCTGCGACCACCCGAATAGCGGCGAGCAACTCCGCAGGCGGCGTGTCCTTCAGCAAAAACCCACTGGCCCCAGCCCGAAGCGCATCATAAACATAAGCGTCAAGGTCGAACATGGTCACTACAAGGACCCGCGAAACATCTTTGATCCGGCGCGTAGCCTCAATCCCATCCATTTCCGGCATCCGTACGTCCATAAGCACCACGTCCGGCCGCTCCTCCAAAGCAACCGAAACCGCCTCGCCCCCGGTGGACGCCTCTCCCACTACGGTCAGGTCAGGCTCGGAGTCGACGAGCACGCGAAAGCTTCCCCTGAGCAACGCCTGATCGTCGGCGATAACCACGCGGATCACGAAACCTCCTCATACGGCAGCGCGGCGAAAACGCGGAACCCTCGACCGGGGAGGCTCCCGGCGTCGAACTCTCCGCCGTACATCATGACCCGCTCCCGCATGCCGATCAGGCCATGCCCGGTGCCCACAGAAGGCGCCGTACGTCTTCCAGGCCCGTCATCCACCACTTCGATCCGTACACACTTGCCATCGGCGACCACGGAAACCCGGCAACGAGCACGGGGGGCATGTTTGATGACGTTGGTGAGCGCCTCCTGCACGATGCGATAAGCCGACACCTCTACCCCCTCGGGCAACCGTCCCAGATCCCCGGCCTTGCCCTTACGCCGTTCACCGCTGCCCCCGACGCGCGCCTCACCGCCGATCCGCACCGCACCACCATCTTCGATCCCAGCGTTGCCACCGCCCCCGAGCCGAGCGTCACCGCTACTGCCGAGCCGCCACCCTGCATCGCCGTCCCCGATCCGTACCTCATCGCGGCCACCGATCCGCATCTGGAGCCGAACCTCGATCCCCGCCAGCCGAGCCTGCTCCACCAGGCCCTGGATCCCCGTCAGACCTGGTGCGGGAACGAGGTCGGGCTCAGACGTGGACCTCAGCACACCGAGCAAATGGCGCATCTCCACCAGCGCACTACGACTCGCCGTCTCGATGACGCGCAACGCGTCATGCGCCTCGTCCGGTCTGGTCGCCATCACATGGTTGGCCACTCCCGCTTTGACCGCGATCAGCCCCACGCTGTGTGTGACCACGTCGTGCAGTTCGCGGGCGATCCGTAACCGTTCCTCGGTCACCGCCTGCGCCGCCAGCCGCTCAGTGTCGCGCGCCGCATAGAACCTGCGCTCCTGCATGGCCCGGCCCACCGTCCACGCACCGCCGAGCGCCGCGATCCCTATGAGCGGCTGGTCGAGATGCAGCAGCCATCCGGGCGCGCTCTCGCGTGGGGCACCTGCTGCAGTAAGGCCGAAGAGCGAGACAACGCTCAACCCGCCGACGATGGCCGACGTCGGGACGACAGCGCCGAGTCGGCCGGAGAGGGCGACGACATAGAGCGCGTACGCGGGCGCGAGATAAGCGAACTTAACAGCGTCGACCAGCGCGGCGAAGACGGCCACCACCAGGGTGAAGCAGAAGACGGGCAAGGGCCACAGCCTTCGCACGGCCAGCGGCAGCCCCAGCCCGAGAGGAATGGCGATCCTCATCCAGGGCGGCAGCGCGGTCGCGTTCACCGACACCGTCAATGATGTGAACGAGAAGCACATCCCCGCTGCCAGATCGAGCATGACCAGCTGGTGACGGCGCAGGCGCCTGGCGAAGAAGGGATGAGTGTCGTCCACGCGTTGCACGGTAGCCGCTACGGCGGCCGCCGCACGTCAACCCAGGGTCTGACCTTGAGATTCGAACCGTGGTCCGACGCGCCGGCGACCCGCGGTCCCGCATCCTTTACGCCGTGATCGAACTCCAGCACCTCACAAAGCGCTACGGCGACACACTCGCCGTGGACGACCTGTCCTTCAAGGTCGAGCCGGGCCACGTGACCGGCTTCCTCGGCCCCAACGGCGCCGGCAAGTCCACCACCATGCGCCTGATCCTCGGCCTCGACGCCCCGACCTCAGGCCAGGCATTGGTCAACGGCCGCCGCTACATCTCGTTCAGCAAGCCCATGCGCGAGGTCGGCGCGCTCCTCGACGCGAGTGCCGTCCACGGCGGCCGCAGCGCCTACAATCACCTGCTCTCCCTGGCCCGCACCAACGACATCGGCCCCACACGGGTGGCCGAGGTGCTCGACCAAGTCGGGCTGACAAGCGTGGCACGCAAACGGGTGAGCGGGTTCTCGCTCGGCATGAAACAGCGGCTCGGCATAGCGTCGGCGCTGCTCGGCGATCCAGGGGTGTTGATGTTCGACGAGCCGGTGAACGGCCTGGACCCCGACGGCGTGCGCTGGATCCGCGACCTCATGCGCTCGCTGGCCGCGGAAGGCCGCACGATCCTGCTCTCCAGCCATCTGATGAGCGAGATGGCCCTGACGGCCGAGCGCATCGTCATCGTCGGCCGCGGCAAGCTGATCACCGAGGCCACCGTCGCAGAGCTCACCGCGCGCTACCCGTCGCTCGAAGACGCCTACCTGGCCCTGACCGCCGACAGTGTGCAGTACGGCGCGGTCCGGTGAAGGCCGTCGTCTCCTCCGAGTGGCTGAAGCTGCGCTCGGTGACCTCCACTTACCACACGCTGGGCACGGCAGCCATGACGGTGCTTCTCGGCGTGGTTTGGACCCTCTACGTGAGCGGCCTGGCCGACGAGCGGGGATCGCTGACTGCCGCAGCCCCTGAGCGCGGCTTCCTCCCACTCATTCAGATCAGCCTGGCGGTGCTCGGAGTGCTTACGATCACCTCCGAGTACGCCACCGGAACGATCCGCACCAGCCTGACCGTCACCCCGAAACGCGGCACATTACTTCTGGCCAAAGCGGGGATCGTGGGCCTGACCACGTTCATCGCCGCCAACGCGATCCTTCTGATCACCTACTCGACGAGCCGCCTGATAGCAAACGGTCACGAGCTGGGCTTCAACGACACATCATTAGCCGACGACCTGGTGATGCTGCTCGCCTCCGGTCTCTCGGTGACCGCACTGGCACTGGTGGGTCTCGGCCTCGGCACCGCCCTCCGCTCAACGGCAGGAGCGATCGTCTCGGTCGTGGCGCTGCTGTTCGTGCTTCCGGGCGTCGTCAACTACTTGCCCCCACCCTGGAACGCCCGCGTGGCCACTCTGCTTCTACCGAACCTCGTCCCTCAAATAGCGGACCAGCGCCTCTCCTCACGCCTGGGCGACGGCTTCCTACCTCCCTGGGCCGCACTGTCCATACTCCTCGCGTACCCGCTCATCGCCCTGGTCGTCGGCTATTACCAGCTCAACCGGAGAGACCCATGAGCACTCACTCCATGGTGCTCCCATCCCACCAGAGCTTCACTCGACCCGATTCGATGGACACCGCATGAACGCACCCACCCCAGCGCCGCGCACTCATATGCACCGCCTCCGCCCTGAACGGAGGCAACCATGAGCGTTCTCTCCTCAGAATGGCTGAAGGTCCGTTCCGTCCGCTCGACGTATCTGATCCTCGGCCTCAGCCTCGGCGCGGTACTCCTCGGATTCGGACTCGCCGTGATGGCCGCTCACATGTACGACAGCGCTCCCGCCGCCAAACGGCCAAGCGCCCGCATAGCAGACCTGGAGGAAGCGGTCGTGATCGTGCCCCAGCTGTGCATGGGCATTCTGGGCACACTCGCCATTACCTCCGAGTACGTAACCGGCCTAATCAGAACGAGCCTGACCGTCGTCCCCCGCCGCTGGCCCATACTCGCCGCCAAGTCCACGGTCATGGGCACACTGGGCCTGCTCGTCGGCTCAGCGGCGGTTTTCGGCACCTATTTCGTCACCCAATGGGTGCTGGGAGATCGTTTCTCCGGCGCGTACACCAGCGCCTTTCTGGACAGGCTGCCGCTCCTGACCACTCTCAGCCTCACCGTGCCGACGTTCGCACTGCTCGGCCTGGCCTTGGGCGCGCTGTTGCGCTCCGCCGCCGCGGCGATCGCCATCATGGTCGGCCTCGTGTACGTGATCCCCATCATCATCGGCAACATCCCGGAGCCGTGGAGCGACCGTCTCGGCTCGCTGATGATCGGCGCGCTCCCCCGCGAAATCACCGGCGACATCATCACCACGTCGGTCTATGGCTACCTCTTGCCGCCGGCGGTGGCTGCCGCGGCGCTCGTCGCCTACGCAGCAGTCCCTTTGGTGGTCGCAGGTTGGCTGGTACGCCGGAGGGACGCCTGAGATGTCCGCGGTCGGATAGGCGGCGCACAGGCCAGCGGCCAACGCGAGCCTCAAGGACCCAGGGCGCCTGAGGACCCCCGCGGTACGGCAGGCGAGAAGTCCTGCCGTACCGTCCGGAGACTCAGACCTCGAGCACCACCGGGATGATCATGGGTCGGCGGCGGTAAGTGTCACTGACCCAGCGCCCCACCGTGCGGCGGACCACCCGGCGGATCTCCTGCATGTCGACCACGCCGTCCGCGGCCTTCTCCTCGAGGGCCCGCTGGATCTGCGGGATGAACTCGTCGAACTGGGCGGGATCGATGCCGGAACCCCGCGCGTGGATCTCCGGACCGGCAGTGAGCTTGCCCGTGTTGGAGTCCACCACGACGACCACGGAGATGAACCCCTCGTCGCCGAGGATCCGGCGGTCCTTCAACGAGGTGTCGGTGATCTCGCCAACAGACGAGCCGTCGACGTAGACGTACCCGGCGTGAACCGCTCCGACGATCTTCGCCCGGCCGTCGACCAGGTCCACCACGACCCCGTCCTCGGCGATCACGATGTGGTCCTCGGGCACGCCGGTGAGAGCGGCCAGCTTGGCGTGGGCACGCAGATGGCGCCATTCGCCGTGTACGGGCATGAAGTTCGACGGACGTGTCAGGTTCAGCACGTACAGGAGCTCGCCGGCGGCCGCGTGGCCGGAGACGTGCACCTTGGCGTTGCCCTTGTGTACGACACGGGCGCCCCACCTGGTCAGACCGTTGATCACCTTGTTGACCGCGGTCTCGTTCCCTGGCACCAGCGACGAGGCCAGGAGCACGGTGTCGCCTTCGGCGATGCGGATCGGGTGATCGCGGTTGGCCATTCTGGACAGCGCCGCCATGGGCTCGCCCTGGGACCCGGTGCAGATCAGCACCACGTCCTCCGGCGGCCACTCCTCGATGTCGCGCGAGTCGACGATCAGCTCCGGCGGCACCTTGAGATATCCCAGGTCGCGGGCCACGCCCATGTTGCGCACCATCGAACGGCCGACCAGGGCGACCTTGCGACGGTGCTTGGCGGCGGCGTCCATCACCTGCTGGATGCGGTGCACGTGCGAGGCGAAGCTCGCCACGATGACCCGCTGCTCCGAGGTGCGGATCACTTCATCGATGACCGGCCCGATCTCGCGCTCGCTGGTGACAAATCCTGGCACCTCGGCGTTGGTGGAGTCGGACATCAGCAGGTCGACGCCCTCGGTGCCGAGCCTGGCGAAGCCGCCGAGGTCGGTGAGACGGCCATCGCTCGGCAGCTGGTCCATACGGAAGTCGCCGGTGTGCAGGACTATGCCGGCAGGCGTCCTGATGGCGACGGCCAGCGCGTCGGGGATCGAGTGGTTGACCGCGAGGAACTCGCAGTCGAAAGGCCCGAAGACGTGCCGTTCACCCTCGATGACTTCGACTTTGGTGGGTTGGATCCTGTGCTCGGTGAGCTTGGCCTCGATCAGCGCAAGCGTGAGCCTGGACCCGATGAGCGGAATGTTGCGCCGCTCGCGCAGCAGGTATGGCACCGCCCCGATGTGGTCTTCGTGGGCGTGCGTCAGCACCACGGCTTCGACGTCGTCGAGCCGGTCCCTGATGTATTCGAAGTCGGGCAGGATGAGGTCGACGCCCGGCTGCTCGGGCTCGGGGAAGAGCACCCCGCAGTCGACGATCAGCAGACGGCCGTCATATTCGAAGACGGCCATGTTCCTGCCGATCTCCCCCAACCCGCCGAGCGCGACGATGCGCAGGCCGCCATCAGGCAGCGTGGGCGGGGGGCCAAGCTCAGGATGCGGATGGCTCATGCCTGGCCCCCACGGTCAGATCGTGTTCTCAAAACTTCTGGTTCCTCCCCGTTCCTATGTGTCTGTCAACTTCACCCCGCCGGCTACCAGGCAAGCACGCAGCTCGGCGATTTGCTTCTCTGTCGCGTCCACGAGCGGCAGCCGTACCGGCCCCGCTGGGACGCCCACCATGCTCAGTGCCGCCTTCGCCATGATCGCGCCACCCGCGCGGAGCATGATCCCGTCCACCACGGGGGCCACCTGGCTGTGGATGGCCAGGGCTTGGGCGACGTCGCCATTCTTGTGCAAGTGGATCATGCTTGCCAGCTCGGCGCCCACCACGTGTCCGACGACGCTGACGAACCCCGCCGCACCGAGGGAGAGCCAGGCGAGATTGAGCAGGTCGTCGCCGGAGTAGAAGGCGAGATCGGTCGCGCTCATCACCTGGCTGGCGGCGAAGAGGTCCCCCTTCGCGTCCTTTACGGCCACGATGCGTTCGTGCTGCGCCAGCCGGAGCAAGGTCTCCGTCTTGATCGGCACGCCGCTGCGTCCCGGAATGTCGTACAGCATAACCGGAAGGCCGGTCGCGTCGGCGACGGCGGTGAAGTGCTGATACAGCCCCTCTTGCGGAGGCTTGTTGTAATAGGGCGTCACCAGCAGCAGGCCGTGCGCGCCGGCGCGTGCCGCCTGCTTCGCGAGCTCGACACTGTGGCGGGTGTCGTTGGTGCCCGCCCCTGCCACCACGGTCGCGCGATCGCCTACCGCCTCGAGGACGGCGCTGACGATGCGCTGCTTCTCCTCATCCGTGGTGGTGGGCGACTCACCGGTCGTCCCGTTGACGATCAGGCCGTCGTTGTGCTGCTCGTCCACCAGATACGTGGCAAGACGTCGCACAGCCGCATAATCAACCTCGCCGTCAGGAGTGAACGGCGTGACCATCGCGGTCAGCATGCGGCCGAAGGGCGCGTCTGTGGTTCCAGTTGGCGATGCCATAGTGCGAACGCTACCTGGATTCAGAAATTCCTTGGACGCCGCCACCCCGCTTTGCCTGCCCGGAGGCGCCTTTTGCCCCATTTCACGGGCATCTCGGAGGCTTCCCTCAAGACGACACCCTCCTCACCTAGACCCTTCGGCCGCAGCCAGGCATTTCATACGAATCACGCCGTGTCCCTACCCAGAAGATCCGCTCATACGTCGGCTACCACCGTTGCCGAGCGACCGTACGCGTACAAGACCACTCAAGCCATCGACTGGCGACGCCACGCCACCCATAGGCGTGGGGGTGGCAGCCGCTGCACTCGGCGGGGCCTGGAAGGGCGGGCCCCCGACGCACATAAGATCGCGCCACACCTCACGGACGTTGCCGAAGAGCTCGAGTCCCTAGCGTGGCAGTTCGATCTGGTACCGGATGAAGCCCCGATTCTCGGCCACTTTGTCGTACAAGCTGCGGGCTGTGGTGTTGGACTCGTGCGTGTTCCAGTACACGCGGGAGCAGCCGCGTTCGCGGGCCCAGTCGGTCACGGCTTCGATCAACGCGCGGCCCACGCCTTTGCCTCGGGCCTCTGAAGCGGTGAACAGATCCTGGAGATAGCACACGTCGGTGTCAGGGGCGGAGGTGTTCGCGTGGGTGAAGAAGTGGGTGATGCCCACGAGTTTGCCGTCCAGCTTCGCGCCGAAGGCGTGCATGCGGGTGTTCGCTTGGAACTCCTGCCATGCGCGGTCGTACATCTCGTCCGGCTCTACCCGCTGGTAGAAGTCGATGTACGCGCGGAACAAGCCTTCCCAAGCGTCTCGGTCAGACGGAAGGAGCTTGCCGATGTCAATCATGAGATTTCCTCTTGCTTGCTTGTGCAACCCGAAGTGAGCGCAGGTAGGGACTGTGGGATGGCTCGGCGATTCGGGGAGATGTTCCGATGGGAGTCGACGCCACAACCTAGGAGAAAGTGGCCCTCCGAGGTACGGCCACTATGCGGCCAGATCAGGGGACCACTGGTGTGCGCCCGGTGTCGCCGGGGTCAGGTCGTGTCACGAGGCGGCGGCGACGTGCGTACTGCGGGGGCTCCGATGCATACGCGGACGTCCGTCGCCGATTGCCTCCAAGGGAGTGGGCGGACGGCTGGCCCGAGCGGGCAGGGGCGCCCTTGGGGAAACGGCCACGAGCGGGGCGGCGGCATCCGGCGTGGTCAGCGGCCCCATGCTCGAGTGGCTGTGCAGAAGGGCTCGCCGTACCGATCAAGAACCGCCCAGACCAGCTCTGATACGCGGCCCAAGCACCACGGAAACCCCAACCAGCACACATTGGAAGAGGCCGCCGATATGTGCTCGGGGGTACACACATCGACGACCTCTATCGGAGAATCGGCACCCCTTACACCGGCGTTACAGGGTTTCTCCGATAATTTTCTGCCATCGCAAAGTTGGGGCTCCAACAGCCTTCGATGACGGTCGGTTACCTGCCGAATACGGCAACATGGGGCAACGCCTCACACGAACCCCCAGGGATGGACTAGTGGCCACCTCAGATCCGGTCTACCTGCGTGTCGTCGAAGACATTCGGCGACAGATCACCGACGGCGCCCTTCCCCCCGGCGCGCCGATCCCATCGCGGGCGCAGCTGACCCGTAAATATCAGGTCGGCGAGACAGCAGCCCGGCACGCGCTACGCGTGCTCGCGGGCGAAGGCCTCATCATCGGCCGCGTAGGCTCGGGTCATTACGTCAGGGAACGTCCTGACCTGACAGCCCTCTACCGATGGCGGTTTCTCGATCACCCCGCCCCCTTCGCGGCCGACCTGCAGTCTCAGGGCAGGCGCGTGACGTGGGACTGGCACAGCGAGCCGACCGAAGCCGGACCCGACATCGCCAGACGCCTGCGCCTCAGCGAGTCGACCACGCTGACCAAGACGCACTACATCTTTCGCGGCGAGGGCAAACCCCTGCAGCTCGCCACCTCGTACGAGCCGCTGGAGTTCGCCCCCCATTCGGAGGAGGAGCGGCGGAGCCTGGTCGCGCGGATGTTCGCGCACGGCGTGAAGATCACCGAGGTCGTCGAGAGCGTGCACACCCGCGTTCCCCGCCCGGTGGAGAGCGACGCGCTCGATCTGGCGGCCGGCGTCCACGTCCTGCACATCGAACGCACCCACTGGGCCGGCGACCGTCCCGTGGAGACGAGCGACATCGTCATCCCAGGCGACCGCTTCAGAGTCACGTACAGCATGCCCGTCTAGCCCGAAACACCCCGGCTCCGGGCGAATCCGCTGTCCCCCACCGCCTGGAGCCGACCACGCCTGCCCGGCCACGACGGCAATGACCTGCTCGCCGAGAGCTCGGCCGGTCTCGACGGCGCGATAAGCCTCGCCGAGGCTCTTTTGCGATAGATCCGCTCCATGACCGGGCGGACCTTGTCTTGCCCGACAGATCGGGCGAGCGTGCGAAGGTCCGCCTGGCGCGAGCGGAACATCATCATGCCTGCCCTCGGTCTAAGGTCAGAGCGAGCGCACGGCGCGAGCGGGACGCCATCACGCTTATGCACAGTCTGAGGCCAGCGCGCTCATCCAGCCGCGCGGTTGCGCAGGGCCGACAGCAGCGTGAGCGTCGTCCGGTCGACGGGCGTGGCCACCGTCCTGTTCCCGTAACGGAGCAGGACCGTAGGTGTTGAGCGGACCGTCGGAATTGTCGAGGTTCACGTCGAACTTACCGCTGGTCCCAACCCTGCGGGCGCACTGGAAGGCTGCGTACGAGACCGCCCGCCCCCATCCGCGTGGCCGACCAAGCGGGTGGCGCCGAGTTAGCGGCATAATCCGGCATTCACGGCGCTGATCGCGGCGGCGCCCTCGGCGGCAATGACCTGATACCTGCGTCAATGGCCTGGGGAATCGACGGCCCTGGCCTGGCCGAGGTGGATCGCGATGCCGACCACCCCGCCCGTTGCCGCTGCCGAAGATGAGCACGTCTTCGCCCGTCTGCTGACTCCATCCACACGATGACTGGAGCACAGGCGGCCGTTGTCGCCGTACGAGATCGCACCGGAGACGGACGCCGGCCTCCGCAGTAATCGTCGAAGCCAGCCACCCGCCAAGCCGACCTCCCGCACGCACGACCACAAAAAGAACACCTGTTCGCCCAGGTCAGAGATTGTCGGTGCGCGTTGATAGAACGGGTGCGGAGGTTGCCGATGCGAGTTAAAGACCTGTCCGCGAGCGACCGGCCGCGCGAACGGCTCATGTCCAGCGGTGCCGCCGCGCTGGCAGACCGTGAGCTGCTGGCCGTGCTGCTCGGCTCGGGATTTCGCGGGACGAGTGCCCTGGACCTGGCCAGCCAGGTGATCAAGCATTGCGGGGATCTCGACGGCCTCCGCCGTTCGGACCCGCATCGGTTACTCGCCGTGCCCGGGGTGGGTCCGGCCAAGGCCGCCAGAGTCGCCGCGGCCTTTCATCTCGTACGCCGCGCGGACGCCTGGCCGGAGCGCGAACGGATCACCAGCACCTCCGACCTCGCCAACCACTGCGCGCCACTGCTCCGCGGCCGTAGGCATGAGCGGCTCGTCATGGTGGTGTGCGACACCCGCGGCAGGGTGCTGAAGCATTCCGTCCTGACCGAAGGCGCGTCCGACCACACGCCCGTGCCGATCCGGGAGGTGATCACGGAAGTGCTCACCTCGGGCGGTGCGGTGTTCGGCCTTGCCCACAACCATCCGGGCGGCTCCTTGGAGCCGAGCCCGGCCGACCTGGAGGCCACGGCCCAGCTCGTCCAGGCCGCCGAGACGGTCGGCCTCCGCCTGCTCGACCACCTGATCATCACGGACGCTGCTTGGCGGCGAATCCCCACATAAATCGATTCCACTAGGGAGCATGGACCCACTGGACAACAAAGGGAATCATCCTGTGCATAGCGCCGAACAGCCGTTTTCCAAGTGACGACCATGAGAGCCTAATAACCGCGGGTAGGCCGTTACGGACGTCAGCCGGCCATTACTCGCCGTGGCATGGCCCCGTGCCTCCGGAGGGCGCGAGACCATGCCCGTCATACGCACCGATCCCAGGCGAAGCCCATCGCCCCTCACCGGGCTGTGGGCAGGCGCGTCGCCTGGGGTCACACAGGTGCGCCCCCGATGGCACACTCCCGTGCCATCACCTGGGGTGTCCGGTTCGCGCGCTCGGCGGCCAAGCGCGGACCGGACACCCGTCTCCTCTCAGCTCTCACGGGCCTGCGGTATGCATTAGCGCCGGTACAGGATGCGACACGACGCCATACCCTTCCAAGCGAAGTTGTCGAACGACATGCCGCCCTACCACGCGAACTTCAGCGTGGAGACGACGCCCGGGGCCGCCAGCAGCAGACGCCCAGCGAAGGTCGTGGCGGCGGGCGTCAGACCGAAACCCTCCCTATACGATCGGGCCGGGAAGGCCACGTGATGCACGAGACCAGCCTGGTCGCTAACGTGGCAGCATGAAATGGCGGCGGCCATTGCTTGGCCTTCGATAGCAAAGGCCAGGTTCGGGAGAGACACGCGACAGACGCGGGCAACAGCGCGGCGTCTTCATAAGAGCCGGCGCCGTAGCAGCCATCGAGTGGATGGTCTCCACCCATTGCCCTACACGGCTACCTGCAGCGCGCGTGTATTGCGATCAGCGTACTGCCCCCTCCAGCAATCTCCTCCAAGTAACCAGCGCTCTGGCATGAATGGTCCGGACAGTTTGCTCGATCAGCACTTCGTCGCCAATACGTCGAGTCCTGCGAATGAAGTACTCACCGCCGCTCTGGCACAGCTCGTAGAACGTCGGCAAGCACGCGCACGTGTACTCCTTGACCTGCACTCGTTCGGCGTGCGGCCGCATCGGATCCCACCTGATGGCTTTGTGACCAGGGAGGGGATCCGGTACATGCGGCGCAAGGTGACAGCAGGGCAGCTCAAGATGTTTGGGCATGGCAGAAAGATACGTCTAGTTGTCTCCTTCTGTCTAGCGATAGAGACCGCTCTGTCTAAACAGACAGAACGATATGGGCGGTCTTGCACCTGTTGGTCTAAGTTGCAAACGTGCTGGACTACGACGGGGACACCCACATCTACCTCCAGATCGCCGAGATCCCCCGGCACAGGGTGTCCGGACTTGCGTCCGGACACCCTGTGCCGAGCGAGGCGGACATTCAGCAGGAGTTCGGGGTCGCCAGGACCACCGCCAGGCGGGCGGTTCATGTGCTTCGCGAGGAAGGGCTCAT
This sequence comes from Nonomuraea helvata, assembly GCF_039535785.1. Lineage (NCBI taxonomy): Bacteria > Bacillati > Actinomycetota > Actinomycetes > Streptosporangiales > Streptosporangiaceae > Nonomuraea > Nonomuraea helvata. The sequence goes on from NZ_BAAAXV010000001.1 coordinate 2,384,987, forward strand.
CTACACCGTTCAGGGCGAAGGGACCTTCGTCGGCGGACCAGACGAAGCCCCACGCAAGCAGCGGAAAGTGCCGATGTACCAGCAGATCGCGACGGACATCGCCGAGCAGATCAAGGCGGGGCAGTTTTCGCCGCGACGGCCCATACCGGGCGAGTCAACGCTGGTGGAGCAGTACGGCGTGGCCCGGGAGACGGTAAGGCGGGCCATGGCGCTCCTACGGGAGCAGGGATGGATCTACACCGTCGCCCAGCGGGGCAGTTACGTGTCGCCAGAGGAGTCGTGGCCCCAGCTCTGACTCTACTCGACTGCTTGTATCCAGACGTCTAGGCTATGAGCATGCTCGATCGTGATGGGCCCGTCCCGATCTACGTGCAGATCGCCGATGCGATCCAGGCACAGATCAGCGAGGGGCGGTTGCGAGCCGGCGAGGCTCTGCCGAGCGAGGCGGCTCTGGAAGCGGCGTTCGGCATTGCGAGAACGACCGCGCGCAATGTGGTTCGAGAGTTGCGCGAGCGTCAGCTTGTCCACACCGTACAAGGGGAAGGCACATATGTCGGACCCATGGGTGTTCCACGGATAAAGCAGTCGAAGTGCCTTTACCTGGAAATCGCCAGTGATATCGCCACGAGAATCCAGCATGGCGAGTTTCGGCCGAACCGCTCGATATCGAGCGAGAAGACTTTGATGATGCGGCACGGGGTCGCAAAGGTCACAGTCCGGAAGGCGGTTGCACATCTCAGACAGCAGGGCTGGGTGTTCACGGTACCTTATAGAGGGACATATGTGAATGAGCCAGAAAAGTGGCCCACGAATAGGGGTGCTTAACGGTCCTCCCTTTGACCGTTGGCTTGTATATCCTTGAGGGGTGCTGGATCGCTCGGGTGGCACCTACCTCTACGTTCAGATCAGCGAAGTCCTCAAGACGCGCATCATGGAGGGGCTCTCCCCGGGAGATGTCCTGATCAGCGAAGCAGGGATCCAGCGGGAGTTCCGCGTCGCACGCACGACCGCGCGCAGGGCGATTCGCCTGCTGCGGAATCAAGGGCTGGTCCACACGCGCCAGGGCGGTGGCACGTTCGTGAGCGCTCCCGGAGAGTCAGCGGACGGCCAGGTCCCGCTGTACCGGCAGATCGCCGAGCGGATCCGGAAGCGGATCGAGGCGGGAGAGCTGCCCGCGCACCGTCCGCTTCCGACCGAGGTCACGCTGGTGCGTCAGTACGGTGCCGCACGTGAGACCGTACGGCGGGCCATAGCGCTGCTTCGTGAGCAGGGGTGGGTCTTCACCATCCCGCATCGCGGCAGCTTTGTCTCTCCTGAGGAGCAGCGGCCTTCTTCCTGACCGGCCGCACGATCCTCCGCACCAACTGTCCCGAGCGTCCGGACGGTCGTCCGAACGTTCACCGACCGCCCCGACCCTCCTGACCGGCCAGGCGGAACCACAGGCAGACCACCGTCGTCGAGTCGTCCACCTCGTACCCCTGGCCGGCCCAGTAGTGCCGGTGGGTTTCGCGCCAGTGGTCGATCGAGCGGAAGCCCTCGCCTTCCGCCTCGGCGAACTCCCAGGGAACTTCCGCGAACGACGTCAGCTCCACCTTCGCGATCTCGATCTCCGCCACCTTCGCGCCCAAGGAGTCCACCACGGCCAGACGCTCGCCGACGTGCTCCACCGCCTCACCCTCGGCGTGATAATCCAGCGCCAGGAGGCCGGCTGTGGCCGTTTTCGAGCCTGACAGGACCAGCCCGGTCAGCCAGGCGCGGAGTTCGCCGGACGTGCCGAACTCCATGGCTCTCATTCCGTCGATACGCGGCCACATGGCAGCAGACTAGAAGACCGGAATGATGTCCTCCGGGTCGATGAAGTCCACCTCCACGCCTTCCAGGTCCAGCTCGGGAATGGCAGGGAAGGCGATCCCCCAGCGCTCCACGATGGCGCGGATCCGGGCCATGGCCACGCGCCAGTTCTCCGCCTGCTCCTCGTACGACAGCACACCGAGGCCCGCCTGCCTGGCATGGTCCATCAGGACGCGGTGGTTGGCCAGGAAGTACGGCGGCAGCTCCCAGAAGCCTTCCGGCGGCTCCCAGAGGATCATGCTGAGGAAGACGAAACCGGCCCTGAGCTGGCGGGTGATGAGCACACGGGTCTCGTCGGTGAGCCCCGGCCATTCGTTCTCCAGAATCGTCATGCAGATCTGGAGATGGCGGGACTCGTCGCGCCCTATTCGCTGGAACATCTCACCGAAGACGGGGTGCCGGGTGCCGGAGGCCATGCCCCTGAAGAGCGTCGAGGCGGCCATTTCCCCCATCATGAAACTGGTGAAGAGCACGGGCAGCGAATACTTGCCCACGGCCGAGTTGTAGCCGTTCCAGTAGCGGCCCCCGTTGTGGTAGAGCCACCCGATGTTGTTGTGCGCCGCTGATTCGAGGTCGTCGGACGGGGTCCAGTTGAGCGGGCCGCCGGGCCAGAGTCTGGCGATGGTGCGCTGGCAGCACTCCTCGTGGTTCATCTCGTCCCGGGTGATCGAGAAGAAGCACTTCCTGACCGGGTCCTCTTCGTGCTTCTCGAAGGCCTGGATGGTGGCGCGGGCGAACACGGCCGGTCCGGACGCGTCGAAGTTCGCGAGGACCGCGAACCAGTACATGATGCCCAGGCGCTGCTCCCGGGTGAAGTCGTCCGGGTCCAGGCCGTCCCAGGGCAGGTCGGCCGGGTTCCAGACCACGCGCTTGGACTTTTCGTAGATGGCGGCGAGTTTCTCGGTCTCGACCCGCCATTCCATGGGATAGATGTTGGGCTGCGGGATCTCCGGCGCGGGCCAGAAGCCGCCCTCTGGAATCGTGAGGTCCGCCATTGTTGTGACACCTCCTCCCCCATCCTGCTGGGCGGCGTCACGGCTTTCAAGTACGGGCGCGCTGGGTGATGGCCACGCAGACGAGCACGGCCAGGGCCGCGACCACCGTGGCCGGCCCGAATCGCTCGCCCAGCAGGACCCAGGCCCAGACGAGGGTGAGGAGGGGCTGGGTGAGCTGGGTCTGGCCCGCTCTGGCGATGCCGCCCTTCGCCAGGCCCGCGTACCAGGGGAAGAAGCCGAGGAACATCGAGATCAGCGACACGTACGCGAAGCCGGCCATCGCCTGCGGGGTGGCGTTGATGGGGGTGGCGAGGGCTATCGCCGTGGCTGTCGGGGCGGTCAGAGGCAGGGAGAGGACGAGCACGCGGGAGATCACCTGCCAGCCCGGAGTGTTCCGGGACAGGCGGCCTCCTTCGGTGTAGCCGATCGCCGCCGAGATCAGGGCGCCGACCAGAAGAAGGTCGGGCCAGGAGGTCTTCATCTCATGCTGGGTGAGGGTGAAGGCCGTGATGGCGACCGCGCCGGCCGCGCAGGCCACCCAGAAGAGGGGACGGGGCCGTTCGGCCGCCCTCAGGACGGCGCAGGCGGCGGTGGCTGCGGGCAGGAGCGCGATCACCACCGCGGCATGTGACGTGCTGGCGCCCAGGGCGAGGGCCAGGCCGCTGAAGACGGGGAAGCCGAAGACCACCCCCAAGGAGATCAGAGCGTACGACGACCACTCCCTCCTCGAGGGGATCAGCGGCTTCCTGGCGACCTTCAGGCAGACCAGGGCCACCACCCCGGCTACGGCCGCCCGGCCGATCGCGGCCAGCCACGGGTCGACCCCCTGCATGGCGTAGACGGTGGCCGGGAACGAGCCGGAGAACGCCAGGACGCCCAGGAAGGCCAGCGCGGTGCCCTGACGTGCCTGCGCTCCCGGACGAGGGAGCGCTACTCCGTCCATGAGAGTAGCGCTATTCTCAATTTTCATGAACAACGATAGCAGTATCGCCCAAGTCGCCGCGATGCTGCGCGAAGAGGCCACGCGGCTCGGCCCCGGGGCACGGCTGCCGTCCAACCGGGAGATCATGCGGCGGCACAACGTCAGCCCCGTCACCGTGTCCCGGGCCATCGGGCAGTTGGCCGCCGAGGGACGGGTGGTCGCGAAGCCGGGCAGTGGGGTGTTCGTGACGCCGCAGGTCACCGGAGGACGGGACGCCGCCGACCTCTCCTGGCAGACCGTGGCGCTCGGCGACAGGGTCGTGGACGGGGACCCCGTGGCGACCTTGCTGGCGGGGGCCGCCGAAGGGGTGGTGCCCATGACCGGCGGATATCTGCGGGCGGGGCTGCGGCCGGACAAGCAGCTGGCGGCCGCGGCGGCGCGTGCCGTGCGGAGGCCGGACGCCTGGGCCATGCCGCCCCTGGCGGGCCTGCTCGAGCTGCGGAGGTGGTTCGCGCGGCAGGCCGGAGGCGACATGACCGCGGCCGACGCGTTGATCGTGAGCGGCGGCCAGGCGGCGCTCACGCATGCCTTCAGGGCGCTGGCGGCCCCGGGCACGCCGGTGCTGGTCGAGACGCCCACCTATCCGGGGGCGCTGGCGGCGGCCAGGGCGGCCGGGCTGCGGGCCACGGCCGTCCCCATGGACAGGGACGGCGTACGTCTTGAGCTCCTGGCCGAGGCGTTCGCCGTCACCGGGGCGCGGGTCTTCTTCTGCCAGCCCACCCTGCACAACCCGTCGGGAGCCACCCTGACGGTCGAGCGCAGGGAGCAGGTGCTGCAGGTCGCCAGGGCGGCGGGGGCGTTCGTGATCGAGGATGACTTCGCCTGTTATCTGACCGAGCAGGCGCCCCCTTCCCTGGCGTCCATGGATCAGCACGGGACCGTCGTCCATGTGAAGTCGCTGACGAAGATCCTGTCACCGAGCATGCGGGTGGCGGCCGTCATCGCCAGAGGCCCCGCCGCCCACCGGCTGCGGGCGAGCCAGCTCGTGGAGTCGTTCTTCGTGGCACGGCCGCTGCAGGAGACGGCGCTGGAGTTCGTGGGATCGCCGGCCTGGCCGCGGCATCTGACGGCCGTGCACGCCGAGATCAGGACCAGGCGCGACGCGCTGGCGACCGCTCTGGCCGCCCGCATGCCGCAGGCGGAGGTGCATCTGCTGCCCATCGGCGGGATGCACCTGTGGGTCCGGCTGCCCGCAGAGGTCGACGAGAACACCCTGGTCGAGGCCGCGAGGCGCAACGGGGTGCTGGTGAGCCCGGGCCGGATGTACTACCCGTCCGAGCCACCGGGTCCCAGGATCCGGCTGACCCACATGGCCGCCGCCCATCTCGCGGAGCTGCACGAAGGAGTCCGGCGGCTCGCCCAGACGCTGACCGCGATCTTGTAGCCGACACGCCGCTTAAGAGCCGTGAAGCGGGGTTCGCGTCGTCTCCAAGGGTCAAACACCGATACGGTGTAACTCGTGCCTTGAGGCATGAACGGCAGGCGAAGGAGCGGGCCGAGATGGCAGACGTAGGCGTCCGGGCGGCCCGGCGCGAGGACGTGCTCCAGGTTGCGAATTGTCAGATCCGCGCCTGGCGCTACGGCTATCGGGATTTCCTCCCCGAGGGCCCCCTCGAGCAGATGACAGGCCCGGCAGCCGAGAAGATGTGGCTCCGTCAGTGGGACGAGGCGATCGTCGCCCCGCCCACCCCCAGGCACAGGGTCCTGGTGGCGGTGGAGACCATCCTGGACACCGAGGGCTTTCCCGCCCTCGGCGCGGGCGGCAGCGCCGCCCTGACCACCCCCCGGGGGGGCGAACGCGTGGTGGGGCTGGCCTCACACGCTCCCGCCGAGGATCCCGACCTGGATCCCACCGTGGCGGCCGAGATGCTGACGTTGCTGGTCGACCCCGATTTCGTACGGAGGGGTCACGGCAGCCGCCTGCTCAACGCGACCGTCGACTACCTGCGCGACGACGGCTTCCGGCAGATCGTCACCTGGGTGTTCGCCGACAACTACGCGGTGCTCGGTTTCCTGGAGTCGGCGGGCTGGGGCGAGGACATGGCCGAGCGCGTGCTGGACATGGGCCGCCCGATCAGGATGGTCAGGCTCACCACGGACATCAGCTAGAGGACGAACGACATATGGCAACCCCCGGCCAGTGGATCGCCGGCGCACGCCCGCGTACCCTCGCGAACGCCGTCGTGCCCGTCATGGTGGGCACCGGAGTGGCGATCGGGCAAGGCGGATTCGTGTGGTGGCGGGCGGTCCTGGCACTGCTCGTGGCGCTCTCGCTGCAGATCGGCGTCAACTACGCCAACGACTACAGCGACGGCATCCGCGGCACCGACGACCAGCGGGTCGGCCCGATGCGGCTGGTGGGCTCGCGCGTGGCCCCGCCGCGGCAGGTGCTGACCGCCGCGCTGACCTGTTTCGGGGTCGCGGCGGTGCTGGGGCTGGTCCTGGTGGTCGTCACGCGGGCGTGGTGGATCCTGGTGGTGGGCGCCGCGTGCATCGCCGCCGCCTGGTTCTACACGGGCGGCAAGCGCCCGTACGGCTACCGCGGGCTGGGCGAGCTGGCCGTGTTCGTGTTCTTCGGCGTCGTCCCCGTGATGGGCACGGCGTACGTGCAGACCGAGTCGCTGAGCTGGCCCGCCTTCTTCGCGTCGATTCCGGTCGGGCTGCTCTCGTGCTCGATGCTCGTGGTCAACAACCTGCGCGACATCGGGACGGACACCCAGTCGGGCAAGCGCACGCTGGCCGTGATGCTGGGGGCCGAGCGCACCCGTGCGCTCTATGTGGCCTGCCAGGTGGTGCCGTTCGTGGTGGCGCTGGGGATGGTCGTGATCACGCCGTGGACCGCGCTCGCCCTGCTCGCCGTGCCGCTGGCGATCCCCGCGATCAAAACCGTGCTGGCCAAGGCCGTGGGCCCGGCGCTGATCGCGGTGCTGCAGCAGACGGGCAAGCTGCAGATGGCGTACGGGCTCCTGTTCGCGGTGGGACTCGCGATCATCTTCTAGGCTGAGTCGGGTGAAGGACTTCATCGCCGGACTCCCCAAGTGCGAGCTGCACCTGCACATCGAGGGCACGCTGGAGCCCGAGCTCAAGTTCGAGCTCGCCGAACGCAACGGCCTGGAGCTGCCGTACGCCTCCGTCGAGGAGATGCGGGCCGCCTATGACTTCGACGACCTGCCCTCCTTCCTCAGGATCTACTACGAGGGCATGCAGGTGCTCCGCACCGAGCCCGACTTCTACGACCTGGCCATGGCCTACTTGCGCAAGGCCGCCGAGCAGAACGTCCGCTACGCGGAGATCTTCTTCGACCCACAGGCCCACACCTCGCGAGGCGTGTCCTTTGACGTGGTGATCAGGGGCCTGCGGCGGGCGCTGATGGACGCCGAGGCGCGGCTCGGGGTGCGGGCGCAGCTCATCATGTGCTTCCTGCGCGACTTCCAGGCCGAGTACGCGATGGCGACGCTGCTGGAGTCGCTGCCGTACAAGGAGTAGATCGTGGGCGTGGGGCTCGACTCCGACGAGAAGGGCAACCCGCCGGTCAAGTTCGCGGCGGTCTACGAGCGCGCCAGGCAGGAGGGCTACCTGCTCACCATGCACTGCGACGTCGACCAGGACGACTCGATCGAGCACATCCGCCAGGCCGTCGAGGACATCGGCGTCAACCGCGTCGACCACGGCGTCAACATCCTGGAGGACCAGCGACTGGTCCAGGTGGTGCTGGAGCGGGGCATGGGGCTGACCTGCTGTCCGATCTCCAACGGCTACGTCACCGACTCGATGAAGGCCGAGGGCATCCGCACGCTGATGGACCTGGGCGTGCGGGTGACGATCAACTCCGACGACCCCGCCTATTTCGCGAGTTACGTCGGCGAGAACCTCGAGGCGCTCCAGGAGGCCCTCGAGCTCACCCACGAGGAGCTGGCCCAGCTCGAACGGAACGCCTTCGAGATCACCTGGCTGCCCCGCCATCTCAAGGACGCCTACCTGGCCGAGGTCGACGCATATCTCCAGTCGCGAGGCGATATCACAGTTCGATAACCCGCGATATTCGGCGATGCCGACGATGCATCCTCTTACTAGGGGGAATCATGCCCGATATCGCGATGCTCTCGGACGCGCCGGTGGATTGGCGCGGGGACCTTCTCCAGTTCCGGCGGTACGTCGACCCGCTCGTTTCGGTCATTACCAATCCGCGCACCCAGACGCCGTTCACGATCGGCGTTTTCGGCGCGTGGGGAAGCGGTAAATCGACCCTGCTGCACATGGTCGACCAGCGGCTCCTCGACCGGCACGGCGCGGAGTTCGTACGCGTGCATTTCAACCCCTGGGTGCACCGCCGCGAGCCCGAGATGCTCCTCCCCCTCCTGAACGCCCTGCACACGGCGCTGGACCAGGACCCCGCGCACCGCTTCGCCGACAGCGTCAAGCGGCTCGGCGTCATCATGCTGAACCTCGCCGCCGACGAGCTGCTGAAGCGGATCAACGTGGGCTCGGCGAGCGTGGAGAAGATCGGCAAGCTCGCGCAGCAGTACGCCGAGATCCGCGGCCAGGTCGACAGCCAGACCGGCCGTCTGCGCGGGCTCCTGCAGGAGGAGGCCGACCGCCTGGCCGGAAAGGGCAGGAAAATCATCTTCTTCGTTGACGACCTCGACAGGTGCGAGCCCGACCAGATCATCGACGTGCTGGAGTCGATCAAGCTCTTCCTCGACCTCAAGAACGTCTTCGTGATGATCGCGCTCTCCAAGGACGTGGTCGACCGCGGGGTGTCGGTGAAGTACAAGCCGTTCGGCTTCCCCGATCACGCCGTCATCGCCGACGACTACCTCGACAAGATGATCCAGCTCCCGCTGCACCTCTACCCGATCGGCTCCGCGGAGGTGGGCGGCTTCATCCGCGGCTCGCTCCTGGGCGACCTGGCGGGTAAGCACGTCGCGACGCTGGAGAGGATCGTCGCGCCGAATCCGAGAAAGATCAAACGCGTGCTCAACCTGCTGCGGGTGACGGAGGCCATCATCGAGGGCACGCCGCGCCTCGCCGGGTTACAGCCCGACCTGGTCGTGCGCCTGGTGGTGCTGCGCGTGCAGAGCCCCGAGCTGTTCATGGACGTGGTGCGGCAGCCGGCGCTGCTGGTGGCTCTGGAGCTGGTCCACCAGGACAAGCTGGCCACCGACGCGCTCCAGGGCTTCCAGCTGCGCTTCGGCGCGCGGGCCGAGGAGATCCAGGCCTTGACGAAGGCGTACCACGGCAGGCACGACTTCCTCGCGCCGCTGTTCACCGGCTCGGCGTTCGAGCCGGCCGCCGCCGAGCTGCCCGACTACCTGACCATGATCGGTGGATGAGATGCACCCCGCCGACGCCCGCTACGAGCTCTACGGCCTGGAGGAGAACCCCTACGCCGTCAGGCCTCTGGACGCCGTCGCCTGCGACTCCGACCGCGAGCTGCTGCTCGAGCTGGCCGGCATCCGCCTGCGGGCGATCGAGGAGGCCGTCCGGCGGGCGGTCGCCAGGAGGCGGCCCGCTTTCTTCCTGATCACCGGTGTGGGCAAGAGCGGCCGGACCTCGCTGGCCAACCACGTGATGCGCCTCTACAGGGACGCCTGCGACAGGCCGGACTACACGTTCGTGACCCATGAGGCCGAGCCGGAGGACATGACGCACGACGCGTACGCGCAGATGTGCTCCACGCTGCTCGACCTGCGCAACAAGATGAACGAGTGCGCGATCAGGATCCCCGACGAGCTGCGCGCCCGCTTCACCGAGCTGAGCCGCCGCAGCAGCACGGACCCGATGAACGAGTACGACCTGCAGGAGATCGCCGGGTTCGCCGGCGCCACCTTCGCCGCCGCGAACGTCGGCTTCGGCATCCGGTACGAGAGCGTGCCGACCAAGAAGCTGATCTGGCTGGCCACCAAGGTGTTCGAGAGCACGAGCACGGTCGTCGTCTTCATCGTGGACGCCTACGACCACGCCAACACCGCCCAGCTGACCATGGCCGACCGGGAGCGGTTCGCCACGCGGGGGCAGATCGTGGACCTGGGCACCCTGACGCCGGAGCAGATCGCCGAGCTGGCCCGCCGCCGGTGGAACGGCAGGCCGCCCCCGCCCTTCCACGACGAGGGGCTCAGGGACGCCCTGAGCGGTCGCACGTACACCGTGGGCCAGGCCATGCGGCGGCTGGAGCTGCTGCTCGAGTTCCGCCTCAGAGAGTACGAGAAGGACGACCCGTGGCCGACGGCCGACCTGCACATGCCCGAGAACTGGCTGCGGCTGAGGATCTGGCAGGGCGACAGATGGAACGGGCTTGGAGGCATCCATGGCTGACTACCCGCGGCGCAACCCCTTCCCGGCCCGGGGCACCTCCAGCGCGGAGGAGACCTCCCTGCCCGGCTTCCTGAGCGACTGGTCGCGCCAGACCCCCACCGCGATCCTCCCTGGCGTGCGCGGCGCCGTGCGGGTGGCAAGGGCGTACCTCGAGGGCTTCCCTCGCGACGGCGCGCTCAGCTGCGTGTACGGCGCCCACGGCACCGGCAAGACACACGCCGCCCGCCACATGATGGCGTTCGTCCACAGTGAGAACCCCGAGGCGATCCAGGTCTACCTGCGCTTCCAGGAGGACGACTTCGTCGCCGCCTACCGCCGCCTGGTCTCCCAGCTGCCGCAGACGCTGCTCGCCGACCTGAGCCTGAGCTACCTGGGCACGATCGAGGACGACCTGGCCGCCAGAGCGGCTGTCCCCGCCGCGGGCGAGCCGATGGAGCTGCTCGGCGCCGACCAGGTCGAGACCGGGGAGGTGCTGGAGGAACAGGCCAAGGAGATCGCCGCCGTGGCCGGCGACGCGCCGAGGTTCCAGCGGGCGCTGTCGTACCTGATCAGGCCCGGCTACTCCGAGGCCGCCTACGACTGGCTGTGCGGCAGGCCGATCAGCGCCGAGGCCGCGGCCGCGATCGGGGTCGGCGGCCGGATCGACGACCCCGTGACCTGCCGCTACGGCCTGCAGCTGCTGACCACGCTGGTGACCAGGGGCGGGCGGCCGTTCGTGGTGGTGCTCGACCAGTGCGAGAAGTTCCTGCTGGAGGACGGCGAGCCGGTGCCCGCCAACGCCGGTCTCCTTCAGGGCCTGGTCGAGGTGATCCCGCGGGCCCGCGGGCTGCTGCTGCTCGTGACCAGCGAGAGCGGATGGGACGCCATGCCGCAGGACCTGCGCCAGCGGCTCGGCGCCGGAGCCTGTCACCTGCTGCCGCTCACGCCGGACGAGGCGCGGCAGGTGCTGGCGGCGTACATCGGCGCCGCTTCCAAGGGCTCCTCCGACGGCATCCGGCCGTTCACCGAGAAGGGCCTGCTGGAGCTGCTGCGCCACAGCAGCGGCAACATCCGCCTGCTGCTGCAGTTCGCCTGGTCGAGCTTCGAGGACGCGGCGCCGCGATCGTCGCCGATCGACGCCGGAGTGGTCGCTCGTGCCGCGGCCCGCCACAGCCGCTCCCCCAGCCTCGCCCGTCTGGCGATGCTCGTCGAGAACGAGCTGCACGCGGGCGGGCTCAGCGCGGAACGGGTCGAGGAGAACGGCCGGATCATGTCGTTCCGGCTGCCCGACCGGGGCGAGCCACGAGTGGTGATCAAGCTGTCCGAGGCGGTGTTCTTCGACGACGAGGCGCTGAACGCGACCGAGCTCGTCGGCTCCACCGCCCGCTCGACCTTCACGGCGCTGCTGGTCACGGGGTACGTCAGCCCGCTGGTGCTGGACGTGCTGCGTGGCGCGCTGCACGCGGTGCTGGTGGCCGACGGCTCCGCCGGCTTCGCCCGCGAGCTGCACGGGCTCGTCGAGCGGATCGCCTCCATGCCCGCACGGAACGCCCGGTGGGGCGAGTTCGACCTGACCGCGCGAGCACGCCTTGAGGAGCTGTACGCCGACCGGCTCGGCGAGGCGGCGACGCTGCGCCACGAGCTCGCCAAGCTGGCCGAGCGGCTGGAGGACGACCAGCGCAGACCGCGTCCCGGCTGGCCCGCCCGGCGCGCGGACCTGGTGGAGCGCGTCTCCCAGGCCAGGGCCGAGCGCGCCGCGGCCGACTGGGAGGAGTTCCGCAGGAGCCGCACCGACGTCGTCAACCAGCGGGAGACGCTGCTCGGCTGGCTGGCCGTGGCCGTCGGCGCGACGGCGGTGCTGACCGTCATCGCCCTGGCGACCGCCTCGCTCCACACGATCCCGTTGAGCGCGGCGCTGGTGGCGGGAGCGCTCGGCGCGGCGGTCGGCGCCGTGCTCGCCCAGAGGAGACTGGCCGCGGTCAGGGTGGGCCATCCGAAGGCGGTCCTGCGGTCCGAGCGCGACCTCGACCGGCTCGCCCGCGAGACCGTGCCCGACGCCCGCTCCGTCGATCCGCTCAGGCGCTACGCCTACGCGCTCAAGGAGGACCCGGACGAGGCCTATCCCCAGCTGGCGGAGGCCCTGCTGCGGGAGTCGCTGCCCCTCGTCAGGCAGGCCATGGGGCACCGCCTGGCCGCTTCCACCCGCCTGGCCGCGGACTGCGTGCCCGAGGTGCTGCGCGGGCGGCGCGAGGGCGTGCCCGAGATCCTGCTGCTGCTGACGCGCAGGCAGCGGCGCGCCGAGTCGGGGCCGCCGCGCGCGCTCCGCGACCTGCCACCCGAGCTGCGCGTGCTCCTCGCGCTCGCCAACCCGGACGCGCTCGAACTGGCCGACGGCGCCCTCACGCAGCAACCCGCCGACCTGGCGCTGGAGGCGCTCGGCGTGCGCGGGCCGCAGCACCTGCTCGCGCTGGCCTTCCGCGGCGGCGTGCCTCAGACCGCGCCGATCGAGATCCCGCCGACCGCGCTCAGAGCCACCGCGCACCTGCTGTCCCCACTGGAACGCGACGGGCTCGGCACATACGACTGGCTCCCGGTGATCACGAAAATAGATGATCTATACCTATTTTTCGAGGAATTGCTCTATTACCAAGAGGAAATTCGCTCTAGCAGCCATAAATCTTGACTAGCCCTCGAAGTCGTGAGACATAGGGACCGGGGCCAGCGCCGTTCCCGCTCGATCGAGCCCAGGATGGGGCGCACGACGCATAAGGGGTAGCCGTTGTTAGGAAGCCCTGATTCGCAGCCGCTGCTCACCGGGGGATTCCCCGAATTACTCGACGTCGAGGCGCTGCTGGCGGGCGGCTGGAAACCGCTGGCGTTCCAGCAGTTCATTCTGAAGATCCACAGCCGCTGCGATCTCGCCTGCCGCCACTGCTACGTGTACGAGATGGCGGACCAGGGCTGGCGCGACCAGCCCCGCCGAATGTCCGACGCCATCGCCGACCGGGCCATCGAGCGGATCGCGGAGCACGCCACCCGGCACGACCTGCCGGAGATCGACGTCGTCCTGCACGGCGGCGAGCCGCTGCTCGCGGGTCCCGGCCTCATCTCCCGGCTCGTACGCGGCATCCGGGGCGCGGTCAAGACCGGCACCCGGGTCAACGTGAACATCCAGACCAACGCGGTCCGGCTCGACGAGGAGTACCTGCGGCTGTTCGAGTCGCTGGAGATCCGCGTCGGGGTGAGCATGGACGGCTACGCGGAGGGGCACGACCGGCACCGGCGCTTCGCCAACGGGCGCGGCAGCCACGCCCTGGTCAGCGAGTCGCTGCGGCGGCTGACCGCGGGGCCGTACCATCACCTGTTCAGCGGGATCCTGTGCACGGTGGACGTGCGTAACGATCCGCTGCGCACGTACGAGGCGCTGCTGGAGCACGACCCGCCCGCGGTCGATTTCCTGCTCCCGCATGGCAACTGGGCGACGCCCCCGCCCTTCCGCGTGCCGGGCTCCCCCGAGACGCCGTACGCCGACTGGCTGATCACGGTCTTCGACCGCTGGTACGACAGCCCGGTCCTGCAGACCGAGATCCGGCTGTTCCGCGAGATCATGCGCCTGCTGATGGGCGGCCACTCCCGGGCGGAGTCCGTCGGGCTGTCGCCGATACGCATGATCGTGATCGAGACCAACGGCAGCATCGAGCAGTCGGACATCCTGAAGAGCGCCTACCACGGCGCGCCCGAGACCCGGCTGCACATCCTGCGGGACCCGCTGGACGCGGCGCTGCGGCATCCGTCGATCGTCGCACGGCAGATCGGCGAGCTGGCGCTCTCCCCCGACTGCCGCCGCTGCGAACTCGTGTCCACCTGCGGCGGCGGCCTCTACGCCCACCGCTACAGCCCGGATGCCGGCTTCTCCGAGCGCTCGGTCTACTGTCCCGACCTGTACCGGCTGATCTCGTACATCGGCGCGCGGTGCGAGCGCGACCTCGCCCGGCTGCGGGGAGCGGGATGAGCCCGTCTCCGCACCTGATCTCCCGTAGGTCGTTCTCCGGGCTGGCCACCGGCGAGGGCGGCGCGAAGGCGGTGGAGGAGCTCTGCGCCGCGCAGGAGAGCAAGCACCGGCTGCTGGTGGCGCTGCTCGTGGACGAGGCCGGAGCGCACCGGCACGCAGCCCTCGTGGCCCGCGCCTCCGAGGCGCTGGATGAGATGGAGGCGGACGCCCCCGAGGAGGTCGGCCGCCTGCTGCGCCACCCCGCGGTGGGCGCGTGGGCGCTGAGCGCGTGCCGGGGCCGCGCGGACCCCGGGCGGCTGGCGGCGGTCGCCCTGGCCGCGGCCGTGCTCACGCGTACCGCCTGCCGCCTGGACGTGCCGGTCGGTGGCCGCATCATGCTGCCCTCCGTGGGCCTGCTGAGCCTGCCCGGCGGGCTGCCGGAGGTGGCCGAGGTGTCGGTCGAGCCCGTGGACGGCGGGGCCGAGCTGCGGGTCGGCGGCCGTACGTACCGGGTGGACGTGGCGGGCGACCGGCCGGGCTGGCAGGTGCTCCATCGGGTCCCCGTCGCGCCCGGCGTGACGATGACCATCGACGACCTCGACCCGTACCGCTGGCCTGGGGACGACGCCGACGGCCGCCTGAGCGGCGAACGGCGGCGCACGTGGGTCGCCCGCCTGCGCGAGGCGTGGGAGATCCTGGGCGCGCGCCACCGGACGGTGGCGAGTGAGGTGGCCGCCGCGGTCTCGGTGCTCACGCCCGTGGTCGCCCGGACGACCGACCAGTACAGCGCCTCGGCGCGGGTCACGTTCGGCACGATCGCGCTGTCCGACCCGATCGACGGCCTGGGCATGGCGCTGACCCTCGCCCACGAGCTCCAGCACGCCAAGCTGGACGCGCTCAGCGCGGTGGTGGAGCTGACCCTGCCCGACGACGGGCGCCGCTTCTACGCGCCCTGGCGCCCGGACCCGCGCCCGCTCTTCAGCCTGCTGCACGGCGTGTACGCGCACGCGGGCGTGGCCGGGTTCTGGCGGCGGCACACTCAGGACGCCGAGCACGGCACGCGGGCCCAGGTCGAGTTCGCCCACTGGCGCGAGGCGGCGTACCAGGCGAGCCGGACGCTCCTCGACAGCGACGGGCTGACCGAGGCCGGCACCCACTTCGTGGCCACGCTCCGCGACACGCTGGGGCGCTGGCGGGCCGAGCCGGTGACACCTGCCGCCGCCGCCCAGGCCCGCCTGCGGTCCGAGCACCACAGGGAGGCCTGGGTCAGGACGAACACCCAGGTCTAGATGCAATGCCGCTTAGTTAAGGGCTTGGGCTGAGAGTCAAGGGTCTGTGATGAGGATGTCGATGCTGATGGTGGCCTTGTAGCTGGTCCGATCGACGGTGCCCTTGGCGTTGTACTTGGAGATCGCACGTTTGACGACGCGGGGTCGGGTGCGGACCCGCCGGGCGGGCATGAGGTCGGCCAGGATGTGGCTGCCGATGGTGCCGACCAGGTCGATGACGGTGTCGGCGATGATGCCCGCGGCTTGGATAACCAGGTCGCGGGCGGTGTGCAGGGCGATGGTGAAGCTGGCCCGGTCGGGGTCGATCCCGTGCTGGGTGCTGGTGGCGTCGGCCATCGCCAGGCGCAGGAGCTGGTAGGTGAGCAGCAGGGCGTACATCTCCTGGTCGAGGCCGTCGGGGGTGCGGGCGCGCAGCACGCGTCCGCCGAGGATGGTGGATTTCACCTCCAGATAGGCCGTCTCGATCTCCCACCGCTCGTGGTAGAGCGCGATCAGCTCGGCGGCGGGATGGGTGCGGTGCTCGGTCAGGGTGGTGACCAGCCGGTACAGGCCGGTACAGGCCGGTGCGGCGGCCGGTGGCCGTGGCGATGGCGATCTCGCAGTCGATGACGCGGACCGCGACCGGGCCGAGCATCGACAGGTAAGAGCCGTCGGCCAGGCGGCGCAGCACCGGCAGCCGGCGGCCGTTCTTGACCCGGACCAGCGTCTGGGCACCGGTCGCCGCGATCGCACTCACCAGCGCCTGGGCGGCAAAGTTCCGGTCCAGCAGCACGATCATGCCCGCGTGCAGGCTGCGTACCAGTCGCGGCGCGTATGTCGTCTCCCCATCGGTGGTCGTGCCGAACACCGCGTCCAGCAGGGTGCGGGTGCCGCAGGAAATCAGCACCAGCAGCCGGATCTGCGGATACCCCGAGCTGCCGTGGTTGCAGCGCTGCCGGGACAAGACCCTCAGATTCGCCGCGGTGTCGGGCACCGCGATCGTGGTGCCGTCGATCGCGCAGACCCGCCATCCCCGCCACCACACGCCCGGGGTGGCGATCCCCGCGGCCGGGCCGCGCAGCAGCTCCCACAGCCACCGCACCGGCTCGACCCCCACCCGTCGGCGGGCCTGCACCAGCGCACTGGCCGTCGGAACGGCGACCTTCAGCCCGGTCAGCCCGGCCGTCAGTCTCTGCCATACCTGCCGCCAGCCCAGCTCCGGAAACAAGCACCCGGCCAGCAGTAGGTACACCACCACTCGCGAGGGTAGATCTCGCACGCGCGTCTGCGTCCTGCCCGTCTGCGCCAGCGCCTCATCGACCATCTCGAACGGGATGAGCCGGGTCAGCTCACCCAGATGACCGGGCGCGAACGCTCCTGCGGCAACCACCACATCACGACGCATGACAGACTGGACATCCAACGGAGCTCCTGCCGAACAGTGATCTTGGTCGACACCGTTCTAGCAGGCGCTCCGTTGCTGTCTCCGCTGGCTTGACCGACTCGTCACAACGCTAACTAAGCGGCATTGGGTCTAGATGGGCGGCGGATCGAAGTCGCTGTGGAGCCGCTCGCCGGCGAGCACCGACAGGGTCTCGGGGTGGTCGCGCCCGAGGACCGTGTCCAGCCGCCGCGTCGTGTCCGCCAGCAACCGCTCGGCCTCCCTCTCGCTGCCCGTGGCCCGCAGGTCGAAGCTCAGGTTGGCGGCGCACACGAGGCTGAGGTAGTGGTCGGGGCCGAAGGCCGCCTGGATGCGCCGGTGGTTCTCCTCGCCCAGGCTGCGGGCCTCGTCGTGCCGGCCGAGCGCGGCCAGGTCGTTCTGCAGGTTGATGGCGCAGCTCACGGTGTAGTCGTGGTCGGCGCCGAGCCGCTCGGTGAGGCCGGCCAGGGCCCGTTCGCTGATCTGGCGTGCCTTGACGGGGTCGCCGTTCAGGCGCGTGAGCAGCGCCAGGTTGATGCTGCACGCGTGGGTGAACGGGTGGTCAGGGCCGAACACGTTGGGATAGTGGTCGAGCCCGCGCTTCGCCAGCTGCAGCGCCTCCGCGACGTCGCCGTCGGCGCGCAGGGCGTTGGACAGGCCGAGGGCCGCGGCCATCGTGTCGGCGTGCACGTCCCCGTACAGCCGCTCCAGACGGGTGTGGGTGTCCCTCAGGAGCTCCAGGGCCTCGGGGAGCCGCCCGCTCCGGCGCAGGGAGATCGCGTAGTCCTTGGCCGCCAGCAGGGCGATGGGGTGGTCGTCGCCGAGCTGCGCCACGCCGTACTGGTACGCCTCCTCGGCCATGTCGGTGGCGATCTGGACCTGGCCGCCGAGCCGCACGGCTCGGCTCAGGTTGGTCCAGGTGGAGAGCAGGACGCGGCGCCCGACGCCTTCCGCGCTGCTCCGCTGCAGGTAGACGTCCTGGAGCAGCCTCCCGGCCGCGTCGTAGTCGCTCGTCAGCGCGTAGTCGATCGCCAGGTTGTTACGGGCTTGCAGGGTTTCGCCGGACTGAGGGCCGGTCACCCGCTCGTACGCCTCGAGCAGCTCCTGGTCGCTCTGCCGTGCCTGGAAGAACTCACCGCGGCCGCGGAGCGCTCCCGCGTTGCCGTTCTTCGCCCAGAGCGCCTCCAGGCGCTCCGGGCCGATCGTCTCGATCATCCCCTTCAAGGACTCCGACATGAGCTCATAGGCCCTGGTGTAGAAGGTCAGGCCCAGGTAGACGATGCCGAGGTGGACGCGGGCGACCAGCACGTCGACATGCTGGGCGCCACTGGCCTCGGTCCACTTCGCGATGTACTGGTTCAGCAGCGCCTCCGCCTGCCGGTAGCTGCCTCGCACGTACAGGTAGCGCACCAAGTCGAGGGCGAACGTGCGCACGGACGGCACCGTGCAGTCGATGACGCCGGAAGGCTCGAGGTGGGCGGCCAGCTCCTCGAACCGGGGCCACCTGGCCGTGTCGTCGGGGTCGCTCGGCGCGGTGCCCGCCAGCAGCATGTGCACCTCGTGGCGCAGCTCCTCGCGGTCCTCTGGGCTGGTCTCGTCGCGAAGCAGCGCCTGGTTGAGCCGGTGGACCTGGAGGGTACGGGTGGACGGCTCCACCTTGACCAGGGCGAGGCGCTCGAGATTGCTCAGCGCGTTGGTGAGCATGATCGGGTCGGACAGGATCTTCCCCAGGCGCGGGCCCACCGCCCGGTTGCCCCGCCGGAACACGTCGCGCGGGATGGGCTCGGGGCCGAAGAACGCGCAGCAGCGCAGCAGCTCGACCGCCTGCGGCACGCGGTCCTCCAGCTGCGAGACCGACACCTGCCACGCCGCCGTCATGGACTGCGGATAGGTCGGCGACTTCTCCAGGCTGAGCACGGCGCCCGTCCGCTTCTTCACCAGGCCGACGTACTCGTCGACCGACATCAGCGTGCGCAGCAACAGGGCGGCGGCCTGCTCGAGCGCGAGCGGAAGGTCGCCGAGCACCTCCGCCACCAGGTTGGCCTCCGACTCGGTCATCGCACTGCCCAGGCGCTTGAGCAGGAACGCCATGCTCTCCTCGCGCTTGAACACGTCGACCGCGACCGTGTCCTCGTAGTCGCTCCAGCGCGAGTTGCGTGAGGTGATGATGACGTGGCCCGGCCCCCGGGGGATGTAGTCCTTGACCAGGTCGGGTTCCTCGGCGTTGTCGAAGATCACCAGCCAGCTGCGGTAGGGCACCCCGCTCTGCAACGCGCGCAGCACCGACTGCGCCGCCTGCTCCACTCCGGTGCTGGTGGCGGGCGGCAGGCCGAGCGCCGTGGCCATCGCGGCCAGCGACGACGGGACGAGCATGGGCTGGTCGGCCGAGACCCACCAGACCAGGTCGTAATGGGTGCGGTACTGCCAGGCGTACTCGACGGCCAGCTGGGTCTTACCCACGCCGCCGAGGCCCTGCAGCGCCATGGGCTGCGCCACCACGGCGGTCACGGGGCTGATGCTCTTCCTCAGGGAGAGCAGCAGGTCCGCGCGACCGGTGAAGTTCGGATTGCGCTTCGGGACCCGTTCCCAGACCTGTGGCGCGCGCGCCGCCATGGAGTGCGAGTTTTCCGACACGTCGATCCTCCGCTCCGCGCCCCGAACAGGTTCTTATATCTCTATGGCCCTATCGTAAAGGTTGATTAGTCGGCCGGTTTATCACAGAATTAATACACATAAAAAATCTTGCTCGGCCCGGTCGGGCAAGATCTGTGCGCACGCTCATAAGCGCCCACATGTCACCCGATATCCGGGTGACCGAAAAGGACGGAGTGCACATGCGTGACGGGCAGTATGGTTCGGGCAAGCTGATCGACGTGACAGCCGTGTCCCTGCGCAAGCTCCACGAGATGGACAGCGCCGCGCTCCGGGATGTGCTGACCGCGTGCCTGACCGACGACAAGGAGCAAATGGCGCGTTTCCAGAGCTCCATCTAAGACATACTCCGCATATCCCACCAGCGGACCTGAAACCGGGCGACCGGCGAACAATTCATCTCCGCGGTGGGTGTGCCGGCCGCGCCGGACGTGCAAGGATTATCGATCTCCTTGACCGTCACGCAGGAAAAGTGCGATGAAACGCGGCTGCGGAGGGAATCGCCATGACGACTTCCGGCATGGGTACGCAGGCGGCGCCGGGACCGTACCGGGGCTCGCGCGCATTTCGCGCCGAGGACCGCCACCGATTCTTCGGGCGCGGCGCCGAATCCCACGAAGTACGCAAGCTGTGGCGGGAGCAGCGGCTGACCGTCCTGTACGGCGCCTCGGGGATCGGGAAGACCTCGCTCCTCCAGGCGGGTGTCATGCCGCTGTTCAGCCCCGGCGCGTCCGACATCCTTCCGCTCGGCCGGGTGACCTACGGGTCGTCTTTCCCGCAGGCCGCGCTGCCTGACCACAATCCGTACGTTCTCGCGCTGCTGATGTCGTGGACTCCGCCGGCGCCGCCCACCGGCCTGGTGGGCATGACGATTGCGGCGTTCCTCCGCTCCCGGCCGGTCAAGCGTGACGCCTTCGGTGAGCCGACGCCGATCCTGATGGCCATCGACCAGGTCGAGGAGCTGTTCACCGGCGGGCAGGGGCAGCAGCCGTACCGGCGCTGGTTCTTCGGCCAGCTCGCCGAGGCGCTCCGCGACAACCCCCGCCTCCGCCTGCTGCTGTCGATCCGCGCGGACCGGCTCCCCGACCTCATGAAGTACGAGCGCGAGCTCGCCAAGATCCTCAAGGACGACCGCGAAGTCGCCGACGCCCCGGAGGACGAACGCGAGCCCGGCGACCCGGGTCCGGAGCGCTACGCCCTGGAGGCGCTGGGCTTCGACGGCGCGCTGGAAGCGGTCACCAGGCCGGTGGAGGGCACGGGGCGCGCGTTCGCCGAGGGCGCGGCCGAGCAGGTGGCGCGGGACCTCATCGCGATCAGGGCGCGAGCGGGTAGCCGGCAGCGGGACCAGGCGGTGGAGCCGGCCCACCTGCAGGTGGTCTGCGAGTCGCTGTGGCGTTCCCTGCCTCCGGAGACCACCGAGATCAGGCGGAGCGACGTGCTCAGGTACGCCGACCAGGCGCTGTCCGAGCACTACGCCAGAGAGCTCAGGGAAATCGCCGTCGAACGCTGCAACGGCGACGTCCGCCTGCTCACCACCTGGCTGCGGCTGGCCTTCCCCGGCCGGGCCGGTGGCGGGCCGCAGGCCGTCCGGCAGAGCGCGATCAGGTCGGCGGGGGTCGGCCAGAGCGTGGTCGCCCTGCTGGTGAAGCGCCGTCTCCTCCGGGCCGACGAGCAGCTGGGCGAGAGCTCGTACGAGCTGGCGTACGACCGGCTGCTCCAGCCGGTCGAACAGGACGAGCAGAGTGTGGAGGCCATCCCCGTCGAGCTGCGCTCCGAGGACTGCCTCCGCGAGGCGGAAGGCGCGCTGCGCGAAGGCGATCTCTTCCTGGCCGCCCGGCTCGGCGAGGAGGCGCTGGCCCGGGCGCAGGAGCACGACCTCACACTGCGCGCGCAGATCGAGTCGCTGCTCGGCAACGTCGCCCATCAGCGCAAAGAACTGGACACGGCCATCGCCCACTACGCCACGGCCGCCAGGAGCTTCGAGACCGCCGGCGCGGCGGCCGCCGTCGGCCCGCTGCTCACGGCCATCGGAAGGCTGCGGCTGGCACAGGGCTCACCCGCGGCGGCCGTACGCGAGCTGCACGCCGCGATGATCCGTGTGCCGGCGGACCTGACGATCCAGACGGAGCTGGCCTGGGCGCTGTGGCAAGGCGGGCATCCTGACGCGGCCGTGGACGTGCTCAACGGCGTGCTCGACAGGCAGGGCAACAACATCGACGCCCTGCTCGGCCGCGGCCAGATCCTGGCCGGTATGGGTCGGCCGCAGGCCGCGCTCCGCGATCTCGAGCGGGTGGGGCCGCTGCGCCGGCCGTTCGCCAAGGTCGCGCACGCGCTCGCGCTCGCGCTCGCGCAGAGCGAGCGTGTGCAGGAGGCCCAGCAGGAGATGGTGGAGGCGCTGGCCGAAGCCGTGGATCACGGGCCGGTGCTGCTGTACGCGGCGCGCGTGGAGGAGCTGGCGGGCAAGACCTCCTCGGCCGCGGTGCTGGCCCAGCAGGCCATCGCGGCCTCGGCCCCCGCGATACCCGAGCACATGACCAGGGACGCCCGGCGGCTGGCCGGCGTCGGGTGAGGGCCGCGCGGCTTCGGATGAAGGCACGGCCGTCGGACGTCAGGCGGCGCTTCCGGGAGAGGCCGGCACCAGGTACGCGCGCAGCACCCGCATGCGGGTGGCCGGCACCGCCACGCCGAGCATCGCGAGGAGCAGCACGAAGGAGCCGCCCGCCACCCCGAACCAGGTCACCAGGAAGCCGCCCAGAGGCGCCGCGAGACAGATCGCGCCGTGGGACGTCAGCCGGGAGACGCCGACCACGCGGGCCAGCGTCTTCGGCGGGATGCACTCCACCTCGATGGCCCTGATGCACACGTTGCTCACCGCCCCGCCGAAGCCCGTGATGAACAGCGCCATGGCGAAGAAGACCGCCCGGATCTCCAGCATCGCGCCGAGGGCCGCGGTGGACAGCGCCGCGACCCAGATCCACATGTGAACGAACAGGATCGAACGCATCGGCCGCCTGAGATAAGGCGTCAGTGCCGCTCCGACGGCTCCCCCGACGCCGGCGGAGGCCAGCACGAGCCCCACCGTCAACGACGTGAGGCCGCTGGAACCGGCCACGAAAATCATGATCATCGCATTCACCATCAAATTGGTGATGGCGATGAGCGCGACCGAAGCACGGAGAAACGGCTGGTGCTTGAGCGCCCGGAATCCGGCCAGCAGGTCGCGCTGCCACGGCGGACGTGCCGGCAATCGGCTGGGACCCGTGCGCATCCCCAGGAACAGCAGGAACGACATGCCGAAGAGCACCGCGTTGACCGCGAAAGGCATCAGGTATCCCAGCCCGAACAGGTAGCCGCCGAGCGGCTTGCCCGCGAGCGAGGCCAGATGGCTGGCGCTCTCCGTCCTCGCCAGCGCGTACCGCAGCCCGGTCCGCTCCACCAGGGACGGCAGCAAAGACATCTCCGCCAGCATGTAGAGCACCCACATGGCACCCTCCACGAACGCGGCCAGGATCACGTGCGGCAGCCACACGTGATGGAAGAACACCAGCGCCACGCACACACTCGCCACGGTCAGCCCGCGCACCGATTCGGCGAAGAGCACAATCGAACGGGGCGGTATCCGGTCGACCAGAATCCCACCGGGAACATAGAGGATCAGAATTGGGAGCGTCAGGGCAAATCCGGTCCAACCCGCCGCAGCGGGTGACCCCGTTACCGCAAGCGCCAGAAGGGGATAAACCACACCGAGAGTGCGGGTGCCGATCGTGGAGATGGCCGAGCCGGCCCAGACTCGGACGAAGTCCGGCGTCCAAGGAGGCGGCGAGCCGCGCCGTGCCGCGTAAGTTCCTTCCACGCCCCCGCCCCAGCCGCTTCCCTCGGGCCGCATGACCTCTGCGGCATCAATACGCGTGGGAACAGCGACATAGTGCTTGCAACGGGATGCACGGGAAAACGTCGACCCACATATTGGCACTGCAACCCGTTGAAGTATAGCCAGGTAACGTGCAGGTAGGAGGCATTCTGGCTCTCCCAATTCCGTACGTTTACTGACCAAATCGCACTGTTTACGGTAACTATCGCATAATAAGGCGATCAGGAGTAATGACCGCTCGGATGGTGACCTCACACCTTATGATCAACAATGCCCGGTTAT
Organism: Nonomuraea helvata; assembly: GCF_039535785.1. NCBI lineage: Bacteria > Bacillati > Actinomycetota > Actinomycetes > Streptosporangiales > Streptosporangiaceae > Nonomuraea > Nonomuraea helvata. The sequence goes on from NZ_BAAAXV010000001.1 coordinate 2,408,593, forward strand.
CACGCGACCTCGCCGCCTTGGGGATCGGACCCGGGCAGGTCGTGCTCATGCATTCCTCGCTCAGCCGCCTGGGCCACGTCGAGAGCGGCGCCGGCACAGTGGTCGCCGTGCTGCGCGAACTGCTCGGCGGCGACGGCACTCTCACCGTCCCGACCGGCACCTCGGCCAACTCCGACACCTCACCGCACTACCGCGGCGCCACCGCTGGGATGAGCCCGGACGAGATCGCCCGCTACCGCTCCGCGATGCCGGCCTACGATCCCCGTACCACTCCGTCCACGTCGATGGGCGTGATCGCCGAGTGCGTACGCACCTTGCCCGGCGCCCTCCGCAGCGCCCACCCGCAGACGTCCTTCGCCGCCATCGGACCACGGGCTGCGGCGATCACCGGCGGGCACGCCCGCGACTGCCTCCTCGGCGAGCGCTCGCCGCTCGCCCGGCTCTACGACGCCGGAGCTCTGATCCTGCTGCTCGGCGTCGGCTACGACAAGTGCACCGCGTTCCACCTGGCCGAATACCGCTACACCAGCGACCCGCCGCGGCGCGGCTACCGCGCCGTGGTCGACGACGGGCAGGGGCCCCGGTGGTGCGAGTTCGTGGACGTGGACGTGGACGTGAGCGACTTCGAGGCTCTGGGCGCGGACTTCGACGGGACCGGCGCGGTGCGGCGCGGACGGGTCGGCGCGGCCGAGGCCCGTCTGTTCCCGCTGATCGCCGCCGTGGACTACGCCGTCGACTGGTTCGCCACCCACCGCAGGCGCTAGCGGCGCATCACCACGCGGGGCGCGACCTCGATCCCCAGCTCGCGCTCGTGCTCCACCACCGCGCGCAGCTCCGGCCCCCACTCCTCCTCGGGCATCACCGAGAAACCGTGCCGCGCGTACCACGGCGCGTTCCAGGGCACGTCCCGGTACGTCGTCAGCGTCACGGCCGGCGCCCCGGCGGCACCCGCGTGGTCGATGACCGCCGCCATCAGCCGCCCGCCGATGCCCTGACGCATGCTCCGCGGATGCACGGCCAGCTGCTCCAGGTGCAGATTGCCGTCCACCCATCCGATCATCGCGAACCCGGCCGGAGGAGCGCCCTCCACCAGGACGGCTCCGGGATCGTCCACCTCTTCGATCATGGTCGTGCCGGGCGGGAAGACGATGCCCACCTGCTCGAACAGCCCGTCCGCCGCCAGCTCCACAGCGACCAGCCCGGACAGCTCGTCCGTCTCCGCCCATCGCACCATGCCGACACGATCTCATGTTTCAGGCGGATCTCGCCGTTCGTATTAGTGTTTGTGCTCGTAGGTTCGGCTGTGCGGAGCCGAGACCCTCTCCTCACGGCGTGCCCACGACCGTACGGTGGTGGGCACGCCGTGTGCGGCCAGAGGTCGCACACCGGCCTCAAAGGTCGAGGAGTGGCTCCAGGCCCACGGTGAGGCCGGGCAGCTCGCGCACGCGGCGCACCCCGAGCAGCACGCCCGGCGTGAACGCCGACCTGCTCATCGTGTCGTGCCGGATCGTGAGGATCTCGCCGTCGCCGCCCAGCAGCACCTCCTGGTGCGCGATCAGCCCGGACAGCCGCACCGCGTGCACGTGCACGCCCCCGACGTCGGCCCCGCGGGCCCCGTCGAGCGCAGTGCTCGTGGCATCGGGCATCTGGCCGAGCCCCGCCTTGGCGCGGGCCTCGGCAACCAGCTCGGCCGTGCGCCGAGCCGTGCCGGACGGCGCGTCAGCCTTGTTGGGATGGTGCAGCTCGACGATCTCGACGGACTCGAAGTAGCGGGCCGCCTGCTGGGCGAAGTGCATCATGAGCACGGCCGCGATGCCGAAGTTGGGAGCGATCAGGCAGTGGCTGCCCGGGGACTCCGCCAGCCACCCGCGCACGGTCTCCAGCCGCCCCTCGTCGAACCCGGTCGTACCCACCACCGGGTGGATGCCGTGCCGGATCGCCCACTCGAGGTTGCCCATGACCACGTCGGGATGGGTGAAGTCGACCACCACCTCGGCGCCCTCGAGCCCCTCGATGGAGTCGTCCTTGTCGAGCGCGGCCACCAGCTCCATGTCGGCGGCCGCCTCGACTGCCTTGCACACTTCGACGCCCACGCGGCCGCGGGCGCCCAGCACACCTACCCTGATCACACGCCAACCTTATCGAATGGCGTCGGAGAAGTCCTTGTCGCCGTACGGGCCGATCACGGCGAGCGTGAGAGGCCGTTCGAGCACGTCCCTGGCCACCTCGTCGATCTCGTCGGGGGTGACCGCCTCGATGCGGGACAGCACCTCGTCCACCGACATCAACTCGTCGTAGACCAGCTCGTTCTTGCCGATGCGCGACATGCGCGAGCCGGTGTCCTCCAGGCCGAGCACGAGCCCGCCGCGCATCTGCCCCTTGCCGCGCATGATCTCGTCGGCGCTCAGGCCCTCGGCCACCACCCTGGACACCTCGTCCCGGCAGATCTTGAGCACGTCGTCGATCTTCGACGGCAGGCAGCCCACGTAGATGCCGAACTGGCCGGTGTCCGCGTAGGCCGAGGTGTAGCTGTAGGCGGAGTAGGCCAGGCCGCGCTTCTCCCTGATCTCCTGGAAGAGCCTGGACGACATGCCGCCGCCCAGCGCCGCGTTGAGCACGCCGAACGCGAACCTGCGGTCGTCCGTACGGGACAGACCGGTCGTGCCGAGCACCAGGTTGGCCTGCTCGGTCGGCCGGTCGAGCACCCGCACGCCGGAGCGCGTCTCCGCCCCGGGGCCGCTGGTGCGCGGCGCGGAGAACTCGGCGGGGCCGCCCAGCGCGCCCGCCCGCTCATACGCCCTGGTGACCAGCTCGACGACCTCTTCGTGCCGTACGTTGCCCGCGACGGACACGACGGTGCGGCGAGGCTGGTAGTAGCGGTGGTAGTACTCGGCGATCCGGTCGCGGCCGAGCGCGTTGATCGAGTCGACGGTGCCGAGAATGGGCCGGCCGATCGGCGAGTCGCCGTAGAGCGCGGCGGCGAACTGCTCGTGCACCACGTCGGAGGGGTCGTCGTCGTGCATGGCGATCTCCTCGAGGATCACGCCGCGCTCGGACTCGACGTCCTGCTCCGTGACGAGTGAGCTGGTCACCACGTCGGCGAGCACGTCCACAGCGATCGGCAGGTCCTCGTCGAGCACGCGTGCGTAGTAGCACGTGTACTCCTTGGCGGTGAAGGCGTTGATCTCACCGCCGATGCCCTCGATGGAGGCGGAGATCTCCATCGCGTCGCGCGTGGGGGTGCCCTTGAACAGCAGGTGCTCAAGGAAGTGGGTGGCCCCCATGTGCTCGGGGGCCTCGTCGCGCGAGCCGATGCCGACCCACATGCCGACCGCGACACTGCGCACGGTCGGCATGGTCTCGGTCACCACGCGGAGCCCACCGGGGAGGACGGTGCGCCTCACCACCCCGGCGCCATCTCTGCCGGGGTGCAGCGTGGTCGTACTCACAGGGCCTCCGAGGTGCCGCCGCGTCGTCCGGTGAGACCGGTCGTGAGCCCCTCCGCGAGGGGCTCACGACCGAGGTTCGTCAGATCTCTCACGAGTTCCGGTCGTCCCCGTCGCTGCCGCTGCCGCGGGTGCGGACGCGGGTCCGGGTGCGGCGGGGCCGCTCCGACTTCTCCTCGCCGGCCGGCTCGGCGGCGGCCTCCTCAGCAGGCGCAGCCTCGTCGGACTCGGCTGCCCCACCGACGGCCTTCGCCTCCTTCTCGGCGGCCTCCTTCTCGATGACCTCGACGGGCACCAGCGAGAGCTTGCCCCGGGCGTCGATCTCGGCGATCTCGACCTGGATCTTCTCGCCGACGCTCATCACGTCCTCGACGTTCTCGATGCGCTTGCCGCCGTGCAGCTTGCGGATCTGCGAGACGTGCAGCAGACCGTCCTTGCCGGGCAGCAGCGAGACGAACGCGCCGAAGGCCGCGATCTTGACGACCGTGCCGATGTAGCGCTCACCGACCTCCGGCATGTGCGGGTTGGCGATGGCGTTGATCGCCGAACGGGCCGCCTCTGCGGACGGGCCGTCGGTGGCGCCGATGTAGATCGTGCCGTCGTCCTCGATGGTGATCTCGGCGCCCGTGTCGTCCTGGATCTGGTTGATCATCTTGCCCTTCGGGCCGATGACCTCGCCGATCTTGTCGACCGGGACCTTGATGGTGATGATGCGCGGCGCGGTCGGGTTCATCTCGGCCGGGGAGGCGATCGCCTCCTGCATCACGTCGAGGATCGCCAGGCGGGCGCCCTTGGCCTGCTTCAGCGCGCCGGCCAGCACGCTCGCCGGGATGCCGTCGAGCTTGGTGTCGAGCTGCAGCGCGGTGATGACGTCCTTGGTGCCGGCGACCTTGAAGTCCATGTCGCCCATGGCGTCCTCGGCGCCGAGGATGTCGGTCAGGGTGACGTACGTGTCGCCCTCGCCGATCAGGCCCATCGCGATGCCCGCGACCATCTCCTTCAGCGGCACACCGGCGTCCAGCAGCGCCATCGTGGACGCGCAGACCGAGCCCATCGAGGTGGAGCCGTTGGAGCCGAGCGCCTCGGAGACCTGGCGGATGGCGTACGGGAACTCCTCGCGGGTCGGGAGCACCGGGATCAGCGCCCGCTCGGCCAGCGCGCCGTGACCGATCTCGCGGCGCTTGGGCGAGCCCACCCGGCCGGTCTCGCCGGTGGAGTAGGGCGGGAAGTTGTAGTTGTGCATGTAGCGCTTGGTCCGCTCAGGGTTGAGCGTGTCGATGACCTGCTCCATGCGGAGCATGTTGAGCGTGGTGATGCCCAGGATCTGGGTCTCGCCGCGCTCGAACAGCGCCGAGCCGTGCACCCGGGGCACCACGTGGACCTCGGCCGACAGGGCGCGGATGTCCTTGGTGCCGCGGCCGTCGATGCGGACGCCCTCCTTGATGACCCGCTCGCGCATGAGCTTCTTCATCACCGAGCGGTAGGCGGCGGAGATCTCCTTCTCGCGCCCCTCGAACTCGGGCAGGAGCTTCTCGGCGGCCAGCGCCTTGACCTTCTCCAGCTCGTTCTCGCGCTCCTGCTTGCCCGCGATCGTCAGCGCGGCGGCCAGCTCCGTCTTCACCGCGGCCTCGACCGCGTTGTAGACGTCCTCCTGGTAGTCGAGGAAGACGGGGTATTCGGCCGTCTCCTTGGCGGCGACCTGCGCGATGCGCGACTGCGCCTCGCACAGCACCTTGATGAACGGCTTGGCCGCCTCCAGGCCCTGCGCGACGGTCTCCTCGGTGGGCGCGACGGCGCCCTCGGCGACCAGCTTGAGCGTGTCCCTGGTGGACTCGGCCTCGACCATCATGATCGCGACGTCGCCGTCGGCGAGCACGCGGCCCGCCACGACCATGTCGAACGTGGCCCGCTCCAGCTCGGGATGGGTCGGGAACGCCACCCACTGACCGTCGATCAGCGCGACGCGCACCCCGCCGATCGGGCCCGAGAACGGCAGCCCGGCGAGCTGGGTGGACAGCGACGCGGCGTTGATCGCGACGACGTCGTAGAGGTGATCGGGGTTGAGCGCCATCACGGTGGCGACGACCTGGATCTCGTTACGCAGGCCCTTCACGAACGACGGGCGCAGCGGCCGGTCGATCAGCCGGCAGGTGAGGATCGCGTCCTCGGAGGGACGGCCCTCGCGCCGGAAGAACGAGCCGGGGATGCGGCCCGCGGCGTACATGCGCTCTTCGACGTCGACCGTGAGCGGGAAGAAGTCGAAGTTCTCCTTGGGCGCCTTCGACGCGGTGGTGGCTGAGAGCACCATGGTGTCGCTGTCGAGGTAGGCGACGGCGGAGCCCGCCGCCTGGCGCGCGAGACGACCGGTCTCGAACCGGATCGTGCGTGTGCCGAATGCGCCGTTGTCTATGACGGCTTCAGCGGTGTGGACACCCTCCACGGGGGACCTCCTTGTGGTCGGTCTCCCGCGCCCTTTTTCTCACCGGCACCCTCGTTAGGTGCAGCGCCGGTCTTCGATCGAAGCGCCCGGTCAAGTCACTGTCAAGTTCTACCGGAAGCCACTACCGAGGACCGGCCCGCAGGCGTCGCGGGTCGCATGGTGCTGAGCGGACGCGGGGGCTGTGTGTCTCGGATCTTCAGTTGTACGTCAGGCGCGACGGCGTTTCCACACCGCCACGCGCCCGACCCATATGGCTCTACCCATATGAGAAGGGGAGCGGCGCGTTCGCCGCTCCCCTTCATGCTATCGGCGCAGGCCGAGCCGCTCGATGAGCGACCGGTAGCGCTGGATGTCGACCTTCTGCAGGTACTTCAGCAGGCGACGCCGGCGACCGACGAGCAGAAGCAGGCCACGACGGCTGTGGTGGTCGTGCTTGTGCGTCTTCAGGTGCTCGGTGAGCTCGCTGATGCGCTTGCTCAGCAGCGCGATCTGCACCTCGGGCGACCCGGTGTCGCCTTCGGCCGTCGCATACTCGCCGATGATGGACTTCTTGGCAGCGGTGTCGAGGGACACGGCTCTCCTTTGAGCTACGGGCACGCGCGAATGAAATGAAGAGTGCGAACGACCGTGCGTGCCTACAGTCGCCGCGGTGAAGGCCGTCATGGGCAGCGCGCAGCGCCGCCGCTACAGAGCCGACATGCAAGGTTACCACCTCACGTGGAGTACTCGGACGACTCAGCTTGTGAGGCGGCGGGTGGCCTCCACGTCGGCGTGGATCTGGGCGATCAGCGCGTCGATGGACTCGAAGCGCGTGTTGCCGCGCAGGCGGGCGGCGAACTCGACCGCCACGTGCACCCCGTACAGCTCCAGGTCGTCCCGGTCCAGCGCATAGGCCTCGACCGTCCGCGGCACCCCCTCGAACGTCGGATTGGTGCCGACCGAGATCGCCGCCGGCCACCGCTCGCCCACGTAGAGCGCGGGCAGGTTGGCCACCGGCACGCACTCCAGCCACCCCGCGTAGACCCCGTCGGCCGGGATGGCCGTGTGCTGCGGCGTCTCGACGTTCGCGGTCGGGAAGCCCAGCTGGCGTCCCCGCTGGTAGCCGCGTACGACCACGCCCTCCACCCGGTGCGGCCGGCCGAGCTGCTCGCGCGCGCCCTCGACGTCGCCCTCGACGAGCCGTTCGCGGATGGCGCTCGATGAGATGGGGTCCAGGCCTTCTGACAGCAGGGGGACGATCTCCACCTCGAAATCGTACTTATCGCCCAGCGTCCGCAATGTCTCGACGTCGCCGCTCGCCTGGTGCCCGAACACGAAGTTCTCCCCCACCACCACGACGGCCGCCCGCAGCCGCTCGGCCAGCACGTTCTGGGCGAAGTCGTCCGGGCCCGTCCGCGACACGTCGAGCGTGAACTCCACCACGTCGATCTCGTCCACACCCAGGCCTGCCAGCAGCTCGGCCCTGCGCCGCGGGCTGGTGAGCCGCTGGGGGTGCGACCCGGGCCGCACCACCTCCTCGGGATGCGGCTCGAACGTGACGGCCACGCTGCGCAGCCCCCGCTCACGGGCGACGGCGACGGCCCGCTCGACCACCCGCTGGTGCCCGCGGTGGACCCCGTCGTACACGCCTATGGTGACGACAGACCTTCCCGAACCCTGCACGCTAGGCCCCATTCGCTTGTGGCGGATCAATCCGAGACAAGCCTGCCACGCGTGCCAGTATTCCTTCCAATTGATGGAGATAGGATCGGGCATCATGCCTCGTTACGCGCTTCTGATCCTGCCTGCATTCAACCGGGTCTACGGGGAGAGCTCCGTCCGGTTGACCCGGAACGAGCTGGCCGTGTTCGACGCGCGCGGGCTGGGCGGCAAGGTGGTGGACAGCGCGGAGACCACCATCGGCGGTGTGCCGTATGTGACGTTCGAGACGTCAGCGGACCTGAGCGAGTCGGATATCTCGCTTTTGTCCAATCTTTCCTCTGTTTATGCGATTTTTGGCATCGAAGGTACGCTGCTCCGGCCGCTCACGATGAGCTCGCTCGACCGGCTGAGCACCGACCTGATCACCATCCAGAAGTACGCGGGAAAGACCAACGAGCACTTCACCAAGCTGCTCCTCAACGTCACCGCGCTGGCCGGCGACAAGGGCCTCGGCGAGCGGCTGGCGGTGTTCGACCCGCTGTGCGGGCGCGGCACGACGCTCAACCAGGCCCTCATGTACGGCTACGACGCCTACGGGCTCGACGTCGACGGCAAGGACTTCGAGGCCTACGCCGGGTTCATCAAGACGTGGCTGCGTAACAAGCGGCTCAAGCACACCGCCGAGACCGTGCCGGTGCGGCGCGAGCGGGCCCTGGTGGGACGGCGGCTGAACGTGACGTTCGGGCTGTCGAAGGAGGCCGTCAAGGCCGGTGACGTGCAGCACCTGGCCATGGTGAACGCCGACACGCTCAAGAGCAGGGAGTTCTTCAAGCCGCGCTCGTTCGACGTCCTGGTGACCGACACGCCCTACGGCGTCCAGCACGGCAGCAAGGGCGGCAGCGGGCTGTCGCGGAGCCCTCTGGAGCTGCTGAGGCAGGCCGTGCCGGTCTGGGCCGAGCTGCTGCGTCCGGGCGGCGCGATGGGCATCTCCTGGAACACCTACGGGGGCAAGAGCTCCGAGCTGGCCCAGATCCTCACCGGGGCGGGGCTCGAGGTGATGGACTACCCCGACTTCGAGCACTGGGTGGACCAGGCGATCGTCCGCGACATCATCGTCGCCCGCAGACCCGCCTAGGGGACGAAGACGGCGATGGGCTTGGCCACCCGGCCCTGCTCCTCCATCAGCGCCAGCAGCTCACCCTCGGGCCCGAACACGCCGATCGGCCCCTTCCCCAGCCCGACGGCGCCCAGGCGCCCTCCATGCCCGATGACCCGCGCCTCCTCGGCCGTCACATCGCGGCGCGGGAACGCCGCCGCCACCGCCTCGCCGATGGGCAGGATCAGGCACTCCTCGGCGAGCTGCTCGATGGTCCTGGCCAGCGACAGGTCGTAAGGCCCGACGCGGGTGCGCCGCAGCCGCGTCAGATGTCCCCCGACGCCGAGCGCCGCCCCCAGGTCGCGGGCCAGCGCGCGGATGTAGGTGCCGCTGGAGCAGGTCACCACCGCGTCGACGTCGACGACGTCATCGTGGGCCCGGATGTCGAGCACCTCGAACGTCCGCACGGTGACGGGCCGGGCCAGCAGCTCGACCTCCTCGCCCGCGCGTGCCTTCTTGTAGGCGCGCTGCCCGTTCACCTTGATCGCGCTCACCTGCGGCGGGACCTGCATGATCTCGCCCGTCAGGGCGGCGACACCCTTGTGGATCTCGGCGGCGGTCACTCCCGAGGCCGGCGCCGAGGCGGTGACCTCGCCCTCGGCGTCGTCGGTGTTCGTGCTCACGCCGAGCCGGATCGTGGCCTCGTACACCTTCTCGGTCAGCGTCAGGTGCCCCAGCAGCCTGGTGGCCTTCTCCACACCCACGACGAGCACGCCCGTCGCCATCGGGTCGAGCGTGCCCGCATGCCCCACACGGCGGGTGCCAGCGATGCGCCGCATCTTGGCCACCACGTCGTGGGACGTCCAGTCGCCCGGCTTGTCGACGATGATCAAACCGCTCTCGGCCATCAGACCTTCCCCAGCTCGCGCCGGAACGCGGCCATCGTCTTCTCCACACTGTCGTACGAGGTGTATCCGGCCGCGTTGTGGTGCCCGCCGCCGCCCAGCGCCGCGCACACGGCTCCCACGTCCGCCTTGCCCTTGGAGCGGGTCGACACCTGCCAGTGGCCGTGGTCGTCCTCCTTGAGCACGACCGCGACCTCGGCCTCGTCGGTACGCCGCACGATGTCGATGATGCCCTCCAGCTCCGCGTACGGCAGCCCCTGCGCGGCCCGGTCGACCCGCGTCACGTAGGTCCACACCAGCCCGCTCTCCAGCACCGCCCGGTCCAGCGCGGCGGCCAGCACCTTCAGGTAACCGAACGGCGAGCGGTCCCACAGCTCGCGGGCGATCTCATCGGTACGCAGCCCGGTCGCGACGAGCCTGCCCGCCATCTGGTGCACGGCGGGCGTCGTCGACGAGTGCCTGAACGACCCCGTGTCGGTCACCAGCCCCGCGTACAGGCAGGTGGCGATGTCGCGGTCGAGCCGCCCGCCGAGCCGGTAGATGAGCTGCTCGGCCAGCATGGCCGTGGCGGCCGCCGTGGAGTCGATGAGGCTGAGCGTGCCGAACCCCTCGTTGGAGGGGTGGTGGTCCAGCACGATGACCTCGCGCGCCCTGGCGGTGTTGTCGCGCAGCAGACCCAGGCGCTCGAACGTCGAGGCGTCGAAGGTCATCATCAGCGAGGGCGCGGCCGGATAGTCCTCCGGCGGCACCAGCATCTCCTGCCCGGGCAGGAACCGCAGCAGGCGTGGCACCACGAAGTGATGGTCACCGAACGACGCCACGACCCGCTTGCCCATCGACCGCAGCGCGAACCCGACGGCCAGCATCGAGCCGAGCGCGTCGCCGTCCGGTGTGACATGGCAGGCGAGCGCGATCTCCTCGGCCTGGCCGATCAGCCGCACCGCGCGGTCCCAGGCGGCCTCAGGGACCGCCGTGCCTGTCCGGGAGTTCGCGCGGTGCGGACGGCCGGCCCTGTCGCGTACGTCGGGCGTCACTCCTCGTCGTCCTCACCCTCGTCGGGCTTCCTGTAGGGGTCGGCCTCACCGGCGTAGGCAGCGTTCTCCGCCTGCCGTGCGACCTCGGCGTCCCGCGCCCTGGCGGCGAGGATCAGGTCGTCGAGGTGGCGCGCGCTGTCAGGCAGCGGGTCGTGCTTGAACGTCAGCGTCGGGGCGAAGCGGACACCGGTCTGGCGGCCCACCTCGGAGCGGATGATCCCCTTGGCGCTCTCGAGGGCGGCCGCGCTGTCGGCCCGCTCGGCCTCGGAGCCGAACACCGTGTAGAACACCGTGGCCTCGCGCAGGTCGGGCGTGACACGGGCGTCGGTCACGGTGACGAAGCCCAGGCGCGGGTCCTTGATCCGGCGTTCCAGCATCTCGGCGACGATCTGCTGGATGCGGTCGGCGAGCTTGCGCGCTCGTGCGGCATCCACCATGTTCGCTCCCCCTCACGCACGACCTGGCCGTGCAGTCGTTCAATCTTCGTCGTTGTAGAGCCGTTGCCTGGCGGACAGCAGCTCGATCTCAGGGCGGAAGGCCACCATCCGCTCGCAGGCGTCCAGCACCTCTTTGCAGTTTCCCGCGGAGGCGGAGACCACGGCGATGCCGACCTCGGCCCTGCGGTGCAGGTCGAGATGGCCGGTCTCAGCCACCGCGATGCTGGGGTAACGGCGCTGCAGCTCGGCGATCAGCGGCCGTACGACAGAGCGCTTCTGCTTCAGCGACCTGACGTCGCCGAGCAGGATGTCCAGGGTCAGAGCACCCACATACATCGTTGGCAACCACCGCTTGACCTGGTGTGAACGCACGACCGGCCTGCTGCGGTGGGGACCAGGCCTGGGCGTGCGAGAAGCGCCCGGCGGATGTCCCGCCGGGCGCCCGGCCGCGCGTCACACGCGCGGCTTCTCCCGCATCTCGAACGTCTCGATCACGTCGTCGATCCGGATGTCGTTGTAACCGACACCGATACCGCACTCGAAGCCCTCGCGGACCTCGGTCGCGTCATCCTTGAAGCGACGCAGGGACGAGACGGTCAGGTTGTCGGCGATGACGACGCCATCGCGGATCAGCCTGGCCTTGCTGTTGCGGACGATCACGCCGGAGCGGACCAGCGAACCGGCGACGTTGCCGATCTTCGGCACCTTGAAGACCTCGCGGACTTCGGCGGTGCCCATCTGGACCTCTTCGAACTCGGGCTTGAGCATGCCCTTGAGCGCCGCTTCGATCTCCTCGATCGCCTGGTAGATGACCGAGTAGTAGCGGATGTCGACGCCCTCGCGCTCGGCCAGGTCGCGCGCCCGAGGCTCGGGGCGGACGTTGAAGCCGATGATGACCGCGTTGTCGTCGGCGACGGCCAGGTTGACGTCGTACTCGGTGATCGCGCCGACCGCGCGGTGCAGGACACGGAGCCTGACCTCGTCGCCGACGTCGATCTTGAGCAGGGCGTCTTCCAGAGCCTCCACCGAACCGGACACGTCACCCTTGATGATGAGCTTGAGCTCGTCGACGCGGCCCTTCTCGAGGTCGCTGAACAGCTCCTCGAGGGTGCGGCGACGGCTCGACTTCGCCATGTCGGCGCTGCGCTTGCGCGCCGCGCGCTGCTGGGCGATCTGCCGGGCCATCCGGTCGTCGGTGACCACGATGAAGTTGTCACCGGCGCTCGGCACGGCCGTCAGACCCATCACCAGGACCGGACGGGACGGCGTGGCCTCCTCGACCGCGTCGCCGTTGTCGTCGAGCATCGCGCGGACGCGGCCGAAGGCCTCGCCACACACGATCGAGTCGCCGACGCGCAGCGTGCCGCGCTGGACCAGGACGGTCGCGACAGGGCCGCGGCCCTTGTCGAGGTGCGCCTCGATCGCGATGCCCTGGGCGTCCATCGTCGGGTTGGCCCGCAGGTCGAGCTCGGCGTCCGCGGTCAGCAGGATGGCCTCGAGGAGGTTGTCGATGCCCGTGCCGTTCTTCGCCGAGATGTCGACGAACAGGGTCGAGCCACCGTACTCCTCGGCCACCAGACCGTACTCGGTGAGCTGGGCACGGACCTTGTTGGGGTCGGCGCCCTCCTTGTCGATCTTGTTGACCGCGACCACGATCGGCACGTCGGCCGCCTGGGCGTGGTTGAGAGCCTCGATCGTCTGCGGCTTCACACCGTCGTCGGCCGCGACCACCAGCACCGCGATGTCGGTGGACTTGGCGCCTCGGGCACGCATGGCGGTGAACGCCTCGTGACCCGGGGTGTCGATGAAGGTGATCTTCCGGTCTTCGCCCTCGTGCTCGGCGGAGACCTGGTAGGCGCCGATGTGCTGGGTGATGCCACCCGCCTCGCGCGCCACCACGTTGGTCTTGCGGATGGCGTCGAGCAGCTTGGTCTTACCGTGGTCGACGTGACCCATGACGGTCACGACCGGCGGACGCGCGGCCAGGTCGGCCTCGTCGCCCTCGTCCTCGCCGAACTCGATGTCGAAGGCCTCGAGAAGCTCGCGGTCCTCCTCCTCCGGGCTGACGACCTGGATGTTGTAGTCCAGCTCGGTGCCGAGGATCTGCAGCGTGTCCTCGCTCACCGACTGCGTCGCGGTCACCATCTCGCCGAGGTGCAGCATGATCTGCACGAGCGAGGCCGGGTTCGCGCCGATGCGGTCGGCGAAGTCGGACAGCGACGCGCCGCGCGGAAGGCGGATCGTCGCGCCGTTGCCACGAGCGACCTGCACGCCGCCGATCGCCGGCGCCGACATGTTGTCGAACTCCTGGCGCCTCTGCCGCTTCGACTTGCGCCCGCGAGCCGGACGGCCGCCGGGACGCCCGAAGGCACCCGCGGTGCCGCCACCACGGCCACGGCCGCCGGGGCCGGGACGGCCGCCGAAGCCACCGCCGCCACCACCGGGACCGCCGGTGCCGGTGCGCTGACCGGTGCCGCCGCCACCACCGGGACGGCCGGCGAAGCCGCCGCCACCGCCGGGACGACCGCCGCCGCCACCGGGACGGCCACCGCCGCCACCGCCGGGACGACCGCCACCGCCGCCACCGCCACCCGGACGGCCACCGCCGCCGGGACCGGCAGGACGACCCTGCGGCATCATCATCGGGTTGGGACGCGGACCACCGGGACGGGGACCGCCCGCACCGGGACCAGGACGCGGACCACCGGCACCGGGCGGGCCGGGACGCGGACCGGGCCTGGGCCCGGCGTCGCCACGGCCCTGCGGCGGACGGGGACCCGCACCCTCACGGTCACGCGGCGGGCCGTCGCGACGCTCGCGCTGGCCGGGGCCGCCTCCGTCGCGGGGACCGCCAGGACGCGGCGGACGGGACTGGCCCATGCCGCTGGCGGTCGAGGAGAACGGGTTGTTGCCGGGACGCGGACCGCGCGGGCCGGGCTTGGGACCCGGGCCGGGACGCGGGCCGCCACCGGTGGGCGCGCCAGGACGCGGTGCCTGCCGGTCGCCGCGGTCACCGCGGTCGCTCCGGTCGCCGCCGCCCGAGGGCCCGGGACGGGCCGCGGGACCCGGCCTGGGGCCGGGGCGGGCGCCACCGGGGCCGGGACGCGGACCCGGAGCCGGAGCCGGGCGCGCGGGCGCGCCGCTCTCGAATCGTGCTTGCGGAGCCCCGGAAGCCTCACCGCGAGCGGCCTCAGGCTGCTGCTGCGGCTGGTGCGGCATGGGCACCGGCGGGCGCGGCTGACCGCCGCCCGCGGGGCCAGGACGCGGACCAGGCTTGGGACCCGGACCCGGACGTGGGGCTGAGGGGGCCGGCGCCTGCGCGGCGCCGTTACCGGCCTGGCTTTCCGCCGGCCGAGGCGCAGCCCTCGGCGGCTGCGGCTTGTTGGACGGCTGTCCGCCGCCCCTGGAGGGCCCACCCTTCGATGCGCCCAGAGCTTCGGTGAGCCTGCGGACCACCGGCGCCTCGATGGTCGAGGACGCCGAGCGGACGAACTCTCCCATCTCTTGGAGCTTGGCCATGACGACCTTGCTCTCTACGCCGAACTCCTTAGCGAGCTCGTATACCCGGACCTTCGCCACTGCACTCCCTTACTCGGCCCGGGAGGCTGGCTATGCCGTCCGGACCGTCGCTACCTTGACGTCTTCATCGCCGCGTGCTCATCAGGCGCTCATAGCAATCTGACTCCGCCCATCAACTCGGCGTCCTACATGACATTTCGGTGTCTCCCTCCAGGTGCGCTCGCACACGCGAGACGTCAAGCGGCCCCGGCACGCGAAAAGCGCGCGGGAACGCTCGGCGCCGCTCGGCAAGCTCCAGACAGCTCACGGACGGATGCAGCGATGCACCGCGGCCGGAAAGCCGTCCTCGCAGGTCAGGGACCACATGATCCTCAACCCGAACCAGGCGGAGCAGCTCGGACTTAGCCGTGCGAACCCTGCAGCCCACACAGGTGCGCTGTGGGACCGCTTGGCCACCATATTCCAGCTTACCGTGTTGACGCATCTACGGAACCGGCGGCATCTTCGGCTTGTGTGTCCGGCCGGATGTCGATCCGCCACCCGGTGAGTCTCGCGGCAAGCCGGGCGTTCTGCCCCTCTTTCCCGATGGCCAGCGAGAGCTGGTAGTCGGGCACGGTCACCCGCGCGACGCGTCCCTCGAGATCGAGCACCTCGACATGGGAAACACGGGCCGGCGACAGCGCATTCCCCACGAACTCGCCCGGGTCCTCCGACCAGTCGATGATGTCGATCTTCTCGCCGTGCAGCTCGGTCATCACGTTGCGGACGCGCGAGCCCATCGGCCCGATGCAGGCGCCCTTGGCGTTGACGCCCGGTTTGCGCGACCTGACCGCGATCTTCGTACGGTGGCCCGCCTCGCGCGCCACCGCCGCGATCTCCACGGTGCCGTCGGCGATCTCGGGCACCTCCAGCGCGAACAGCTTCTTCACCAGCCCGGGGTGCGTGCGCGAGAGGGTGACCGAGGGGCCCTTGTGGCCCTTCTTCACCTGGACGACGTAAGCGCGGATGCGCTCGCCGTGCACGTACTCCTCGCCGGGGACCTGCTCGGCGTGCGGCAGCACCGCCTCGATCTTGCCGAGGTCGACCAGCACCACGCGCGGGTCCTTGCCCTGCTGGATGACGCCGGAGACCAGCTCGCCCTCGCGGCTGGCGAACTCACCGAAGTTGATCTCGTCCTCGGCGTCGCGCAGCTGCTGCAGGATGACCTGCTTGGCGGTGGTGGCGGCGATCCTGCTGAAGTTGCTGGGTGTGTCGTCGAACTCCCTGGCGACCTCGCCGTCCTCGTCGAGCTCGGCCGCCCAGATCGTGACGTGTCCGCTGCTCCTGTCGAGCTCGGCGCGCGCCTTGGACGCGGCACCCTCGGTGCGGAAGTAGGCGATCAGCAGCGCGTCCTCGATCGCCTTGACGACCAGGTCGAAGGAGATGTCCTTTTCCCGCTCCAGGCTGCGCAGGACGCTCATGTCGATGTCCACGACGGCTCCCCCCTAGCCTTCGTCGCCGTCGACGTCGTCGATCCGGCGGAACTCCACCTGTACCCGTCCCCGGGTCAGGTCCTCGTAATCAAGCCTGCGTACGCTGCCCTCGACATCGAGGTCGACACCGGCCTCGTCCGCGGCGACGATGCGGCCCTCCACCACGGCGCCGTCTTTCGTCTCCGCCTTCACCAGCCGCTTGGCCGCCCGGCGCCAGTGGCGCGGCTCCGTCAACGGGCGGTCGACGCCCGGCGAGGAGACCTCCAGCGTGTAGGCCGACTGGCCCATCGAGTCGTCGCCGTCCAGGGCCGTGGAGACGGCCTGGCTCACCTCTGCCACGTCGTCGAGGCTCACGCCGCCGTCGCGATCGACGATCACGCGTAGCAACCGCCTTTTGCCCGCCTGGGTGACCGTGATGTCCTCCAGGTCGAGGCCCTCCGCGCTGACCACGGGCTCAAGGAGCTTTATCAGGTGGTCGCGGGGTGATGCGCTGCCCATATCGACCTCCCCTATTGTCATGTCTCAGCCGGGCGGACCTCGCCTCTGGCTCCCGTCGTCCGGCTGCCCAGCCAGCGACGACAGTTGACACCCTATCTGTATGAGGGCACGGAAAGAGCGCCACTCGTCGTGGTCGAATGGCGGAGCGTCGCCTGACAGCGATCCCGGGCACTAGCCCGTACGATGCTACCGATGAGAAAGCCGCCGAATGGCCTGCCGCTGCGGCATGCCTGAGGCGCGGCAGCAGGGCGGCGGTCCATGCGTGGCTTTCTTGTCGGTCTGCGCCACAGTCACTGGAGGTCTAGCGCCGTGCGCCCGCGTCACCTCTCCCGGCGAGTCTTGCTGGCGGGCGGAGCGGCCGCTCTCACCGCCTGCAGCACGTCCGGCCCGCCTCAGCCGTCCGCGAAGGCCTCCGACTCCCCGGAGACCGTCCTGCTGAAAGGCCTGATCGCGGAGAAGGAGCGGACGATCGCGCTCTACTCCTCGCTGATCTCGGGCGGGGCGCAGAAGCTGGTCCCGTTCCGGGACCGCCACCAGGCGCATGTGAACGAGCTGCGCAAATACGTCACCGTGGCCTCGTCCTCGCCGCCGGTCACCCCCTCGGCCGCCGCCACTCCCAAGCCGTCGCTGTCGGGGCTGCGCGATCTGGAACGCAAGGCCGCCGCCCTACGGGTCCGGCAGCTCGCCGGCGTCTCGCCCGGGGTGGCGCAGCTGATCGCCAGCATCGGGGCCTGCGAGGCCGCCCACGCCGTCGCCCTGCCGAGGTCGCTGTGAGCCCCGACGACATCGAGAAACTACGCAAGGCGCTGGCGGCCGAGCACGCGGCCCTGTTCGCGTACGGGCTGCTGGGCGCGCGCACGTCGGGGTCGCTGCGGGCCCGGATGAGCGCGGCCTTCGACGCTCACCGGGCGCGCCGCGACCAGCTGCGCGCGTTCATCACGGCGCGGGGCGGCCGGCCTGCCGAGCCCGACGCCTCCTACGCGCTGCCGTTCTTCCCCGCCGACCAGTCGCTGGCCGTCAAGCTGGCGGTGCAGCTGGAGAGCGGCGTCACGGCCGCCTATCTCGAGCTGGCCGCCGCGCAGGACGTCACGCTGCGGCGCTATGCCGCGCTGGCCATGCAGGAGGCCGTGACCCGCTCGTACGCCTTCCGGCCGGCCCAGCCCGCGGCCTTCCCCGGCATGCCGGCGGCGGCCGCCCCACCGCCGGCGCCCTCCCCCTCGGCGACATCGAGCGGCGGATAGGCCTCCCCCACACACTCCGGCCGGCGATCCTTCGGAGGCCGAGAGAGGCGTTGGGGCGTTGCACCACCGCACTCCGGCCGGCGTTCCCTTGGAAGCACGGGCGCGGGGCCGGGCAGCATACTGCTGATCGCGTTCCAGATCTACAATGTGCAACCGGGGCCGCAGCTCTTCGACCAGCAGCCGGTGCTGGTGTGGACGCTGATCGCCAGCCTCTGCATCGGGAACGTGATGCTGCTGGTGCTCAACCTGCCGCTGATCCGGGTCTGGGTGAAGCTCCTCTCCGTCCCCACCGCCCTCCTCACGGCCGCCATCCTGACCTTCGCCACGCTAGGGGTCTACTCGATCTCGTAGAGCGTCTTCGAGGCGCCACCCGGCACGCCAAGAAGGGCCGGGAGCATGCAGACCCACAGGGGCCAGCCGGCGTCGAGCACGCCCGAGAAGGGCCGGCAGCGCGTGCAAGCGCGCGGGGCCCGGGCGGCGTCGAGTACGCCGGCCGGGCCCCGTAGGCGGTGTGTCAGCCGATGGCGGCCAGGATGCGGTCGGCGGCCTCGGCGAGCGGAATCTCCGCCTTCTCCCCGGAAACCCGGTCCCGAAGCTCCACGACCCCCTGCGACAGCCCGCGTCCCACCACCACGATCGTGGGCACTCCCAGCAGCTCCGCGTCCTTGAACTTCACCCCGGGCGAGACCGACGGCCGGTCGTCCACCAGGACCCGCAGCCCGCGCGACTCAAGGGAAGCGCCCAGCTCCAGGGCGGCCTCCACCTGGTTCTCCTTGCCGGTCCCGACGATGTGCACGTCGGCGGGCGCCACCTCGCGCGGCCACACCAGCCCGAGCGAGTCGTGGGCCTGCTCGACGATGACCGCCACGGCGCGGGAGACGCCGATGCCGTAGGAGCCCATCGTGATCCGGATCGGCTTGCCGTCGGGGCCCAGCGCGTCGAGGCCGGCGGCGTCGGCGTACTTGCGGCCGAGCTGGAAGATGTGGCCGATCTCGATGCCGCGGTCGATGGAGAGCTCGGAGCCGCAGCGGGGGCAGGGGTCGCCGGCGCGCACCTCGGCGGCCTCGATCGTGCCGTCGGGGGTGAAGTCGCGCCCCGCCACCACGTTGGCGGCGTGCTTGCCGGGCTCGTTGGCCCCGGTCACCCAGGAGGTGCCGGTGACGACCCGGGGGTCGACGAGGTAGCGGATGCCGAGCGAGCGCAGGACCTGCGGCCCGATGTAGCCGCGTACGAGGCCGGGGTGCTTGGCGAAGTCGGCGGCCTCGAAGATGGCGGGCTCGCCGGGCGACAGCGCGGCCTCCAGGCGCTTGAAGTCGACCTCGCGGTCACCGGGCACGCCGATGACCAGGGTCTCGACCTTGTCGGAGCCCGGCGTGGAGACCTTGACGACGACGTTCTTGAGCGTGTCGGCGGCGGTGACGGACAGGCCGTGGTGCTCGTTGACGTACGACACCAGCGTCTCGATGGTCGGCGTGTCGGGCGTGTCGAGGACCTGCAGCGGCGCCGCGTCGTCGAACGAGCGGGCGGCGGGCGCGGGCGTGACGACGGCCTCGGCGTTGGCCGCGTAGCCGCACGCGTGGCAGGCCACGAACGCGTCCTCGCCCGTGGGCGTGGGCGCCAGGAACTCCTCCGACGCCGACCCGCCCATCGCCCCCGACTGGGCGAACACGATCTTGTAGTTGATGCCGAGCCGGTCGAAGGTGCGGATGTACGCGTCGCGGTGCCGCTCGTAGGAGTGCTTGAGCCCGTCGTCGTCGAGGTCGAACGAGTACGAGTCCTTCATGAGGAACTCGCGCCCGCGCAGGATCCCCGCGCGCGGCCGTGCCTCGTCGCGGTACTTCGTCTGGATCTGGTAGAGGGTGACCGGATAGTCCTTGTACGAGGAGTATTCGCCCTTGACCATGTCGGTGAAGAGCTCCTCGTGGGTGGGACCGAGGAGGTAGTCGGCGCCCTTGCGGTCCTGGAGCCGGAAGATGTTGTCGCCGTACTCGGTCCAGCGGCCGGTGGCCTCGTAGTATTCGCGGGGCAGCAGGGCGGGGAAGAGCACTTCCTGGCCGCCCATCCGGTTCATCTCCTCGCGGACGATCCTGGTGACGTTCTCCAGCACCATCTTGCCGAGAGGCAGCCAGGAGTAGATGCCGGGCGCCACGCGGCGGACGTAGCCGGCGCGGACCAGGAGCTTGTGGCTCGGCACTTCCGCGTCTGCCGGGTCGTCCCGCAGGGTGCGAAGAAACAACGACGACATGCGCAGCAACACGGCTACTCCTTGCTCGAACCTGGATGTGAAGGATTACAGGCTATCGACTCGGAGCGGCACAGCGCTCGGGCTTATCCGCCGCGCTCAGACAGTCGGGGGAATCCAGCCGGACAGGATGGCGGCCAGACAGGCCGCGAACACCCCGGCGAACACCGCCGACAGCGTGAGCGCCCGCGCCCGGCCCCGCGCTTTCCTGCGCAGCAGGAACACCAGCGCGACGGAGAGCAGACCGACCACCACCGCGGGACCGGGCCAGAACGACCGGTCGCTGTCGATGAACCCCGGGGTCGCCCGGTCCATCACGTCCGCGATCAGCGCGACGCCGACCGCGCCCGCCGCGAGGTCGCCCCAGGCGTCGTGCCTGCGGGTGGCGTAGGCCAGCAGGCCCAGGCCGACGAGCAGGCCGATCGTCCAGTTGAGCCCGGCGGCGCTGCCGCCGATGACGTCGAAGGCCGGGCCGCCGCTGAGCGCGCCCGCGCCCATCGCGGCGACCAGCGTGGAGGCGGCCGCCAGGAACGTCGTCAGCAGCGCCCAGCCGAACCCGGACGCCGTCGCGCCCACGGCCAGCGACAGGGCGAGATAGACGTACGGGTCATAGATCTGGCCGATCCATCCGGGCCCCTTGCCGGCGAGGAACATGCCGACGAGCCCGACAGCGAGTCCT
Source organism: Nonomuraea helvata (assembly GCF_039535785.1). Lineage (NCBI taxonomy): Bacteria > Bacillati > Actinomycetota > Actinomycetes > Streptosporangiales > Streptosporangiaceae > Nonomuraea > Nonomuraea helvata. The sequence goes on from NZ_BAAAXV010000001.1 coordinate 2,429,243, forward strand.
CCGAGGAAGGCTGTCAGGAGATGGCGTTCGATGCAGAGCTGCCGCCGGTCGTACTCGGCGAGGTCGGCATAGTCGATGCTGGTGTCGTTCATCAGAGAGTTCCCTGGTCGGCCGTACCCCGGGCCGCTCCTTGGGTTGACCTCTGTCAGATTATGTGATCGTACAGAAACGGCAAATTTCGGTCATCACACTACCAAATCAAGCAAACGCTTGGTTAGCATGGCGTTCATGGCCCTCCCCGATGAGCTCGGCGCCGTCGTCCGCGACTACCTCGCCGACCGGCCGGACGCGCCGTGGCGGACGTTCGCGCGCGACGTGGGGGTCGCGGGGCTGCTCGTGCCCGAGGAGCACGGCGGGGCGGGATGCGGTCCGGCCGAAACGGCCGCCGTCGCCGAGGAGCTGGGCCGGGCCCTGTCGCCGCATCCGTTCCTGCAGACGGCGGTGATGGCGGTCGAGGCGCTCATGTCGTGCGAGGCGTTCCACCTGCTCCCGGCCCTGGCCGACGGCTCGGTGACGGCGACCGTGGTGCTGCCGGGCGACGGGGCTCTCCGGCTGGAGTCCGGCCTGCTCACTGGCGTCGTCCCGTACGCGATGGCGGGCGAGCTGGTGCTGCTCTACGTGGACGGGCTGCTGGTGGCGGCCGTGCCGGCGCGGCGCAGGACGTACCGGACCATGGACGAGAGCCGGCCGCTGCAGGAGCTCACCTTCCAGGGCACCCCGGTACGGCGGCTCGGCGACGGCGCGTCGTGGGCCCGCGTGCGCGACCTCGGGATCGCGGCGCTGGCCGCCGAGCAGGTGGGCGGGGCGCGGCGGTGCCTGGAGACGGCGGTCGAGCACGCGAAGCGGCGTCAGCAGTTCGGGCGGCCGATCGGGTCGTTCCAGGCGATCAAGCACAAGCTCGCCGACCTGCTCCTGCTGGTGGAGTCGGCCCGGTCGGCGGCCGGGGCGGCGGCCCGCGACGAGATGTTCGCGGCGATCGCGGGCTCGTACTGCACGGAGGCGTATCTGGCCGTGGCGGGGGAGAACATCCAGATTCACGGCGGGATCGGCATCACGTGGGAGCATCCTGCGCACCGCTATCTCAAACGGGCGACCTCGGACGCGCAGCTGTTCGGGCCGCCGCAGGCCCACCGCGCCCGCCTGGTGGCCCACGCCCTCGGGTAGCACCGCCCGCCGCACGTCGGCCGAGGTCCCTTCAAGAGGCTAACCGCCGAGGAGTTCCTCCCATGGGTGGCGGGTGTTGGTGCGGCGCGTGGTGTCGAGCGCCTCGGCCAGGCGCCAGAGCCCGGGGCGCTCCCGTACGGTGGCCCGCCCCATCGGGTCGATCGCCCGCAGCTCGAACCGCACCCCCATCACGTCGAGCACGGCCGACCCGCCGTTCCCCGGGCCGGCCTCGGTGACGAGGGGGCCGTCGTGCTCGGGGTCGCGAACCTGGTCGGTGAGCAGGGCAGCGACCTCGGACGCGTAGGGGCCGTCGCGCCACTCGATGTGCCAGCTGTGGTCGGACCCGCGCCACCAGGTCAGATCGCGGCACGACTCGATGAAGTCGGCCTCGGTGGCGAGCGCGGCCATCACCCGGCCGAACGCCTCATACCTGCGGGCACTGGTGAGCGAGAAGTCGTCGTCGGCGTCCGGATTCAAGCCGTCCTTCGGCCGCCGCAGCACGTGCTTTCGCTTCACAGGCATCCACTCTGATCGGGTCCGCGCCCTTCCCGCAAGTGTTCGCTGCTGATACGCTCTACCAAGCGAGCGCTTGGTTCACTACTTCGCCGGAGGCGCGATGACGTCCCTACGGATCAGCCTGGGGTATGAGTTGGAGGTCCGCGGGCGCACCCGCGAAGTGGAGCAGCAGGCGTTCAGGAACGTGGTCGAGCAGGTCGCGCTCGGCGACCGCCTGGGCTTCGACACCGCCTGGTTCGTGGAGCACCACTTCACCAGAGGCTTCTCCCACTCCTCCGCGCCTGACCTGGTCCTGGCCGCCATCTCACAGCGCACGGAGCGCATCCACCTGGGGCTCGGCGTGGTGCTGCTGCCGTTCCAGTCCCCCATCCGCACGGCCGAGCGCGTCGCCACGCTGGACGTGCTGAGCGGCGGGCGGGTCGAGTTCGGGACGGGACGGGGCGCCTCCCCGCTGGAGTACCAGGCGTTCCAGCGGCCGTTCGAGAAGTCGCGGCAGATCTGGGAGGACTCGCTGGAGGCGACGCTGGCCATCTGGCAGTCCGACGGCGAGCCGGTCAGCCGGTCGAACGAGTTCTTCGAGATCCCCGATGTGGCCGTCTACCCGCGCCCGGTCCAGCGGCCCCACCCCCCGGTATGGGTGGCGTCGACCTCTTTGGAGGGATACCTGGCGGCGGCCAGGCACGGGTACAACCTGCTCGGCATGACCATGCTCAAGGGCATCGACGACGTGGCCGCCGATATCGCGAAGTATCGAGAATGTCTGGCTGAGCATGGCTTCGACCCGGCGAGCCGGCGCGTCGCGCTGATGATCCCCTGGTACGTCGCCCCGACCCGCGACGAGGCGACCGCCACGGCCGCCGACGCCGTCCTGTGGTACATCCGCCGCCAGGTCAACCTGGTCACCCCACCCGACTACTACGACGCCCGCCACGCCACGCACCGGGTGCTGGGGCAGCTGGCGGCCGGGCTGCCGCCCGAGGAGTCCATGGCCACGCTGCGCGAGAACCTGATGGTGGTGGTGGACGACGTGGAGGGCTCGCGCAAGGCCGTGGCCAGGATCGCCGAGGCGGGCGCGACGGACCTCATCATCCAGGCGCAGGTCGGCGGCCTGACCCATGACCGGGTGTGCGACTCCATGACCCTGTTCATGACGGAAGTGGTGGTCTGATGACCCTCTGGCTCACCCGTGACGATCTCGGGGCCGCCGCGCACGCCGCCACCGGGCTCCTGCTCGTCTCCCCCGACGTGTCGAGCGCCGTCCGGCTGGAGCCTCAGGACCACGGCCTGACCGCGCAGGCACTGCGCGAGGCGGGCGTGGGCGCGCGCGACCGCGTCGTGGTGGCCCTCGCCGAGCCCGCGGGGGCGCTCTGGGCGGCCGCCGCCGCGGACGTGGCGAGCGCCGCCGCGGACGTGGGCCCGCGCGGCCGGATGCGCCTGCACCACGCGCTGACCGCGCTGAAGGCGACCACCCTGGTCATCACCCCCACGGGCGCGATGGACCTCCTGGCCAGGCTGCACCTGGAGTTCCTGCTGGACCCGCTGGACCTCGGGCTCCGGAACATCATCCTGACCGGGGAGATCGCCTCCACGCGGACGATGGGCCATCTGGCGGGCGAGTTCGAGTCGAGGGTGACGGAGGTGTTCGCCGGCCCGTTCACCGGCGGCGCCCTGGCGTGGCGGGCCTCGGAGGAGGACCCGCTCACGCCTCTCGCGGACGGCGTCCTGCGCGTGGCGTCGCTGACCAAGGACGACGCCCCCGATCCCGCCGCCGAGCTCGCCGAGCTGATCGTCGCCCCGCCGCCCGGCGACGCCGTGCTCAGGACCGGCCTGGTCACCCGGCTCGGCGGCACCGGCATACCCGCGCCCGCCCACACGGTGGGCGATCACGTGCTGGTCAGAGGCGTGTGGCTGGCGCTGCCGCGCATCGAGAAGGCACTGTCGAAGATCGACGGGGTGGCCGGCTGGGATCTGACGATCAGCCGGCAGGGGACGCTGGACACGGCGACGCTGACGGTCACGTTCAGCCGGGCGAGCCTGGTCCGCAACCCCATGTGGAAGTCGAGGATCCAGCAGGCCGTCCATGCGCTGACCCCCATCTCGATCAACGTGGAGATCGCCCAGGACGTCTCCGAGACCCCCGCGCCGGGCACGGTGAACGACCTGCGCGGCCACCACCTCGGAAGGGACCGCGCTCTCATCACCTAGGGGCAACCGATGGCACCGATGCCGGACTGGGGAACGCTCCCCCGCATGCTGCGCGACCAGGCAGCCGCCCATCCCGACGCCACCGTGCTCGCCGACGGCGGCACGCGGATGACACTGTCCGAGCTGAGGGCCGCGACCGCCGAGATCGCCCGTGGCCTCATCGCCCTCGGCGTCGCTCCCGGGGACCGGGTGGCGTTGTGGGGCCTGAACTCGGCGCACTGGGTGCGGCACGCGTTCGGCATCTGGGACGCGGGCGCGGTGATCGTGCCGCTCTCGTCCCGCTACAAGGGCATCGAGGCCGCCCAGATGATCGAGAAGACCGGCGCGAAGGTGCTGATCACCGGCGCGGGGCCGTCGGCGACCCCGCTCGCCGACCTCCTGCCGCCGATCCCCGGCCTGCACCACGCATCCGAGTTACGCGCGCGGGGCGCGCGGGTCTCCGCCGGGGAGGCCGAGGAACGGGCGCTCGCCGTCCGCCCGGACGACCTGTGCGAGATCATGTCCACGTCGGGAACCACCGGCGTGCCCAAGGGCGTCATGCTCGACCACGCCCAGGTCCTGCGCGGCTACTGGGACTGGTCCGAGATCGTCACCCTGGACGAGCGCGACCGCTATCCGATCATCGCCCCGTTCAGCCACGGCTTCGGGCTGAACGCCGGGCTCATCGCCTGCGTCCTGCGCCGGGCCACGATGGTGCCGATCCCCATCTTCACGCCTGACGCGCTGATGTCCCTGATCTCGTCCGAGCGGATCACCGTCCTGGCCGGGCCGCCGACCCTCTTCCACCGGATCCTGGACGAGCTGGACCGCGGCTCCTGGGACGTGTCGTCGCTGCGCGTGGCCATCTGCGGAGCCGCCGCCGTGCCGTCCAGCCTCATCACGCGGCTGGTGGAGCGGGTGGGGCTGGAGCGGATGATCAACGCGTACGGGCTGATGGAGGGCACGGTCGTCTCCATGACCAGGGCCGGGGACCCGATCGGCGTGATCGCCAATACCACGGGGCGGCCCGTGCCGGGGATCGAGGTCAGGATCGTGGACGACGACGGCAAGGAGGTCGCCGCCGGGGAACGGGGGGAGATCCTGCAGCGGGGCTACGGCGTGATGCGGGGCTACTGGGACGAGCCCGCCAGGACCGCCGAGGCCGTCGACCGGGACGGATGGCTGCACACGGGGGACATCGGGGTGCTGGACCCGTTCGGGAACCTCGCCATCGTGGACCGCAAGAAGGAGCTCTACATCGTCAACGGGTTCAACGTCTCGCCGGCCGAGGTGGAGTCGCTGCTGCTCAGGGAGGGGTCGCTGGCGCAGGCGGCCGTCGTGGGCGTGCCGGACGCGAGCACCGGCGAGTCGGGCCTGGCGTACGTCGTGCCGCGCCCGGGGGTCTCCGTCGATCCCGAGGCGCTGCTCATCTGGGCTCGGGCGAACATGTCGAACTACAAGGTGCCCAAGCGGCTGGTCGTCGTGGACTCCCTTCCGACGAACGTGAACGGGAAGATCGACAAGCTGGCCCTGCGCACGTCGGCAGAGGCCCTTCTGCGGGAGAACTGAGGTCTCTCCGAGGCGGCTTGGGCGGAGTAGTGTCGAATTAGCGCCATATGCCCCGGGAGCCGTCATGCCGCGCCTGCTGGTCGACACATCCGGGACGCGTGCTGCCGGGCGAGGAACAAGGTGGGTGTTCCTCCGCTCCGTGGCGGCGATGACCGGCTACGTTGGCAGCAGCGATCATGCGGTACGCGCCGGGGACGGGTTCATCCGGACCGGCGACCGGGGATACATCGATCACACCGACCGGTTACATCGGGTGGGACACGTGTAACCGAGTCTTAGGAGGCAGCGTGGCGTTGCACGTGGCGGTCATCGGGTCGGGCCCCGCCGGGATCTACACGGCCGAGGCTCTGGTGAAGCAGTCGGCGGAGCCCGTCGAGGTCGACGTCCTCGAACGCCTGCCCACCCCGTACGGGCTGGTCAGATACGGCGTCGCGCCCGACCACACGTCGATCAAGTCGATCGCCAACTACCTGCGGAGGGTGCTCGAGCTCCCTCAGATCCGCTTCCTCGGCGGCGTCACGCTGGGCGAGCACGTGTCCGTCGAGGACCTGCTGAGCACGTACGACGCGGTGGTCTACTGCACGGGCGCGATGGTCGACAGGAAGCTCGGCATCCCCGGCGAGGACCTGCCGGGCAGCGTGGCGGCGACGGACTTCGTCAACTGGTACTGCGGGCACCCCGACGTCGATCCCGATCGGTTCACGCTGGACAGCCCCGAGGTGGCGGTGATCGGCGTCGGCAACGTGGCCGTGGACGTCGTACGCGTCCTCGCCAAGACCCACGAGGAGCTGCGTTCCACGGACGTGCCGCACGACGTGCTGGAGCGCCTCGAGGAGAGCCAGGTCAAGGCCATCCACATGATCGGCCGCCGCGGCCCCGAGCACGCCAAGTTCACCCTCAAGGAGCTGCGCGAGCTGGGCGAGCTGGCCAACGCCGACGTCTGCGTCCGCCCCGACGAGGCCGTCGTCCTGGGCGTCGACTTCCCGCGCCAGATCCAGGGCAACATCAAGGTCCTGCAGTCATGGGCCGCCCGCGAGCCGGTGGGCCGCCCGCGCCGCCTCGACGTGCGCTTCTGGCTGCGGCCCGTGGAGATCCTCGGCACCGAACGGGTGGAGGGGCTCAAGCTCGAACGCACCCGACTGTCGGAGGACGGGCGCGTCGTGGGAACGGGCGAGTTCGAGACGCTGCCGGTCGGCATGGTGCTGCGCTCGGTCGGCTACCAGAGCGTGCCGCTGCCCGGCGTGCCGTTCTCCGAGAAGACCATGACCGTGCCGAACGACGCCGGACGGGTGCGCGACCGCGAATACGTGGCGGGCTGGCTCAAGCGCGGTCCCACCGGGGTGATCGGCACCAACAAGTCCGACGCGGCGGAGACGGTCCGCACGCTCCTGGCCGACCTCGCGGGCCGCGTGCCGGTGAGCCGGGGCTCCATCGACGAGCTGCTGGCCGCTCGCGGGGTGCGTCCGGTGACGTACGGGGAGTGGCTGGCGATCGAGGCCGCCGAGACCGAACTGGCCAGGTCCCTGGGCCGGGGCGAACGCGTCAAGCTCGTCGGCCTGGAGGCAATGCTCCGTGCGTGCCGTCCCTGAGGGGTTCGAGGAGACCTACCGGGTCCAGCGGGCCCGCTATCCGTCCGCCGACGCGGGCTGGCAGCCGGTCCACACCGTCTACGTCCCGGCCGACCGCGTCTCGGCCCGTACCGTCTCCGAGTGGGGCGATCAGGCGCTCTCCCTGGTCAAGGCACATCTGGCCGATCCGGGCTCGCTGGCGGAGGTCTTCGGGGTGCCCTCCGGGCTGGGCGCCTCCGTGCACGCCAAGCTGGTGCAGAAGCTCTCGTCCGAGCCGGTCGAGGACCTCCGGATCGACTTCGAGGACGGGTACGGCGTACGTCCCGACCTGGTGGAGGACGAGCACGTGGCGCAGGCCGTCGAGGCGGTGGCCACGATGCACGCGGCGGGGGCGCTGCCGCGGCGGTGGGGGCCGCGGGTCAAGTCGTTCGCCGACGCTGATCCCGCGCGGTCGGTGCGCACGCTCGACCTGCTCGTCACGGGAATCGTCGAGCGGGCCGGCGAGCTGCCGCCCGGGTTCACGGTCACCTTTCCCAAGGTCCTGATGGAGCCGTACCTCGGCCACTTCGCGGACGTGCTGGAGCAGCTCGAGGCGGAGCTGGACGTACGGTTGCGGTTCGAGATGCAGGTGGAGGCGCCGCAGACGCTGCACTTCCTGCGCGGGGACCTGGCGGAGTCGCTGGGCGGGCGGCTGGCCGCGGCGCATTTCGGCGTGTTCGACTACACGGCCGCGATCGGGCTGCCGCCGCACGAGCAGCGGCTCGACCATCCCGCGTGCGACCATGCCCGGCACGTGATGCAGACCGCGTTCGCTGGCACGGGGGTGGAGCTGTCGGACGGGTCGCTGGCCGCCTCGCCCGCCTCCGACCTCGCGCCCGACGTGCACGCGCTGTGGCGGCGCCATGCCGAGCTGGTCAGGCACTCCCTGCGGCACGGCTTCTATCAGGGGTGGGACATGCACCCCTCGCACCTGGTGAGCCGGTTCGCCACCGTCTACGCCTTCCACCTCGCCCGGTACGACGCGTACCAGGAGCGCGTGAGAGCTTGGGAGGAGCAGCGGGAGTCGGGGGGCGGCGTCATGGACGAGCCCGCCACCGTCCGGACGCTGGTGGCCGCTCTCAGGCGCGCGGACGCGGCCCTGCCGTGACGGGGGCCGGGTCTCAGTCGCGCTCGACCATGGCCCGCCACTGGCGTACGAGCCGCCACTCGACGGGGTCGGACCAGCTCGCCCGCACGGCGGAGCCCACGTGGAAGGCGCGGATGCCGTAGTCGAGCAGCGCCGGTACGTGCGTCGGCTTCAGCCCGCCGCCGGCCAGGATGATCGAGCCGTCACCCGCCTCGGCGCGCGCCTTCAGCACCGGGAGCCCCTCCCCCACGCCGTCGGGCGAACCCGAGGTGAGCACGGTGGCGAGGTTGGGCAGCAGCCGCACGGCCCGCCAGGAGGCCTGGACATCCGCCGCGTGGTCGACGGCCCGGTGGAACGTCCAGGGCAGCGGCGAGACGGCGTGGATGAGCGCCTCCGTGGCCGCGAGATCGACCTTCCCCGAGCCGTCGAGGAACCCGAACACGAACCCCGCCGCCCCTGCCTGCGCCAACGCCTTGGCGTCCCGGCTCAGCCGCTCGAGCACGTCGGAGTCGGCGGTGAAGTGGGCGTCGCAGCGGAGCATGACCATCTGAGGAAGCGGGCACTCGGCGGCGATCGCGGCGACCGTCTCCGGTGACGGGGTCAACCCGTCGGCCGCCATGTCGGCGACGACCTCCAGCCGGTCGGCTCCACCCTGTTCAGCGGCCACGGCGTCGCGCACGTTCAGCGCGATGACCTCTAGCAGCGATCCGGTCATGGAGGAGAGGCTATATGGTGCTCTGCACCATTCCGCCGCAGATCACGGCAAATTGTCCCGCCGCATGCGGCCCCTGGCTCGATGTCGGTGGGTGGGGTGGGTGGCCGCGTGCGGCGGGAGCCCGGCCGGAGCCGGGCCCCGGCCGGGCGTGGAAGGTGTCAGGCGGTGATCAGTTCGGCCATCGTGAGATCGCGGAAGGCCGTGGTGAGCAGGTCTTCCGAGGCCCGTTCAAAAAGGGCCCCCGAGGCGCGGTGGGGAAGGTCCACCGTGCGGACGTGACGGAAACCGCGGCGGCGGTAGTACTCCTGGAGCCGCCGGTTCCCCTTGGCGCAGTCCAGCCGCAGCCAGGGCAGCCCGGCCGCGTGGGCCGAGGCGCCGGCCCAGTCCAGGAGGGCGTCGCCGAGGCCGCTGCCGGACCAGGGGCGGGCCACGGCGAGCTTGTGGACGTAAAGGGCCGCCCCGGGGTCGTCGTCCAGCGTCCAGAACTCCGGATCCGCGTGGCCGTCGAGGGCTATGGTGGCGACAGGCGGGGCCGATTCGTCGGGGTCGAGGTATCTGAGCTCATCGTCGAGCAGGAACAGCACCCGCTCCTCGATGAGCGGTTCGATCCGCTCGGGGCCGAAGCCCCCGCGCGGCCACTGCCGCACTCCTTGCGTGTAGAGCCACTCGGCGGTGTCCGCGAGCAGGGTGAGTACGCCAGGAAGGTCCTCGGGCTCGGCTCGCCGGAGAGCGAGCGGGTGAAGCAGGGTGTTTGTGTGCATAATACAACTCCCGTTGCGTTGGGTGCGCGCGCAAACACAGAGCGTGATGACGCAATGTCGCGCAGGCCCGAAATGGGGCCTCAACCCGATATATATGGATAAATGGCGATTTAGGGGAGTATGCACGACTCCCCATGGCCAGCGAGGCGGCTATTTCTCGCTGCGCCCGGCCGGCTGAATCACCCCTTCATCCCGAGCCCGTTAGCGGCCGTCGAGCTCGTACCTGATCAAATGCTTGTCGGCGGGCAGCACCGACACCGCGACACGTACGGGCATGTCCGCCGCGTCGAATCCGACGCGGACGTAGACCATGACCGGCGTGCCGAGCTCTAGTTGGAGGCGCTCGGCCTCCTCCTGGTTGGGCATGCGGGCCCAGATGTCGTCCACGACGCGCACCTGTGCGTGGCCCAGTTCCTCCAATACCCGGTTCGCCCCTCGCGCGATGTCCCCGGGCCTGGCGATCTCGGAGTCGGCAACGAGATCACGCGGGAAGTAGGAATCGTTGGTGTTGTACGGCTGTCCGTCCACGAAACGCAGACGGCGTCTCACCACCGCCAATTCCCCGTCCGCCAGCTCCAGCCTGCTGGCGATCTCCTCGACGGGAGACACCGTCAGCACCTCGATGTACTGACTCGGCGCGCGGCCTTCTTGCGCAACGGCGTAGGCGAAGGCTTCCCGCAGTTCGCCTGAAGGTGGCGGCTCCAGCTCCCGCTGCGGATAGATCAGCAGCGGTCTGCGATCCCTGACCACTGTCCCGCGCCGCGGCGTGCGCGTGACGAGCCCCTCATTGACGAGCTCTCCCAGGGCCAGCCTTACGGTGTTCCTGCTCACCCCATGGTCTTCCATGAGCTGCGCCTCGGTCGGTAGCTGTGCCCCCGGGCCGAGGACACCCGAGTAGATGGCTCGACGCAATTCCGCAGCCACCTGCTGATACAGCACCGACCTTGCCACTTTCACCCCTTTTGTTCCAACAATTTAGACGATCTGGTTCTAGCAGGCCACAACCCCTTGACCGAACCCCCTCCAGCGGCCCATCATCCATTCGTTGGTACAAATCCATCTAAAGGCCGGTGAGGGGGTGAAGGCCAGTGTTGCCGGTCCGCACGGGTACGCCGTACCTGCCCTGGCATGACCCTGGTGAAGCAATCCGTTTACTGCGTTACGGATTGCCTCGCGCGGGATTCACCCACACCTACCAGAGCGACGGCGCATCCGAGCAATCGGTGTTGACTGAGCTGACCGCGTGGTGCGACGACGGATCCTTTGTCTGGAAAGAGGAGGGTGGCGCCCCCGTCACGCACCCCATCGATGACCCGGTTGGTGCAGCTCGACGCATCGCCGCACGTTACCGGCAGCAGGAGCTTTCACACTCCCCCATCGACTCCGTGCGCGATTCAACGGCCTAGGACTCCATCCCTCGCCGGAGTCCTGGCGCCGCCGCTCACGGGGCAGGAAGCGCGTCCTGGCGGGTCCCCCACGCCCGCCAGGGCGCGCTTTCCTCTGAATGGGAACCCGATGGCGCGCCGCTCCTCCCGATCCAGGGGACCGCGCCGCCTCCTCTGACGACCAGGCGGCCCGCGCGCCCCCGCCACCCGCCTTCCCGCCATGACGGACGGTGCCCAGCGCCGTCCACGACCCCCTCGTGTACGGCGGGCACGGCCGGCCCCACCTTCCGACCGTGGCCGGGCCCCGTCCAGACGCGCACGGCACGACCGGCCGAGTGACCGGCGGACAGGCATGATCGTGACCCGCGACCTCCGGGCCATGCCTGTCACCAAGTCCGAACCAGTCATCGCTTGCCGCCAAGTCCGAGCCGTCCGCGTTGACGCCTACTGCCTCATCATCAACCCTCGGAGCCCAACCAGGGGGCCGCTTCGTGATGGTGGGACTGGTGGGATTTTCCGGTACCAATCCAATTTCCGGACCAAGGTCAACTAGCGGGAGGATGTACGCCGGGCCGGATGAGTATCCAGATTCCCGTCATCCTCCGCAGGCTCCCAGTCCACCAGCGTCAGCTCCTCGTCGATCCTGCGGTAGGCGACCCGGACCCGCTCGCCGGGCTCCGGGGGCCGATCGCCGCGCCAGTTCCCGTACACGAAGCACCCCGGCACCGCCGCCAGCCTGACCATCACCACCACGTACGGCTCCGCCAACCCCGGCATGAACGGCTGATGATTGACGATCCAGCTCTCCACGACTCCCTCGGGCTCCACCTCCCGCCAGTGCCACGCCTCCGTCCGGCACGCGGGGCAGAACGCCCGCGCCGGGAAGCGCGCCGCCCCGCAGCCGTCGCACTCCTGCACGGCGAACTCCCGCCTGCCGACACGCTCCCACCACGGCCTCGAGTCCCGGTCGAACGCCGGCCGGTACGCCGCCATCACGGCCTCCTCAGGATCAGGGCGGAGGTGGCCGGGAGGATGTAGCCGGGCTGGGCGGTGGAGAGCGCGACCTCGGCGCCCACCACCTGGCGGTCCCCGGCGTCGCCCCTGAGCTGGGAGACCGCCTCGGCGATGTGGTTCATGCCGTGGACGTAACCCTCCGATAGGAAGCCCCCGTGGGTGTTGACCGGGAGCGGACCGTCCGGCGCGGTCGCGCCGGAGGCCACGTACGGGCCGCCCTCGCCCTTGCCGCAGAACCCGTAGTCCTCGAGCTGGACGATCACCGAGTACGTGAAGCAGTCGTACAGCTCGGCCACGTCGATGTCGCCCGGCCCGAGCCCGGCCTGCGCGTAGAGGCGCGGAGCCAGGGCGGCGGCCGCCGTCACCGTGGGGTCGGCGGACGGGTCACCGGAGAGATGAGACGTGCCACCGCCCCAGGCGGCGGCCGAGACCAGCACCGGAGGGCGACGGAGCGAGCGGGCGCGCTCGGCCGTGGTGACGACCACGGCGCAGGCGCCGTCCGTCTCCAGGCAGCAGTCCAGCAGCCGGAACGGCTCCGCGATCCACCTGCTCGCCAGATAGTCGTCCAGCGTGATCGGGGTACGCATCAACGCCCGCGGGTTCTTGGCGGCGTTGGCGCGCTGGGTGACTGCCAGTTGCCCGAAGTGCTCGGCTTTCGTGCCGTATTTCGACATGTGGGCTCGGGCGTACATGGCGTACTGCTGCGGCGGCGCCACATACCCGTACGGAGCCTGATACTGCACCTCAGGGCTCACCGGAACGCCCCGGCCCGTGCCACCCATGCGGAACTCCGAGCGGGCGTTGATGGCCCGGTAGCAGACGACCGTCTCGGCCATCCCCGCCGCCACCGCCAGCGCCGCCTGACCGACGACCGCGTGCGACACGCTCCCGCCGCCGAACTGGTCCAGGTGCCAGGCGAGGTCCGTCAGACCCAGCGCCGGCCCGACCAGCGTGGGCGCCGCCGAGTCCCCCACGCGGTGCGTGGCCAGCCCGTCCACGTCGTCCACCGAGAGCCCCGCGTCCTCGACCGCGGCCAGCACGGCTCGACAGGCGAGGGTGAGCGTGCTGACGCCCGAGTCCTTGGTGAACGGGGTGTAACCCACCCCGGCTATGGCGGTGCGGTCCCGGAAGTCAAGCAAGCGCTTGGACACATTCGTCACACTAAGCCGGACATTTCTCCCATGTCAACGCGCCCCACCCCACGCGACATGCGAACTTGACATGGTTTCGCCGGTTCACCTACCGTCCAAGCAAGCGCTTGGTAAGATAGGGCGCAGCCGGTGGACTAGGAGGCGGACCATGAGCACACACGCTGCCCGGCTCGTGGCGCCGGACGGCTGTCGCGGCCTTCCGACGCCCCATCAGCGCAGAAATCGCAATGGAGCCGCCATGCCGACCGGCCCTTCCTATCAGAGCGCGAACGGCCATCTCGACAGCCGCCTCTTCCGGCAGGTGCTCGGCAGGTTCGCGACCGGCGTGGTGGCGATCACGGCGGTCGACCCGGCGAGCGGGCAGCCGTGCGGGCTGGCGGCCAACTCCTTCACTTCCGTCTCGCTCACGCCGCCTCTCGTGGCGTTCTGCGTGGCGTACACGAGCACGAGCTGGCCCAGGGTGCGCGGCGCGAAGGTCGTCACCGTCAACGTGCTGGCCGAGCACCAGCAGGACGTGTGCGCCCAGATGGCGACCAAGGGCGGCGACAAGTTCGCGGGCCTGGAGTGGACCGGCTCCCCCGGCGGCAACCCGGTGCTCGAAGGCGCGCTGGCCTGGATGGACTGCGTGGTCGAGGCCGAGCACCCGGCCGGTGACCACGTGATCGTGGTGGCCAGGGTACTCCAGCTCGACACGCACGCCGAAGGCGGCCCTCTGGTGTTCTTCCGCGGCGGGTACGGCGGTTTCGTTGAGCCTGCCTGACCCGTCGGGAGCCGCGCCGGGGCTCCGCGAGGAGGCCAGGGCCTGGCTGGAGGAGGCGCTGAGCGGCGAGTTCGCCCACGTCAGGGGGCTCGGCGGGCCGGGGCGCGAGCACGAGGGCCACGACCTGCGCCAGGCGTGGGAGCGCCACCTCGGCAAGGCCGGCTGGACCTGCCTGGGCTGGCCCGAGCGGTACGGCGGCCGCGCCGCCTCCCTGGAGGACCAGGTGGCCTTCTACGAGGAGTACGCCAGGGCCGACGCCCCCGCGAGGGTGGGTCACATCGGCGAGGGGCTGATAGGCCCGACCATCCTCGAGTTCGGCACCGACGAGCAGAAGGACCGCTTCCTGCCGCCCATCCAGCGGGGCGAGGAGCTGTGGTGCCAGGGCTACTCGGAGCCCGAGGCCGGCTCCGACCTCGCCAACGTCCAGACGAAGGCACACCTCGAAGGCGGCGAATGGGTCATCACCGGCCAGAAGGTGTGGACCTCGCTGGCGCACGTGGCCGACTGGTGTTTCGTGCTCTGCCGCACGGAGCCGGGCTCGCAGCGGCATCGAGGCCTGTCGTACCTGCTCGTCCCCATGGAGCAGCCCGGCGTCGTCGTACGGCCGATCGTGCAGCTGACCGGGACGTCCGAGTTCAACGAGGTGTTCTTCGACGGCGCGCGCACGGCCGCGGGGAACATCCTGGGGGCGCCGGGCGACGGCTGGCGGGTCGCGATGGCCACGCTCGGCCACGAGCGGGGCGTCTCGACGCTCGGGCAGCAGATCGGGTTCAGGCGTGAGCTGGCCAAGGTGATCGAGACGGCCCGGAGCACCGGCGCCATCGACGATCCCGTGCTGCGCGACCGGCTCGTCCGGTCGTGGCTGGAGCTGGAGGTCATGCGGCTCAACGCGCTCAGGATGCTGCGCCCCGACCCGGGTCCCGAGGTGTCGATCGCCAAGCTCTACTGGTCGGAGTGGCACCGGAGGCTGGGCGAGCTGGCGCAGGCCGTGCAGGGCAGAGCCGGGCTGGTGGCCCGGAGCGAAGAGGGCGAGCTCAACGAGCTGCAGCGGCTCTACCTCTTCAGCCGGGCGGACACGATCTATGCCGGATCCAGCGAGATCCAGCGGAACATCATCGCCGAGCGCACCCTGGGACTCCCCCGCTGATTGGAGCACGATGCCTCCTCCCTATCCGAAGGCGCACGGACTGCTTGACGGCAAGGTGACGCTGGTGACGGCCGCCGCCGGAGCGGGCATCGGCTACGCGACCGCGCGGCGCTGCGCCGAGGAGGGCGCGACGATCGTCCTGTCGGACCGGCACGAGCGCCGCCTGTCCGAGGCCGCCGACGCGCTGACCGAGCTCACCGGCGTCAAGCCGCTCGCCGTGCCGTGCGACGTGACGTCGGAGCCGCAGGTGCTGGCGCTGTTCGACGCGGTGGTGGAGGCGCACGGCAGGCTCGACGTGGTCGTCAACAACGCCGGTCTGGGCGGTACGGCCCCGCTGGCCGAGATGTCCGACGACCAGTGGCACGCGGTCATCGACGTCACCCTGAACGGCACCATGCGCTGCACCAGGGCGGCACTCAGGCAGATGATCGCCCAGGGCTCCGGCGTCATCGTGAACAACGCCTCCGTGATCGGCTGGCGGGCCCAGCGGGGCCAGTCGCACTACGCGGCGGCCAAGGCCGGGGTGATGGCGCTGACCAGGTGCGTCGCGCTGGAGGCCGCCGAGCACGGCGTACGGGTCAACGCGGTGGCGCCCTCGCTGGCGGTGCACCCGTTCCTGGCGAAGGTGACCAGCGAGGAGCTGCTGGCGGAGCTGGCGGCCAAGGAGGCGTTCGGGCGGTCGGCCGAGCCGTGGGAGGTGGCCAACGTCATCGTCTTCCTGGCCAGCGACTACTCCTCGTACATGACGGGAGAGGTGGTCTCGGTCTCCTCGCAGCACCCCTGACCAGGCCCTGTCAGGGAAAGACCAGGGTAGGCGGCAAGGGGATCGGGATCTAGGGTCCGGGGTATGGGCGAACGCTCTTCCTTCCTGCTCGATGTCCTCATGGCCGAGTTCGGCGAGTCAATCCAGCGAGACCCCGCCGCTTTCAGGCGGAAATTTCGGAAAATGGCGGCTTCTCCTTTCGCCTTCTACCGGGGCAGCGCCTGCCTGTTCTACGCGGACGTGACCGGCACGTACGCGGACGGGTCCTACCTCGACGAGCCGACCAGCCGGGTCTGGATCCACGGCGACCTCCACGCGGAGAACTTCGGCACGTACATGAACGCCTCCGGCGTCCTGGTCTTCAACGTCAACGACTTCGACGAGGCGTACGTGGGACCGTACGTCTGGGACCTCAAGCGCTTCGCCGCCAGCGTGGCGCTCATCGGGTACGCCAAGGCGCTGTCCGACGACGCGATCAGCGTGCTCGTGACCGACTTCGCCGGCGCGTACCTGGTCGAGCTGGCCGCCATCGCGGCCGGCGGGGACGACGCGATCGGCTCGCTCACGCTGGACACCACGACCGGCGTGCTGCACCGGGTCCTGCAGACGGCGCGGCTCAGCACGCGGGTGGCGCTGCTGGACGTCGAGACCGCGATCGACGACTACGACCGGCGGTTCGCGCTCATGGAGGGCCGGGAGAGCGTGGACGCGGCGACCAGGAAGGCGGTGCTGGCCGCGTTCCGCGACTACCTGACCACGCTGCCGGGGCAGACCGACGGCGTCGAGCACGTCATCAAGGACATGGCGCTGCGCAAGGGCGTGGGCATCGGCTCCGCGGGGCTGCCCTCGTACAACCTGCTGCTCGAAGGGCGCTCACAGGCGCTGGAGAACGACGTCATCCTCTACATGAAGCAGGCCGCGGTGCCCGCGGTGGCGCGGTACGTCACCGACGAGAAGGTGGCCTCCTACTTCCTGCACCAGGGGCATCGCACGGCGGAGTCGCAGCGGGCCCTGCAGGCGTACGCCGATCCGTGGCTCGGCTACACGACCCTGAACGGGGTGGGCCAGCTCGTGGCCGAGGTCTCGCCGTACTCCGCCGACCTCGACTGGGACGACGTCAACGAGCCGGAGGAGCTCCGCTCGATCGTGCAGGACCTGGGGCGGGCGGTGGCGCGCATGCACTCGGTGGCCGACGACGAGTCCAGCCACGACCTCGTCGACTTCTCGACGGAGGAGGCGATCGTGGCGGTGATCGGTGACGACAAGCCCGGATTTATCGGCATGCTGGTGGATTTTGCCCACCGCTATGGGGCACAGGCCCGGGAAGACCATCAAAGGTTCGTCGACCTGTTCCGCAACGGCCGCCTGCCTGGCGTCTGACCCCCAGGTGCTGGACGCTGCGACCGCGCGGGCGGGAGGAGGGGCGTCGTGCGACATCTGATCGGGCTGCTGCTGGGGACGGAGGAGGACTGGCCGTCGGCGTTCGAGACCGTGCTGCGGCGGCTCGGCCCGATCAAGGGGGTGGGCGAGTTCGACGTGGAGCGCATCACGATCGAGCCGTTCGACCTGCGGGCCAAGCCGCGTCACGAGCTGGTGATCGACCGGCTGGCGTACTGGTACTACCACCCGCGCGAGTGGCTCAAGAAGATCTCCATGATGGACGACGTCTACCTCCTGAACAGCCCGTTCACGTTCCAGTCGATGGAGAAGCACACGGCGTACTGCGCGATGATGCGGCTCGGGCTCAAGGTCCCGGAGACGGCGCTGGTGCCGTACAAGAACCCGCTCGACAACGCGCGGTACGCCTACACCGCGGCCCGCTACAACCAGCCCTTCGACCTGGACGAGGTGGCGGAGCGGGTCGGCTACCCGCTCTTCATGAAGCCGTACGACGGCGGGGCCTGGCGCGGCGTGTCGCTGGTGCGCGACCGGGCCGAGCTGCACCGGGCCTACGACCAGAGCGGCGAGATGCTCATGCACCTCCAGCAGGCCATCGAGGGGTACGACGCGTTCGCCAGGTCGCTGTCGATCGGGGCGGAGACGATGGTGATGCGGTTCAGGCCCGATGAGCCGATGCACGCCCGCTACGCCGTGGACCACGAGTTCCTGTCGCCGTCCGTGGGCGAGGAGGTGGTGACCATCGGGAAGCTCGTGAACGCGTTCTTCCGGTGGGAGTTCAACTCCTGCGAGACCCTGATCAAGGGCTCCGACGTGCACCCCATCGACTACGCCAACGCCTGCCCCGACGTGGCGCTGACCAGCCTGCATTACTACTTCCCCTGGGCGATCAAGACGCTGGTGAAGTGGAGCGTGTTCTGCGTGGCCACCCGGCGCAGGCCGCGGATCGACCTGGAGACACACGACTACTTCGCCGTGGAGGGGACGTACGAGGAGCGGCTGGCGGAGTACCGGCGGCTGGCGGACAAGTACTTCGAGACCGACCGCTACCACGAGTTCTGCCAGGAGCACCTGGCGCACCTCGACGAGGTGGTGCTGGAGTGGGTGGCCGGGGCCGAGTTCGACCGGTTACTGGTGGACACCGTGACCGCCACGTACCCGGCCCACGAGCGCGACGGCTTCGTCGAGCACTTCCGCGGGCTGCTGCGGCTCTGGGTGAAGGAGTCCTAGAGCAGCTCGCGCAGCGCCGTGGCGAGGTTGGCCGCCGCGCGCGGCTCGTAGCGCAGGAAGAGGTAGGGCTCCGTCAGCTCCACCTCGATGACGGCGGGCTCGCCGCCGGGTAGCCGGACCAGGTCGATCCTGGCGTAGAGCAGGGGCTGGGGTACGGCGGTGAGCACCTTCTCAGCGAGATCGACCTGGTCCGGGGCTGGTGTGCGGAGCTGTGCCCGCGCGTTGTCGTCGTACGTCATCCCCGGTGCCAGCATGGGCAGGCGGCGTACGGCGTGGCTGAAGCGGCCGTTGAAGTAGAGCAGCGAGGTCTCGCCCTCCGACTCCACCATGTCGAGGTACGGCTGCACCATCGGGGTGCGCCCGTCGGCCTCCAGGGCGGCGGCCAGCGCCCTGGCCTTGTCGCGGTCGGCCGTCCTGGTGGTGTCGCGGGCGCCGGCGGAGATCGCCGGCTTGACCACGTATTCCGGCCAGTCCGGCAGCCCCTCCGACGACCAGTGCGTCGGCACGGTCGGCACCCCGAGCTCCCGCAGGTACGTCTTGTCGGTGTTGGTCTCGAGGACCGGGGACGGGTTGAGCAGCCTGGTGACGGACTCCACGCGGCGCGTCCACGCCAGGAACTCCTCCCGCCTGAGAATGTAGTCCCAGACCGATCGGACGACCACGGCGTCGTACGCGCTCCAGTCGACGGCGGGATCGTCCCAGCGCTCGACGCGCCCGTCGATGCCCGCTTCCCGCCAGGCCGACAGGGCGAGGTCGCGCTCGTCGTCGCCACCCTCGGGGTCCTCAAACGTTACATATGCACAAATAGCCATCCAGGGATGCTATTACGGCGCGAGCCAGGCCTTTTCCGGACCCGGCTCGCGCCGCGGACGGGCTCGCGGCTGGCGCGGCCCGGCGCGTCCCACCGGCCTAGTCGATGTCGTGGACGGTCACGGTGCCGCGGTTGTTGGCGGTCACGGCGTTGCCGTTGACGTTGTTGAGGCTGGTGGCGGTGCTGGCGCTCCGGTTGCTGCTGACCACGTTGCCGAAGTTGTTGCCCGACTGCGACGAACTCCGGTTGGAGCTGGTGTTACCGGCGTTGACGTCCGCGTACGCCGGTGCCGGCAGCAGCGTCACACCCGTGGCCGCCGCGGCGATGAGACCGGTCACGCAGAGCTTCTTCATCATGTTGGTGGTTGTCCTCTCGGATCGTCTTCGGCTTTCGGACGTCAGCCGGTCAGTAGAAGATGTAGGTCACCGTCATCCCGCCGTCGGTGGCGGTGGGGGCGATGCCGTTGATGTTGTTGACGTTGGTGGAGCCGGCCCCCGCGCGGTTGACGGCGGTGACGTCACCGAAGTTGTTCCCGGACTGGGACGAGCCGCTGTTGTCGCTCCAGTTGCCGTACCAGCTGTCACTGCTCCAGGCGTCGTCGGCATGAGCGGGGGGCGCCGACAGTGCGCCGCCGACGGCCGCTCCCACCACGGCCACGGCGGCGCACACTCTTCTGATCACTTCTGCTCCTTCCTTGACCGGAGGAGATCAAGGCCAGTGCGAGCATATAACCGTGCGTTGCCGTCACGTAGCTTTATGTTACTAGAAGATTGTTCGATCGATACGCTGACAAGAGGTGTCAGTTACGTGGGCCTACCGTCCCCCGCATGATCTATGAGCTCCGCCAGTACACCCTGCTCCCCGGTCGTCGGGACACGCTGATCGAGCTGTTCGAGCGCGAATTCGTCGAGACGCAGGAGGCGGTGGGCATGCGTGTCTCCGGCACCTTCCGCGTCCAGGACGCACCCGACCGGTTCGCCTGGTTGCGCGCCTATCCCTCGATGAGCGCACGCAAGGCCTCACTGGAGGCCTTCTACGACGGGCCCGTGTGGCTGGCCCATCGCGACGCCGCCAGGGTCACCATGGTCGACACGGACGACGTGCTGCTCCTGCACTCCGTGGGGGCCGAGCCGCCCGAGTGGGAGCGTCCCGCTGTCGGGGCCGGCGAGCCGCCTCCGGCGCTGTACGTCGCCACGATCTACCACGTCGAGGACGGCTTCTCCGCGTTCTTCGCCCGCGAGGTCGCGCCCGTCCTGGTCGAGGCGGGGGTGCCGCCGATCGCCTGCCTGGAGACCGAGCACTCGGAGAACAACTTCCCCCGGCACCCGATCCGGACCGGGGAGAACGTGTTCGTGTGGTTCGCCCGCTTCGAGACGGCCGAGGACGAGCGGGAGGTGGAGCTGCCCATGCTGAAGCCCCGCCTGACGGCCGCTCCCGAGCGCATCCTGCTGCGCCCGACCGCCCGCTCGGCCATGCGCTAGCGGGTTCAGCGGCTCGGCTGTGCGCCGTAGACCGGTTCGAGGGACGGGGCGGAGGCGAGGAGGGTGGTGACCGCGTCACCGACGTGCGCCGGGTCCCAGCGCCCGTCCCCGTCCACTCTGGGACCGTGCCGCCAGCCGGTGGCCAGGGCGATCGTCCCGCCCTCCACCTCGAACACCCGCCCCGTCACGTGACCGGACTGCACGGAGCCGAGCCAGACGACGAGCGGGGAGACGTTCGCGGGGTCCATGGGGTCGAAGCCGGACTCCGGCCTGGCCATGGTGGCGGCGAACACCTCCTCGGTCATCCGGGTACGGGCGGCGGGCGCGATGGCGTTCACCGTCACGCCGTACCTCGCCAGCTCGGCGGCGGCCACCTGCGTCAGCGCGGCGATCCCCGCCTTGGCCGCCGAGTAGTTGGCCTGGCCGACGCTGCCCAGCAGGCCCGCCCCGGACGAGGTGTTGATCACCCGGCCCTCGACGCGTTCGCCCGCCTTGGACCTCTCCCGCCAGTGCGCCGCCGCGTGGCGCAGCGGCAGGAAGTGGCCCTTGAGGTGGACGCGTACGACGTCGTCCCAGTCCTGCTCGGTCATGGAGACGAGCATCCTGTCCCTGAGGAAGCCCGCGTTGTTCACCAGGACGTCGAGGCGGCCGTACGCGCTGACGGCGGTCTTGACCAGCCGGGCCGCGCCGCCCCAGTCGGACACGTCGTCGCTGTTGGCCACCGCCTGACCGCCGAGGGCGCGGATCTCCTCGACCACCTCCAGCGCGGGGCCGCCCGACCTGCCCTCGCCGTCCCTGGCCGTGCCGAGGTCGTTCACCACGACGCGGGCGCCCTGTCTGGCGAACTCCAGCGCGTGTTCCCTCCCGATACCCCGACCGGCACCCGTCACGACCACCACGCGGCCGGCACAGATTCCCACACAGACCTCCCAGAAGGATCATGCAGAGATATCAGGAAACGTCGCCGGCGGCCAGGTGCCGCCAGGCGGGGATCTCGCCGCCGCCGTCCACCCGTACCTCCGCGCCCGTGACGTAGCCGGGCGCGGCCAGCCACAGGCACGCGGCGGCCACGTCGGCGGGCGTCGCCATCCGGCCCGCGGGGATGGCCGCCCCCATCCCGTCGTCGCGCCCGCCGTAGTGGGAGGAGGCGTTCTCGGTGGCGGCGAGGCCGACGACGACCGTGTTGACGCGTACGTGGGGGGCCCACTCGGCGGCCAGGCAGCGGGCCAGGTGGTGCAGCCCCGCCTTGGCGGCGCCGTACGCGGAGGTGCCGGGCGAGGGGCGCGCGCCGCCGGCGCTGCCGATCATCACGATCGTCCCGCCGGCGGCGGCGAGCAGCGGGTACGCCTGCTGCGAGACCAGCAGCGGGGCCGTGAGGTTGAGCTCGATGACGCGGGCGTGCAGGCGCGGCGAGGTGCCCTCCAGCGGCGCGTACGGCGAGCCGCCCGCGTTGTTGACCACCACGTCGAGCCGGTCGAACCCGGAGATCAGCCGCTCGACGTCGTCGGGCACGCGCACGTCCGCCCGCACGAACCGGAACCCCGGGAGAGGGGCGGCGGGCTCGCGCCTGGCGCAGACCGTCACCTCGGCGCCCGCTTCGCGGAAGGCGCAGGCGATCCCGGCGCCGATGCCCTGCGTGCCGCCCGTCACCAGGACGGCCTTGCCCGTGTAGTCGTAAGTCACGGTCACGGGTGCTACCGTACCAAGCAAGCGTTAGGTGCAACCAGACGGGAGCGGGGATGGGAATCACCCTGCGGGCCGGGCCGATCGCCGAGATCGTGGTGAACGTGCCGCCGGTGAACGCGTTGAGCGTGCGGGGCTGGGAGGAGCTGGCGGAGACCGTCCGGCGGGCCGGGCACGATCCGGAGACCAGGGTGGTGGTGCTGCGGGCCGAGGGGCGCGGGTTCAACGCCGGGGTCGACATCAAGGAACTGCGCGACGCCAAAGGTCACGAGGCGCTGGTCGGGGTCAACCGGGCGTGTTACGCGGCCTTCGCGGCGGTCTACGAGTGCGCGGTGCCGGTGATCGCGGCGGTGCACGGCTTCTGCCTGGGCGGCGGCGTCGGCCTGGCAGGCAACGCCGACGTCGTGGTGGCGAGCGAGGACGCCTACTTCGGGCTGCCCGAGGTGGACAGGGGCGCGCTGGGCGCGGCCACGCACCTGTCCAGGCTGGTGCCGCAGCACCTGATGCGGGCCATGGTCTACACGTGCAGGAACGTGACGGCCGCCGAGCTGCACGCGTTCGGGTCGGTGCTGGAGGTGGTGCCGGGCGACAAGCTGCGCGACGCGGCGCTGGAGGTGGCGGGGCAGATCGCCGCGAAGGACCCGTACGTGATCCGCTGCGCCAAGGAGTCGCTCAACGGCATCGACCCCGTGGACGTCAAGCGCAGTTACCGCTTCGAGCAGGGCTTCACCTTCGAGCTGAACCTGACGGGCGCCGGAGACCGGCACAGGGAGCGATTCACGTGACCAAGCTGATGTCGGCCGAGGAGGTCGCGAGCGGGATCGAGAGCGGGATGACGGTCGGGATCGGCGGCTGGGGCTCGCGCCGCAAGCCGATGGCCCTCGTACGCGCCCTCCTCCGCTCCCCCGCCGACGACCTCACGATCGTCTCGTACGGCGGCCCGGACGTCGGCATGCTCTGCGCGGCGAAGAAGGTCCGCAGGGTCGTGGCCCCTTTCGTCACGCTCGACTCCATCCCCCTGGAGCCGCATTTCCGGCGGGCCAGGCAGGCCGGGGAGATCGAGTTCGTGGAGTACGACGAGGGGATGTTCATGTTCGGGCTGCTGGCGGGGGCGCACCGGCTGCCGTTCCTGCCGACGCGGGCCGGGCTCGGATCGGACGTGCTGCGGGTCAATCCCGGGCTGCGGACGGTCCGGTCGCCGTACGCGGACGGGGAGGAGCTGGTCGCGGTGCCCGCGCTGGCCATGGACGTGGCCCTGGTCCACCTGAACCGGGCCGACTCCCGGGGCAACGCCCAATACCTGGGCCCCGACCCGTACTTCGACGACCTCTACGCCAAGGCCGCGCGGCGGTGTTACGTGTCGTGCGAGCGGGTGGTGGAGGACCTCATGAAGGAAGGGCCCGTACAGTCGTTGCTGATCAGCCGCTCGATGGTGGCCGGGGTGGTGGAGGCGCCCGGCGGGGCGGGGTTCACCTCGTGCGAGCCCGACTACGGGCGGGACGAGGCGCTCCAGCGGCGTTACGTGGAGACGCCTTGGGAGGAGTTCGATGAGCAGCAGGGCTGACGTGTGCGTGGTGGCGTGCGCGGAGGCGTTCAGGGGCGACGGCGAGATCCTCGCGGCGGGCATCGGCGGGGCGGTCACGGTGCTGGCGGCGCGGCTGGCGCGGCTGACGTTCGAGCCGGAGCTGCTCACGCACGACGGCGCCTGCCTGCTCACCGGCGATGTGCCCGCCCTGGGCGAGGCCCCCGGGGTGGTGGAGGGGTGGCTGCCGTTCCGCGAGCACCTGTGGCTGGTGCTGAACGGCCGGCGGCACGTCATGCTCGGGGCCAGCCAGATCGACCGGTACGGCAACACGAACATCTCGTGCATCGGCGACTGGTCACGCCCCAAGGCGCAGCTGCTGGGCGTGCGCGGCGCGCCGGGGAACACGCGCTGCGATCCGACCAGCTACTGGATCCCCCGGCACTCCCCCCGGGTGTTCGTGCCCTCGGTGGACATGGTCAGCGGCGTCGGGACGGACCGGGGCGCCTTCGATCTGCGCCGGGTGGTGACGAACCTGGCCGTCCTGGACTTCCGCGGCCCCGATGGGACCATGCGGCTGGTGTCGGTGCATCCCGGGGTGGAGGTGGCCCATGTGGTGGCGGCGACCGGCTTCGAGCTGCACATTCCCGCGAAGGTCAGCCGGACGCGCGGGCCGACCGTCGAGGAGCTCGACGTCCTGGACCGCCTCGACCCCGAGCGGACCCGCGACCGCGAGGTGGCGGCGTGAGGACCGCGCTGACCGAGCTGGTGGGATGCCGCCACCCGATCGTGCAGACCGGCATGGGGTACGTCGCCGGGGCCCGGCTGGCGGCGGCCACCTCGCAGGCGGGCGGCCTGGGCGTAATCGGCGCCGCGACGATGTCCGTGGCCGAGATGACCGCGGCGATCAGGCGGGTCAAGGAGCGCACGGACGCGCCCTTCGGGGTGAACATCCGTTCCGACGCCGACGACGCCGGGGCGCGGATCGAGGTGCTGATCAGGGAGGGTGTGCGGGTGGCGTCGTTCGCGATGGCGCCCGAGCGCGACCTGATCGCCCGGCTCAAGGACGCGGGCGTGGTCACGATCCCGTCGGTGGGGGCCCGCCGGCACGCGGAGAAGGTGGCGGGCTGGGGGGTCGACGCGGTGATCGTCCAGGGCGGCGAGGGCGGCGGCCACACCGGGCCCGTCGCCACCACCCTGCTGCTGCCGCAGGTCGTGGACGCGGTGGACATCCCGGTCATCGCGGCCGGAGGCTTCTTCGACGGGCGGGGGCTGGTGGCGGCCCTGGCGTACGGGGCGTGCGGGATCGCCATGGGGACCAGGTTCCTGCTGACGAGCGACTCCCCCGTGCCCGACGAGGTGAAGAAGCTCTACCTGGCCACGCGGGAGACGGTGGTCACGACCAAGGTGGACGGGGTGCCGCACCGGGTGCTCCTGACGCCTTTCGTGGCGTCGCTGGAGCGGTCGCGGCTGATCAGGGCGGTGATGAACGGGGCCCGCTTCAAACGCCTGTCGGGCCTGTCCTGGGCGGAGATGCTCAGGGAGGGCAGGCGGATGCGGCAGGCCCGGGACCTGACGTGGGCCCAGGTGCTGCAGGCGGCCAACACTCCCGTGCTGCTGCGGGCCGCCATGGTGGAGGGACGGGCGGATCTCGGGGTGATGGCGTCGGGCCAGGTGGTGGGCGTGATCGACGATCTGCCGTCCTGCCGGGAGCTGATCGACCGCATCATGGCCGAGGCCGAGAACTCCCTGTCCCACCTGACCCGGGCACTTACGTCGCCAAGGCTTCCTGATCGCGCCGGCGACGGGTGAGCGCCACGCCGGCGAAGGCCAGGGCCGCGCAGCCGAGCTGGGCGAGGGCCGTGGAGGTGGGGATCCACGGCAGGTCCCCGAGGTCGCCGAGGGCGGCCGCGGGCAGGAACAGCACCAGCGCCGCCCGCCGCCCCACCGCCGACCGGCACGCGTACCCGGCGGCCAGTGCGACCACGACGAGCCAGGGCACCGGCTTCCAGACGACGACGTCCTGATGGGCGATCACGTCCACCCAGCGCACGATGGCCTTGCTGGCGGTCAGCCCCACCAGCGCGAGCGGCGCCCAGAGCAGCAAGGTGCGCCGGGGGACGGCCGCGAGCGCGCGGTGCGCCGCGGGCATGAAGGCGATGACGACCGCCGCCACCTGTGCCACGAGAAGCGGGCCGACGTTCGGTGCCGCCAAGTGCACCAGGAGGACCCGGCCGCTCGACGGCGACACGACAGTGAGATACGGAAGCACCCCACTCCAGGGGTCCGCGATGCCCAGCACGAGCACGACCGTGCCGAGCGCGGCGACCCACCTGCGGCCGGACCGCACCGCCAGCGCGAGCAGGGCCGCGATGGCGACCGGCTGGGCCAGGTGCTGGATCCAGACGGGTCCGGCCAGGACGGCGACACCGAAGTTCAGCGCGTTCTCCACGGTTCTGGCGCTGTCCAGCAGCATCGTCGCCAGCGCCGACGCCAGCATCAGGAACGGCCACAGCGCCGCGGCGAGCGCGACCCCGTCCCGCCAGGAGGGCGCCGAGACCGGCCCGAACGCCCGCCGGGCGTGCACCCGTAACGCGCCCCAGAGCAGGTCGGCCGCGTCGGCCGGGTGCGGGCGGATCTGGCCGGGCCTCGCGCCGGCCAGCAGCACGCCGATCATCTCCTCCTCGTGCCGGGCCCGGTGATCGCGCGGATAGCAGGCCAGCAGGCGGCGGTAGCGGGCTTCGAGCGGGCTCATGCCATGCCTCCCGCCCCTGCGGCGCGCAGGCGCGCGGTGGCCGCCCCGGCGTGCCTGCGCATGCGCTCGGCCTCCGCCGCCAGCCTGGCCGCGCCGTCGCCGGTCAGCTTGTAGTAGCGGCGCACCCTCCCGTCCACGATCTCCTCCCGGTCCGCCTCGATGAGGCCCTCTGCCTGGAGGCGGTCGAAGGCGGCGTACAGGGTGCCGGCGCGCAGGCGGACCTGGCCGTCGGAGATGCGTTCCACGTCGGTGATCACGCCGTAGCCGTGCTGCGGGCCGGCGGCGAGCGCGGTGAGGATGAGGAAAGTGGGTTCCTGCATCGGCTTCATGCGATCAATATATACCGATGATCTGCATATGACGCCGATCGGAGTCAGACCACGGTGATCCCGCGGGCGGCGAGAATGGCGTTGGCCTGGGTCTGGTTGATGATGGCGCCCGCGAACGCCCGCAGCTTGGCGTCGTCCGGCTGGCCCAGGTCGGCCCCGCGCAGATCGGCCTTGGCGAACTTCGTCTGCAGCAGACGCGTCCCGATCAGCCGGCACTCGCTGAACGTGGCCTCCGTGAAGTCGCAGCCCGACAGGTCGGCGTCGTCGAAGCGGACGCCCTCGATGAGCTCCCCGCGCAGCGAGCAGCCGCCCAGGTTGGCCAGGGTCAGGTTGGAGCGGCTGAGCTTGAAGCCGGTGCCGCGCGAGGCCGTGAGCGACGTACCGATCATGCGGCATCCCGTGAACGAGACATCGGTCAGGAGCGCGCCGCCGAACTGGGCGGAGGACAGGTCCACGTCGGTGAACGTCACGTCGATGAGGTCGGCGTCGTTGAAGCGGGTCCGCATCCCGCCCCCGCCCGTGAACGCGGCCCCGTCGAGGTCGGCCTTGCGGAAGTCGGTCTGGTCCAGCACGCACGACTCGAACCTGGCCCCCGCCAGCGGCGCGCCCCACAGGTCGGTCTCCGTGAGGTCGCAGTTGCGGAAGACGTGTGTTTCGTCGGATGGGAGGCGGTCAGCCAGCGCTTTGTGAGAAAGGTCCTCGCCGTCGAAGTTCACGGGATCAAACCCTACCCGTGAGCACCTCCGCGGCGGCCTGCCCGCAGACCTGGGCGGAGCCGTACGTGGCGATGTGCACGGCGCCCAGGTCCGACCGCGCGGGAAGCCCCATCTCCACCACCACCGCGTCGGACCGGGCGCTGAGCAGATGCCGCAGCGCCTGCTCCTGCCAGGCATGACGGTGCACGTCCCGGACCACGACCACCAGCGGCCATCCTGCGGACTCCCCGAGCAGGCGCTCAAGCGTCGGCCCCGTCGAGTCCCCCGCCACGAGCCGCCGCACCAGGGTGTCCGGCAGCAGGCGAGTGAGGGGCTCGCCGACGCCCCACGGCGTCTTCCTGTCGATGGCCAGGTTCATCTCGGGCGCCAGTTCCACCACGTACGCCGGAGAGGTCAACGGCAGCACGGGAGCGGCCGACCGGCGGGTGATCCTGATCGCCCGGCGCGCGGCGACCAGACCGACGGAGCGGTCGCGGGACGGCCGGCTGCCTGAGGAGGCGGCCCATGAGGCCAGCTCGCGGACCCTACGAGCGGCGTCGGCCAGCCGCTCCTCGGGCAGCAGTCCCTGGGTCACCGCCGTGGCGATCGCGTCGCGGATCCCGGCGGCGGTGGCCTCGTCGGCACGCTCGCCCCCGACGCAGATCGCGTCGGCTCCCGCTGCGAGGGCGCGGGCGGAGGCGCCCCCGATCCCGTACGCCCCCGCCACCGCCGCCATCTCGATGCCGTCAGTGATGATCATCCCCTGGAACCCGAGCTCCTCCCGCAGCAGCCCGGTGAGCACCTTGGGGCTGAGCGTGGCGGGCCGCTCGGCGTCGTACGAGGGCACCAGGAGGTGGCCGGTCATGACGCCCTTGACCCCCTCCTTGATCGCCTCACGGAAAGGGAGCAGCGCGTCCTCGATCCCGTCGTCGGACACCACGGGCACGCCGTGATGCGAGTCCACCGAGGTGTCGCCGTGCCCGGGGAAGTGCTTGGCGCACGCGGCCACGCCGGCCGACTGCAGGCCGCGCACGAACGCCCTGGCGTGCCGGGACACCAGCACCGGGTCCGCGCCGAAGGCCCGCAGGCCGATGACGGGGTTGTCCGGGTTGGAGTTCACGTCGGCGGAAGGGGCGAGGTCGAGCGTGATGCCCACCGCGGCCAGGTCGCCGCCGAGATCCCTGGCCAGGGCCTCGGTGAGGTCCACGTCGTCCACGACGCCGAGCGCGTACCCGCCGGGGCGGCTGCTCCCGGTGGCCACCTCCAGCCGGGTGACCTCCCCCGACTCCTCGTCGGTGCCGACGAGCACCGAGGGGTTCTCGGCACGCAGTGCGGCGGTCAGCCGGGCCACCTGGGCGGGGTCGGCGATGTTGCGGGAGAACAGCACGACGCCGGCCAGCCCGTCGCCGAGGCGGCGGCGGAGCCAGTCAGGAGGCGTGTGTCCCGCGAAACCGGGGAAGAGGACGGCGTCGGCAAGGCGAAGCAGGTCACCGCTCAAGGGCATGACCCGAAATCTAATAGGAAAGTTTCCTATTTGCTAGAGGCATTTTCAGACGTCAACCGGCGGCCAGTCGCTCGATGACGGTGACGTTCGCCTGCCCTCCTCCCTCGCACATGGTCTGCAGGCCGTACCGCCCGCCCGCGCGTTCCAGCTCGTGCAGCAGCTTCACCGCCAGCACGGCGCCGGTCGCGCCGAGGGGGTGGCCGAGCGCGATGGCGCCGCCGTTCGGGTTGACCTTGGCGGGATCCGCGCCGGTCTCCTTGATCCAGGCCAGGACGACCGGCGCGAACGCCTCGTTGATCTCGATCGCGTCGAAGTCGTCGATGCCCAGGCCGGTCATGCCGAGCGCGTGCACGGTGGCCGGGATGGGGGCGGAGAGCATCATGATCGGGTCGGCGCCGCGGGCCGACAGGTGGTGCACACGGGCGCGCGGGGTCAGGCCGTGCTCCCGTACGGCTCTGGGCGAGGCGATCAGCAGGGCCGCCGCGCCGTCGGAGATCTGGGACGCCAGGGCCGCGGTGAGCCGGCCGCCCTCGACCAGGGGCTTGAGCCCGGCCATCTTCTCGATCGTGGTGTCCCTGCGCGGGCACTCGTCGGTGGCGACGCCCTCGTAGGGGGCGATCTCGCGCGCGAAACGGCCGACGTCGATGGCGTGGGCGGCCCGGCGGTGCGACTCGTACGCGTACCGCTCCATCTCCTCGCGGGAGATGTCCCAGGTTGTGGCCATCTGCTCGGCCCCGGTGAACTGGGAGACCTCCTGCGTGCCGTACCGCTCGATCCAGCCCTTGGAGCCCCCGAAGGGGGTCTCGTGCCCGAACGCGCGGCCCACGAGCATCGCGGCCGAGATGGGGATCATGCTCATGTTCTGCACGCCGCCCGCCACCACCAGGTCGCTCGTGCCGGACAGCACGGCCTGGGCGGCGAAGTGGAGCGCCTGCTGGGAGGAGCCGCACTGGCGGTCCACCGTGACGCCGGGGACCTCCTCGGGGAGCCCGGCCGCGAGCCAGCAGGTGCGGGCGACGTCGCCGGCCTGCGGGCCGATCGTGTCCACGCAGCCGAAGATGACATCCTCGACGGCCGACGGATCGGCGCCGGTCCGGTCCATCAGCTCCTTGAGCACGTGCGCTCCGAGGTCGGCGGGGTGCGCCGCGGCCAGGCCGCCGTTCCTGCGCCCGACGGGGGTGCGGACCGCGCCGACGATGTACGCCTCATTCACCTTCGCATCGTAGCAAGCGCTTGGTACGGGGCGGAATGCCGCATGAGCTGGGGCGGTTAGGTGAACAAGCGATTGCCTGAGGGCTCATAATGGTGTCGTGACCACGCGTAAGAACTCCGGCACCACGGCCACCCCGGCGAAGCGCCAGCGCGCGACCTCCTCGGGATCGGCTTCCGAGCGCCGCGACCACCTCGTCAAGCTCGCCGCGGAGATCTTCGCGCGCAAGGGCTTCCAGGCCACGACAGTACGCGAGATCGCCACCGAGGCGGGCATCCTCTCCGGGAGTCTCTACCACCACTTCGACTCCAAGGAGACGATCGTCGACGAGGTGCTCTCCACCTTCCTCGACGACCTCATCGCGCGCTACCGCGCGGCGGTCGACTCCAACGCCGACGCCCGCACGGTGCTGTCGGAGATGGTCCGCATCGGGTTCAGCACGCTGGAGCCCCACCGGGCCGCGATCACGGTCATGCAGAACGACTGGAACTACCTGCGGCAGTTCGAGCGCTTCAACTACCTGGTCAAGGCCGAGGACGAGGTCGAGCAGATCTGGGTCGCGCAGATCAAGGCGGGCCAGGCGGCCGGGCTGTTCAGGTCCGACGTCGATCCGAAGCTGACCTACCGCATGATCCGCGACACGATCTGGGTGGCGGTGCGCTGGTTCCGCCCCGGCGGCAGGCTCAACACCAACGCGCTGGCCGAGCACTACATCACCGTGCTCTTCGACGGCCTCGCCACCGGCGAGCGCACCACGCAAAAGGGATGAGCCTCGGCAAAGCGGTGCGGCTGGCACTGCAGGGGATCGCGGAGCCCGGCAAGGCCGAGGCCATGCGCGCCTACATGAAGTCCTCGATGCCGTTCCTGGGCGTGCAGGCGGTGCCCAGACGGGCGACGCTCAGGCGGGTGTTCGCCGAGCACCGGCTGGAGAGCGCGCCGGAGTGGCGGCGGGCCGTGCTGGAGCTGTGGCGGGAGGCCGAATACCGCGAGGAGCGTTACGCCGCCGTCGAGCTGTCCGGCTACCACCTCTACCGGGGCTTCCAGACCCTCTACACCGTGCCGATGTACGAGGAGATGATCGTCACCGGGGCCTGGTGGGACCTGGTGGACGAGCTCGCCACGCACCGGATCGGCGGCCTGCTGGCCGCGTACCCCGACTCGATGCGGCCGCTCATGCTGGAGTGGGCGCACGACGGCGACCTGTGGAAGCGGCGCACCGCCATCCTGTGCCAGAACCGGTTCAAGCAGCGCACGGACACGGCCCTGCTGTACGCGTGCATCGAGCCGAGCCTGTCAGACAACGACTTCTTCGCGCGCAAGGCGATCGGGTGGGCGTTACGCGAGTACGCCAAGACCAGCCCCACCGAGGTGATCCGCTACGTCAACGCCAAGGGCATCACCGGCCTGAGCCGCCGCGAGGCGCTCAAGAACCTCTCGGTCACCTAGTCCCCTCCGTCACCTGGTCCACAGGGCGTCCTGCACGGCCTGCACGAGTGCCATCAGCTCCGGCGTGACGCGCTCCTTCGACCAGGCCAGCGCGTACGTGATGCGCAGGTCGCCGGCGTCGAGCGGCACGAAGCGCACGTCGTCCCTCCTGACGGTCCTGACCAGCAGCTGCGGGATCGGCAGCAGCCCCGCCCCCGCGGCCACCAGGTCGAGCGCGGCGGCGAAGTCGTCGTCGGCCACCATGCGCGACCGCCCCGGCAGCCCCGGCCAGGGGCGCGTGCCCGGCGTGAGCAGCAGCTGACCGCCCAGCTCCTCCGGGGTGACCTTGGGCCTGGCCGCCAGCCGGTGGCCCACGGGAACGGCCAGGTGGTCGACCGTCACGTGAAACCTGGCCGCCGTCACAAACCGCGCGGGTGCAGGAGTGGCCAGGATCGCGGCCGAGACCTCGCCGCCCGCCAGCGCCTGCGCCGCGGTCCCGCGGCCCGCCGCGCGCAGCTCCACGCCGATCGCGGGAGTGCGGCCCGCCAGCCGCCTGACGATCCGCGCCGCCAGCGCGCCGACCATCGGTGGATAAGCGAGATGAATGGTCGGCCTGGCCAGTCGCGCGGACTCAGCCTCGAACGCCCGGACCGACTCGATCACCTGCTCCGCGTACGGCAGCAGCGCCTTGCCCTCCGCCGTGAGCCGCACGTCACGGGCGGTCCGCTCGAAGAGCCTGACCCCGGCCGCGCGCTCGAGCCTGGTGATGGCCTGGCTCATCGCGGGCTGGGACATCCCCAGGTCGGCGGCGGCCCGGGAAAAGCTGAGCCGTTCCGCGATCCTGGCGAAGCAGTGCATCTCCTTGAGCATAAGCAGCACGAATACATGATGCATGAGCTCCCGGGTGCTCGGCAGGATGCCTGCGATCACTCGAACGACGTCAAGGGAGCCGAGAGACATGTCCCCATTCCCCAAGTCCACCGTGCTCGGATATCCGAGGATCGGGCCGCGGAGGGAGTTGAAGCGGGCGCTGGAGTCGTACTGGGACGGGCGTTCGAGCCGGGCCGAGCTCGACCGGGTGGGCGCCGAGATCAGGGAGCGGACCTGGCGCAGGCTGGCCGAGCTGGGGCTCGAGGGGCTGCCGTCCAACACGTTCTCGCTGTACGACCAGGTGCTGGACACGGCGGTGCTGCTGGGGGCGGTGCCCGCGCGGTATCGCGAGGCCGCCGACCCCTACTTCGCGATGGCCAGGGGCACCGAGGGGCTGGCGCCGCTGCGGATGACGAAGTGGTTCGACACGAACTACCACTACATCGTCCCCGAGATCGGGCCCGACACCGTGTTCAAGCTGGACGCGGGCAAGCCGCTGGCCGAGGTGCGGGAGGCGCGGGCGCTGGGGTTCGAGACGCGGCCTGTGGTGGTGGGGCCGGTCACGTTCCTGCTGCTGGGGGCGGCGCTGGACCGCCTGGACGACGTGCTCGGCTGCTACGAGGAGCTGCTGTCCGCGCTGGCCGCCGAGGGCGTCGCGTGGGTGCAGCTCGACGAGCCCGCGCTGGTGGGCGACCGGACCGCCGACGAGCTGGCCGCCGTACTCGCCGCCTACTCCCGCCTCGGGTCCGTGAGCGACCGCCCCGGGCTCTTCGTCGCCTCCTACTTCGGCGACCTCGGCGAGGCCCTGCCCGTGCTTCATGAGACGCCGGTGGAGGCCATCGGCATCGACCTGGTACGGGGCGGCGTGCCCGCGCTCGACCTGTCCGGCAAGACCGTGGTCGCGGGCGTGGTGTCCGGGCGCGACGTGTGGCGGACCTCGCCCGAGCGGGCGCTGGCCGCCCTGGGCGCCGTGCGGGCCTCGGAGGTGGTGGTCAGCACGTCGTGCTCGCTGCTGCACGTGCCTTACGACGTGGCGGCCGAGCCGGAGCTCGACCCCGCGCTGAAGGAGCGGCTGGCGTTCGCGGAGCAGAAGGTGGCGGAGGTGGTGGCGCTCGCGCGCTCCCCGCTGCGGGACGCTCCTCCCGCCGAGCCCTCCGTGGCGCTGCCCGGTCCCGTGGTGCTGGAGGAGCGCGGCCCGTACGCGGTGCGGGCGGCCGCGCAGGCCGGGCACCTGCGGCTGCCCCCGCTCCCGATCACCACGATCGGCTCGTTCCCGCAGACCGGCTCGCTGCGCGCCGCCCGTGCCGCGGTCGCCTCGGGCACGCTGGCGCAGGCCGACTACGAACGGCAGGTCGAGGCCGAGATCGAGCGCGTCATCCGGGTCCAGGAGCGCCTCGGGCTGGACGTCCTCGTCCACGGGGAGCCGGAGCGCAACGACATGGTGCAGTACTTCGCCGAGCACCTCGACGGGTTCGCCGTCACCAGGAACGGCTGGGTCCAGTCGTACGGCTCCCGCTGCACCCGGCCGCCGATCCTGCACGGGGACATCCGCCGCCCCTCGCCGATCACGGTGCGGTGGGCCACGTACGCGCAGTCGCTCACGGACAAGCCGGTCAAGGGCATGCTCACCGGGCCTGTCACCATCGTGGCCTGGTCTTTCGTCCGCGACGACCTGCCACTGCGCGACGTCGTGTTCCAGGTGGCGGACGCCGTCAGGGAGGAGGTCCGCGACCTGGAGGCGGCCGGAGTGTCGATCATCCAGGTGGACGAGCCGGCCCTGCGCGAACTGCTCCCGCTCCGGCGGGCCGCGCAGGCCGACTACCTGGAATGGGCGGTGGCCGCGTACCGGCGGGCCACGTCGGGGGCGAGCGATCGCACGCAGATCCACACCCACCTCTGCTACTCGGACGCCGACCAGATCCTTGCCGCCATCGACGGGCTGGACGCGGACGTCACGACCATCGAATCGGCCCGCTCGGGTGCGCGGATCCTGGGAACGGTGGGCTCGTTCGGGCGCGGGCTCGGGCCCGGCGTGTACGACATCCACTCGCCCCGGGTGCCCGGCGCGGAGGAGGTCGCGGAGCTGTTGCGGCGCACGCTGGAGGTGCTGCCGGCGGAGCGGGTCTGGGTCAATCCGGACTGCGGGCTGAAGACGCGGACGTATGAGGAGGTGGAGGCCGCGCTGGCGAACGTGGTCACGGCCACGCGGCGGCTGCGCGAAGCTCCAGACGTCATAAGTTCGGACGTCATGCACGGCGTGACGGCTGCTTGCGGGGAGCTTCGGACGTCATGAGGCGGCGTGGCGTTCGGTGAACTCCTCGATCGTCATACCGAACAGGACCTCGTCGTCGTAACGGCCGTCGGCGTAGTGGCTCCTGCGCCGGCGGCCCTCCTCCACGAACCCCAGCCGCCGGTGCAGCGCCAGCGATGGCTCGTTGGAGCTGTAGACCCAGGCCTCGGCCTTCTGGAAGCGGCGCTCGAAGAACATGTACCTCAGGAGCAGGACGATGGCGTCGCCCGCGTAGCCCTTGCGGTGGTGCGGCGTCCCGATGCCGATCCCGTACGCGAAGGTGCCGTGCACGCGGTCGAGGCTGTGCGTGTTGATCATGCCGACCGGGACGTTCCCGTCCCGGGTGGCGATGACCAGGCGCACGTCATCCAGGCCCTGCGTCTGCTCGGCCAGCTCGGCGGCCCACTTCCTGGCCCGCGCCGCCGACTGCGGCGGGTGGAGCTGGTGACCGTTCCTGACGGCTTCGGAGTATTCGTCGAAGGAGTGGAACGCCTCCCAGTCCTCCGGCTCGATGGCCCGCAGCCGTACGCGCTCCCCTGTCCATGCCGAGGTCATGCCCCGCAGCAAACCACGCCGCCCCGGCCCCTCGCGAACGCTTTTCCCGCCCGCCCGCCCGCCAGTCGTCGGCGGCCCTCACCGCCCCCTGCGCATGAAGGCGCGGAGCGACAGCGGGACGAAGATCACCAGCAGCGCGGCCGACCAGAGCCGGACAGCGGTCACCGGATGCGCGAGTGGCCAGGCCATGTTTCCGGACGGGGCGCCCGGGTTGCCGAACAGCTCTCGCGAGGCGGCGGTGAGGGCGCTCACCGGGTTCCAGTCGGACAGGAAGCGCAGCCAGCCCGGCATGCCGTCGGTCGGGACGAACGAGTTGGACAGCATCGTGAACGGCAGGAACAGCGGCACCATCGCGTTGGCGATCTGATCGTTCTTCATCACCAGGCCCAGGTGGACGCCCACCCAGCTCAGCGCGTACCGCAGCAGCAGCATCAGGAGGAACGCCTCAGCCGTGGGGATCAGGCCGCGGTGCGGCCGCCAGCCCACCAGCAGGCCCGCCCCCACCATGACGGCCAGCAACGGCAGGCCGGCCAGGGAGTCTGCGCCGGTCTGACCGAACGGCACCGCCGACCGCGCCATCGGCATGGAGCGGAACCGGTCCATCACACCGCGGGCAGCGTCAGCGGCCACCCGCTGCGTGACCCCCATCGCCGCCGAGAAGGTCACCATCGAGAACAGCCCGGGCATGAGATATTCGCGGTAGTCTCCGCCGCCCGGCACCTGGATCGCGCTGCCGAAGACGTACCCGAACAGCACCACCATGACGACCGGGAACATCAGCGCGGCGATGAGTTCCCCGGGGTCCTGCCGCAGCCGTCCCAGCTCGCGACCGACCAGGGTCAGCCCGTCGGTGAACGTCCAGCGCAGGCGGCCACCTATGAGATCGGTCATCGGACACGCTCCTTCTGGTCGGTGAGGCGCAGGAACACCTCGTCGAGGGTGGGGCGGCGCAGCCGCACGTCGGCCGCGGCGACCCCGGCGCGGTCGAGCTCGCGCACGATGTCGGCGAGCCGGAAACCTCCGCCGGGCAGGGCGACGCTGAGCCGGTCGGCGCCTGCCGTCGTGGAATCGGTCCCGGTCAGGGCGTTCAGCACGGTCGCCGCCGGGCGCAGCCCGGCGGGGTCTTCGAGTACGACGTCGAGGCGGTCGCCGATGGTGGCCTTGAGCTCGTCGGGAGTACCCGTGGCGATCACCTGCCCATGGTCGATGACGGCGATGTCGTCGGCCAGCTGGTCGGCCTCGTCCAGATACTGCGTGGTGAGCAGCACCGTGGTGCCGTCGGCCACCAACTCCCGGACGCTGTCCCAGATCTCGCCGCGGCTGCGCGGGTCGAGGCCGGTGGTCGGCTCGTCCAGGAAGAGCACCTCGGGGCGCAGGATGAGGCAGGTGATCAGGTCGAGGCGACGCCGCATACCGCCGGAGTAGCCGGCGACCTGACGATCGGCGGCATCCATCAGACCGAAGCGTTCGAGCAGCTCGTCGGCCCGCCGGTGCGCCTCGCGCCGGGACAGGTGGTAGAGCCGCCCGAACATGCGCAGGTTTCCACGGCCGGTGAGCTTCTCGTCCACGGCGGCGTACTGGCCCGCGAGCCCGATCCTGGTCCGTACCTCGCCGGCCTGGCGGACGACGTCGTATCCGCAGATGCGGGCGTGCCCGACATCGGGATCGGACAAGGTCGCCAGGATGCGCACCGCGGTCGTCTTGCCCGCGCCGTTGGGCCCCAGCACGCCGCAGACCGTTCCTCTCGGAACGCTCAGGTCCAGCCCCCGCAGTGCCTGGGTGTCGCCGAAGGACTTGTACAGCCCCTCGGCGACCACGATCGGATCCGCCATGACCCCTCCACTGGGTACTTTGTACGCGGTTACGCCGGTCACACTAGATTACTGGGTACTATGTACGCAAGGAGGGGGTGGAACGGTGACGGACGCCGAGTACGTGAACATCTGGATGCGGCCCGAGCGCCCCGCCCGCGGGCCGAAGCCGGTCTACAGCCGCCGCCAGATCACCGAGGCGGCCGTCCGGATCGCCGACGCCGAGGGGCTGGAGGCCGCCACCATGCGACGGATCGCCGCCGAGATCGGCGCGGGCGCGATGTCCCTCTACCGGTACGTCCCCAGCCGCGACGACCTCATCGCGCTCGTCGCCGACCGGCTGCAGGGCGAGATCGACGTCACGGGCATGCCCTCCGACGACTGGCGCGCGGACCTGACGCGCTACGCCTACGGGGTGCGGGCAATGTGGCTGCGGCACCCGTGGATCTCCACGGTGCACCGGGCGCTCCACAGCTACGGCCCCAACCAGCTGCTCTTGGTCGAACGGGTGATGGGAGCCCTCGACGCCCACGTCTCCATCGACGAGAACCTCGCCTTCATGGCCCTTCTGAACGGCTACGTCGAGAGCGCCGTCCGCGAGGAGATCAGCTGGGCCGAGGAGGTCCGCCGCAGCGGGCTCAGCGAGCCGGAGTGGCTGGCGCGGAGCATCCCGCGCGTCCAGCAACTGCTGAAGAGCGGGAGGTACCCGATCTTCACCAAGATCGTGGTGCAGGGGCGCCAGCCCCGCCTGGGCCCCGAGGACCGGTTCCGGTACGGGCTGGAGCGCGTCCTCGACTGCATCGCCGCGGCCCTCCCGTCAACGGCCGAGCCTCCGGCGGAGGCCATCGGACCCGACCGGCTCACGGCGACGCAGCCCGGCCCGTTCAGCTCCATGCGTGACGAAACATCGGCCATGGCGGCCGCCGAGACACCCACTTGTGACGAAACATCGGTTGATCTCCCTTCAGCCCCCGGGTGCGCTGCCTGCGGCGGGGCCGTCCCCAAAACCACCACAGGACGGCCTCGCGAATACTGCTCACGCGCATGCCAGCAGCGCGCTTACCGCACCCGCAGAAGCGCTGGATCCTCAGGGTGACCTCTGGGGATCACGGCCAGGCGGCGAACGCCACGCCCCGTCAGTGTCGCCGCAGCGTCAAACTCGCCTCGCCATCCGCGACGGTGAGCTCTGCCTGGCCCCCGACCGGAAAGGTGGCCAGCGGGTCGGTGTGGCCGACGTCGATGTTGGCCAGCACCGGCAGTCCCGCCAGTGCCGGCTGGATGGCGACGATGTGTTCAAGCAGCGAGCGCGTCATACGGCTGGCCCGCTGGAAACGCCCGATCGCCAGCCCCCGCACGCCGGCGGCGTCGGGAAGCTGAAGCAGTGATGTCAGATTCCGGGCGAAGGTCACCGGAGGGGATTCGAGGTCGTCCTCGACGATCAGTATCGCGCCGTCGAGAGAGGGCATGTAAGCGGTGCCCTGCAGGAGGCTCAGGGTGCAGAGGTTCCCGCCCACGATCCTCCCCTCGGCCGTGCCAGGCTGGAGCGGCCACCATCCTTCGTTGGGGAACAGGTCACGCTTGTCCTGGTCGAGGAACCAGAGATCGTCGCTCCAATGGGCCGCCGGGCTCAAGGTGATCGGGTCGGAGCCGAACATGATCTCTGTGAACCATCGCAGGGTCGGCTCGAAGTGATCGCGCATCCCGAACGTCGACCAGTGCGGCCCCGAGTAGGTGACCAGCCCGGTACGGGCGAGGATGGCGTTCTGCAGGGCCGTGATGTCGGAGTACCCGCAGAGGATCTTCGGGTTGGCCCGGATGAGCTCCCAGTCCAGGTACGGCAGGAGCTCGTTGCAGTTGTAGCCGCCGATGACCGTCATGATCGCGGCTACCGACGGGTCCGCGAAAGCCTCGTGC
Source organism: Nonomuraea helvata (assembly GCF_039535785.1). Classification (NCBI taxonomy): domain Bacteria; kingdom Bacillati; phylum Actinomycetota; class Actinomycetes; order Streptosporangiales; family Streptosporangiaceae; genus Nonomuraea; species Nonomuraea helvata. Next base: position 2,468,549 of record NZ_BAAAXV010000001.1, read on the forward strand.
AGATCGGCGACCCGGGAGGCGATGCTCGAGGAGTCGAAGGCGTCCCGCTCATCGACGTGGCGGCCGTAGGAGAGTGTGAGACCGAGCTCGGCGAACCGGGACTCGATGATCGCGGTGTGGTCGTGCTCCGTCACCATCGCGCGGGACCTGGCCGGCGCCACCACGCGTACGACGTCACCTCTGGTCAGCTTGGGCGGGAAGATTGCATCCATTGTCGGGAGCGTACCGGCGAGCGTCGATGGCCCGTGCATCCCGGTCGATACGGCTCTTCCTCCTCGCGTGTGTCTGACCTGTTGCATTTATATTTCCTGACTTCTAGAGTGTGCGTACCACAGCCTTCCTCCGCCGAAACTGTCGAAATACCTGTCGAAGCGCTTCGACTCCAATTCGACGACACTCAAGCCGTGCGAAGAACAGCACGTATTCGGTGTCGGCTTTCGCCGCGATCGTCGGCCCGATCTCGCGCCGCCGCGCCGGCTGACCGCCCTTCCGTGCCGCGCACCGTGCAATTCACAAGCTCGATGAGAAGAGTCCGCCACCGATCGACAGGTTCGGCTGGACGAAGCCTGCTCTCGGACACGCCAGGCCGAGAAGAGAGGAAATACGCATGGTTCCAACAGCAAGGAAGATCAGGGCCATTCTCCTGTCCGGCATGTTATCGGTCGCCCTAGCGGTGTCCGGCTTGACCGCGCATGCATCGGCCGGTGCCACGGCACAGCTCAACGCTGCGCAGATCATTACCGACATGGGCGCTGGCTGGAATCTGGGGAACCAACTGGAGGCCAACGCCGACGGATATCCCGGCGAAACGGCGTGGGGCAATCCGACCGTGACGCAGGCGCTCATCGACAAGGTGAAGGCGGCAGGCTTCAACACGATCCGGATCCCGGTCTCGTATTTGAGGTCCATAGGGCCCGGCCCGGACTACACGATCAGCTCTTCCTGGCTGAACAGAATTCAGGAAGTCGTCAACTATGCGTACAACCGGGGCATGTACGTGGTGCTCAACATTCATGGGGACGGCTACAAGACCATCCCCTACTCCTGGCTGATCTGCGATGCCGCCGATCAAACAACGATCAAGGCCAAGTACCAGAAGACCTGGCAGCAGATCGCGTCCAGGTTCCAGAATTACGACCAACACCTGATCTTCGAATCCATGAACGAAGAGTTCGACGGGCAGTACGGCAACCCCACCCAGCCGTGCTATTCAAACATCAACAGCTACAACCAGATCTTCGTGGACACCGCAAGAAGGTCCGGCGGAAACAACGGTTCACGATGGCTGCTGGTGCCCGGATGGAACACCAACATCGATTACACCACGGGGAACTACGGCTTCGTGATCCCGACGGACTCCTACCGGTCACCCACCATCCCCAGCGGTGAGCAGAGGATCATGATCTCCGTTCACTATTACGATCCCTGGGACTTCGCCGGGGAGGAGAACGGCACGATCACGCAGTGGGGACGGGCCGCGACCAACCCGTCAAGAAAATCCACCTGGGGACAGGAGGATTACATGGATGCGCAGTTGAAGAAGACGTATGACAAGTTCGCCGTGCGGGGATACCCGGTGGTCGTCGGCGAATACGGTTCGATCGACAAGTCATCCTTCGATTCGTCGAACAACAGGTACCGTGCGGACTTCGCGCGCACCATGGTGTCCACTGCCAAGAAGTACGGATCAGCCACTGTTTACTGGGACAACGGCGTCAACGGCCAATACGGTCTCGGGCTGTTCAACCGAAGCACCAACACGGTGACCCAACCGGGCATCATCAGCGCCATCATGAGCGCCCTCGGCGGCCCTGGGTCGGCCACCCGCTATGAGGCGGAAGTCTCGCCGGCGGTGTGCACCGGCACCATCGACTCCAACTGGTCGGGCTACTCAGGCACCGGATTCTGCAATGGCGACAACACGGTGGGTGCCTACGCTCAGTTCGCAGTCAACGCGAGCACGGCGGGCACCGCGACGCTGCGGGTCCAGTTCGCCAACGGTGCCGCGACCGCGCGGCCGGCTTCGCTGATCGTCAACGGCTCGACGGTGCAGACCCCGTCGTTCGAGGGCACCGGCGCGTGGACCACGTGGGTGGCCAAGACCTTGACCGTCACGCTGAACGCGGGCGGCAACACCATCAGGTTCAACCCCACGACGGCCGGCGGCCTGCCCAACATCGACTACCTCGAAGTCACACCGTCTTCGTAGCGGCGCATCACTTCCCACCGCTCCGCCCGGCGATCTCAACCCGGTGCCGTGGGGGAACGGGAAGCCCCCGTTCCCCCACGCTCCCCACCGCGGACATCCGCGCGCGGACCGCGCGGCAGAGGTCAGGCTGATGATGTTCAGGTGGACGGAGATCTATGCCGCGTTCCGCGTGAACTGCTGGTTCTGCCCGCTGCCGCAGGTGTACTGGATCAGGCGGGTGCCGTCGGTGGTGGAGTTGCTGGGGACGTCAAGGCATTTGCCGGAGTGGCGTGCGATGAGCCGGACCCGCCCGCTCCCTGCGTCCTGTGCCTGCCATTGCTGGTTCTGTGCGCCGCCGCACGTCCACTGGATGATCCTGGCGTTGTTGGCGGTCGAGGTCCCATCCACATCAAGGCATTTGCCGGAGTGCCCGGCGACGATCTGGTAGTAGCCGGTGCCGAGGTCCCGGAACTCCCAGCGCTGATTGCTGCCGCCGTTGCAGCTGTACTGGGCGATCTCGGCCCCGTCCGCCACAGACGCGCTGACCACGTCGACGCACTTGCCCGAGTGCGCTGCCGTGAGCGTGACCATTGCGGGAGTAGCGCCACCGTCGCCCCAGCCGTGCCTGAGGCGCTCGGCGCCGGTGGCGTTGCGAATGCTCAAGCTCAAGCTGGTGCCGCTGCCTTGGAGCGCGAACATGGAGTAATGGTCGTAGCCGTTCCCGCTGTCCTTTCCGCCGAGCGCCGGCCAGTAGACAGAACCCATGTGCAGGTCCCGCATGGAGTCGGTGTCCGCGCGGAAGTAGCGAACGAAGTTGTTGGTGCTGCCCGCGTCGTTGTAGTTCAGGCCGGAGTCCATCTCAGCACCGAACTCGGTCGTGACCGCTCGCGAGGCGCAGGTGCCCAGCCGTTCGCGGAAGCTCTGGACCCAGCCGGCGTAGTCCTTCTGGCCGTAGAAGAAGGCGTAGTGGTGATAGGAGAGCAGCGTTCCCGCGAGGCGGCTGTCGGCGCAGACCGGCCTGATGTCCTGGCTGAAACCGGTGCCGCCCACCAGGATCCGGCCCCTCGGAATCGACGAGCGGGCGTTGATCCACGAGGCGGCGAAGTTCGTCCACTCGGTAGTGCTGTAACCGTGGGGTTCGTTCATCGGCTCGAAGTAGACCAGGTCGTTGGAGCCGTACTGGGCGGTCACGGTGTTCCACATGGTATTGAAGGCGGCCGTGTCGGTTATCCGCCCGCCTGAGGCTGCGGCGTCCTCCCAGTAGGCGAGGATCACCTTGAACCCTCTGGCGGTGGCGGAGTCGATCGTGGCGCGGTAGGCGTTCCACCACGACGAACCGACGGTGTGGGTGTTGACGGGTAACCGTACGGTGTTGACGCCGAGCTGGCTCTCGAAGCCGTTGTAGACGGCGTCCGCCTTGGCTCGGACGGTCGCGTAGCTGTCCGATGTGGCGAGTCCGTGGAGGACGAGCAGGCCTTTGACAAAGTTGTCGCCGGGTACGGCCCAGTTCACGCCTCTGAACTGGCTGGTGTCCGCGCTGGCCGGCGGGGCGCCCGCGAGCGCGACTACCGGTACCAGGGCAAGTGTGCTCAGAACGCTGAGCAGGATTCGGCGGAGGAAGCGGGGGGGATTTGTCATTGTATTGCCCTATCTCGTGGGGCTTGTAGATTTCCGGCTTGAGCCGGACCATCGCTACCGCGCCACCCAGCACGGCCGGCGACGGCGATCTGTCTCCAAGAACGTATGTCACACCGGACGAGTCAGGAAGGTGAGGCAGGCCTGCGATAGCGGATTCACAGACCTGCCCTCCCGACGGGTCAGACCTGCCGGCGTGTGAAGCGTTGGTTGGCGTTGCCGCTGTAGGTGTATGGGGTGATGCGCGCGCCGTCGGCGGTGGAGTGCTGCCAGACGTCCATGGCGAGGCCGGATTGCCGGTTGACGAGGCACGCACCCATCCCCGACTTGGCGGGGCGCGAGATTGTCGTGATCTATACCGCTATCAGACGCACTCGATCACCGCAGAGCTTCGTCATGTCGTCGATGTCGGACGTGAGCATGACAACGGGCCGTCGTTGTCGTACGGCCATCTCCGCCACAACGGCGTCGATGGCGTACCTGTGGCCGTGCAACCCGGCTCCGACCAGCATCGCCGAGGCGGCTTTCGCCTCCTCTTCCCCAACGTGGACGATCCGTGTGCCGGACAGCAGCCACGCGAGCCGCGATCGGTCCGTTCGGTGACAGGCGGCCTCAATGATGGTGAGAGCGCTGATCACCACTTCCATCCCGCGGCATCGCGCTTCCGCGACCAAGGCGACAACAGACGGCTGGTCCGCGACCAACTTCGACAGTCCTTCGCAGTCGAGGACGAGAGTCCCCTCGTGCGTCAACCAGGACCCGCCACTCCCCCGCCTCGGAGAACACCTCGTCGAACACTTGGCGGGCACGCTCCTGCTCCTCCGCAGGCACGGGGCCGTTGCGGCGCGCGTAGTCGGCCAGATACTCGTCCAGTATCTGGCCACGCAGCTCGCGTTCCACGGCCGCGGCAATAAACGCGGAGAACTCCCGCTGCCCACGCGGCGGCGAATTGCCTCAGCTGTCCCTTCGGCCAAGGAGAGGCTCACCCGGGTCGAGGGTGCCTCGCCGATGCTGTACGAAGTCTCCGACATGGTTCCGGGATTATCAAAAGAGTAGGAAAACAAGCCAGGCGACGCGGTTCAGCGGGCCCACCCGGTGACAGGGCAACGGGCGGGTGGCCTTCGCGCAACCTACGCGAACGTCCAGGCCAGGTGGGCCAGGGCGGCGTCGGCGTAGTGGCGGGGGCCTGTGCTCAGGCCGTACGCCAGGTCCTCGATGAGCGCGCACCTCGCGTAGAAGAGCACCCTCGCCCGGTCGGCGTCGTCCAGGGGGAAGTCGTAGTGCGACAGCGTCGCCTCGAAGAACTCCGGGCCCAGGTCGCGGTAGATGCGGGCGAAGTCGTGGGACGGGTCCGTGATGGCGGCGTCGGTCCAGTCGATGATGCCGGTGATCGTGGCGGCCTCCGCGTCCACCAGCACGTGCTCGGCGCCCAGGTCGTTGTGGCAGAAGCGTAACGACCGGGGCTCGTCCGGCGGCGGCTCCTCGAAGAAGCGCTCCACCAGCGGGCGCTGCTTCTCCGGGACGTGGCTCTCCACGTCGCGGTAGTCGAGCTCGGCGTCCCGGAGGAGCGTCGGCGCCGGGTAGACGTCCAGTGGTGCCACCTCTCGCATCCTGGCGGTTGAGGCGCCGTGGAGGGCGGTGAGGAACTCGCCCAGGGGTTCTGCCAGACGCCGCAGGTCAGCGGCCCCGTGCCGCAGATCAGCGGCCGGGTGCCGGTTGAGGGGCTCGCCCGGGAGCTTGTGGTACGCGATCACGCCGGACTCGTCGTCGGCGAAGACCACTTCGGGGACCGGCAGCGGGGAGAGCTCCCTGAGGGCCGCCAGGCGGGCGACCTCCTGCCGGTTCTCGTCCGGGGTCGTCGCCTTGTTGCGCCGTACCAGCAGCTCGTCGTTGACCTCGTACACCATGTTGTCGAGGCCTTCGCCGAGCGGGCGGACGGAGCGCACCCGGTAGTCGGGGAGATGGCGCGACAGCAACGTGCGGATGTCGCCGTTCACACTCCGCAGGGTAAGCCTCCCGAGCCGGGCGCGCGAGCTATTTGAGGGCTCCCGAGGTCAGGCCGCTCTGGATCTGGCGCTGGAAGACCGTGTAGACCACCAGCATCGGGAGGATGGCCAGGGTCAGGGCGGCGAAGAGGGCGGACCAGTCCTGGTCGTATCCGGCGGCGGTGGAGATGTCGGCGATGCCCTGCGTGAGCACCCATTTGTCCCGCTCCTGGAGCAGCACCAGAGGCAGCTGGTACTGGTTCCACTGGCCCAGGATGTTGAAGATCGTGATGCTGATGATGCCCGGCCGCGCCATCGGGAGCATGATCTGGAAGAAGACCCTGGTGTGCGACGCGCCGTCCACCATCGCGGCCTCCCCGACGGCGGTGGGGAGCGTGCGGAAGAACGCCGACAGGAAGAAGACCGTGAACGGCATCGAGTACGCGATGTAGACCAGGACCAGGCCCGCGTGCGTGTTCAGGCCGATGAACGGGCCGACCACCGGCACGTTGCCCATGTTCTGGACGACGAAGAAGAGCGGGGTCAGGGCCAGGTAGACGGGGAAGGCCAGGCCCGAGACGAAGAGCAGGTAGATCGCCCGGTTGCCGCGGAAGGGATAGCGGGCCAGCACGTACGCGGCCATCGACCCGATCAGCATCGTCCCGAACGTACTGAACGACACGACGATGACGCTGTTGAGCATGTACTGCCCGATGTGCGCCTGCTCCCAGGCCCTGGCGAAGTTGTCCCAGTGCAGCGAGGCGGGCAGGGACCAGGCGTCGCCGAAGATCTCGTCCTCGCTCTTGACCGAGGCCAGGAACGTCCACAGGATCGGCACGATCACCAGCAGCGTCCAGATCAGCAGCGCGACGTGCGTCAGCACCCCGAGCGGGCCGAGCCGCCGCCTGCGCTCCTGGCGGGCGATCTTGCGCGAGTTCACCATCGTCCACGACGTCATCGAGCCTTCTCCGTGGACACGCCGGCCTTCAGGCCGGGCAGAGAACGGACCCCCGCGTAACGGGGTAGGGAAAGGCGGTTCGCCGCTAGGCGGGCCGCCATCAGGGTGCACAAGGGTGTTCTTCCTTCTTGGTCGTGTAGGTGTAGCCGTCCGCTCGCTGGAGCAGACGCAGATGCTTGTGTGAGGTCTTGACAGGACCGGTGGGGGTTTGCACGGTGTGGCTACCGGAGGTGCGGACGGCGACCCGGCCGGTGTGGGTTCCGGTGTGCTTGCCTTTCGGCACGATCGCGCGCACCAGGTCTCCGGTCTGATATCCGAAGATCAGCTTGGTCCGCGGCAGGCGCAGCCGCGGGAAGCCGAATGCGTCGGTGCGGGTGCGGCAGTAAGAGCCGCGGCCTGTGGCACCGACAATGAGCACCCGGCTGGGCCAAGAGGCCACGTGGTTGAGTTCTCCTACATGGAGGGCGTCCAGAGTGTGGGACTTGGGCGCGCCGGTGCGGCACCGGTTCCATTTGGTGCGGCCGCCGCTGCCACAGCGCACGGGCAGGCCGGTCGCCATCAACGCCTCGTACAGCGCCCAGCGGGTGGCGTTGACGGCGGCGGCATCTCGCAGCGGCGCCTTGGCCTGGGCGATCAGCCGGTCCAGGACCGCCGGGCGGCCTGCCAGGAACTCGGTGACCGGCATGCTGTTCTTGGCCTGGTTGCAGGACACGCATGCGACGGTCAGGTTGCTGATGCGGTTGGAGCCGCCTCGAGAGCGAGGCTGGATGTGGTCGATGTTCAACGGGGTGCAGCTTGCTCCGCAGTAGGCGCACGCCCGCCCCCATTTGGCCAGCAGATATTCGCGGACTTCATAACCGTGCAGCGTGCCGTGCTGATACTCGGCACCCTCCAGCGGCCTGCCCGCGGCCAGAGCGTGGGTGTCGAACCGCACGGTCTCCACATGGATCGCCCGTACGGGGGCCAGGCAGCGCAGCCGCGCCACCCAGCTCATCGCGGTGTTCAGCCGATGCCGCAGGCTTGGCGGCAACCAGCCTCGCGGCCGGGTGCGGTTGGCGAACCGAGGAGCGCGGTAGCGGAGGTTGCGCGAGCGCCTGCCGCGCCGGTGGGAGGCACGGGCTCCAAGCCTGTCGCGGATCTTGCCACCCCGGTGGTCGAGCTGGATGCCGTACAAGCCGTACCGGGTGCCGGTGTCGTTGCGGAACACAGTGATGCCGGTGTGCCTGCTGCCGGGGTCCAGGGCCACCTCTACGCCCTCGACCTCGGATTCCCCGGCAGTGCGGTCTTTCAATCGGATGGCGAAGGGGGTGTGCCGGACCACCACCGCACGCCCCGCCGCCAGAAACTTGCGGGCGCGGGCAGGGTGGCATGGATCCAGCGGCGTGCCGTCCGATGCCAGGACGAACACGCGGGGTGCGGTCTCACGACCGCGGGCTCCGCTTGCGCGGGTGACGCCGGCCGCGCCAGGTGAGGCGTGGCGGGTCTCCCCTCGACCATGTTGGGCACTCCGCTGCCCGAAGGCGTCCGCGTCCCGTTTCGTCCCTGCCCCGGGGTTGTCTGCTGACGCGGATTCCAGGGTCCGCCGCTGAGGAAGCACGGCGGAGTGGATCTGCTGACGTGTGTCCAACGTAGCCACCAAGGTCACCTCCTTGTGCGTGGTGGCTGGGTCTGTTCACTCCGGCCCGCCCTCGGATCAGTTAGAGAGGCCCCGGCCTTAACCAGGGAGCGAGTGATCAGTACTCGATTCGTTCGCGCCGCGAGAAGCGCAGAGACAGGATCGCGAAGCCGACGGTGAAGAAAAACATTACGACGCCCAGGGCGGAGGCGTACCCGAAGCGGAAGTACTGGAACGCGTTGCGGTAGATCTCGGCGGCCATGACCGTGGTCGACCAGTCCGGGCCGCCGTGCTGGTCGGTCATCACCCAGACGATCGCGAAGACGTCCAGCGCCAGGATCCCCAGATAGACCCAGGCCACCTGCACGGTGTCCCAGAGCAGCGGCAGCGTGATGCGGAAGAACAGGCTCACCCGTCCGGCCCCGTCGATCTGCGCGGCCTCGAACATGTCCCTGGGGATGGAGGCCAGGCCGGCGGAGAAGAGCACCACGTAGAAGCCGACCGCCTGCCAGACCATGACGCCCAGCACCGACCAGAACGCCACCCCGGGATCGGACAGGAACCCGATCGGCTTGACCCCGAGCGCCATCAGCGGCCCGTTCAGCATGCCGCTGCCGTCCGGCCGGAACACCTGCTGGAACAGCACCGCCACCACGGCCACGGCCAGGACCTGCGGGAAGAAGAACACCACGCGGTAGAACTTCGACCCGCGGATCCCCGACGTGCCCTGCGCGCCGCCCACGTTCAGGAGAAAGGCGAAGAACAGGGCGATGACGATCGTGATCAGCGGCAGCAGCACGAGCAGCGCGCCGTTGTGCGTGACGGCCTTCCAGAACGTCCCGTCGTCGAAGAGCCGCTTGAAGTTGTCCAGACCGATGAACGTGGGCGTCGCCGTCACGCCGCGCCAGTCGGTCATCGCGATGTAGAACGCCTGGATGTACGGCGAGATCACGTAGACCAGGTAGAGAATCACCGGGGCTGCCAGGAACGAGGTGATGAACAGCCCGCGGCGATACCTGTTGAAGATCATCAGCGCTTGTACTTCTTGATCGAGGAGTCCTTCTTGATCTCGTCGGCCTTCTTCTGCAGCCGCTCGAGATAGGCGTCCGGCTTGATGCCGCCGGTCATCAGCTCGCCGGTGGCGGCGATGGCCTCGTCCTTCAGCTGGGCGTACCAGGTCTGCCAGCGGTAGTAGACGACGTTCGTGCCCGCGGCGGCGAACGCCTTGGTCGCGCTCTCGGCGCCGGGCGACAGCTTCCGGCCCTCACCCGCGCCCTTGACCACCGAGACCGTCTTGACCATCTCGCTGAAGTCGCCGGCCGCCTTCTTCGACAGCATGGCACGCAGGTACTCCATGCCGCCCTGCGGGTTGGCGGACTTGGAGGGGACGATGAAGTTCTCGCTCGGCTGGCTGTGCAGCATGCCGTACGGCATCTTGTCGGAGCCGCCGAAGTCGGGGATCGGGAACATGCCGTACTCGAAGTCGGACGGCGTGGTGGTCTTCTGCTCGTTCTCCAGCCAGGAGCCGGAGGGCAGCATGGCGACCTTGTACTTGTTCTGGGCCGTCTGGGTCTGCACGTGGTCGAGGCCGGCAGTGCCCTCCATGAGGTACTTGGCGCCGATCTCGGCCCAGGCCGTGGCCGAGGCCTTCATGGCGTCGGTCTTCCAGGCGCCGTCCTCGAGGTTGTCGATGTTGACGAGGACCTCGGCGCCGCCGATCTTGGCGGCCATGGTGAGCAGCGGCTCGTAGAGGTACTGCGGGAACTTGCCGGCGTAGGTGAAGGGCGCCATCTTGCCGGACTTCTTGATGGTCTCGCAGAGCTTGAGGAACTCGTCCCAGGTCTTCGGGGCCTCCCAGCCGTTGTCGCGGAACGCCTTCTGCGAGTACCAGATGCCGAAGATGTAGTTCACGTACCCGAGCACGCTGAAGGTGCCGTCGTACGTGCCGAGGTCGATGACGGCCTGGTCGATGGTGTCCCTGACCTTGGTGTTCGGGTCGTCCCAGCTGGGCGCGTCGAGCAGCGGGGTGAGGTCCTGGAGCTGGCCGTCCTGGGCGAGCGCGCCGAAGTCCATGGCGTTGGCGCCGGAGTTGTCGATCACGTCCGGCGGGTTGCCGCCGGCGAAGCGCGGCTGGAGGACCTTGGTGATCTCCTTGGTCGCGTTGTGCTTGATCTCGACGTTCGGGTGCTTGCTCTTGAAGAGCGGCTGGTGGATGTTCTTGGCGTAGTCCTGGCCGAAGCCGCCGTCGAAGATCCACACCTCCAGCGGCTTGTTGTCCGCCATGCCGAACGGGTTGGCCGCGCTGGTCGCGACCGGCGCGGCCGAGGACGACGCGGACGGCTTGGCGGCGGGCGTGGCGCACGCGGCCAGCGCCCCTGCCACGGGTACGAGCGCGGCGCCGCGAAGGAGCTCACGACGGCTGATATGGGGGGTGTTAGGCATATGACTGCTCCTGACTTGTCTATGATCCGCGTCGGATACGTCCTGCGTAGCGGCTCTCCAGGGCCCTGTTGTGCTCGTCGCCGCCGGTCACGTTGACCGACACGTAGACGGGAGGCGTCTCGCCCGAGGCCACGAGCTCGTCGATCGCCTCGGTGACCACCATCTGCGCGAGCAGCGCCGAGGTGACCGTGGACACCGCGCCGTACGTGCCGCCGCCGGGCAGCTCGAGGAGGGCGTCGCCGTACGGCGCGCCGTTGTCCAGCACGACGTCGGCCAGGTCGAGCAGCTTGCGGCACGACGGGTGGCGCGAGGTCATCCGGGTGCTGTGCTTGACCGAGGTCAGCGCGATCAGCGGGTGGCCGCGCTCCTTGACGAGCGTGGCCAGTTCGACGACCGTGCCGTTCACGCCGGAGCTGGAGATCAGCACGAACACGTCCGGCGGCTCGACCGGCGCCAGGTCGTAGATCTCGTGCGCGACGGCCGGGTCGCGCTCCAGTTCGGGGGTCAGCACGCTGGCCGGGCGGCCCCCGTACAGGACGAGGTCCCTGGGCGTGAGGCGGTTGCTGGGGACGAGGCCGCCGGCGCGTCCGGCGATCTCCATGGCGATGGCCTCGGAGTGCCCCGACCCGAACGCGTTGACCACGCCACCGGCCCGGATCGAGGCCACCAGCAGCGCGGCGGCCCTCTTCACCGGTTCGGCCTGGCTCTCCGCGACCTGATGTGCCAGCTCGAGGACCTTGGATGCGTACGTCATTCAGCCTCTCTCCACCCGATGGCTCTCCACCGCGCTGATCGTCCGCTCGAACGCCTCGTTGGTGCGTTCGTAGGTGCGCTGGGCCACCGCCACGTACACGGCGTCCAGCACGAACAGCTGCGAATGGACGGCGGCCAGCCCGCCGAGCCTGAACGTGGTCTCCCTGCTGGCGGTGGTCAGCACCAGATCGGCCAGCTCCGCCAGCGGGGATCGGGCGAAGGAGGTGACCGCGACCGTCAGCGCGCCGTGACTGCCCGCCTCCGCCAGCGCCTCCATGACCTCGCGCGTACGACCCCTGTGGCTGATGCCGATGGCCACGTCGCCGTCCTTGAGCAGCGCCGCCTCCGACAGGGCCACGTGCGCGTCGCCGGCGCTCCAGCCGGGGATGCCGATGCGGCGCAGCCGGCCTTCCAGCATGGTGGCGACGTTACCGCTGGTGGAGACGCCGACGAGGAGAACACGCGGAGCGGCCACGATCGCGTCGGCCACCTTGGCGACCACGTCGAGGTCGAGCTGCGCGGCGGTGTCCTGGATGAGCCTGGCGTCGGCGGCGGCCATGACCTCGATGGCCGAGTCGAGCGGGTCGTCCGGGCCGATCTCGTGGCCGACGCCCGCGCCCCACCCCGCCTGGGCGGCCCGGCCGGTCTCGGTGGCGAGGGCGACGCGCAGCTCGGCGTATCCGGAGAAGCCGAACGCCCGGCAGAACCTGGTCACGGTCGCGGGCGAGCTGCCCGCCCGTTCGGCGAGCGCGATGATGGTCGAGCGCGCGGCCTCGGCCGGATCGCCGAGAATCACCTCGCCGACCCTGCGCAAAGCCTCCGGCAAACCGGGTAGTTCTGTTTCGACGCGCCCGAGCGCTCCTGAAGTCACGAATATTCCTTCCGAATACCCGGTCTTCTGGCGAAAATTATTCTTGCTTCCGGTCCACGTCAACCCCCAGACTCTGACCGTGACTGAATCGCTAGTGGTCGGTGTCGACGCCGGAGCCACGTCCACGCGGGTCGCCGTCCACTCCCTCGACGGCGCCAGGGTCGGTTACGCGCGGGCCGGTGCGGGCAATCCCACTGCTCACGGGCTGGGCAAGGCGGTGGCGGCGGTCGCCGCCGCGCTCGGGGAGGCGCTCGGGACGCACGACGGGGGGCTGGTCGTCGGCTCGCTGGCCGGGATCGCCGGGCATGTGCACGAGATGGTGCCCGAGCTGGCGAAGGTCTGGGCGGGCCACGGCATCGCCGAGGGGCCCCGTTACATGGGCGACGTGCCGATCGCCTACGCCGCGGGCTCGGCGGAGCCCGACGGCTCGCTGCTGCTGTCGGGCACAGGCGCCGTGGCGGCCAGGATCGTGGACTTCAAGGTCGACACGGTCGCCGACGGGCTGGGCTGGCTGCTGGGCGATGAGGGGTCGGGCTTCTGGATCGGGCGCCGGGCCGTCCAGGCCGTGGTCCACGCCCTGGACCGGGGCGCGCCCCCGCGTGGCGAGGGTCTGACCGAGCTGGTGGTGAAGCACTTCCTCGGCGACGATCGGCCGGCCGCGTCACGCGCCGCCGCCGACCGCATCGTACGGCTGGCGCAGGCCGACCACATGCGCCTGGCCGCCCTGTCCTCCCTGGTCAGCCAGGCCGCCGAGGCAGGCGACCCGGCCGCGCTCGAGATCGCGTCAGACGCCGCCGAGCGCCTGGTCGCCACCCTCAGGAGGGTGCATGAGTCCGGTCCGGTGGTGCTGGCGGGGAGCGTGCTGACCAGCGAGGGTCCGGTACGCCGGGCGGTGACGGAACTGCTGGCGGGCGAGAGCGTCACGACGGCGGGTGACGCGGCGGGGGCGGCGGCGTGGCTGGCGGCCCGCGACATCCTCCAGGAGACCGATGCGAAGGCCCGGCACGCCGCGTTCACCGCCGCGCCCTGAGCGAGCGGCCCGTACATCGGCTCAACGAGCCACAACCCAACCCTTCCGGCATTAACTACCTACCACTGCGAACAGCAGCCAACCCAAACGCCGTCATGGTGTAGCGCTGGCCACACCACCGCAGCCTCCCAATATCGGAGAAACGTGTCGGTTGACCTGGAAACCCACTATCGGGCTGTCACGGCCCACCTGACCGAATCGCTGTCGGATGGCAGCATCACCTGGTGTAGAGCATCAAGCGCCGACGAACTGGCCGTTTCACTGGGAGGAGAGCTATCGAGCGCGGCTCCCCGCTCTCTCTTCAGTGCCGACGAAGAATCTCAATACCACCTCTTGAGGTCCGGCCGTGGCAGAACCTTGGTCATCGGAGAACTCAGTTCTTGGTTCGTCGTGCTGGAGCCTGGTGACTGGATCGCCGTCGATGCGCTGCCCCGGCTCTCGGGCGCCGGCGAAGCCGTGTCTTTGGTGATCGGGGACACGCTCGGGCACCACCATGTGCACTACGCGCGTGATGGGCGGCAGGTGTGCCGCTTCCGCTGGGGAGCCGAACCGGATGGCGATGCATCGCGTCTTGAGCATCTGCTCTCAGGACTATCCCTGACGTCAGGGCTTCCGTCGTTGGATGAGGCATCTCGGCTGCCATCGTTAGCCGCATGGAAGACGCACGCCCTCATCCTCGCGGAACGGCTCACGGACGTTCGCCTGACTGTCGATTGGTTGAACCGCGAGCACACACGCTACTTCTGCCGCCCATTCGACAGTGAACCGCCCCGGCTTTGATCGCAAGCTGTAGGGGTCAGGCTGATCCACCGCACCGCCTCGCGCAGTGGTGGAAACTCAGGACACCCGCTGCTGGGAGGACCGTAGTGGCGCATCTGCCAAGCACGTCGCTTCGAGCCCGCGTTCTTCGGCCAGATTGCGAGCCAGTTCCTCCAGGGTCCGACCGCATCGGACGTTGGACAGGCGGCGTTCGTTGTTCGGGTCCGGCAGGAGGACGCGGCGCACGGCGTACCAGCCGCCACTGACCGCGTCGGAGATGGTCCACTCCCTGCCGTACTCGTTCTTCAGGCTGCTCAGGCTCACACTCATAGCGGCAACGCCGCCCGGCGCTCCAGTTCCTCCTCCAGCGCCGCGCGAACCAGCGTCGACAGCGGGTGCCCCTCCCGCAGTTCCGCATAACGGAACGCGATCCGGCGAACGGCCCGGGCGAGGTCCGCCACTGGATGCCAGACGTAGACGGCACGCTTGCGCCCCTCGTCCCACCCGGTACGCCACCAGAACCGTTCACCGTCGCACCACACCACCAGGCCCACCCAGACCCACACCAACGCCAGCCGATAACCCTTGTGAACCTCGGCCGAAATGCCGCGGGTTTCGAGTTCGGCGCGGAGCCGTTCAGCTACCGAATAAGAATTCCGGTCACTGTCGAATTTCGCGACGCGCGGGGGAAGAGTGTCCATGGGGAAGAGCATCGCGGAGAGGGAGAACCCAAACCAGATACACCATGTGGCACTTGCGCACAGGAGCTGATCCAACTGTCACGCCATGTGGCAGTTGGATCAGGACTCGACCCCGAGGAAGGCCGCGACCTCGGCGTACTCGGCTCTGAGCGCCCGCGCTCGGTCCTCGATGAGGTGGCCGGCCACTCGCCGGGCGAATGGCTGGTACTTGAGCCAGTGCGGCACACGGGTTTTGAGATCGAGAAGAATTTCCCACGATTCCGCCGCATTCCGCTCGTAAGCATGCGCGCCGGCCACATCGAGGAGATATCTGTACCGCGTGCTGCTCGACAGATTCGCCGTCGACAGGATTCCGTCATGGATTTCCAGGGCCCGCGTGCCGTCCCCCCGCACCACCGCATACTCGACGGCCTTGATCTGGATCAGCTCCGGGGAGAACCCGGCGAAAGTCGAGGCCCCGCGCGCCGCCCACAGCGGAGGAGACTCAAGCGGCTGCCCCTCGATGCGATGCGCCCCCGCACGGGCGAGCGTCAGCATGTCTTCGGCCTCATCGCCCTGGTTGTTGCGAACGGCTGCCGCCGAGGCCCACAGCAGCAGCCACCCCCAGGTAGCGAACTTCGCGGGGTCGCTCGTCGAGAAGCGCGGTTCGATGGCCTGGGCGGTCACCAGTGCTGCGCGCTGTGCGTCGTCGAGCCGCCCTTCCCGGAGAAAGAGCCAGCACTCGTTGAAGACGTGCCATGCGCCCAACAGCGGATCGTCGGCCTGTTCGGCCGCCGCGAGCCCCTCCGTGATCGCCTGATAGGCGAGGTCGTACTGCTGGAGCTGGATCAACGCCTGCGCCGAGAACTGGAAGGTCTGCGAGAGCAGCGTCAGCGCGGCGCGCTGATCGTCCGCGCCCCGGGCATCCGCCACCAGCGTGCGCGCCTCCACGAGCAGCGGGGGGATCGTCTGCACCACGGCCCGGTAATCGTCCGCCCGGTACAGGGTGTTCGCCGCGAGGAACGAGTCGCGCACCGACCGGTACGAGACTGGCCCGTCGAGGTCGGGCATTTGGACACCCGCCAGCCCGCGCACCGGTTTGAGCGTACGGCGCAGCGCGAGGAGGTCCGCGTGCACGGTCTCCTCCTGAGGGGAGACCGGTTCCGGGGAGGGCCGGAACAGATCTGAGGTCCGCACGTCGAGCGCTTCGGCCAGCTTGCGAAGCGTCGAGACACGCGCGCTGCTGCGGTCGCCCTGTTCGAGCTTGCGGATCGTGGACACGCTCACGCCTGAGCGTTCTTCCAGCTCCTCCTGAGTGAGTCCCTTGCTCACTCGGATGCGTGCCAGGTTCTCACCGAGGGCCGGTTCTCTCGCCATCATCCAACACCTCAAGGGGGACGACCTGATTCCAGGGTAACCCGCTGCTCGCAGCCGTCTCCGAGGATCGGCCGATCCCTCCTGAGGAGCTGACTTCTTCAAGATCGCTGTCGTTTGGCCATGGGCCCGTTCACCCGACGGGGGGCTCGCCGCCGTAGACGGGGTTCTTCGGCAGGTGCTCCTTCGTGACCAGCAGCCGCACCACGCCGGGCCGCGCCGACTCGGCGTCCCATACGAACCAGTCGTTCCCGACCTGCGGCGAGGTCTCTCCCGGCTTGACGGAGAAGCCGTCGTAGTTCTCGTTCGGTGTGATGACCTGGAAGATCGCCTTGACCCCGCGCGCTCGAGCCTCGGCGACCACCTCGCCCACGGTGCGCCCGCTGACCTTGACGCCCTCCAGCATCTCGCCCTTCGCGTTGGCGCGGCCGGAGTTCTGATAGGCCTCCCCCGGCCGGGCCTCGCGGCCGAACTTCACCCAGGCCTGGGCCTTGAACCCGACGGGCAGCTTGATCACCAGCACGCACCCCGGCCGGCCCGTCTCGCATCCTTCCGGTTCCGTGCCCGTGTACATGCGCTGCCCGATCGCCGAGCCGCCCATGCCCATCTGGATCATCTCGCCGACCCCGCTCGGGGAGACCGGGACGATCTGGAGTTGCACGTTCAGCCCGACGGCCTTGAAGCCTTCGGTGTACTTCTCGTGGTCGGCGTACGGGTCCTTGATCCGGGCCACCCAGTCGCTACCCTCCCGGGTGATGTCCAGCTCGGTGCTGGCGTACGAGGTGGCGACGCCCGTGGGGGTGACCAGGCTGGGACCGATCAGGGCGGCGGCGGCCAGCGTGGCGGTGGCCGCGGCGCTCAGCAGCAGGCGCCGGGTACGGCGGCGCGGCACGGGTGCCCTCTCGGGCGTGGGCTCCTCGGCGGTGATGGCGGCCAGCAGCGCCCGCGCCCCCGCGCCGGACGCCCGGCCCGCCAGGTCCTCGTCACGAACCCGGGCGAGGTGCTTCAGCTCGTTCATGTGGACTCCATGACCAGGTGGTTGACAGTGACGCCGGCCGTGGCCAGCGCCTTGGAGAAGCGCTTGCGCGCCCGGTGCAGCCGGATGCGCACGGCGTTGCGCGAGCAGCCGAGCACGGTGGCGATCTGGGCCCGGTCCAGGCCCTCCCAGGCCACCAGCGAGATCAGCTCCCTGTCGTCCTCGGGCAACTGCTCGAACGCCCGCGCGATCGCCCCCAGCTCGACGCTGGTCTCGGGCGAGTGGGCGTACAGGTCGGCGAGGTCGGTGTCGAGCTCCACGCTCCGGTGCCGGTGCCTGGCCTGGCCGCGGCGGTGGTTGGCCAGCACGTTCCTCGCGACGCCGTACAGCCAGAGCCGGGCCTCGCCGTCCGGCGGGACCGCGTCCACGCGGCGCCAGGCGATGGCGAACGTCTCGGCCACCACGTCCGCCGCGTCCTCCGGGGAGTCGCAGCGGCGCAGGGCGTAGCCGAGTATGTGCTCGTACGTCTGCTGGTACATGGCCTCGAACCGGGTCTTCCGGTCGTCATCCACGGGCGGTCCCCATGGTCGGCCTCCTCGGGCGTCGGGATCGGATCACCCCGTACATGTCGGAGGCATCGTCATCATTTCCGCTGATTTTTCACCGTACGAGCAGGGCGGCGCTCCCGTAGCTGCCCCCGAACCCCGTCACGAGAGCCACCTCACGTCCCTCCCTGAGCTCCCTGACGGCCTGGGCCACGTTGTTCAGGCCGTGCACGTAGCCCTCCGAGAGCAGGCCGCCGTGCGGGTTCACCCAGGCGTGGCGGCGCTCCAGCAGGTACGCCCCCAGGCCCCCGCGCTCGACCAGCCCGAAGTCCTCCAGTTGCCGGGGCACGAGCCACGAGTACGCGTCGTACGGCAGCGCCACGTCCACATCCGACGGGCGCATCCCGGACGCCTCCCAGAGCATGGGCGCCACGTACGCGGAGAAGATCGCGGTGACGTCCGGCGCGCGGTCCATCGAGGAGCAGCCCGGGCCTCCCCCGCGCACGACCGCCTGGACGCGCGGCCCGTCGAGGACGTCGCTGACCAGCAGGGCGCAGGCGCCGTCGGTCTCCTGGCAGCAGTCCGCCGTGCGGAGCGGGGTGCAGACGTACGGCTTGGCGAGGTAGGCGGCGAGCTCTAGCGGCTCGCGGCGCAGGGCGCGCGGGTTGGTTCCGGCGTTCTCCCTGGACTGGGCGACGACGGCGTGCAGATGCTCGGCGGTGAGGCCCGTGTCGTGCAGGTAGCGGGTCGCGGCCAGGGCGAAGAGCGGGATCGGGCCCGCCAGCCCGTACGTGAAGCGCTCCTGGGGGCCGGTGGAGACGGTGTTCATGCGCTTGCCGGACCGGCCGTTGAGCGCCCTATAAATGACGATATTTCGCGCTAAACCGGCGTGTATCAGCATCGCCGCGTCGCCCAGGATCGACGCCGCCTGCGTCCCCCCCTCCCGCGATGTCGTTGTGCCAGCCGAGCCGCTCGATCCCCAGCGCCCGCGCCACCTGCACGGCGGGCGCGGAGTCGTTCAGGTGATAGCTGAGCACCGCGTCCACGTCGCGCGGCCCGATCCCCGCGTCCGCGCAGGCCGCCCGGCACGCCTCGACCGCCAGCTCCAGCTCCGTGCGCCCGGACTCCCTGGTCAGGGCCGTCATCCCGATCCCCGCCACGGCCGCCCGCCCCGCGAACGGCTGCATGCCCGCTCCTCTCCCGGGCATGGACGATCACACCCGGTGCCGCCACGCTAGCCCGCGCCGACTGTCGCAGACAAGCGCTTGCTCAGTAACGGCGACTCTCGATGGATAACTGCGTATCTTCACGGGAAGCAGAGTCTCTTGTAATACGGAGGTGTGATCGACCGATAGCCCATCATCACGCCGAGGTGAGGGATGGATCTACGCTACGTCCGCTACGCGATGGCGATCGCACGGGCAGGCAGCCTGCGCCGGGCCGCCGCCGCGCTGCACATCGCCCAGCCGACGCTGTCGGAGCAGCTCAGGGCACTGGAGAAAGAGATCGGGGTCGAGCTGTTCAGCCGCTCGTCGAGCGGCGTCGAGCTGACCGAGGCGGGCGAGGCGTTCCTGGCCCACGCCACCGTCGCGGTGGACGCCTTCGACCGCGCCGTGGCCGCCGCCAGGTGCACGGCGCAGACCGCCCGCCTGGGCGTGGCCGACGGACTGGCGGACGTGGTCGCCCGCCTGCTCGCCCAGCTTCCGACCCCGAACCTGCGGGTGGCGCCCATGGGAACGGCCGAGCAGATCGTCTCCATCGTGGACGGCACCCTGCAGGCCGGGCTCGGCTACGCGCCGGGCTCGCTGCCCAGGGGCGTGGCCCGCATGCTGGTCCACCGCTTCCCGGTGCGCGCGCTGCTCCACCGCGACCACCCCCTGGCGGCGCACGAGGCGCTGTCGCTGTCGGACCTGGCGGCCGAGCCGCTGGTCATGCCGGAGTCCGACGCGGTGGCCGGTGCCCGCCGCTTCCTGCAGGGATTCGTACGGCACCGCCTCCACCCCCGCCTCGGCCCGTCCGCGGCCACGCACGACCTGGTCATCAACATGGTGCAGGAAGGCGCGGGTTACGCGTTGTGCGTCCACGAGGGCACGACCGTCCCCGACACGCTCGCGTTCCTCCCGATCAAAGAGGACGTGCCGCCACTGGAGGTGGTCTTCCTCTGGAACCGCCAGACCGACGTGCACGAGCTCCTCAGCGCCGCCCGCCACCTGGCCCGATCTGGATAGCGTTATTATCCACCGATGCGCATCTCCGAACTCAGCGCCAAGTCCGGTGTCGCCATCCCGACGATCAAGTACTACCTGCGCGAGGGGCTGCTGCACCAGGGGCAGCAGACCGCCGCGACCAGAGCCGAATACGACGAGGCCCACCTGCGCAGGCTCCGCCTGATCCGGGCCATGCTCGAGGTCGGCAGACTCCCCGTCGCCTCCATCAAGAAGGTCATCGAGGCGGTCGAGGACGAGTCCCTTCCCGTGCACGAGATGCTGGGCACGGCCCACTACGCCCTGAGCCCCGCCGTCGAGCCCGAGCCCGGCGAGGACTGGCAGATCGCCCGCGACCAGGTCGACCGCCTGGTCGCCGACCTGGGCTGGGACATCGCCCCGCACGCCCCCACCCGCGACGAACTGGCCCAGACGCTCGTCCGGATGCGCCAGCTCGGCCTGCCCATCGACCTCACGCCGTACGCCGAGACCGCGCGGACGCTGGTGTCCGAGGTCGAGATGGACAAGATCCCGTTCCACGGTCCGCGCGACGCCGCCGTGGAGGCCCTGGTGCTCGGCACCGTCCTGTACGGCAAGGCGTTCGACGCGCTGCGCCGCATGGCCCAGGAGTCGGAGTCGGCCCGCCGCCTGTCCCCCTAGGGGGCGCCTAGATCAGGCCGTTCGCGCGCAGCACCTCGACGGCGTGCACGGTGGCGGCTCCGCGCCACTCGAGCGCTCCGGCCGGCGAGTGGCGCGCGTACTCCACGCTCCAGCCGCCGTCGTCGTGCTGCTCCCCCTCCAGCCGGACGAGATCCGCGGCGATCACCTCCGGCTCGAACAGGTTCCGGACCGGCCGGCCCGGGTACGGGGCGAAGTCCAGCGGGCGCAGCGCCTCGTTCTCGGTGCCGCCCACGACGGGCACCCGCCCGTCCGCGGGGATGTGGGCGCCGAGCCGTTTGAGCAGGCCGGCCGCCCTCGGCTGGCTGTCGTAGACGGCGTCGAGGAAGCGCACGGCGAACATCAGCACGTACGCGTGCGGCTCATCATCCAGCGCCTGGATCGCGTCGAGGCTGTAGCGCGTGGCGCGCTCCAGCCACGGGTGCGCGGCCACGGCCGGGTCATGAACGGCGACGCGGTGGGCGGCGGCCGCGGAGATCGAGGTGATCTGCAGGGACGACGTGGCCGGGTCGCCGCCCGCCCACAAGGGAGCGGTGGCCTCGTCGACGGTGAGCGGCAGCGAGAACGGCAGCCCGCCGTCGGGCAGCGTGATAGAGCCGAGCCAGTCGCACAGCGCCGCGGCGTGCGGCGAGGTCGCCGGGGCGACGTTCTCGAACGCCTCGAAGGCGTGCAGCGCCGCCCCCGGCTGGCTCTCGGGCGAGCGCAGGTCCGCCTCCAGCCCCCAGCCGTAGCCGCCGTCCGGGTTGCGGTAGGCGTCCAGGGCGGCCAGCACGGCGGCCGCGTCGCCGTCGCCCATGAGCAGGTCGTAGCGGCGGCGGTCCAGCACGCGCGCGTGTCCTGCGAGGAATCCGGGGATCGCCGAAGGGTTCGCTTTCATGCGGTCATCCTGCCCACGCGGGCGACATGTCGTCTTGTAACTTCCGGCCGTCTTTCCCGGTCAGCACAATGGGGGGATGGACGGCGAGCAGGCCCGCGCGAGGTTCCGGGAGGAGCGGGTGGCACGGCTGGCCACGGCGAGCCGCGACGGCGCCCCTCACCTGGTGCCCGTCACCTTCGCCGTCGTCGCGGACCGGGTGGTGACCGCGATCGACCACAAGCCCAAGACCACCACCGCCCTGAGGCGGCTGCGCAACATCCGGGAGAACCCGCGCGTCAGCCTGCTGGCCGACCACTACGAGGACGACTGGGCACGGCTGTGGTGGGCGCGCGCCGACGGCCTGGCCAGGATCGTGGAGGAGGGGCCGGAGCGGGAGCCGGCGCTCGACGCGCTGGCGGCCAAGTACGGCCAGTATCGCGAGCGCCGGCCCGACGGCCCGGTCATCCTCGTGGACGTCACCCGTTGGACCGGCTGGTCCTTCACTCCGTGATGGTGACCGGCCGCTTCAGCAGCCACAGCGCGGCCCGCTGGAGCAGCGTCCTGTGCACCTCGTTCTCGTACGACCTGGTGTCGTGGCCCAGGGCGTCGTAGAACACCCGGCCCCGGCGCACGGGCCGTGCCCAGATCAGCGGCTGGCCGTTGGACGAGGCCAGCGGCCGTACGTCGGGCAGGATGTCGAGGTCGCTGTAGACCTCGTCCACCACGTCGAAGTCCCGCAGGCCGTCCACCACCGGGTGTCCGCCGTGCACCCGCACGCCCGTCCACCCCAGCGGCGGGTGGTGGGACTTGGGCCAGGTCCAGCAGCCGCCCAGGACGCGCGGCCAGCCCTGCCAGTCGTCGAAGCAGATCGACGCCGAGTGCATGCACAGCAGGCCGCCGCCCCGCTCGAGGTGGTCGAGGAGCGTGGTGCGGGCCTCGGCGGGTAACGCGAAGCGCCACTCGGGACGCAGGTCGGCGAAGCGGTCCTGGTCCATCTGCCAGCGCAGCGCGTTGACCGTGATGAGCTGGACCTCCGACGGCTCGCTCAGCGCGCCCGCGATGTCCTCGGTGATCTCCGACTCGACCCCCACCTCGGCGAGCGCCTCCGCGAGCGCGGCCGACGTGGCGGCGAAGTCATGGAACAGTCCTCCTGACAGGATCAGATTTCTCGCCACTTACCCAGCTCATCATGCTTACCGCGGCATTTCCAGCGGAAAGCCTCGACTGGCGGCCCCGGCACGCCGACCTCCTTGGCGACGGGGGATGATGCCGCCGTGGAGTTCGAGGAGCATCGCCCCCTGCTGCTGGGGCTGGCCTACCGCCTGCTCGGCAGCATGTGGGACGCGGAGGACGTGGTCCAGGAGGCGTGGCTGCGGTGGCAGGGCGTCGATCGGAGCGAGATCAAGGAGCCGCGGGCCTTCCTGCTGACCGTGGTCTCGCGGCTGGCGCTCGACCAGTTGCGCTCCGCGCGGGTCAGGCGCGAGGCGTACACGGGGCCGTGGCTGCCCGAGCCGGTGTTGACGTCGGAGGCGGGGCCGCTGGACACGGCCGAGCTGCGGGACACCGTCTCGTACGCGACCCTGCATCTGATGGAGCGGCTCTCGCCGCCGGAGCGGGCGGTGTTCGTGCTGCGGGAGGCGTTCGAGCTCCCGTACGAACAGGCAGCGGAGATCGTCGGCACCTCCGTGGCCAACGCCAGGCAGCTCCACCGCCGCGCCTCCGTGCGGCTCGCCCAGGGGCGTGCCAGGTTCCAGCCGTCCGCGGCGGACCACGTCGAGCTGGTGACGAAGTTCATGGACGCGGCCTCGGGCGGCGACCTGGCCGCGCTGACCGAGCTGCTCCACGAGGACGTCGTGGCCTACACCGACGGCGGCGGCAGGGTCCGCGCCGCGCTCCGGCCGATCCTGGGGCGCCGCAAGGTGGCGGACTTCCTGGTGGGCCTGAGGAACAAGTACGGTCCCTCGGAGGCGCAGGTGCTCGACGTCAACGGCCATCCGGTCATCTGGACGCGGGTGGCCAGGTACCGGCAGCTGGTGGCGTTCGACATCCAGGACGGCCGCATCAGGGAGATCTACAGCATCATGAACCCGGACAAGCTCCGCCGCCTCACCCCGGCCTGAGCGCCGGGGCGCCGGCCGGGCGACCTGCTCAGCCACCACCCGCACGATCTATAGTCGCCCCTATGGATCTCGGCATCTCGGGCAAGGTCGCCCTCGTCACCGGAGGCAGCGCGGGCATCGGCCTCGCCGCGGCCAAGAGTCTCGCGCGTGAGGGCTGCGACGTCTGCGTCAGCGCCCGCAACCCCGACCGGCTCGCGGACGCGGTGGTGCAGCTTCAGGAGTACGGCAAGGTCGTGCACGCCGTGCTGGCCGACGTGGAGGACCCGGCCGCCGCCCGGCGGGTGGTCGAGGAGACGCGTGACGTGCTGGGGCCGATCGACATCCTGGTGGCCAACGCGGGCGGGCCGCCGGCCGGGCGCTTCGATGAGGCCAGCCTGGCCGACTGGGAGGTCGCCGTCGAGCGCAACCTGCTCGGCACCGTACGCCTGATCCACGCGGTCCTGCCCGAGATGCGCTCGCGCGGCTGGGGGCGCATCGTCACGGTCACCAGCAGGTCGGCCAGGGAGGCGATCGACGGCCTGGCGCTGTCCAACGCCACCCGCTCCGCCGTGGCCGGCGTCGTGCGCACCCTGGCCCGCGAGGTCGGCCGCGACGGCGTGCTGGTCAACAACGTGATGCCCGGCCCCATCGACACCGACCGGCTGCGAAGCATGGCGGGCGACGATGAGGCCCTCGCCCGGCGGGGCGAGGCGGTGCCGGTCGGCCGGATCGGGAACCCGGATGAGGTGGGGGACGTGGTGGCGTTCCTGGCCAGCGAGCGGGCCTCGTTCGTGAACGGGATCTCGATGCTGGTGGACGGCGGCGAGAGCCGCGTCATCGCCTGAGCGTCACTTCCTGACCAGCGTGCGCGCGATCGCGGCGGCCCAGGGCTCGTCCTCGTCGAGGAGATCGACGAAGGAGGACAGGTTCGCCCGGTGGAAGCAGGCGCCCATCAGCATCGCCGCGGCGGCGTCGGCGTCGGCCGCCTCGTCGAGCCGGCCGCCGCGCTGCTCGGCCCGCAGGATCTCGGCCAGCGCCTGGATCGGCAGATGCGGCCCCGCCTGCCTCTCGGCCAGCATGGTCCTGAACCCCGACAGGAGCGACGGATCGGCCAGCACGCCGGAGGCGATGCCCGCGGCCTTGCGGTAGAACTCCAGGGCCGTCAGCGCGAACTCGGTGAGGTTCGCGGCCAGGTCGCCCTGGCCGGTGCCGAGGCGCAGCCGCGCCAGGGCGGGGCCGAGTGCGGGCAGCCGCTCCAGCAGGACCGCGAGGAAGAGCGCCTCTTTGCCGGCGAAATGCTTGTAGAGCAGCGCCTCCGAACAGCCGGCCTGCTGGGCGATGCGCTTGGTGGTGGCGCCCGCGATGCCGAACTCCCGTATGGCCTGCTCGGCGGCGTCGATGATGCGATCGCGTGTGCGCATCCGCCCATGATATGAGCGAGTGCTCGCTGAGCTTGCCGCACATGACATGCTTCCTCTTAGGGACCAGTGGGGAGAAGACATGGACAAGCCGGTCATCGTTACGGTGGACGACGACCCGGGCGTCTCGCGGGCGGTGGCTCGTGACCTGAGACGCCGCTATGGCCAGGAATACCGGATTGTCCGCGCCGAAGCGGCCGCGGAAGGCATCGAGGCCGTCAAGCAGATGCGCCTGCGAGGCGACGACGTGGCGGCCATCCTGGCCGACTACCGCATGCCGCAGATGAACGGCGTGCAGTTCCTCGAGGCCGCCATGGACATGTATCCGTACGCGCGCAGGGTGCTGCTGACGGCCTACGCCGACACCGACGCCGCGATCCAGGCCATCAACGTGGTGGACCTCGACCACTATCTGCTCAAGCCGTGGGACCCGCCGGAGGAGAAGTTCTATCCGGTGATCGACGGCCAGCTCGACGCCTGGATGCGCACGGACCGGGTCGAGCGGTCCGAGCTGCGGGTGGTGGGCGACCGGTGGTCGGCGCACTCGTACAAGATCCGCGACTTCCTGGCCCGCAACCACGTGCCGTACCGGTGGATGCTGGCGGAGGACCCGGAGGGCGCGCAGCTGGTGAAGGCCGCAGGAGAGGGCTGCCATCTGCCGCTGGTGGTGACCGCCGAGGGCACCACGCTGGAGTCGCCCGACCAGGGCACGCTGGCCATGGCGGTGGGCCTGTCGACCACCCCGGCCACGGACTTCTACGACCTGATCGTGGTGGGCGGCGGCCCGGCCGGGCTCGGCGCGGCCGTCTACGGCGCCTCGGAGGGGCTGCGGACCGTGATGGTCGAGGCGTACTCATCGGGCGGCCAGGCGGGGCAGAGCTCCAGGATCGAGAACTACCTGGGCTTCCCCGACGGCGTCTCGGGGCAGCAGCTCGCCGACCGGGCGCGCAGGCAGGCGCTGAAGTTCGGGGCGGAACTGCTGACCGCGCGCAAGGTGGTCTCCCTGGAGGCACGCGGCCAGGCGCGGGTGGTCGGGTTCAAGGACGGCGGGGAGATCGCGGCACACGCGGTGATCCTGGCGACCGGCGTCACCTACCGCCGTCTGGAGGCGCCGGGGCTGGACGAGTTCGTCGGCCGGGGCGTCTTCTACGGCGCGGCCCTGACCGAGGCGCCCTCCTGCCAGGACGGCGAGGTCTACATCGTCGGGGCGGCCAACTCGGCCGGACAGGCAGCGGTCTACCTGGCGGGATTCGCGAGCAAGGTCCATTTGTTGGTGAGGGGTGATGGTTTGGAGAAGTCCATGTCTCACTACCTCATCGAGCAGATAGGCGCGCTCCCCAACATCGAGGTGCACCTCCAGACGGAGGTCGTCGGCGGCGAGGGCGACGACCACCTCGAGCGGCTGACGCTCTCGACCAAGGGCGAGACCCGCACGGTGGACGCGCAGTGGCTGTTCGTGTTCATCGGGGCCGAGCCGTACACGACCTGGCTGGGCGAGACGATCGAGCGCGACGAGAAGGGGTTCGTGCTGACCGGTCCCGACCTGGTGCAGGGCGGGCGGCGGCCGCGTAACTGGCCGCTGCGGCGCGAGCCGTACTTCCTGGAGACGAACGTTCCCGGGGTGCTGGCCGCGGGCGACGTACGCGCTGAGTCGATCAAGAGAGTGGCCTCCGCCGTCGGCGAGGGCGCGATGGCCGTCGCGCTCGTGCATCGCTACCTGGAGAAGCAATGAGCACCACAAATGTGGACATCGATGAACTGCGCAAGCTCTTCCTCTTCGAGCGGCTGACCGACGAGCAGCTCACCAAGCTGGCCAACAGCGGTCAGGTGCGGACGTTCGCCCAGGAGGAGGTGATCCTCCGGCAGGGCGACCCGGCCGAGTGCTTCGCGGTGCTGCTCGACGGCGAGATCCAGATGATCAACGAGACGGTCAGCGCCGGGACCGTGGCGATGCCCCGCACGTCGCAGCCGGGCGTCTACGGCGGCGCCACCAGCGCCTACCTGGGCGACCGGGCGCCGCAGACCTACCAGCACACGCTGCGGGCCACCGCGCCGACGCGGATGTTCCTGCTGCCGGCCAAGAAGTTCGCCTACATCGTGGCCGAGTGGTTCCCGATGGCGATGCACCTGCTCGACGGCATGCTGTCGGGCGGACGGTTCCAGCGCGAGGCCATCGACCGGCGGCAGCGGCTGACCGCGCTCGGCACCATCACGGCCGGGCTCACGCACGAGCTGAACAACCCGGCCGCGGCGGCCGTGCGCGCGGCGAGCGAGCTGCGCACGCTGGTCAGGACCTCGCGACTGCAGCTCGCCCAGCTCGCCGAGGCCGGCATCCCGCCGGAGAAGCTGCGCGCGCTGATCGAGTGGCAGGAGGCCTGCACGAACAACCTGGGCAAGCTGCCGCAGCGCACCCCGCTGGAGATCTCCGACGCCGAGGACGAGCTGGGCGAGGCCCTGGATGACCTCGGCGTCGATGACGCCTGGGAGCTGGCTCCCGCGCTGGTCAACGCCGGGTTCTCGAACAAGGAGCTGGAGAAGGTCCGCGGCAAGGTGGGCGAGGAGCAGACTCCCGCCGCGCTGCACTGGCTGGCCGGGGCGATCGAGATCTCGCAGATGCTCCGCGAGGTGACCGAGGCCACCGAGCGCATCACGTCGCTGATCAACTCGGCCAAGCAGTACTCGCAGATGGACCGGGCGCCGTTCCAGCAGGTGGACCTGCACGACCTGCTCGACAGCACGATCGCGATCTTCCGCGGGAAGATCCCGCCGGGCATCAGCGTGGTCACCGACTACGACCGCACGCTGCCGCTCATCCCCTGCTACGCGGGCGAGCTCAACCAGGTGTGGACGAACCTCATCCACAACGCGCTCGACGCGATGGGCGAGGTGGGCACGCTGACGATCCGCACCGCGCATGACGAGGACGAGGCGATCGTCGAGGTCGGCGACACCGGCCCCGGCGTGCCCGAGGCGATCAAGGAACGCATCTTCGAGCCGTTCTTCACGACGAAGAGCGTGGGCCAGGGCACCGGTCTCGGCCTCGACATCTCCTACCGGATCGTGGCCGGACGGCACGGCGGGGAGATCAAGGTCCGCTCGGCGCCGGGCGAGACGTGGTTCGAGGTGCGCCTGCCGCTGAGGGAGCCCGTCCCGGTCGCCTGAGTATGATCTGCCCTTGTCAAGAAGTGCCCTTACCCCATGTAATGGTTGACCGAAACATGGGGTAAGGAGACGGGCTATGAGCGCCTCCGAGACGATGACGGGTTCGCGTTCCCTCAACGCGCTGCTCCGCGTGCTGAGCGGGATCGAACGCCTGGGCAACCGGCTGCCGCACCCGTTCTGGCTGTTCATCGTCCTGAGCGCGTTACTGGCGCTGGTGAGCTGGGGCCTGTCGGCGGCCGGTGTGTCGGCGGTCAACCCGGCTTCCGGCAAGACCGTCGTGGCCAAGAACCTGCTGTCCGCCGACGGCGTGCGGATGATGGTCGAGGGCGTGGTCGAGAACTACACCGCGTTCCCCCCGCTGGGCACGATCCTGGTCGTCATGCTCGGCGTCGCCGTCGCCGAGCGCTCCGGGCTCCTGGCGGCCGTGCTGCGGTCCGGAGTGTCGAAGGTGTCGCCGAAGTGGGTCACGTTCGCCCTGGCCTTCACGGGTATGGTGGCGCACGTGGCCTCCGACGCCGCGTACGTGGTGCTCATCCCGCTCGGCGCGCTGGCCTTCCGCGCAGTGGGGCGCAGCCCGATCCTGGGCATCGTGGTGGCGTTCGTGTCGATCTCGGCGGGTTACGACGCCAGCCCGCTGGTCACCCCGGTGGACGCCATCCTGTCGGGGCTGACCACGGCCGCCGCGCACACCGTCGATCCGGCCTACACGGTCACGCCGCTGGCCAACTACTTCTTCTCGCTGGCCTCCTCTCTGGTGCTGGCGGCCACGATCACGCTCGTGACCGAACGCGTGCTGGCCCGCCGGGTCGAGTCGATCCCGGTCGATCCCGACGCCCCCGACGACGACCTGGGCTCGCTGGCGCTCAGCGCGGAGGAGCGCCGCGGGCTGCGGGCCGCGTCGATCGCGCTCGTGGCGTTCGTGATCGTGATCGTGGCGGCCGTGCTGCCCGCCGGGTCGCCGCTACGCGGCAAGGGCGGCAGCATCGTGCAGTCGCCGCTGCTGACCTCGATCGCGGTCTTCCTGGCGCTGGCGTTCCTGGCCGCCGGGTGGGCGTACGGGAAGGCCGCGGGCACGGTCGCGGGCAGCCGGGACATCCCCGGCTTCATGGCCCACGGGCTGCGCGAGATGGCGCCGATCCTCGTGCTGTTCTTCGCGATCTCGCAGTTCCTGGCGTACTTCAAGTGGACCGGCATCGGCGAGATCATCGCCATCGGCGGCGCGGACCTGCTGAAGTCGGCCGGGGTGAGCGGGCCCGTGGTCTTCCTGGGCATCCTGCTCGTGGTCACGCTGATCAACCTGGTGGTCACCAGCGGCTCGGCCCAGTGGGCGCTGGTCGGGCCGGTCTTCGTGCCGATGCTGATGCTGCTGAGCATCCCGCCGGAGACCACCCAGGCCCTCTACCGCATCGCCGACTCGTGCACCAACGCGATCACGCCGATGAGCCCGTACTTCGTGATGGCACTCGGCTTCCTCCAGCGCTACCGGCGCACGGCGGGCATCGGCACACTCGCCTCGATGACCATCCCGCTCTCGCTCACCCTGCTCGTCGTCTGGACAGTGCTGTTCTTCGTGTTCTGGTGGCTGGGCATCCCGCTCGGCCCCGGCTGATTCCTCGGAAGGATTCCCGTGTTGATCACCGACTGGACCCGGCAGGCCCTTGCGGCCATGCTCGACGACCTCAGGGCCGCCGTGGAGCTGGAGACCCACAGCTACGACAAGGTCATGCTGGTCAAGGGGCTGCGGGCGATCCGCGCCCTGGCCGTCGAACACCTCGGCACACCGGACGAGGAGGTGCTGCACGACGGCGGTTCGCACGGGGACATCCTGGAGCTGACCTACGAGGGCACCGCGCCGGGGACCGTGCTCGTGCTCTGCCACTACGACACCGTCTGGCCGACGGGGACGCTGGCCGAGTGGCCGTTCGCGCTGGTGGACGGCAAGGCCACGGGGCCGGGCGTGTTCGACATGAAGACGGGTCTCGTGCAGGCGATCTGGGCGCTGCGCGGGCTGCGTGAGCTGGGGCTGCCGCATCCGGGCGTGCGGTTCCTGTTCAACGGGGACGAGGAGATCGGCAGCCCGACCTCGCGCCCGTACATCGAGGACGCGAGTGAGGACGCGCTGGCGAGCCTGGTCTTCGAGGCGTCACTCGACGGCGCGCTCAAGACCGCCCGCAAGGGCGTGGGGCTGTTCAACGTGAGCGTCACCGGGGTGGAGGCGCACGCCGGGCTCAATCCGGACGCGGGCGCCAGCGCGATCCACGCCCTGGCCGAGATCGTCACCACGCTGGCCCGGGCCGGCTCCCGGGAGCACGGGACCACCGTGAACGTCGGGCTGATCACCGGCGGGACCGGGCGCAACGTGGCGGCCGGGCAGGCCAGCTGCGGCATCGACGTGCGCGTGACGGACCCGACGGAGATGGGACGGATCGACGACGTGTTCGCCACTCTGAAGGTGTCGGACCCGCGGGTGTCGATCTCCGCCACCGGCGACTGGAACCGGCCGCCCATGACGCCCAACGCGGCCTCGCGGCGGCTGTTCAAGGAGGCGCGGGAGGTGGCGGCCGGGTTCGGGTGGCTGCTGGAGGAGGCGTCGGTGGGTGGCGCCAGCGACGGGAACTTCGTCTCCGCGCTGGGGCGGCCGGTGCTGGACGGGATGGGCGCCGTGGGGGACGGCGCGCACGCGCGGCACGAGCACGTGCTGGTGGAGCACATTCCGGAGCGTACGGCGCTGACGATGGGGCTGATCACGGCGCTCGCCTGACGCGCGTTCAGGCGAGCGCCGTCAGGCCGGGGCCCAGTCGGTGACGTGAGTCACATGGCTCCCCCTCTCAACTTAGTAATCGGTACCGTATCGTTTACTAAGTGACTGACACCGTACTCATCGCGGGCGCCGGCCCCACCGGGCTGGCCCTGGCCATCCACCTGGCATTACACGACATCCCCGTGCGCGTCATCGACGCCGCCGCCGGCCCCGCCACCACCTCGCGGGCCCTCGGCCTGCAACCACGCGGCGTCGAGGTCTTGGAACGCGTCGGCGCGCTCGGCGACCTGCCGCAGCGCTCCCAGTCCTCGCTCAACATGTCCTACAACGAGGGATCACGCACCGTGCTGCGCCTTCACGTCGGCCAAGCCGTCGCCGACCAGCCGAAACAGGCACTGCTGATCTCGCAGGCCGAGGTCGAGGGCACGATGCGCGACCGCCTGGCCCAAGTGGGCGGCCACGTGGAGTGGGGCACCCGGCTGGTGGCAGCTCGGCAGGACGACACGAGCGTCACTGCCACCGTCCAGACGACCGACGGCGCCGAGCACCACATCGAGACCCACTGGCTGATCGGCTGTGACGGCGCGCACAGCACCGTACGCAAGCTCGCCGGCATCGGCTTCCCCGGCCGCAAACTCCTCGAACGCCTGCTGATGGTCGACGTGCGGGCCCAGTGGCCGTTGGACAAGAACGGCAGTACGACCTGGATGGAGGCCGGTCACATGCTGTCGGTCACCGCTCTGCCGGACGACATCTGGCGGGTGTTCACCGAACCGCCATCGGACCTGCCGGACCAGCTGTCCGAACGCGAGATCACCGACCGGGTGCTGAGCGAGTTCTCCCGCCGCAGTGGCGTCGCCCTCGACACGGTCACGGACATCCGCTGGGCCTCGGAGTTCCGCATCCACCGCCGGCTGGCCGACGCCTACCGGCGCGGCCGGATCCTGCTGGCCGGCGATGCGGCGCACATCCAGAGCCCGACCGGCGGCCAGGGACAGAACACCGGGCTGGGTGACGCGGAAAATCTGGCCTGGAAGCTGGTGCTGGTCGCCCGCGGCCGCGCCGACCATCGGCTGCTCGACACCTACGAGGGCGAACGACGGCCGCTGGCCCGCAAAGTCCTCCGCGCCACCAGCACCGCCGTGGACATCATGCTGCCGCACGACCCCTGGAAACGACTGCTGCGCGACAAGGTCGTCCTGCCGGTCGTCCGCCTGCCCGCAGTGCAGCGCCGGCTGTGGCTGGCCGCCTCCCAACTCGGCATCAGCTACCGGGGAGGACCGCTGGCCTCTGCCTCGCACCGGTGGATGCCCGGGCTGCGACCAGGCGATCGGATGCCCGACCTCGCCTGCCGGCGTCTCGACGGAGGCCGCACCACGCTCCACGCCGCGATCTGCGGACGCTGGGCGGTGCTCGCCGCCGACCCGGACATCACCGCCCGCCACGCCGCGGCCGCCGCCGCACAACTGGGCGCCGACCTGGTCGTCGGGCTCACGCCGGTGGAGCCGGACGCGCACGACGTGGTGCTGATCCGCCCCGACGGGCACATCGGTTGGCGTGGTCGTCCGGCACCCGACAAACTGACGACATGGCTGAACCAGGTGCTGTGGCCGGCGTAGAACGCCACGGCCGTCCCCGCGACCCGGAAAACGACGCCGCCATCCTTAACGCGGCGTTGGACCTGCTGATCGAGCGCGGCGCGGCGGGCACCAGCATCGAAGCGGTCGCCCAACGCGCCGGCGTGGCGAAACTGACCGTCTACCGGCGCTGGCGCTCCAAAGAGGACCTCCTGATGGCCGCGCTGGAGCACGCCCGCAACCCCGACATGGACGAGGCCCCGGCTGGGCGGACGATCGACGAGCTGGTCACGTCCACCGCCGAGCTCCTCAGCCGGCCCCGCTTCCGCGCGCTGATCGCGCGGGTCATCGGCGCCTCGGTGGACTACCCGAAACTTGTGACCGCCTACACCGAGCGTTATCTCCGGCCACGGCTGGACGCTCTGGCGGAGATCGCGCGGCAGGCCATAGACGCCGGCCACTTCCCGCCCCACACCGACCCCGGCGTCATCCACGACATCCTGGCCGGCTCGATCGGCTCCGTCCTTCTCCAGCATGAGCAGGACGTGACCGCGGCGCAGGTCGAGAGTCGGCTGCAGGCCCTCCTGCGCCACATCGGATACCGGCCTTGATCTCCTGTGACGCGCGCGTTCAGCCGAACACGTGGTCGCGGGCCAGGTCCAGGGCGGTCAGCACGGCACCCTGGAGGACCGCGTTGCCCTTGACCGTGCTGGCGCGGACCTCGGTCGGCGCAGGGGCGAGCTCCCGCAGGTGTCCGGCGACCAGCCTCGCCAGCTCGTCCCCGCCCTCATGGCCGGTCGTGCCGCCGAGCACGACGAGCCCGGGGTCGAGGAGGGTGGCGTAGGCGAAGGCTCCCCGGGCGATCCGCCGGGCCAGCTCGTCCCGGTCGAGGCCCGGTATGACCTCGCTGTTCACCAGGTCGCAGAACGCCACGCCGCCCACGTCCAGGAACCCGATCTCCCCCGCGCCGCCCGACACCCCCCGGCGCAGCCGCCCGCCGAGCACGACCGCGGCCCCCACGCCGTCGTCCAGCCAGAGCAGCACGAAGTCCTCGCTGCCGGAGGCGGCTCCGGTGCGGAGCTCGGCGACGGCGGCGAGGTTGACCTCGTTCTCCAGGATCACCGGCACGTCCAGGCGTTCGCGTAGGGACGCCATCGTGCCGCGCCGCCAGCCGGGCACGTCGTTGGGCGACACCAGCTCCCCGGCACGCGGATCGACCAGCCCCGGCGCGCCGACCACGACCGTGTCCAGTGCACGCCGCCCCACCGCGTCACCGACCACCTTCGCGACGAGGGCCGCCAGGTCGGCTCGCGCGCCGATCGTCGTCCTGGCCTCGCTGACCACGCGCCCGGTGATGTCCGCGACCGTGACATTGACCGCGTCGCGCCGTACGTCCACCCCCGCCACGTGTGCCCGGTCCGCCACGAGCCCGTACAGGCGCGCGTTCGGTCCCCGTCGATCCTCGCCGGCCTCGCCTGTGACCTCGATGAGGCCGCCTGCCATGAGCCGTTCGATCAGGTCGGACACGGTGGGCCTGGACAGCCCGGTCAGCGTGCGGAGCTGCGGCGCGGTCAGCGGCCCGTGCTCCAGCAGCAGGTCGAGCGCCAGCCGGTCGTTGATCGCTCGGGCCATGGAAGGGGTCGCGGTCTTCACGAACCTCATAATAATCAGGGAGCCTGCCTAAAAGCTCTTTTCATCAGGAAGCCTGCCTGATAATTTCTGGGACATGAGCCCTCATCGTGCCATCGCGGCCGTCTTCGCCGCGCACGGCGCAGTCGCCGGCAGCCTGTCCACGCGCCTCCCCTGGATCCAGGAGCACCTGCACCTCAGCCCCGGCACCCTCGGCCTCGCGCTGCTGTGCCCGTCGATCGGCGCCTTCGTGGGCATGCCGACGGCCGGCCGCCTCGCCTACCGCTTCGGCAACCGGGCCGCCACGCGCGTCCTCCTCGCGCTGTGGTGCGCGGGCCTGGCCCTGCCCGCGCTCTCACCGTCGCCCGTGTGGCTGTTCGGGGCGTTCCTGCTGTTCGGGGCGGCGGCGGGCATGTGCGACGTCGCGATGAACGCGCACGCCGTCCTCCTCGAACGGCAGCTGGGCCGCTCGATCATGTCGGGGCTGCACGGCACGTGGTCCATCGGCAGCCTGGCCGCCGGCGGTCTCGGCGCCCTGGCCGCCCACGCGGGCATCGACGCCCGGCTCCACCTCGGGGCCATGTCGCTCGCGTTACTTCTCCTCGGCGCGGCAGCCGGCCGCGGCCTGCTGCCCGACAGCGCGATGGCCGGTTCCGTGCGTGAGGCGCCCGCGCCGCGGCGCTTCGCGCTCCCCACGGGCGCGATCCTGGTCATCGGGCTGGTCGGGTTCTGCGCGACGTTCGCCGAGGGCGCCAGCTCCAACTGGGCCGCCGTCTACCTCACGGCCGTGACCGACGCCGGTCCGGGGCTGGCCGCCGCCGGATACACCGTCTTCATGCTCTGCATGGCGGGCACGCGGCTGCTGGGCGACCGGGTCATCCGCCGGCTCGGCCCGGTGGCGACCGTCAGGACGGGCGGGGCGGTCGCGGCGGTCGGCGGCGCCCTCGTGGTCGCGGCCCGCACGCCGGCCCTCGCCATCGCCGGGTTCGCCCTGGTCGGACTGGGGGTGGCGGTGATCGTTCCCCTGGTGTTCGCGGCGGCGGGCAACGCGGGCACGACTCCGGGCGAGGGCGTGGCCGGCGTGGCGACGATCACGTACCTGTCGGGGCTGATCGCCCCCGCCGTGACGGGCGGGGTCGCGGGCGCGCTCAGCTATCCCACCGCATTCGCGCTGATCACCGGCGTGGTCGTGCTGCTGACGCTGCTCGCCCCGGTCCTGCGCCCCTCCCCTACTTCTCAGCCAGAAGGAGCACTCCGTGTCAACGCCTAGCCCCGACGACCTGCTGATCGACGAGGCCCTCGTACGCCGCCTGCTCGAGGCGCAGTTCCCCCAATGGGCCCACCTGCCTATCTCGCCCGTGCCGCGCTCCGGGATGGACAACGCGACGTTCCGGCTCGGTGACGACATGTCCGTACGCCTGCCCCGCTACCGCCGGTGGGTGGGGCAGGTGGAGCGCGAGCACCGCTGGCTGCCGCGGATCGCCCCGCACCTGCCGCTGCCGATCTCCGAGCCGCTCGCGAAGGGCGAACCCGGCGAGGGCTACCCCTTCCCCTGGTCGGTCTACCGGTGGCTGGCGGGTGAGACGACGGAGGAGCTGGTGGATCCCGTCCAGGCGGGCAAGGAGCTGGCCGGGTTCGTCCGCGCGCTGCAGGGGATCGACGCGACCGGCGGGCCGGGGCCTTCGTGGAGCAACGCGTTCCGCGGCGTGCCGATGGGCGACGAGCGGGACTCCGTGGCCGTCGAGGCCCGCGTACGTCCCAAGATCGAGGCGCTGCGCGGGATCGTGGACACCGACGCGGTGACGGCCGTGTGGGAGGCGGCCCTGGCGGCCCCCGCCTGGGACGGCCCGCCGGTGTGGATCCACGGCGACCTCGCGACCGGGAACCTCCTGACCGTCGAGGGCAGGCTGAGCGCCGTCATCGACTTCGGCACGCTCGCCGTCGGCGACCCCGCCGTGGACCTGCTGGCCGCGTGGAAGTTCCTGCCTCCGGAGGCTCGGGGCGTCTTCCGCGAGACACTCGGCGTGGACGAGGCGGCCTGGGCAAGGGGGCGTGGCTGGGGCCTCGCGTCCTCGCTCCCGGTGCCCGACGACCCTTACTACGCCGACCCGGTACGCGTCGAGGCCGCCCTGCGCCACCTCGACGAGATCATCGCCGACTTCCGGTCCGCCTGAACCCGCGGGCGAAGAGCCTCGAGGTCAGTCCGGGCGCAGGGCCTTGAGGGCGAGGTCGACCAGGGCGTCGGCGTACTCGGGGGTCAGTGGGCCTGAGCGGTGCAGCCAGCGCTGGAACAGCGGGGCGTACAGGAGCTCCAGGGCCAGGTCGAGGTCGGCGTCGGCGGCGATCTGGCCCGCCTGCTGCGCGCTGCGCAGCCGGGCCTTCTTGGCCTCGTCGACCGGGCCCGCCAGCTTCTCGCGGTAGTGGGCGGCCAGCTCGGGATCGCTGATGATCTCCGTGTTGAGCGCCCTGATCGGCGCCTCGAACTGCGGATCGGCGAACTCGGCCACCGTCGCCCGCATCACCGTCTTGAGATCGGCCTCGATGTCGCCCGTGTCGGGCAGCGCGATGCTGTCGCCGTCCTGGCTGAGCGCGAGGAAGGCGTCGAAGACCACGGCGCCCTTCGACCGCCACCACCGGTAGATCGTCTGCTTGCCCACCCCCGCGCGGGCGGCGATGGCCTCGATCGAGAGCTTGGCGTATCCCACCTCGGAGACCAGCTCGCGAGCCGCGTCGAGGATGGCCTGGCGCGAGCGCTCGCTGCGCCGGGCGGGGTCGGGCTGCTTGGACATGCGGCTCAGCATAGCAGCCATGCAAGACGAGACGGTCCGTCTTGACACCGACCGAGGGTCGTATAGAGTGCGGCAGAAGCGAGACGCCACGTCTCGTCTCGTTCTGAGGAGGCACTCATGACCCGTGTATGGTTCATCACCGGCGCGTCCCGGGGCCTGGGCAGGGCGTTCACCGAGGCGGCACTGGCCGCGGGAGAGCGGGTCGTGGCCAGTGCGCGCGACATCGAGCCACTGGCCGACCTCTGCCAGAAATATCCCGACTCTCTCGTACGGATGCCGCTCGACGTGTCCGACCGGTCCGCCGTGCTCGAGGGCGTGGACCGGGCGGCGGCCGCGTTCGGGCGGCTCGACATCGTGGTCAACAACGCCGGCGGGCTCCTCTACGGCATGCTGGAAGAGGCCACGGAAGAGCAGATCAGGGCCCATTTCGACGTCAACTTCTTCGGCGCGCTCTGGGTGGCCCAGGCCGTCGTCCCGCACCTGCGCGAGCAGGGCTCGGGGCACATCCTCCAGGTCACCTCGATGGGCTCGGGCGGCGGCGTGGCC
Organism: Nonomuraea helvata; assembly: GCF_039535785.1. Classification (NCBI taxonomy): domain Bacteria; kingdom Bacillati; phylum Actinomycetota; class Actinomycetes; order Streptosporangiales; family Streptosporangiaceae; genus Nonomuraea; species Nonomuraea helvata. Next base: position 2,506,079 of record NZ_BAAAXV010000001.1, read on the forward strand.
TCGGTGGGCCTGTACGCGGCCGGCAAGTCAGCGCTCGACTCGGCCAGCCAGGCCCTGGCCATGGAGGTGGAGCCGTTCGGCATCAAGGTCACCATCCTGCAGATGGGCGGCTACGACACCGGGCTGTTCACCACCGGCACCACGGCCACGCGGCCGAACCCCCTCTACGAGCCGGTGCGCGCCAAGATGGCCGAGATGTGGGGCGACGAAGCGGGCCCCGACCCGAGCACCGCCGCCCCGGTCATCATGGAGCTGGTCGGTCTGCCGGACCCGCCCCTGCGGCTGATCGTCGGCGGCCACTCCTACGACCTGGTGCAGCAGATGGACCGGGCGCGCACCGCCGAATACCGCGCCTGGGAACATCTCAGTCGCAAGGCGCCGGGATAGTCAGATGACGGCGGAAACGCCAGCCGGAGAGATGGCAACAAAAGGTCGGCGGCGAGCAGGAAGATGCTCCCTCCGCGCCTGATCCCGTCCGTTCATGCCCCGCACACTGAAGATGCCGAAACGCGTCAGACGATGAAAAGGGGCGAAATGGCGAACACACTTTCACCGGCCGTCACGCACGAGACGCGATGGCCGCCTCGACTTGGGGAATTCGTCAATCACGCGGGCGGGACGCGACCGCACATCACGTTGGCGTCCGACGAGCCGGGGATCCGAGGGCTGTTCCGGTACCGGCCGGAGACGGCGCAGCCACTGGTCCAGCTCTCGGAGGTGCTCCTGTGCGGTGACAGCACGCTGAGCCGCGGGGAGCGCGAGGTGATCGCCGCGTACGTGTCGTCGCTCAACCGGTGCCGCTTCTGCTTCCACACGCACGCGGCCTTCGCCGCCGTCCGGGTGCCGGAAGGGATGGACCTGATCGACCAGGTCCGCGCCGACCCGGCCGCCGCACCGATCAGCGCCAAGCTCAGGGCCCTGCTGGCCATAGCGGGCGCGGTGCAGCGCGGCGGGCAGGAGGTCACCGGCGACCAGGTGAGCGCGGCCAGGGCGGAGGGCGCCACGGATCTCGAGATCCACGACACCGTGCTGATCGCGGCGGCGTTCTGCATGTACAACCGCTACGTGGACGGCCTGGCCACGCTCGCCTGCGACGACCCCGCGCACTACGCCGAGCGGGCCCGGCTGAGCGGCTACGTGAAGGTGTGGGAGGACGAGCTGGACGAGGCCTGCTGACGGCCCCGCCTCGTCCGGCCGCCGGAGGGTCAGGCGAAGAACTCGTCGACGGCGTAGGGGTTGTGCGGGAAGCTCGACCGTTCGCTGATCTTGCCGTTGGTGATCCGGAGGAGTTGCATGCCGTGGTCGTCGAGCGTGCGGCCGTCGCGCTCGCCGTGGATGCGCAGGACCGCGGCGACATGGTCCTCTCCGGCGAGGAACCTCTCCGGCTCGAGCCGCAGCGTGCCGGAGGTGGACTGGGCGAGCCTCGACAGGTAGCCGAGCACCTCTTCCTTGCCGGTGTAGTCGCGGGCCAGCGGGCCGCGGCCGGGCACATGGAAGACCACGTCGTCGGCGAGAAGCTGGTCGCGCAGGTGGTCCAGGTCACCCTTGGCGAGGGCGTCGTAGAAACTGCCGGCAATGGCGATGTGGGGATGTTCGGACATGGAAACCGTCTACTCCTAAAAGGGGTTTATGGTGCCTTTTGCGACATTACGCGGGGCGGATGCGGGAAACAAGGGAAAGGTCGTTTCCGCACAACAGTCATGCCTGAATAGCGGAAAAGAACCGACCGGAAATGGGAGGCGTTGACAGCGTCCGCGCAGCGAACCGATCATGAAGATCGGCGCAATTCCCTGGCAAGGAGGTCGTGTGCCCCATATCGCCATCGAATCCGGCGAGCCCGGAATTCGCGGATTGTTCGCCTTCCGCCCCGAGACCGCCGGCCCGCTGAACGCTCTGGCCGAGGTGCTGCTGCGCGGCGACAACACGCTGAGCCGCGGCGAGCGGGAGCTGATCGCGGCGTATGTGTCGGGGCTCAACGAGTGCCGGTACTGCGCGTCCTCGCACTCGGCGTTCGCCGCCGCGCAGCTCTCCGAGGGGATGGCGCTGGTCGACCAGGTCCGCGCGAACCCGGACAGCGCGCCCATCACGCCGAAGCTCAGGGCCCTGCTGGCGATCGCAGCGGCCGTGCAGAAGGGCGGGCGCGAGGTCACCGGCAAGCTGGTGGACGCGGCCAAGGCGGAGGGCGCCACCGAGCCGGAGATCCACGACACTGTGCTGATCGCGGCGGCCTTCTGCATGTTCAACCGGTACGTGGACGGCCTGGCCACGGAGACCCCCGACGACCCCGCGGCCTACTATGCGCAGTCGGCCGAACGGATCGTGCGGTACGGCTACACGAGCACCACGCCGGCGGCGGGACAGCCCGGGTGACGCACGACCACCGCTATCTGATCATCGGCGCCGGACCCGGCGGACTGCAGCTCAGCTACTTCCTGCAGCGCGCCGGGGCCGACTACGTCACGCTGGAGCGGGAGGCCGCGCCCGGCGCGTTCTTCCGCCGCTACCCCCGCCACCGGCGGTTGATCTCGCTGAACAAGGTCCACACCGGCGAGAAGGAGCGCGAGATCCAGCTCCGGTGGGACTGGAACTCCCTGCTCAACGACGATCCCGACCTGATGTTCCCGAGCTACTCCCAGGAGTACTTCCCGCACGCCGACGACCTGGTGCGCTACCTGGCGGACTTCCAGCGCGTCCACGAGCTCGACGTGCGTTACTCCACGCCGGTCGAGCGCGTGGAGAAGTCGGACGGCAGGTTCCTGGCCCACGCCGGCGGCGAGGTCTTCCGCGCCGACTGCCTGATCGTCGCCACGGGCTGGGGCGGACCGCACATTCCCGATATTCCGGGCATCGAGCTGGCGACCGGCTACGAGGACGCCCCGGTCGGCGGGGAGGAGTTCACCGACCAGCGTGTGCTGATCATCGGCAAGGGCAACTCGGCGTTCGAGACCGCCCAGACGCTGCTGCCGTACGCCTCGGTCATCCACCTGGCCAGTCCCAGCCCGGTACGGCTGGCCTGGACCAGCAAGCACCCGGGACACGTGCGCGGCCAGTACGGCGCCCTGCTGGACAGCTACTGGTTCAAGACCCTGCACGGCGTGCTGGAGTGCACTGTTGACCGGATCTGGCGTGAGGGATCGGGATTCCGCGCCGCCATCACGTACACGCTGGCCGACGGCGAACAGGCGGTCCTCGACTACGACGCGGTGCTGCGCTGCACCGGCTTCACCATGGACACCGGCCTGTTCGACGCCTCCAGCCGCCCCGGTCTGACACCGGGCGGCCGCCTCCCGGCCATCCGTCCCGACTTCCAGTCGGCCGACGTCGACGGCCTGTACTTCGCGGGCACCCTCATGCAGGCACGCGACTTCAAGCGCGCCTCGTCGGCGTTCATCGACGGCTTCCGCTACAACCTGCGCACGCTGACCGCCCTGCTGCGGGAGCGCTACGACGGCGTGCCGCTGCCGGTCCACGAGCTGCCCGCGGACGCCGGCCGGCTGACGGAGGCCGTGCTCCAGCGGGTCAACCACAGCTCGGCGCTGTGGACCCAGTTCGAGTACCTGGCGGACGCGTACGTGGTGGGCCGCACCGTCCGGCGCTACGAGGACCTGCCGGAGGACTACGCGCTGGCCCGCTTCGGCGACGCGGAGCTGTGCCTCACCGTCACCCTGCGCTGGGGCCGCCGCGACTACCCCGACGTGTTCGCCATCCAGCGCCACCCGACTCCGGACCGGGCCGACGAATGCGCCTTCCTGCACCCGGTGGTGCGGGCGTGGCGGCGCGGCGAACTGGTCGCCGAGCAGCACCTTCTGGAGGACGTCCAGGCCCGCTGGCAGGACCCGGTACGGCACGCCGAGCCGCTGCGCGCCTTCCTGGCCGCACAGCTGGCAACTCGTTAGGCGGGAAAGCGCTCGACAAGGTCGTCGACCACGCCTTCGAGCGACCCGCGCCGCACACGGGCGGCGCGCTGCCTGGCCGCCCCGTCCCCCCGCGCCCCGTAGCCACTCCCACCCCACGGTGACCGCCGCCAGGTCGCCACTGTCCGCCAAGGCCGGCTCGATGTGCTCCAGCAGCCCGTCGACCACCGCCGCGGCCGGGCGCGGGCGACCCGTGCGCGGATCGACGCCGTGCCCGGCGAGCCCGTCCCTGGCGGCCCGCCAGTACGCCACCCGCAGCAGCTCGTCCGGCACGCGGGGCCCGGGATCCCCCTCTTCCACCCGCCGCAGCGACATCGTGACCAGCGCCCGTACCACCAGCGCCAGCAGCACCGACTCCCCGGCCGATGCGGGCACGTCGGCCACGCGCACCTCCACGGTGGGCAGCCGCAGCGACGGCCGGGCATCCCAGAAGGCCGTGGCGGGATCGACCAGCGCGCCGCTGGTGGTCAGCGCCGCGAGCAGCCGCTCGAAGTGGTCCAGGCTCTCCAGGTACGGTGGCGGCCCGGCCACCGGCCACTTGCCCCAGGACAGGATGCGCCAGCCCGCGTAGCCGGTGTCGCGGCCCGCCCAGAAGGGCGAGTTGGCCATGAGCGCGAGCAGCGCGGGCAGCCAGGGTCGCAGGTGGTTGCAGACCAGCACGGCCCGCTCCCGGTCGGGCAGGTGGACGTGCACGTGCCCGGCGCAGATGGCCTGCTCGTCGTGGAGCGCCCGGTAGTTCTCGATGCCCAGGTCGTAGCGGGGATGCTCGGTGATGGGCGGCGGGACCACGTCACCGAGCACGGGGGTGCCGGACGCGATCACGGCCAGCCCTTCGGCCCGGGCGGCGGCGGAGACCGCCGCGCGCATCCGCCGCAGCTCCCGCTCCAGCTCGGCGGGACCGGCGCAGGGCGGCGTCTTGGCCTCCACCTGGAACTGCGTGATCTCGGCGGAGACCCGCTCACCGAGCTCGGCCGAGGCTCGCTCGATGACCCTCGGCGCCCCCGGCGCCACGGCCCCGGTTCCTGGATCGACGACGAAGTACTCCTCCTCGACCCCCATCAAGGGGCAGACCGCATCGAACGGCACGCTCCGCAGCGACTCGGCGGCGGCGGTCATTCCGGCTCCCCTCCCGTCGGACAGGCCACCCTACGATCTTGCCCCGCGGCGGCCCCCGCGGTCACGCCTTCCAGGAAACTACGCTTATCTAGACACTTTTGGCCCTCCTGAGAGGGAAAGGCCGCCTTCGAAATTTCTTCTCGTTGTGCTTATCGGGCGTGTAGCGTCCAGCTGCATCCCTGCGTGGATACGGTCGCGGTGGCGGTCCTGCCGTCCATCGCCGGGCGGGTGATTTCTGCGGCTGTAAGCGCGTAACCGCTGGGCTTATGAACGTCACTGGCAAAGATCATGCCGGAGACCGTTCCGTCGGACCTGAGCAGAGGTCCGCCCGGAACCTCTGGTTTGACGGGCGCATGAACGATGTGGATTTCGCGGCGGATTTGGCGCTTGTGGTAGATGTCCGGGCCATGCGCGGTAGTGCTGCGGCTGACGTCGCCCGACGTCACAGTGAGGTCCTCGCCGTTTGAATATCCAGCGACCATAGCGCTTTCGCCGGGATTGATCGGGCCGAAGACCAGCGATCTGGCGCGCAGACTCGGCACCCGCAGCACGGCAACATCACGGCTTGGGTCGAAGAGGATGACTCTGCCCCTGTAGCGCTTTCCGTCTGGTCCGATCACCGTAATGGAGCCGGTGGTGCCTGCGACCAGGTGCGCGGTGGTCATCACTCGTTCAGGCTCGTAGGCGAATCCCGTCCCTTCCGGCCTGGTGTTGTCGCAGGAGGGGGCGTTACCGATCAGCTTGACCACGTTCGACCGGCTCGCTGCGACCTGAGCACTCACCCTCGATGGATCCGACGTCTGCGGGGTTGGCCGTGCGACTCCTCCTGGAGATGCCGGTCTGTGGAATTCGTCCGCGTTCCGGAACCACTGTGCGCAGCCCTGCGCAGTGACGAGAACGATCAGGACCGCTCCGAGCGCGGGCAGCCTCACCCAGGAAACGTTCCCCTTCTTCTTGATCACCTGCGGGATCCTAGTGCGACATGCCAGGCAACTCGCCCAACTTGGTCCTCAATCCAATTAATTGGCCGATCCGCGCGCTACCAGGGCGGCGCATCGGGTGCAGGCGCGAGGAGAGGTCGGAACGAACGGCAGGGACCAGTCGCAGATTGGTAGAGGTCTGACCGGTCCTGTGCACAGGCTGGTCGATGTGCCGGGGAATACAGCGTGTAGGACTGCTTCAGGGCCGGGTCCGGAGATCACCGCTCGGTAAGTGGGTGCTGGAGGCTCTCCCGTGACGGTCACGGGCTCGATGGCGAGGTCGTCCCAATGCACAGACCATCGGCGAACACCAATGGGTAGATCGTGATGGCTGCCGTCGAGTTTGACGAGCGCGTTGGCTCCATAGGTGAGGATGTTGATCACTACGCCGCTACGTCCAAGGAGGAAGCCACGATAGGCGCGCGTCCTCGCGTTACTGTGCAGGAGGTCCACGATCGTCACGCGACTTCCTGCCTGCGGAGCTACGGAGGTCATCCGGCTGCCCTCGTGGTGCCTGGCGTCACTCCACTGCTGGGCTGGTGCAGTGGGTGGCGCCTGCGGAGATCGACATAACGGAAGGCGACGCGGCGGGCAGCTCGCTCAGGTTCAAGCGCCGAATGATAGGCGTAGATGACCCGCTTGCGGTGGGGGTCCCAGCCGGTACGCCACCAGTAGCGGTCTCCGTCGCACCAGATCACCAGTCCTACCCAGACGGACACCAAGGCAAGCCCGTAGCCGTCGTGGACGTCGGCGGGGACGCCGAGGGCCTCCAGCGCCTTTCCCATGTCGCGAGCAGCGCGTAGTGGGAGCGGTGCAGCGACGATCTCGGGTTGGTTGCATGTCATGCAGCCAGTGCACTTGGCCTGAGGTCACCCCAGAAGCGCGTGATCGAGGCTGGTGGTGGAAATCGGTTCACGCCCCGTGTGAATGCGATGTAGCTGTGACCCGGTTCTTCCAGCGACACACCTGTTCGCGATGTGACGGCGCCCTTACACTCCGGATACGGAAGTCGCTCGTCGGAGGCCCAAACGTGAGTGAGCCGAACATCCTGCTGGATTCACTGCTCGCAGAAGCAGGCATCTCGCACGCGGGACTCGCCGCACGCATCAACAAGGCCGCCGCGACAGCCCGCCGCCCGACGCGGTACGACCACACGGCTGTAGCCCGGTGGATCAGAGACAGCGCCATCCCCCGGGGAGATGTCCCAGAGATCATCTGCGAGATCATCGGGCTCAAGATTGGGCGTGTCCTCCAGCTGCAGGACATCGGGATGGCGAGAACGTCAGGTGACGATTTCGGGACGGAGCTTCCCAAGGCCGTTGATCAGGCGGTGGCTCTATGGCGAGGGGATCTCGCGACAAGGTCTTCCCCGTAGGCTCATCGATGATCGACGGCCCCGCCGCCATCGCACCGATCTTCGAATGGGAAAATCCGCCGCACGAGATCGATGTCTCCCGACCAGGCCCACGTCCGGTGTCCATGGATGACGTTCAAGTGCTCAAGGACGCGCGTGTCCGTTACGAGCAGATGTATCGAAGAGTGGGAGGCGTTCCTGTACGGCCGCGCCTCGTTTCCTTCCTCAATTCCAGCGTGACGCCCCTGCTCAGAGGCAGCCATGACGACAGAATGGGCAGGCAACTGTTCAGGGCGGCCGGTGGGCTCGTCGCGCTCGCAGGCATATGCGCATATGACTCCGGCAGGCAGGCATTGTCGCAGCGCTACCTGTTCCACGCGCTCAGGATGGCCAAGGCGTCGGACAATCTGGCGTTCGGTGGCTACGTGATCGCGTTGTTGGCCAACCAGGCCATGGCGCAGGCGAGGTACCGGCGCGTCATCCAGTACTGCGAGACTGCGCTGCGAGCGGCGCAGGGCTACTTGAGCCCCGCCCTGACGACCGATCTCCATATCCTCCAGGCCAAGGCGTACGCCCGCATCGGTGACCGGGCAAGTTGCCACGCACATATGCGCCAGTCGGAGGCAACGGCGGCCCAGATCCGGCAGGGAGAGGAGCCCCCAGAGACTGGCTATGTACAGCCGGGCCTCCTCGAGTGCCAGCATGCTGAGGCGCTGCGGAGGCTGGGGGACCTCACGCCTGCACAGGAGTGCGCCGAGGAGGCCCTGCGCTTGGCGGACGCCTGCCATCTACGGGGCCAGGCTCACAGGCTGGCAACGCTGGCCCTGATCCTGAGCGAGCGAGGCGAACTCGAACAGGCCGCCTCCATCGCGGAGAGCATGCTCAACTGCACCGCTGGAATGGATCCGATCGCCTCGCCGAACGCATCGTGGTGGTGACGACTGCGTTGAACGCCTGCGACACGCAGCCAGTGAAGGCGTTTGTCGTTCGCGCGAAGCAGCAGGCGGGCATCCCCTTGTAGCGTGGTGCCGAATCAGGCGTCCACTCTGGGAGTAGCCGCATGCGCTGGCAGGTCCACTCCGAAGAACCGCTCTACACCGACCCCTGGCTCGATATCCGAGTGGCCGATGTGGAGCTCCCGGACGGAAGGCACCTCGATCATCGGCTCATCCGCACCGCACCTGGAGCCGGTGCGGTCGTCACGGATGAGCAGAACCGCGTGCTGCTCATCTGGCGACACCGCTTCATCACCGACACCTGGGCCTGGGAGATCCCGATCGGCAAGATCGACGAAGGCGAGAAGCCGATCGCGGCCGCCGCCCGAGAGGTCGAGGAAGAGACCGGCTGGCGTCCCGGCCCCTTGCGTCCGCTGCTCTACACCCAGCCGACCAACGGCATCTCCGACTCCGAGCACCACATCTTCCGTGCCGACAGCGCCCAGTACATCGGGCCACCTACGGAGCCATGGGAGGCCGAACGGGTCGAGTGGGTGCCGCTCACAGACATCCGACGCCTGATCGACAGGCGCGACATCGTCAGCGGGACCAGCATGAACGCCCTGCTCTACGCCCTCACAGAGGTGTAGTCGCCCACAACCGTGGTGCCACTGGCTCTCATCGCGCCGCGCGCCTTCGCATTGGCGCCCCTCCGCACCATTTCGCAAACGCCTGCCCGCTCGCGGGCGGATGTTCAGGTAGTCGGCAACGATGCACTGCCAGGCGACCTCCGTCCAGAGGGTTGCACCATGGCCAACGGCCGGGGAGCGCGAGGGGCCTGCAGGCACCTCGCCGGGTCTCGGGGCGAAGCCTCGAGACCCGGCGGCGCGCCCGAGCGTAAGCGAGGACCGCTCGGGGCGGGCTCCAGCAGGCCAAACCGGTAACCAGGCAACGGGCGGGTGACCGGCGAGCGGAGCGAGCGGGGGTTTCGGGGGGTCGAAGGGGGGCGGAGCCCCTCCTGCGAGGCGCTGCCCGGAGCTTCCGTCGCGCGAAGCGCGCTCATCAGCGGAGGACCGTGCGTTTCCCCCGGGACTCCCTAGGGCAACCTGGGTGGGCGTGGTACGCTCCCAAGCGAGCGCTTGGTTTACATCCGAGGGGCCGCCGCATGAAGTTCTCGACCTTCCATCTTTTCCACCGCTTCGACGGGCAGAGCTTCAAGGAGGTCTACGACTACCATCTGGAGCTCATCGAGCTGGCCGAGGAGCTGGGATTCGACGGGGTACGGCTGGCCGAGCACCACTTCCGCGACTACGGCGTCGTCCCCAACCTGTTCACCATGCTCGCCCACGCCGCCGCCCGCACCTCCCGCATCAGGCTGGGCACCGGGATCGTGGTGCTGCCCCTGCACAACCCGATCCTCGTGGCCGAGGAGGCCGCGCTGGTGGACGTGCTCTCGGGTGGGCGGCTGGACCTCGGCATCGGCCGGGGATACCAGAGCTTCGAGTTCGAGGGGTTCGGGATCGACCTGGCGGAAGCCCGCGACCGGTTCAACGAGGCGCTCGAGGTCATCCTCGGGCTCTGGACGCAGGAGTCGTACCAGCACGAGGGGAAGTTCTACAAGACCGGCACGGACGTCTCGCTCGTGCCCAGGCCGCTGCAGACCCCGCACCCGCCGCTGCACGTGGCCGCCGTCTCCCCCGAGACCGTCACCATGTACGCCGAGCGCGGCCTGCCCATCCTGGCCGACCCCGCCGCCCCGTTCCGCAAGGTCGTCAAGGCGGCCGAGGCCTGGCGGGAGACGGCCGCGCAGGCCGGGCACCCGAGGGGGGCCGACCTGGTGGTGGCGCGCACCGTGTACGTGGCCCCGACGCTGGAGCAGGCGCGCGAGGACCTGGCGAGGTTCGAGGCGTCGTTCGACCGGTCGCGCATCTTCAACGAGAAGAGCGCCCCCATCGACCCCAAGACCGGCAAGGCGGCGCAGGGCTTCGAGTACTACCAGGACCGCTATCTCAAGGGCGGCTCGGTGTCGGCCGACTTCCGGTGGGAGCAGCTGGAGGTCATCGGGGACCCGGACCGCGTCGTCGAGCAGATCACGCTGCTCAAGGACGCCGGCTTCACGAACCTCCTGTGCGACTTCGGCAGCACCCGGCCGATGCCGCTGGAGGACATGAAGCGGGTCATGCGTTTCTTCGCGACCGAAGTCATGCCGGCCTTTGGAGGCTGAAGATGATCCACAGCCTGTCCCTGTCCGACGTCCTCGCCGAGCACGCGCGCAGCCGCCCCCAGGTCACGGCGGTCGTGGACGGCGACGTGCGGCGCACGTACCCGGAGCTGGACGCCCGGGTGACCCGGCTGGCCTCCGCGCTGGCCGGCCGAGGGGTCTCCGCGGGTGACCGGGTGCTGTGGCTCGGGCAGAACTCGCACGCGGTGCTGGAGTTGCTGCTGGCCTGTTCCCGGCTGGGCGCGATCCTCTGTCCGGCCAACTGGCGGCAGGCGGAGGACGAACTGCGGTTCGTGCTGGCCGACCTGGCTCCCAAGGTCGTCGTCTGGGAGCACTCGGACGCCACCGCGGCCGTGTCCGAGAGCACGTGGGTGCGGGCCGGGGACGAGTACGAGGAGCTGGTGGCGAGCGGTTCGGTCCAGGACTTCCCGCAGGCGGCGGATACCGAGCCGGTGCTGGCGCTCTACACGGCGGCCTTCGAGGGGCGGCCCGGCGCCGCGCTGCTCAGCAGCGCCGCACTGATCGCCCACAGCGCCTCGCTCCTGGTCGTACGCCAGATGGAGCCCGGCTTCACGTTCCTCAACAACGGGCCGCTCTTCCACGTGGGCACGATGATGTTCTGCCTGGCCACGTTCCAGATCGGCGGCACGAACGTGTTCACGCCCGCCTTCGACGCCGAGGAGGTCTGCCGCCTGATCGACGCCGAGCGGGTGACGCAGGCGTTCCTGTTCGGGCAGATGATCGACGCGGTGGCGGCGGCGAACGCGGGCGGCAAGTACGACCTGTCGTCGCTGAGGTTCGTCTCCCATTCGGCCGAGTGGGACGCCATGATCACGGTGGACGACTCTCCCTGGTGCCGGTCCAGGATGGGCGGGTACGGGCAGACCGAGGTGGGGGGCATGCTCACGTTCCTGGGGCTGGCCGAGGGCGGCGCGGGGTTCGCGGGGCGGCCCTCTCCGCTGGTCCAGGTACGGATCCTGGACCCGGACGGCACCGAGCTCCCGCCCGGGGAGGTGGGCGAGATCTGCGCCCGCGGCAAGACCCTCTTTTCCGGATATTTCGCCCGACCCGACTTAAATGCGGCTAAGTCGGCGTACGGCTGGCACCACACCGGCGACCTCGGCCGCCGCGAGCCCGACGGCACCATCACCTTCATCGGCCCCAAGCTTCGCATGATCAAGTCGGGCGCCGAGAACATCTATCCCGCCGAGGTCGAACGCGCGCTCAAGTCCCATCCGGCCGTCGCCGACGCCGCGGTGATCGGCGTCCCGGACCCGACCTGGCACCAGGCGGTCAAGGCCGTGGTGGCGCTCAAGCCGGACGCCACCGCCACGCGGGACGAGCTGGTCGAGCACGTCAAGACGCAGCTGGCGTCGTACAAGAAGCCCAGGGAGGTGGCGTTCGTCGACGCGATACCCAAGCGCGGCTTCACCCCCGACTACGACGCTCTGGACGCCGCCCACGGCGGAGGGAACTACCCGGGCACCTAGCCGATGGTGGCGAGGAACTCCAGCGTGCGGCGGGTGAGCAGCGCAGCGGCGTCGGCGTCGTACGAGGCCAGGCTGCTGTCGGCGAACAGGTGCCGATCGCCGGGGTAGAGGAACAGTTCGCCACGCTTGGCCGAGGCGAGCAGCTCGCGGGCGGCGTCCAGGTCTCCCTCGCCGGCGAAGCTCGGGTCGGCGTCCATGCCATGGATCTGGACGGGAAGGTCCTCCGGCCAGGCGGTGCCGAACTCCGACGGGGGCAGGCAGGCCTCGAAGAACAGCGCGCCACGCGCGCCCGGCCGGGTCTGCGCCAGCTTCTGGGCGGGCATGACGCCGAGCGAGAAGCCGGCGTAGACCAGGTCGGCGGGCAGCGCGTCGGCGGAGCGCTCGCCGCGCTCCAGGAGGGCGCCGAAGCCGACCTGTCGCGCGTGGGCCATGCCCTCCTCCAGGGTGGCGAACGTCTGCCCGTCGAAGAGGTCGGGAGCATGCACGGTGTGCCCTGCCTTGCGCAGCTGCTCGGCGAAGTCGACGAACCCGGCCGTCCGCCCCTGGACGTGATGGAACAGCAAGATCTCAGCCATCTTGGATGGTCCCTCTTGATCGTATGGGAAATCTCGAACGATTGATTACGTTAGACTAATCGGACTATGTCGAGCAATCCTCCCGTCCCGGATTACGACCTCGCCGAGGTGATCGAGCTGAGCACCCCCGCGCAGGTCCGGGCCATCGGCGATCCGCTGCGGACCACGATCCTCAACCTCCTGCACGAGCGCGCCGCCACCGTGACGGAGCTGGCCGGTGCGGTCAAGCGCCCCAAGGGCACCGTCGCCCACCACGTGAACGTCCTGGCCGAGGCAAGGCTGGTACGTGTGGTCCGAACCCGGCGGGTGCGGGCGCTCGAGGAGCGCTATTACGGCCGAACGGCCCGGATGTTCTACGTCGGCGTCGGACGGTCGCCGGATGACGGGCCGCTCCCGCTGGACTTCAACGACTTCGAGGTCGCGGCGAAGGAGTCCGCAGCCGCATATCAGGCACACCAGCTGTGGGCGTTCATCCGGCACGCTCGGATCTCGCCGGAGCGCGCGACGGAGTTCTGGCGTCGGATCAAGGACCTGGTGCAGGAGTTCGACCAGGTGCCCCGCTCCGGTGAGACGACCTACGGATTCGCCGTCGGCCTGTACCCCATGGCCGACTACCCGGCCCTGCCGCCCGAGGAGTAAGCCGCCAAGGGCCGCCCGCGCCCACGCGCGGCTGCGAACCGGTGTCTGGCCGCAGATTCTCACCGCCCCGCAGGCCCTGGCCGATGCCGCGGGCCGGATCGGGTGGCAGGCCGGAGTTGCGCGGCCACCTTTGAAACAGGTCCTAGCAGCCCAGCGCACAAGGGCGGCCATGGCACGTGAGCGCGTGAGCGCGTGCCATGGCCGCCTCTTTTCATGCCGATTTTCAGGCCGGCGACCGTAGCGCTCACGGGGATGTTGACGGACATCCGATGTTTGATCTACGTTACCGGCACACCGCGAGTTGCGAAATATTTCGCAAGAGGCGCACGGGGGCGCCGGAAAGGGATGACCCTCATGACTTACGACCTCAGCCGCCGGGCCCTGCTGGCGGCGGGCGGCACGTTCGCGCTGAGCGGCGTGGCAAACATGGCGGCCATGACGGGCACGGCGCCCGCGTACGCCGACTCCTGGCGTTCGACGCTCGTGCACCGCGAGCGCGGCAGGCTCGTCTACGCCGAGGACGCCGAGCACAACCGCGTCCCGGACTTCAGTCACGCCGGCTACCGCAACGGCGAACGGCCGCTGCCGCACCTGCCGGTGGTCAGGACGATCAGGCCGATCGAGGGCGACAACACCGCCCACATCCAGGCCGCGCTCGACGAGATCGCGGCGCTGCCCGAGCACGGGCGCGGGGCACTGCTGCTCCTGCCGGGCCGCTACCCGGTCTCCGGGACGATCTACGTACGTTCCAGCAGGACCGTGCTGCGCGGCTCCGGGGACGGTGAGGACGCGGCCGAGAACACGGTCATCACGGCCACCGCCGCGGGGGCGGCGAACCGCACGGTGATCGTGGCTGGCGGCGAGGGCCCGGTGAACTGGTCGGCCTGGCGGAGCGAGGTGCCGGGGACCCGTACCGACATCGTCTCCGACTTCGTCCAGGTGGGCTCGCGCACGTTCGAGGTCGCCGACGCGCGCGGGCTGCGGCCCGGCGACAACGTCATCGTCTTCCATCCCTGCTCGGAGGGGTGGCTGAAGGCCATCGACCACGGCGGGCACGACACCGGACGGCCGTGGTACGTGGACGAGGAGCCGATCCTCTACAACCGCTACGTCACCGACATCACCGGCAACCGGGTGACCGTCGACGCGCCGGTCCTCAACCACCTGAACCGGTCGCTGTCCCAGTCGTACCTCTACAAGACCGCCCGGGCAGGCGTGATCACCCAGGTCGGCGTGGAGCGACTGCGGGTGGACGTCGAGTTCGACGGAGACCCGTTCGCGCAGAAGTCGGCGGTGCAGAACGCCATCCGCATCTTCCGGGCCGAGGACGCCTGGATCCGCGACTGCACGGCGCTGCGGTTCTGGCAGGTCGGCATGGAGGCGTGGGAGGCCACCCGGGTCACGGTCGACAACTGCCGCGCGCTGGAGCCGACCGGCTCGACCTCCGAGGGCGGCAACCGCTACAACTTCTGCGCCCACCCGTTCGCGCAGCTCGTGCTCTTCAAGGACTGCCACGGCAACAAGGCGAGGCACACGTTCATCGTGAACGGGGCCGCCTCCGCCTCGGGGATCGTCTTCCTGCGCGGGACCTCGGAGGAGACGTACAACACCAGCGAGGGCCACCGGCGGTGGAGCACGGGACTGCTCTACGACGGTCACCGCGAGGTGAACCCGCACCGCACGCTGACGCTCGGGCTGTACAACCGCGGCTGGTGGGGGACTTCGCACGGCTGGGCGGCGGCCCACTCCGTGGCCTGGGGATGCGACATGTCCGGCACCCAGATCGTCGTGCAGAAGCCGCCCACCGCGCAGAACTACGTCGTCGGCGCGAGGAACGCCGTGGTCAACGCCGACGGCCCGTTCGCGCAGCCGATCGGTTACGTCGAGGGCACCGGTCAGGCCGGCCCGCAGCTCCCGTCGCTGTACGAGGCCCAGCTCCACGAGAGAGGTTTCCGCCTCGCCTAGGACCTAGGGTTTCCGGTACAGGTGGATGTCCTTGATGTGGACGTCGTTCCTGTTCGACATGCTGGCGCGGCCGTACAGCCCGCACTTGAAGTAGTGGGTGGCCGCGCCATGGTCCTGGAACGTGGCGCGTAACTGCCGGTTCACGAAGATGTGCACGAGGCCGGGGCCGGTCTCGTGCACCACGTTGAGCCGCAGGTAGGTGTCGTAGACCGGGGCGTAGATCTGCTGGGACTGGTCGTAGTAGTTGAGGCTGTCGGTGTTCGGCGCGGCGTGCGCGGCCGTCGGCCATCCCCAGGCGGTCAGGCCGAGCGCACCGGTTCCGGCGATGAACGTCCTTCTTCGCATGGTGACTCTCGTTTCGTCGCGATCAAGAGTGTCTGCGAAATATTGCGAAACAAGATCTAGCGGCACCGTAGGCTACCCATGGGAGGTCGTCAAGGGGTCCGGCGAGCAGGCAGACTTCTGACCGGGAAGACGTTCTAGTGGAGGACTTGAAGTGGACGACGTGACTGTCCCCCGCCGCAGCACCATGGCGGACATCGCCGCCAAGGCGGGGGTCTCGCCTTCGACGGTGTCGAAGGTGCTCCACGGCAGGTCGGATGTCTCTCCGCAGACCCGCGGCCGCATCCAGCGGCTGCTCGGCCAGCACGGCTACACGCTGCCGGGCCACGGCGAACATCCCGGCGGCCTGATCGAGTTCGTCATCAACGAGCTGGACAATCCCTGGGCCGTGGAGCTGATCCGGGGCGCCGAGGAAGCCGCGCAGGCCGAGGGCATGGGCCTCGTCGTGTCGGCCGTGCACCGGCGGAGCAAGCTGGCCCGGCACTGGCTGGAAGCGCTCGGCAACCGGGGTTCGCTCGGCGCGATCCTGGTCGTCTCCGAGCTCTCCGCCGAGCAGGAGCGCGAGCTGGGACGGATGGGCATCCCGTTCGTCGTGGTGCAGCCGTCGGAGAACGAGAACCCGGACACCCCCGCGGTCGGCTCGACGAGCTGGCAGGGCGGGTTCTCGGCCACGCGGCACCTGATCGAGCTGGGCCACCGCAGGATCGCGATGATCACGGGTCCGGCGGGGCGGCTGACCTCACGGGTGCGGCTGGACGGCTACCGCGCGGCGCTCGACCAGGCCGGGATCGAACCCGACCCCACGCTGATCCGGCACGGCGACTACTCCCACGAGCCCGCCTACCACCTGTCCCTGGAGCTGCTGAGGCTGCCGGACCGGCCCACGGCCGTGTTCGCGGGCAATGACCTGCAAGCCCTGGGGGCGTACCGGGCGGCCAAGGAGTGCGGTCTGCGGGTGCCGGAGGACGTCAGCGTGGTGGGCTTCGACGACCTGCCGTTCGCCCAGTGGGTCGCCCCGCCGCTGACCACCGTGCGCCAGCCGCTGGCGGACATGGCCGG
This sequence comes from Nonomuraea helvata, assembly GCF_039535785.1. Lineage (NCBI taxonomy): Bacteria > Bacillati > Actinomycetota > Actinomycetes > Streptosporangiales > Streptosporangiaceae > Nonomuraea > Nonomuraea helvata. Next base: position 2,522,669 of record NZ_BAAAXV010000001.1, read on the forward strand.
CATGGCCGTCAGGCTCCTCGTCCAGCTCATCAACGGCGAGCAGCCGGAGACGCCGCGCGTCGAGCTGGCGACCCGGCTGATCGTGCGCGAGAGCACCGCCCAGGCCGCCAGTGCCTGAGCGCACCACCCAGGTCGCCAGTGCCTGATCCGCTCCAGCGTGCGGTCCTGGCAGCCGGAGGGGGCTTTCTCTAGAGGATCGCCAGCGGGGTGACCGGGCTCCCGGTGCCGCCCTCGATCCTGAGCGGCGCCACCACGAACACGAACTCCGTACGGTCCGCCGCCCCCAGCTCCTCCAGCCAGAGCATCTCGACGAGGTGCACGCCGTGCCGGTGGAGCAGGATGAGGTGCAGGTCGTCGGCGAGGCCCTCGTCGGCGAGCCCCCGGGCGTTGAGCCCGCCGATGGCGGCGTTGTCCGAGGCCACCACCGACACGTCGTGCGCCGCCAGCCAGCGGCCCGCGTCGGCGGACAGTCCCGGCTGGCCCGCCCAGTACTCCTCGCGCGAGCGCCGCCACACCACCGGCCATCCGGTACGGATCACCGCGGCGTCCCCGGGTCGCGGCGTGGCGATCTCCGCCAGCAGCTCGGCCGAGATCCTGAAGTCCGCGGGCAGGTGGTCGAGCCCGAGGTGGCGGGGCACGTCGAACAGCACGCCCCTCGCGACCACGCCGCCCACCTGCTCGATGCCGCACCTGGTCGCGCCGTAGGAACGGACCCTGGCCGCCGGGTGGCCGTTGTAGAGCTCGTCGCCCGACCACATGTGGCACAGCGCGTCCATGTGGGTCGTGGTGCCGTGGTGGCTGACGACCAGGGCGTCGTCGGCCACGTACAGGCCCTCGCCGATCGGGCGCGCGCCGGCCGCGTAGTCGCCGCCGTCCACGGACATGAAGTGCTGCGGCAGCGGGCGGCCGGGCAGGTGCGGGACGGTCGTGGGCGCGGGCGAGGAGGTCGCGCCCCTGATCGGCATGGCCAGGCTGAGCACCTCGCCCGTGGTGGCGCTGCGCAGCGCGTCGAGCACCACGGCCGGGGTGAGCAGATTGAGGGTGCCGCGCTGATCGTCTGGGCCGAAACGTCCCCAGTTGTTAGGCTCGTGAACCAAGTAAGCGCTCCCTTTCTCATGCGCGCCGCCTGGCGCGGATAACCCTGCGCCGGAGGTCTGATGCACTGCGATCCGCGGTTCTCCCGCGTGCGCGAGGTGTTCGATCGGCATCTCGCCGACGGCGCGGAGCTGGGCGCCGCCTTCGCGGTCTACCTGGACGGCGAGCTGGTCGTCGATCTGTGGGGCGGCGTGGCGGACCGGCACACGGGGCGGACGTGGGAGGGCGACACGCCCGCCTTCGCGTACTCCTGCACGAAGGCGATCACCGCCACCGTGCTGCTGCAGCTCGCCGAGCGGGGGCTGGTGGACGTCTCCGGCGCGGTCGCCGACGTGTGGCCGGAGTTCGCGGCCCGGGGCAAGGGGGCGGTCACCGTCGAGCACCTGCTCACTCACCAGTCCGGGCTGCCGGCGGTGGAGGAGCCGGTGCCGGTGGAGGAGTTCGGGGACCTGGCGGCCATCGCGGCGCGGCTCGCCGATCAGGCGCCTCTGTGGGAGCCGGGGTCGGCGCACGGCTATCACGCGCTGTCGTACGGGTTCCTGGTGGGAGAGGTGATCAGGCGGGTCACCGGCAAGTCGGTCGGCGAGCTGGTCGCCGCGGAGATCGCCGAGCCGCTGGGGCTGGAGCTCTGGGTGGGGGCGCCGGACACGGTGATCGCGCGTACGGCCCGGCTCAAGGCAGGCGAACGCCCCCGCGCGGCGGTCACCGAGGCCACCGGCGGGGTGCCGGATGTGCTGGCCGAGATGGCGAAGGCGGCGCTCGATCCGCAGAGCCTCATGAACCGCGCGCTCGCCAACCCCGGCATGCACCTCCTCAAGGGCGGCGCGAACCATCCGGACATCCTGCGCGCGGGCTGGCCCGCGGCCGGGGTCGTGACCACGGCGAGGGGGCTGGCCGGGTTCTACCGTTCGCTGATCGCGGGCGACCTCCTGCGCCCCGAGACGCTGCGCGACGCCGTGCGCCCCCGCGTGGACGGCCCCGACCGGGTCCTGCTGCTGGAGACCTCGTTCGGCCTCGGTTACATGCTGCCGTCCATGACGTTCCTGATGCCGTCCCAGACCGCGTTCGGCCACTCGGGGCTGGGCGGCTCGCTCGGCATGGGCGACCCGGGGCGCGGCCTGGCCATCGGCTACGTCATGAACAAGATGGCCGACGCCGTCTCCGGCAACCTGCGCGGCCTCCGCCTGGTGCAGGCCGTCTACGACTCGCTCTGACCGCATGACGGCTCAGTGCATGGTCACGCCGCCGCTCACCGACAGCGTCTGCCCGGTGATGTAGGCCGCGCGATCCGTGCACAGGTAGCCGACCAGGCCCGCCACGTCGGCGGGGGTCCCGAGGCGGCGCAGCGGGATGCCCCGCGCGATCTTGTCCACCAGCCCCGGTTCGGCCGCGGACACCCGCTGGAGCATCGGCGTGTCCGTGGGGCCGGGGCAGACCACGTTCGAGGTGACGCCCGCCCTGGCCGCCTCCCTGGCGAGCGTCTTGGCCAGGCCGAACAGCCCCGCCTTGGTCGCCGCGTACGCCCCCTCGCCGCCCGAGCCCGCCCGCGCGCCGTCGGAGGAGACGAACACCAGCCGCCCCCAGCCCCTGGCCGTCATGCCGGGCAGGAGCAGCTTGGTGAGCAGCATCGGCCCGCGCAGGTTGACCTGCCACATGAGGTCCCAGCCCGCCGGGTCGCTCTCGGTGAACGGCTCCACGATCGACACCCCGGCGTTGTGCACCACGATGTCCACCCGGCCCACCGCTCCGGCGAACTCCTCGACGGAGGCGGGCGAGGCCAGGTCCACCACCGCCGCCCGCCCGCCGGGCAGGCCCGCGGCCACCGGCTCCGCGTCCCGCACGTCGGCGACCACGACCTCCGCCCCCAGCGCGGACAGGTCCGCGGCGATGGCCGCGCCGATCGCGCCCGCTCCCCCGGTCACCACCGCCACGCGCCCGTCCAGGCGCAGCCCGTCCATCATTTCCAGCTCTCGACGAGGTCGGCGGCGGTGGCGCGGGTGGCGAGGAGGCTGATCGTGTGTTTCAGCACGGCCCGCGCGTAGTCCTCGGGGATGCCCGCCACCGCGTCCGTGACCACGGTCACCCGGTATCCGAGGTTGACCGCCTCCAGCGCCAGGCCCGGGATGCCCAGGTTGAGCGACACGCCCGCCGCGACCACGGCGGTCACGCCCAGGGAGCGCAGCGTCATGTCGAGCGAGGTGCCGGTGAACGGTGAGAAGCCGTGGTAACGGCGGCTCTCCAGGTCGCCGCCGTCCCACAGCTCGGGGATGACCTCCGCGGCGGCCGTGCCCTCCAGCATGTGGTCGGGGTCCTTGAGAAGAGAGACGATGAACGGGCAGTTGCCGGTGTGGGAGCCGGACCGGTCGGGGCGGAAGGCGGCCGTGCAGTGGATCACCGGGATCCCGGCCGACCTGGCCGTGTGGAGGAGGCGGGCGGTGTTGGCCACGACGTCGTGCCGGTCGCAGGCAGCCACCAGGTCCGGAAATTTGGTTAGATCGCCGACGACGCCCCGCTGCATCTCCATCACGAGCACGGCCACGCGCTCCACGGGCGACCTCCGTCGATTTAGCCGAGCGCTTGCTTGGGGACGGCTCAGCATATCACCACGAAATATCTTCGGTCGTGACAACCCCAACCCCAGGTGAGACCGTCGAATTGAGGACGGCTGCTTATGGGGGTTCGACTTGGTCCCTGGTTACCGTGAAGTACGTCAGCTCGGCGCCGGTCGCACCGGCCGCGTGTTCCTCGCCACCTACCAGCAGACGGGCGCGTACGTGGCGATCAAGTATCTGAACGCCACCTTGCGCAGGGACACCGAGTTCATGGACCGCTTCCGGTCGGACACCCACGAACTGGTCGAGATCGACGATCCGAACGTGGTCCGGATCTACGAGTACGTCGAGACCCCCACCAGGGCCGCCGTCGTCATGGAGCTGGTGGACGGCGTGTCGCTGCGCACGCTGCTGACCGAGCACCGCGGGATCAGCCCGGAGGCGGCACTCACCGTGCTGAAGAGCACGCTGCAGGCCCTGGCCGCCGCGCACGAGCGGGGCGTGCCGCACCGTGACGTCAAGCCGGAGAACATCCTGGTCCAGGCGGACGGCACCAGCAAGCTGGCCGACTTCGGCGTCGTCGTGCACGCGGAGGAGCCGGGCGTGCCCGCGGGCAGCCCCGAGTACATGTCGCCCGAGCTGTGGACGCAGGGCCGGGCGGGGCCACCCGCGGACCTGTACGCGGCGGCGTGCCTGCTCTTCGAGGCGGTCAGGGGGCGGCCTCCCTACCGGGCGGTCAAGGAGGGCCCGTCCGGCGGCGACGAAGGGGCGCTGGACGTTCCCGCCGTGCGGGACAAGCACCTGGTGGAGCCGATCCCGCTCGAGTTGGCCCCCGACACGCTGCGCGACCTGCTCAAACGCGGGATGGCCAAGGACCCGGCGGCGAGGTACGCCTCGGCCAGGCAGTTCGCGGCCGAGGTCGAGGAGGACGCGGTCGCCGGCTACGGGCCGGAGTGGGAGAAGCGGGGGCGGCGGCACCTGGGCGAGCTGGCCACGCTGATGGCGCTCCGGTTCCCGCTGGCCAGGACCGACGGGGCCGTGGGCGTCCCCCTGAAGGAGCGGGTGCTGCGGATGCCCCGGCTGCCGCCGCACTTATGGGTGGCGGGGGCGACGGTGGTCGCGGTGGCGGTCTCGCTCATGGTGTCGGGCGGGCGGCTGCCTCCCGGTCCCGGCACGATCCTGATGCCGCCGCCCAGGACGACGCCGAGCGAGCCGGATCCGACTCCCGTCGACGCGGCCACGCCCACCCGGACCCGGACGTCCGCCGTTCCCCGCCGCACGTCCTCCTCCCCCACTCGGACACCGACCAATTCCGCGCCGCCGCCTCCTCCCCCCGCGACCCGCCAGGACAACGGGACCTCCGTGCCGCGTCCCGTCGCCGTCCAGGCCGCCGGCATCGTGAAGTGGAGCGGCACGGCGGGGGCGATCAAGGTCTCCACGGACGGCACGGGACCGGTGCGGCTGCGGATCTCGTACACGCGGCGGGACGGGGAGGGCGGGGTCGCCAGGACCGTACGGCAGGAGAGCCGCACCTTACGGGGCAGCACGTCGTACACCAGCAACGTGGCGCACGAGCCCGGGAGCGTCTCCTGCGGGGAGCGGGCGTACTTCGGGATCGTCGTCATGACGGAGCCTGCCGCGGGGAACGGGCCGCAGGTGAGCGAGGTCGCGGTGGACGGTCCCGCCTGCCCCGCGCCCACCCGGTCCGCCACGCCGACCCCCGGTGAGGAGCACAGCCAGGAACACAGCACCCCGGCCCTCGCCACGCCCACGCCGTCGGGCACGGAGCAGCCGCTCGCCCGCGGGTCGGACGAGCCCACCACCCCTGCCTCGACCCCTTCGGGCGAGCCGTCACCATAGGCCCGCAGCCGGGCCTTGTGAGGCAACCAAGCGTGCGCTAGCTTGGCAAGCGATGAGCGGTGACACCTCTGCGTACCGGGCCGCCTGCGCGCGCGGCGAGCTGGTCGTCCAGCGCTGTACGTCGTGCGACCGCCGCGTCCACCTCCCCGAGGCCGACTGCCCCTGGTGCGGCGCAGGCGAGCTCGTGTTCGAGCCGGTCGCGGGCCAGGGTGTCGTGCAGACGTTCACCGTCGTGCACCGCTCGTTCGCCCCTGACTACCGGGGCCGGGAGCCGTACGTGATGGCCTGGGTGGACCTGCCGGAGGGCGTGCGGGCGTTCGGGCACGTGGTGGGGTGCGCCCCGGACGACGTACGCATCGGCATGCCGGTACGCGTGACGTTCATCGACGAACTCCCCCATTGGAGGCCCGTGTGAAGCTCGGCAACGTGCTGATCCCCGTCACAGACCTGGACGAGGCGATCGCCTTCTACGGGCTGCCGGTGAAGTTCAGGGACGGCGACAGGTTCGCGGCGCTGGACGGCGGCGGGGTCACCGTGGCGCTGGCCGGGCCCGCCGAGCACGTCACAGCCTCGGCCGCGCCGTCGTACAAGGTGGACGATCTGGACAAGGCCGTGCGGGAGATGGCGGCGCGCGGCGGCGAGGTGGTGCGGGAGCCCGAGAAGGGGCCGCATGAGACGCGGGCCGTGCTGCGCGATCCCTCAGGAAACGTCTTCGTGCTCTATCAGCCCCTCTGACTGGAGGCAGCCCCCATGGCGCGATCACCATACGGGAACTACGGCCACGCGATACTGACCGCCGGAGCGCTGCGGACGCCCGACCGGGTCGCGCTGACGTACTGCGGCGAGCAGAGCTTCACCTACGACGAGCTCAACAGGAACGTCAACCGCCGCGCCCACGCCCTCCTCGCCAAGGGGATCACGCCGGGCCGGCGGGTGGCGGCGCTGCTCAACGAGACGTTGCGGGTGGCCGAGGTCTACCTGGCCCAGGCCAAGATCGGGGCGGTGACGGCGGCGTTGAACCCGTACTGGCCGGTGGAGACGCAGCGTGACGTGGTGGCGGCCTCGGGGTGCACGGCGTTCGTGTACGACGCGACGGTCGAGGGCGTGGTCGGGCAGATCAAGGACTCCCTCCCGGCCGTGACCACGTGGATCGACGTGCGCGACCTCGAGGGCGGCTCCGACGAGGAGCCGCCGATCAGCGGGTGGTACGACGACCCGCTGGCGCTCTACTACACCTCCGGCACGACGGGCCTGCCGAAGGCGGTCGTGCACACGCACGCGTCGTCCCTGGCCACGGCGCAGATCTGGCTGGACGTGCCGCGCGGGCCCGACTCGGTGTTCGGGACGGGCGCGATCATCTGGGGCATCGGCTTCCCGGCCATCGTCGGGCCCGCCCTGTACGCCGGGATGCGCCTGGTGCTGGAGCAGGACTGGGGCCCGGCGAACTTCCTGCGCGTCGTCCCCCGCGAGCGGGTCACGCATCTGTCGCAGATCCCTTCGTTCTACTCCGCGCTGCTCGCGTCGCCCGATCACGAGGGCGTGGACCTGGCGTCCATCCAGGTGATCATGCTCGGCGGCGAGCCGCTGACCAGGACCATGCTGGACCGGATCAAGACCAGGCTCCCGCAGGCGGGCGTGTACTCGTACTACGGCCAGACCGAGGCCCCGTACACGTGCATGGGCCGCGTGGACGACGGCTCGACCCCGCTCGGCTCCTCGGGCCGCGCCCGCACCGGGAACGCGGTCCAGATCACCGGCCCGAACGGCAACCACGTGATCGACGAGGTCGGCGAGATCAACCTGGCCGGGCCGCACCGGATGACCGGCTACGACGGCCTGCCGGAGCGGACGGCGGAGGTGCTGCGCGGCGAGTGGTACGTCGGCGGCGACCTCGGCACGCTCTCCGCCGACGGCGTGCTGCGCGTGCTGGGCAGGCGGGAGGACTCCATACTCAAGGGCGGCGTCTGGACCCAGCCGGTCGTGATCGAGGAGGCGGCCTCGGCGCTGGACGGCGTGGCCGAGGCGGGCGCGGTCGGCGTGCCGGAAGGGGCCTCCGAACAGCGGATCCTGCTGGCGGTCGTGCCGCGCGCCGGGCACACTCTGGAGGCGTCCAAACTGGCGCTGGCCCTGGCCGACACGCTGCCCGCGCACCAGCGGCCCGACCACATCGTGGTGGCCGACGAGCTGCCGCACTCGCAGGACGCCTCCGGCGGGCCGGGCAAGCTGCTGCGCGGGAAGATCCGCGAGCTGCTCGGGTGAGCGCGTACGAAGGGGCTCAGGTGAACGCGCACAAGGCTGCTCAGGGGAGCGCGCACGAGACCGCTCGGGCGAGCGCGTACGAGCACGAGGTCAAGGCGCTGCTCAGCGAGGCCGGGGTGCCGGTGCCGCGCGGGGTGGTGGTGCGCGACCTCGACTTCTCCCCGGCCGCGGAGCTGGCCGAGCCGCTGGTGCTGAAGGCGTTCGGCCCGGGGCTGGTGCACAAGTCGGACGTCGGCGCCGTCGCGCTCGGGCTCTCCAGGGACGAGCTCGAGGCGGCCGCGGCCGGCATGCGGGCCAGGCTCGAGGTCGCGGGGTTCCTCGTCGAGGAGCAGGCCGAGGCCGGGGTGGAGCTCATCGTGGGCCTGGTCCGCGACCCGGGCTTCGGCCCGGTGCTGCTGGCCGGGCTGGGCGGGGTCTGGACGGAGGCGCTGCGCGACACCGCGCTGCGGCTCTGCCCGATCTCGGAGGTGGACGCGCGGCGCATGCTGGCGTCGCTGCGCGGCGCTTCCGTCCTGTACGGACGCCGTGGCGGCCCGCCGGTGGACGTGGACGCGGTGGTCAAGCTGCTCATGACGGTCGGCGGCCCGGGCGGGCTGTGGGAGCGGCTGGAACTGGGCGAGTTCGAGCTGAACCCGGTCATCGCCGGCCCTTCCGGCGTGATCGCGGTCGATGCCCGCCACCTGCCCGCCCCGGCACCTGTCGTGTCCGGGGCACCCGGCAACGTGACGAACTTCCTGCCGCTCTTCGAGCCCCGGGCGGTGGCCGTCGTCGGCGCCTCCACGACCCGGCCGAACTTCGGGAACATGTTCCTCGGCTTCTACCGGGCCGCGGGCGTCCCGCTGGTGGCCGTGCACCCGTCGGCGTCCGAGGTCGCGGGGGTGCCGGCCGTGCCGTCCCTCGCCGAGGCGGACGTGGACTACGCCCTCGTGGCCGTGCCCGCCGAGCGGTGCGCCGAGGTGGTGCGGCAGGCGTACGGGGTGCCGTTCGTGCAGGTGATGAGCGGTGGGTTCGGCGAGGCGGGGCGGCCGGAGCTGGAGGCGGAGCTGGTCGAGGCGGCGCGGGCGGCGGGGACGCGGCTGCTCGGGCCCAACTGCATGGGCGTGTACTGCCCGCAGGGACGGCAGACGTTCGTGGGGGGCGGTCTCGGGCCCGCCGGGTCCGTGGCGCTGATCTCGCAGAGCGGCGGGCTCGCGGGCGAGGTGATCAAGGTCGGGGAGCGGCGCGGGCTGGCGTTCAGCCGGGTCGCCACCGTCGGGAACTCGGCCGACGTGACCCCCGCCGAGCTGCTGCGCTGGCTGGCCCGCGACCCGCAGACACGCGCCGTCGGGCTGTACCTGGAGGACCCGCGTGACGGGCGCGAGCTGTCCGAGGCGCTGCGCTCCGCGGAGATGCCGGTGGTGCTGCTGGTCGGCGGGCGCACCGGGCAGGGACAGGAGGCGGCCGCCTCGCACACCGGCGGCATGGTGAGCGACCGGCGGGTCTGGGAGGCCGTGGCCGAACAGGCCGGGGCGGTGCTGGTGTCCAGTCAGGACGACCTCATCGGGGTGCTGGCGTACTTCCAGGCGCACGGCTCGCGCACCTCCGGCGGCGACGGGGTGCTGGTGGTGGGGCCGAGCGGGGGCGCGAGCGTGCTGGCGGCGGACGCGTTCGACCTGGCCGGGGTCCGGCTGGATCCACTGCCCGGCGACGCCCCGGCCGCGCTGCGCGGCCTCGGCGTGGTGACCTCGGGCAATCCGCTCGAGGTGCCGGTGGGGCCTTTGGGGCGGGCCGCCCTGGTGCCCGACGTGATGGCGGCTCTGCTGCGGCACCGGGCGTACCGCGACGTGGTCCTGCACGTCAACGTCCAGGCGTTCTTCACGTACGGGGACGCGGCCGAGCCCTTGTACGCGTACGCGCGGGCCGTGGCGGGGGCGCAGGAGGCGCTGCCCGGCACCAGGATCACCCTCGTCACCAGGAACGGTGAGTGCGCGCCCGCGGGCGTCGAGGACGAAGTGAGGCGGATCGCGGCGGCGGCGGGGATCCCCGTCTACCGCTCCATGGAGGCGGCCGCGGTGGCCGTCGCGGCTGGAGGACGTTATGGGGCTGCTTGAGGGAAAAGTTGCGTTGATCACCGGCGGGGCTCGCGGCATGGGCGCGGCGCACGTGCGGCTGTTCCTGGAGGAAGGGGCGCGGGTGGTCTTCGGTGACGTGCTGGACGAGGAGGGCAAGGCGCTGGCCGATGAGACGGGGGCCGCGTACGTCCATCACGATGTGACTCTCGCCGAGGACTGGGCGCGGGCGGTGGCGACGGCCACGGAGCTGCACGGTCAGCTGGACGTGCTGGTCAACAACGCCGGGATCCTGAAATTTCGTCGCATCGCCGACATGTCGCCCGACGACTTCGATCGCGTGATATCCGTGAACCTCAAGGGCACCTGGCTGGGGATCAAGTCGGTGATCGGCCCCATGAAGGCGGCCGGGCGCGGCGCCATCGTGAACATCTCCTCGATCGAGGGCTTCGTCGGGGCCGAGGGGCTGTCGGCGTACTCGGCCTCCAAGTTCGGCGTGCGCGGCCTCACCAAGTCGGCCGCCCGCGAGCTCGCCCGTTTCAAGATCCGGGTCAACTCGGTGCATCCGGGCGCGATCAACACCTCCATGGCGATGGACCCGGACCTGATGAACGAGGTCGACGCCGACGCGTTCCTGAAATCCATGGTCATCAAGCGCTTCGCCAAGCCGGTGGAGGTGTCGCACGTGGTGGCGTTCCTGGCTTCGGACCGGGCCAGCTACTGCACGGGAAGCGAGTTCACGGTGGACGGCGGCCTCCTGACCGGTGCCGGCTACTGATCACCCCACAGCGGCGCGGAGGGCGCATGGGCCGCCACCTGGGCATGAGCTAGATCTTTTTGGATTAAACCTCCGAAGCTTGGACATTTCTGGCAATATCTTTGACCAGCGGTTATCTAGCCTAGGAAGGCTTGAACCTCTCTTGGCTCGTGCTTGACCTGCCTTGACCGCAAGGTAGCCTCGCTCATCACGGAAGACGACAAGCCTCCGGTTTTGTCACACTGGCCCCTGGGTACCCCCTTTACCCGGATTCATGTTGACAAACCCGGTCTTGCCCGGAAGGTTCCCCACTACTTCCATGACGCCAGAGATTCAGAAGTTCATCGAGCTGCTCGAGAGCCAGATCGGCTACTCCGAGAAGGCCGATGATTACACCAAGTTCGGCGACTGGTACGGCAAACACGTAGAGTTCGACGCCGACTACAGTTCCGCCCCCTGGTGCGACATGTACCTGTCGTGGGCGGCGCACAAGCTTGGGTACCAGGACTGGATCGGGCAGTTCGCGTGGACGGTCTCGCACGCGAAGTGGTTCAAGAAGCAGGGAGCGTGGGGCCACAAGCCCAAGCCCGGTGCCATCGTCTTCTACGACTGGAGCGGGTCGAACGACATCGACAAGATCGACCATGTCGGTATCGTGACGCGGGTCGAGGGCCACACGATCTACACCATCGAGGGGAACATCGACGGAGGCGTCGCCAAGCGCAAGGAACGCGACACGAGCAAGGTCGTCGGGTACGGCTACCCCGAGCGCATCAAGTCCCGCCTGGACGAGGAGGCGGCCCGGCAGCAGCGAGAGGCCCAGAAGAAGGCCGAGGAGCAGACCGCGCTGAAGCCCGGGCCGGGCACCGACGTTGGCACGCTCCAGCTGCCCGGGTACGAGGGGCTCACCTCTTTGATCCCCCAGAACCAGATCATCACTCAGAACCCGCAGAACCCGGTCGAGGAGCCCGCCAAGGCCCCTGTCACCGGCAGCTCACCGGCGAAGAAGTCCCCCCAGACCGCCCCCACCCCCGCGCCCAAGGTCACCGCCGGCACCGTCACCGACGGCAAGGTCGCCGAGAACCTGACGCAGCAGCCCAAGAAGGCCAAGCACGCCAAACCGGCCACGGCCGACACCACGGCGGCGACCGCCAAGCCCCTCCCCACGCACACCGACGCCTCGGCCACCGGCCCGCTGCCGAGCATCTCCTCTCCGACGCTCGTCGGCACGACCCTGGTGGCCGCGCTGGCGCTGCTCGCCGTGGCCAAGACCCGCCGTCTCCGGATGGCCCCGGTCACCGCAGGAAGCACGGCGCCCCGCTCCAACAGCAACCGCCGCCGTCGCCGCCGCACGTCCACGGCCATGCCGGTACGGGCGAGCGTGCGCCTGGACAGCGCCCAGGACACGCCCCTGCGCACCGCGGCGCTGGACGCCATCACTCTGGACACCGCCCAGCTCACCACCGCCACGGCTGTCGAACTGGCCGCCACGTCGTCCACCGTCTCGTCTGCCGTCCGGCGCATCGCAGCCCAGGACGCCCGGCACGTCACGGACATCGACGTCGCCGCCCAGAACGCCCGGCACATCACGGACTCGGACGTCTTCCGGCGCATCACGGTGTCCGGCACGCGGGGCTCCGACGGCTCGGAGGCCTTCGGCCGCACCGCCGCCACCCGTGGCGCCAGGCACCGCAGGCGCCCGCTCGACACCCGCCCCTTCGACCTCGCCATCGACGCCGCTCCGCGCGACATCACCGCGACGGGACCGATCGAGATCGTGCTGGACACCGGACCGCTGGAGCGCATCGTCGACACCGGGCCGTTCGAGCGCATCGTCATCCCGGGAGCGACCAGTGCGTTCGACGCCTTCGCCCCGACCGGGGGCGTCGGCGGCGGCCTCAGTGGAGGCATCGGCGGCGGCATGGGCGGCGACGTCCTCGACACCCCCGACATCGGCGCCACCTACCGGGGGCGTCGCCGCCGCCGCGAGCACCTCGCCGAAGAGACTGCGGCGTTCTCGAACGACCAGCCCCTGCGCGGCCGACGCCACCGCAGGCCGTCGGCCGCCCCGCAGGGCGTCCACGTCGGCGGTGCCCAGGAGCTGACCGGCCGCCGCCACGCCACGACCCCGCTACCGCCCCGCCGCGACGACGACCGCGAGCTGGTCGGCGTCGGCACGAGCGCCGGATCCCAGGCAGCCGCGGCCCAGCCGACCAGGAGCACCGCACCTCAGCCGGGCGGGAGCGCGACAGGCCACGCGGCGAGGAGCGCCCAGGTCCAGCCCAGAAGGCGGGGACGGCACCGGGCGTGACCGGCCCTCACAACGCATAGTCGGCGGCGAAGGCGGCCAGCCGGGACACCGCGTCCCGGCTGCGCGTCCAGGGACGTACGATCAGCCGCTCCACGCCCAGCGCCGCCCAGGCGGGCACCTCGTCGGGCGAGGCCAACGCGTACGCGTGCGCGGTCACCGGCACCCCCGCCCCCAGCCGGTCGAGCTGCGGCTTGATCGACTCGAGGGTGTGCGGCATGCTGATCCACCCGTCGCACAGCCGGGCCGCCCTGCGCAGCGCGGCGGCCGACTCCCCGCCCGCGAGCACCGGCAACCGCGGCTGCACCGGCTTGGGCTCGAAGGCCACCTCGGGAAAGGAGTAGAACCTCCCGGAATGGGCGACCACAGGCTCGCTCCAGAGCCGCCTGACCACCTCGATCGCCTCGTCCAGCCGCGCTCCCCGAGTGCCGAACTCGACCCCGGCCGCCTCCCACTCCCCTCGGTACCAGCCCGCGCCGACCCCGCAGATGGCCCGTCCCGACGAGACCACGTCGAGGGTGGCGAACGCGCGGGCCGACACGAAGGGGTGGCGCAGGGCGAGGAGCTGCACCGCCGTGCCGAGCTTGACGCGGGAGGTGAGGGCGGCGAGCCAGCAGAGGTACGCGGGCGCGTCGAACAGCGGCGTCGTGGGCTTGATCCCCGGCTCCGACGTCCCCGGATAGGCGGCCGAGGACAGGTCGGTGGCGAAGACGAGGTGCTCGGGCAGCCACACCGACTCGAACCCCAGCTCGTCCGCCGCCACCGCCACGTCCTTCCACGCGGCCGGGTGCAGCAGCCCGAGCGGCACGCCGAACTTCACGGGTACCTCCCCAGGTCACCGTCCAGCACGGCGGCACGCAGGCGCTCGCGGTGGACGGCCGTGGTGCCGTACGCGGCCGACAGCGACCAGGCCCGGGCGAGCCAGAACCGCAGGTCCAGCTCCTCCGTGTACCCGATCGCCCCGTGCACCTGCAACGCCACCCGGGCCGCCAGGACGGCGGCCTCACCGGCGGCGGCCTTGGCCGCGCTCACGTCACGGTCCACGCCGGCGACGGCCCGGTCCACCGAGAGCGCCGCCCGATGCACCAGCGGCGCGGCGAAGTCGACCGCGACGGCCACGTCGGCGAGCTGGTGCCTGACCGCCTGGAAGGACCCGATCGGCGCGCCGAACTGCGTCCGGACCTTGGCGTAGGCCACCGAGACCGCGAGCAGCTCCCTGGCGATCCCGATGAGCTGGGCGGCGGTGGCGACCGTGGCCCGCCGCAGCGCCGGCACGGCCGATCCGGGCAGCCGTTCGGACTCGTCGAAGGCCACCTCGAACAGCGGCCGGCACGGGTCCACGCCGGCCCGGGGCGTCAGGCGGGCGGACTCCCTGGCGACCAGCCGCAGGCCGTCGGCGGCGGCCACGACGATCAGGTCGGCGAGGTCGGCATCCGGGGCGTACACCTGACCGGGCGGCAGCACGCTCACGCACACGGCGCCCGAGGCCAGCTTGGGAACGCCCCCGACCAGGTACGGCGCGGCGACGGCGGTCTCGACGACCGGCCCGGGAAGGCACGCCCGGCCGACCTCCTCCAGGGCGGGCAGGAGGTCGGTGAGCCCGAGCCCCAGCCCGTCGCTCTCGGGCGGCAGGAGCAACCCGAAGAACCCGAGCTCGGCCAGTCGCTCCCAGCCGGGCCGCCGCTCCGTGCGCAGCGCGGCCGGCGGGCAGTGGGACCGCAGCACGTCACGCACGGTCGCGCCCAGCGCGAGCTGTTCGTCGGTGAATCCGAAGTTCATCGCGGCAGCCCCAGAACCCGTTCGGCGACGATGTTGCGCTGGATCTCGTTCGTGCCCGCGTAAATGGGCCCCGCCAGCGAGAACAGGAACCCGTCCAGCCAGGGCGTCTCCCCTGCCCGCTCCCCCAGCAGCTCCATGGCCAGGGCGTGCATGCGCAGGTCCAGCTCGGACCAGAACACCTTTCCCATGCTGGCCGCGGACCCGATCTCCTCCCCCGCCATGAGCCGCCGCGCCGTCCCGAACGTGTGCAGCCGGTACGCCTCCGCCTCCACCCAGCACCTGGCTGCCCGATCGGCCGACGCCGGATCGCCCGAGGAGCGGGCCAGCGCGACGAGCCGGTCGGCGGTGGCCAGGAAGCGGCCGGGGCTGCGCAGCGCGAGGCCGCGTTCTGAGGAGGTGGTGGCCATCGCGACCCGCCAGCCTTCGCCGACGTCCCCGAGCACCATCGACTCGTCCGCGAACACCCCGTCGAAGTGCAGCTCCGCGAAGCCGGGCAGCCCGTCGAGCTGCGCGATCGGCCGCACGGCGACGTCCGTGAGGGGGAACATGAAGTACGTCAGCCCCCGGTGCCGCGTCCCGGACGTGCGGAACAGGCCGAACCCGTGCGTGGCGTACGCGGCCCGCGAACTCCACGTCTTGTGCCCGTACAGCCGCCAGCCGCCGGGCACGGGCTCGGCGCGGGAGGTCAGCGCGGCCAGGTCGCTGCCCGCCTCCGGCTCCGACCAGGCCTGCGCCCACACGTCGTCGCCCCTGGCCATTCTCGGCAGCCACCGTTCGCGCTGCTCGGGTGTGCCGAAGCGCATCAGGGACGGGCCCAGCAGGAAGATCCCGTTCTGGGTCACCCGGGCGGGGGCCCCGGCTGCCCAGTACTCCTCCTCGAAGATCAGCCACTCGATCAGGGAGGCGCCGCGCCCGCCGTACTCCTCGGGCCAGGAGACGACGGACAGCCGCGCCTCCGCGAGCAGCGCCTCCCATGAGCGGTGCGCCGCGAAGCCCTCGGGGGTGTCCATCGACGGGAGCGACCGCGGCACGTGCGCGCTCAGCCAGTCGCGAACCTCGGCACGGAAGCCCTGCTCGGCCGGGGAGAAGTCGAGATCCACAGATACCAACCTAGCGCACGCTTGGTAACTCGAACAGCCGTTTTCCGGCATAGTGTGGTGGCCATGCAGGGACTGCTGCTGCGGCTCTCCACGCTCGACGCGGACGCGGAGAGCGCGGTGCGGGTCATCGCCTACTTCGACTCACTGGTTCGCGACCACGTGAGCGTGCCCGTGCTGCTCGCGGCCACGGCCCGGCTGGCGCAGTGCCCGGCCGGGCTGCTCGACGCGGCCACGGGCCGCCGCTTCCGCACGTCCCCCGATGGTGCCGTGGACACGCCGGCGGACGTCCCGTCCCAGGTCAGAGAGTTGAGCGACGGGCTCGGGGCCGTCTGGATGGAGCGCGAGGGAGTGCCGCACGGGCTCGACGAGATCGTCCTCGAGCGGTACGCGGTGGCGGCGGAGGTCACCCTGGAACGCGCGGCCGCCCTGGAGCGGTCAGGGCGGGACCCAGCCCTGGTGGAGCTGGTGCTGTCGGCCGAGACCGGCGAGGCCGAACGCGCCCGCGCCCTGCGCCTGCTCGGCTTCGCCCCGTCCACCCCGCTCCAGGCCCTCGCCATCGCGCTGCCCGACCGCGGCCTGGCCTCGGGCCTGCGCGCGATGGGCCACCAGGTGCGCGCCACGACGATCGGCGACACGGAGGCGGTGCTGGTGGCCACGACGCTGCCCAGCGACCTTCCGGACGGGTCGCGGGTGGGGATCGGCCCCGAACTGCCCGGCGAGCGGGCGGCCGAGTCGTGGGCCGGCGCGCGGACCGCGCTCCGCTTCACCGGCCCGCACGACCGCGTGATGCGCTGGTCGGACCTGGGCGCGCTGGCGCTCTTCGCCGACCTGCCTGAGCCCGCGGTGGCCGGGCTGGCCGACGTCCAGGCCATGGAGCGGCTCGGCGACGAGGCCGTCGCGGCGGTGCGGGCGCTCTGCCTGGCGGGTTCGGTGCGCGGCGCGGCCACCGCCATGCACCTGCACCACAGCTCGATGGCCGCGCGCGTCGCCCGCGCCGAGTCCGTGCTGGGCTTCTCGCTCGCCGACCCGGCCGGACGCCTGCGCGCCCACCTCGCCCTCGCCCTGGTGCGCCTGCGCGCCAACCTCAGAGCCGGTACGCGCGCTTGAGCGCGGCCAGCCGGGCCGCCCGCGCCCGCTTGCTGAGCTCGGCGTCCGGGACCATCCCGTCGAACCCGTGGAAGGCCCCCGGATAGAGGTGGAACTCGGTGGACACCCCCGCCTGCGACAGCCGCAGCGCGTAGTCGAGGTCCTCGTCCCTGAACACCTCCAGCTCGCCGACGTCGATGAACGCCGGAGGCAGCCCGGCCAGGTCCGTGGCCCTCGCCGGGGCCGCGTACGGGGGCACGTCGTCGGTGCCGATGCGGTCGCCGAGCAGGGCGGTCCAGCCGAAGAGGTTCGCCGTCCTGTCCCACACCACGGCCTCGGTGAACTCGTGGCTGGACGGGGTGATGTTGCGGTCGTCCAGCATCGGGCAGACGAGCAGTTGGAACGCGATGTCGGGGCCGCCCCGGTCGCGGGCCAGCAGGACGGTGGCCGCGGCCAGCCCGCCGCCCGCGCTGGCACCGCCGACCACGATCCGCGCCGGGTCGATGCCGAGCTCGGCCGCCGACTTGGCGGTCCACACCAGCCCCGCGTAGCAGTCCTCGACCGGCGCGGGATGCGGGTTCTCCGGCGCCAGCCGGTAGTCGACCGAGACCGCCACACACCCGAGCTCCTCGACGTAGCCGATCATCATGGCCTCGTCGATCTCGGGCGTGCCGATGATCATCCCACCGCCGTGGATCCAGTAGAGCCCCGGCCGCCCCTCGCCGTCCTGCGCCGGACGGTAGATCCGCACGCGCACGTCGGGGGCGCCCTCAGGGCCCGGAACGTGACGGTCCTCGATCACCACGTCGGTCTGGGCGGGCGGGGCGGCGGCCAGGAAGGCGTTGACCTGTGCCCGGTGCCCCGGTAGCGCCTCCGGCGTCAGGTTCGCGACGTCGAACGTCGGGAGCGGCGTCCGTTCGAGCGCGGCACGGATCTCCGGATCGAGGTTGGGGTGGAATGCCATGGGATCTCCCGTCTACGGATGGCTACCCTTCGATGCTCGGAGCCCGCGCCGCGGCACACAAGCCGCCATCCGGCGGCGATTGCGCTCCTCAGCCCCGCCGTTCGGCGAGCACCTCGAGCACGCGCTCCGCGAGGGGCGTGGCGCTGGCCGGGTTCTGGCCGGTGGCGAGGCGGCCGTCCACCACGACCTGGGCCTGCCAGTTCGCACCCGGCTCGTGCTGGGCGCCCCGCTCCACCAGTTTGTCCGCCAGCAGGAACGGCACCACGTCCGCCACGCCGCGCAGCTTCTCCTCCTCGTTGGTGAACGCCGCCACCCGCTTGCCCGACACCAGGTAGGAGCCGTCGGACAGGGTCAGGTTCACCAGCGCGGACGGGCCGTGGCAGACCGCCGCCACCACGCCGCCCCCCTCGTAGACCTGGCGCCCGACGCGGATGACGTCGGGATCGTCAGGGAAGTCCCACATGGTGCCGTGGCCTCCGGCGTAGAGCACGGCGTCGTAGCGGGAGGGGTCGGCGTCGGCCAGGCGGCCGGTGCCCTGCTGCTCGACGAGGGCGACGAAGTCCACCTGGGCCTGGTCGGCCGAGTCGAACCCGTCCTGGGGCGGCTGCCCGCCCCGCACGCTGGCCACGTCCACCTCGTAGCCGGCCTTGCGGAAGATCTCCCACGGGTGGGCGGCCTCCGGCACGTAGTAGCCGGTCCGCTCGACGCCACCGAGGTCGTCATTGCTGGTCAGTGCTATCAGGATGCGCTTGTTCATGCCTCTCAGCATCGCTCCGCGGAGCCATCAGCCACAAATAACGAAGCAGCGCTTGAGGTATCAGAATAGTGATATGTCGCCTCTCTCGCTCGACCTGCTGCGGACCTTCCTCGCGGTGTACAGGACCGGGTCCCTCACGGCCGCCGCGCAGACGCTCGGCCTGTCGCAGCCGGCCGTGACCGCGCAGGTCAAGGCGCTGGAGTCGGTGCTGGACCGGCCGCTGTTCGACCGGCTGGCACGCGGGGTCGCGCCCACGCCCGCCGCCGACGAGCTGGCCCGCCGGGTGGCGCCCTCGCTCGACTCGCTGGACGAGGTGGTGGAGTCGGAGCTGCCCTCGGACGCGGCCGTGCACCTGGGCGGGCCCGCCGAGTTCCTGTGCGAGGAGGTGATGCCGATGCTCGCCCCGCTGGTGCGCTCGGGGCTGCGGCTGCGGACCACGCTCGGGCTCTCTGACGACCTCCTTGCGGACCTCGCGGCCGGGCGGCTGGACCTGGTGCTCTCCACGATCCGGCCCCGGGTGCGCGGCGTGCAGGCGGACCCCGTCTACGACGAGGAGTTCCTGCTGGTCGCCGCCCCCTCCCTGGCGCTTCCCGGCACCGGGCCGAGGGAGCTGGCGGGCGTGCCGCTGGTGGCCTACGCCGAGGACCTGCCCATCGTGCGCCGCTACTGGCGCACAGTGTTCGGCCGGCGGCCCTCGATGGCGGCCCAGGTCGTCATTCCCGACCTCCGCGGCGTGCTCAGCGCCGTCAGGGCCGGGATGGGCGTCTCCGTCCTGCCCGCCTACCTGTGCCGCCGCGACCTGGCGGCGGGCACGCTGGTCACGCTGGCCGAGCCCGACGAGGCGCCCATCAACACCGGCTACCTGGCCGTCCGCTCAGGCGCGCTGGCCAGACCCGCGGTGGCGCGGGTACGGGCACACCTCATCGAGGCGTTCCGCACCGCTCCCACGTACTAGGCCGACCCCTTACTAAGCAGACCACGAGGCGAGCAGCCGCAGCGACTCCTCGTTGGCGCCGCCCGGCTCGGGATGGAGCAGCATGAGCCGCTGCCCCGACCCACCCGGCAGCTCGAACGTCTCGTAACGCAGCACCAGCTCGCCCACCACCGGATGCGTGAACCGCTTGACCCCGTTGGCGCGCTCCTTGACGACGCGGCCGGCCCACAGCGTGCGGAAGCGCCGGCTGTGTACCGACAGCTCGCCGATCAGGGCGGTCAGCGCGGGGTCGTCGGGATGGCGCCCGGTGGCGAGGCGGAGCTGCCCGACCGTGGCCCGGAGCACCTCCTCGCGGTCCGCGTAGATGCCGGGTTCGGAGAGGAAGTTGTATCTGGCCAGGTTGGCACCGGGGTGGCAGAGGCCGGGGAAGAGGGCGGCGGCCAGCCGGTTCCAGGCGAGCAGGTCGAGCCGGTGGTCGGTGTGGAGGGCCGGGATGTCCGTCATCCGCTCCATGAGCTGCGCCAGCTCGCGCCGCGCCCCGCCGGACGGCCGCGACCTGCGGGGCCGCGGCGCGGCCAGGTCGAACAGGTGCGCCCGCTCGGCCTCGCTCAGGTCCAGCGCCGTGGCCAGCGACTCGATCACGGACGTGGACGGCTGGGAGGTCCGCCCCTGCTCGAGGCGTACGAGGTATTCGACGCTGATGCCCGCCAGCTCGGCCAGCTCCTCGCGGCGCAGCCCCCGCACCCGCCTGCGCGGCCCGCTCGCGAGCCCCACGTCCTCGGGCGTGACCTCGTTCCTGCGGGCCTGGAGAAATGCCCCGAGTTCCCGGTTCATGGGGACAAGTCTGCCGGGCCGGGACACGTGCAGCCTGCCACTGCGAGTACCTGGATAGCCGGGGTCGTGGCGGGCATGCTGCCCTCATGTGCCATTCCACCGACAGCCGGCCGCCCGCCCCGCCGATCCAGGGCGAGGTGGCCTCTCATGGGCAGACAGAGCTGACCGCCGCCGACGGCAACCGGTTCCTCGCCTACCGGGCCGAGCCCGCCGAGCCGAACGGGCGCAGCGTGGTGATCCTGCCCGACGTGCGCGGGCTGCACCCGTACTACCGCGACCTCGCCGTGCGCTTCGCCGAGGCGGGCTTCCGTACGATCGCGATCGACTACTTCGGCCGCACGGCCGGGCTGGGCGACCGGGGCGACGAGTTCGACTTCATGACGCACGTCAAGCAGCTCCACAGCGACCACGTGCGGGCCGACGCGAGGGCGGCCACCGAGGCCCTGGACGGCCCGGTGTTCACGGTCGGCTTCTGCATGGGCGGCGCCCAGTCGTGGCGGCAGGCGTACGAGGGCAACGGCCTGGCGGGCGGCATCGGCTTCTACGGCGCGCTGCGCGCCATCGACGAGCCGAGGACCGGGCCCGGCGCGCCCCTCCTGATGCTGCTGGCCGGCGCGGACACGGCCACCACGCCCGAGCAGTTCGCGTCGTTCGAGGCCGCGCTCGACCGGGTCGGCACGGAGCACGAGAAGGTCGTCTACGACGGCGCGCCCCACTCGTTCTTCGACCGCTCGTATGCCGAGTGGGCGGATGCCTGCCAGGACGCCTGGCGCCGCATCCTGTCGTTCACCGAGCGCCATTCATCCTAGGTAGGCGGCCCGGACGACCGGATCCTCCCTGATCTCGCCCGGCGTGCCGGTGGCGATCACCTTGCCGAGGTCGAGCACGACGATCCGGTGGCAGGCGTCCATCGGAGTCTCCTGAGGGGACCGTCGCCTTTAAACGACGGGGGAATCTGGAGCGAAAGGGCCCGCCAACGCCCGATCGTGTCCTGGCCTGCCAGGTCTGCGCATCAAAGATTTCTTTCCGGGTTTGTCGGTGCCAGCCGATACCGTGGTGTTCTGGTTACCGAACGTTGGGGGGTGGGTGTGCGCAGGTCGTTCAAGTTCTTGCTGCGCCCCACCAGCAAGCAGGCCGCCGCGCTCACGCAGTGCCTGGAAGACCATCGGGAGCTGTACAACGCCGCTCTCGAACACCGTCGTACGGCCTACCGCCAGGCCGGGGTGACGGTGCGGTACGGCGAGCAGTCGGCGGAGTTGAAGCACATCCGCGCGGACGACCCCGACGGTCAGGGCCGGTGGTCGTTCTCCTCCCAACAGGCCACGCTCCGCAGGCTGGACAAGGCGTTCCGCGCGTTCTTCGACCGTGTCAAAGCAGGCCGCATGCCAGGGTTTCCGCGTTTCAAGGGAGCTCGACCAGCCGGTGCTGCCCGACGTGGGAGCGTGGCGGCCGCCGCCACTACCGGAGTCTCAACGAGCGCTACCGAGCAACCGCTTGCTCGCAATCATGGGGCCGGGTTACCGTGGGGCGCATGCTGATGCGCGCGGCCGTGCTGACCAGGTTCCACGCCCCCATGGAGATCCGCGAGGTCGAGATCGCCGACCCCGGCCCCGGCGAGGTCCGCGTCCGGATCAAGGCGTCCGGTGTGTGCGGTTCAGACCTGAAGGCCATCGACGGCAAGAGTCCCGTGGTGAGCAGGTTGCCGTTCATCCTCGGGCACGAGAGCGCGGGCGTGGTGGAGAGCGTCGGCGTGGGCGTCACCGGCGTGCGGCCCGGCGACCACGTCATCATCTCGATGAACGGCCCCTGCGGGCGGTGCCGCTCCTGTGGGGCGGGCCGGTTCCACCTGTGCTCGGGTCCCGCCAGGCTGCAGGCGGTCATGGGCGGAGCTCCCAGGATCACGCTGGACGGGGAGGAGACGCGCCGGTTCATCGGCATCGGGTCGTTCGCCGAGTACGCCGTCGTCGCCGAGACCATGTGCGTCAAGGTCACGAAGGATGCGGCGCTGGACGCCCTGTGCCTGCTGGCATGCGGCGTCGTCACCGGCGTCGGCGCGGTGCTGAACGTCGCCGACGTCCCGCCCGGCGCCGCCGTCCTCGTCGTGGGCTGCGGCGGAGTGGGGCTCAACGTCATCCAGGGCGCGGTGCTCGCGGGCGCCACCACCATCGTGGCCGCCGACGTGGCGGAGCAGAAGCTCAAGCTGGCCGAACGCTTCGGCGCCACCCACACGATCCTCGCGGACGACCTGCCCCGCCAGGTGGACGAGGTGGTGAAGGGCGGCGTCGACTACGCCTTCGACGCGACGGGCGCCCCCGGCGTCCTGTCGAGCGCCTTCGCCGCGACCCGCTCCGGCGGCACCACGGTCATGGTCGGCAGCCCGCCGCAGGGCAGGCCGGTGGAACTGGACCCCGGCCTGCTGTTCGCCTCGCGCCGACTCATGGGCACCCAGGGCGGCGACGCCGCGCCCCACCGCGACCTGCCCATGCTGGCCGACCAGTACCTGAGCGGCCGCCTCGACCTCGACGGCCTCATCTCGGAACGCCTGCCGCTCGACCAGATCAACGCGGCGGTGGCCCACGTGCGGGAGGGCTCGGTCGCCCGTACGGTCATCACGTTCTGACCGGGTTTGCGTTAGAGCGCACTCCAACACCTAGCGTGGATCACATGACCACACGAGAAGAGAAGTACGAGCAGGGCCTGGCGGTGCTCAGGCAGATCGACGGCGAGGCGGGGCAGCGGGTGATCGACTCGCTCGCGGACATCTCACCCGAGCTCGCCCACCAGGTGGTCGCCTGGGGCTTCGGCGAGATCTACTCCCGCCCCACGCTGCCGCCCCGCGACCGGCAGCTGATCACCCTGGGCATGCTGACGGCCCTGGGCGGCTGCGAACCCCAACTGGAGGTGCACGTCAACGCCGCACTCAACGTCGGGATCACCCCGGCCCAGATCGTCGAGGCGTTCCTGCACGCCGCCGGCTACTGCGGCATGCCGCGGGCGCTGAACGCGACCTTCGTGGCCAAGAAGGTCTTCGCCGAACGCGGCCTCCTCCCGGTCGAGAACTGACACGTCGCACTCGGCGGTCCACCACGACGGCAGCCCCCGGCACTACTCTGAGTGACTGACGATCTCGGAGAGGAGACGCGAGGTGCGGATCCGGCGGGCCACCACGGCCACCCTGCTCGCGGCCCTGACCGGCCTGGCGCCGGCCCAGGCCGCGCGGGCCGCCAGCCTGTACGACTTCGCCGGCCAGGGCGTGATCATCTGGAGCGAGCCCACGGCCGGCTCCCCCCGCGTCGGCCTCGGCAATCCGGGCGAGGGCTTCGTGTCGGACCGGTCGGAGGAGCGCGAGCCGTACCGCTGCGCATGGTTCGACAGCGTCCTGTGGCACCACGGCCGCAACGCGACCACCGGCGCGGCCGGCTGGGTCGCCGCCTGCGACCTCGTCGACGCCGACTAGACCCCCAGTTCGACCGGCTCCGGACGCCGAGACTCCGGGCCGCCCTCCTCCTCGTGGCCCTCCACCGAGAGGTTCGGCAGCAGGCGGTCCAGCCAGCGCGGGCACCACCAGTTGAGCCGGCCCAGCAGCACCATCGTCGCCGGCACCAGGAACCCTCTGATGATCGTGGCGTCCACCGCGATGGCCACCGCCAGCCCCACTCCGAACGTCTTCACCATCGGGTCCGGGTACGCGATGAACGCCGCGAACACGGCCACCATGATCAGGGCGGCCGAGGTGATGACCCGCCCCGTCGAGCCGAGCCCCTCCGCCACGGCCCGTGCGTTGTCCCCGTGCCGCTGGTACGCCTGCCGCACCGCCGTCAGCAGGAACACCTCGTAGTCCATCGACAGCCCGAACAGCACCGCGAACAGCATCAGCGGCACATAGCTCTCGATCGGCACCGAGAAGAAGAGCGTCCGCAGGGCGTGGGAGCCCGCGGGTGCGTCCATGCCGACCAGGGCGCTGCCCAGGCCGATCGAGAACACCAGGGCCAGCGCGCCGAAGGCGGCGCCGAGCGAGATCAGGTTCATCACCGCGGCCTTCACCGCGACGACGGGAGCGCGGAAGGCGAGCAGCAGGAGCAGGGCGCTCAGCAGCACCACCACGCCGATGACCAGCGGGGTGCGCTCCGACATCCGGGTGCCCGAGTCAGCCATGGCCGCCACCTTGCCGCCCACGTGCACGCTCACCCCGGGCAGCGAGATGGCCCTGATGTCCTTGACCACGTCGGCCGCCCGCGTGTCGCTGGGGGCGTAGTCGGTGACGACCTGCAGCAGGATCGAGCGGCCCGAGGAGTTGACCTTGGGAGTGGCCACGTGCGCGACGCCGTCGACGTCCTGCACCTCGCGGGTGACCTGGTCCACGACGGGGTCCTTAGGGTCGGCCACCTGGGAGGGCAGCTCGGCGACCACGATCAGCGCGCCGTTGGCGCCGGGGCCGAAGCCGGTGGCTATCAGCTCGTAGGCGCGCCTGGGCTCCGAGCCCTGCGTGCCGTACCCGTCGTCGAGCGGCCCGAGCTTCAGCGCGAGCGCCGGGGCCGCGAGCAGGCCCAGCACCACCACGCTGCCGAGCAGCACCCGCCACGGCCGGCGCGCCACCCAGGATCCCAGGCCCGCCCATCCGGTGCCCGACGAGCCGCCACCGCGCAGGAAAGGCACCTTGAGCGCGTTGACCCGGTGGCCGAGCAGCCCGAGCAGGGCGGGGACGAGCGTGACCGAGGTCAGCACGGCGGCGATGACGGAGATGCCGGTGATCCAGCCGAGCGTCGCCAGCAGCGGGAACCCGCCCAGCATGAGCGCGCTCAGCGCGATCATCACCGTGCCGCCCGCGAACACCACGGCCCCGCCCGAGCTCGCCACGGTACGCCGTACGGACTCCATGACCGGCACCCCGTCAGCGAGCAGCCGCCGGTGCCTGGACAGCAGGAACAGCGCGTAGTCGATGCCCACACCCAGGCCGATCATCGTGGCCATGATGCCCGCCTGCTTGGGCACGTCCAGCACGTGCCCGAGCAGCCCGATCACGCCGAGCCCCGAGGCGACGCTGACCAGGGCCGTGAAGATCGGCACCATTGCCGCCACCAGCGTCCCGAACGCGAACACCAGCACCAGCAGCGCGCACACCACGCCGATGATCTCGCTGGGCCCGGTCTTGATCTCCTTGTCGGCGGGCGTGGAGCTGTCGGCCGCCACCACCTCGATCCCGGCGGCCCGCGCCGGGTCCGCCGCCTTCGACAGGGCGCGCGTGTTCTCGGCGGGCTTGGTGCTGTCGTGACCCTGCATGCGGATGGCGATGAGCCCGATCTGCAGGTTGGAGGCGATGCCGCCACGCCGGAACGGCGTGTCCACCTGCACGACGTGCGGCACGGCCCGCAGCCGCGCCAGGGCGTCCTCCACGGCCTGCTTGCGCCGCTTGTCGATGAGGGGCCCGTCGGCGGAGTACAGGACGAGCTGCACCGTGCCGCCGGGATCGTAGCCCGGCCCGAAGCCGCTCTTCATGAGATCGTGCGCCCGCTGCGTGTCCGTGCCGGGGATCGACACGTCGTTGCTGACCGGGCTGCCGAGCACGAGGCTCCCGCCCATCAGCGCCGCCGCCACGACCACCCATGTCGCCAGCACCAACCGGCCGTGCCGCGCGCACCAGCCGCCCAGCCGCCCAAGAAACCGCGTCATCGCCTGAAGTCCCTTTCGACGGCCGTCCTGTACGGTCGTACAGGACTACGATAAAGCAGGAAATATCCGACGGGGATGGATCACACCGGAAATGAGACGATGACCACACCCGACGACACCCGGAGCCGGATCCTGGCCGCGGCCAGGCAGCTGTTCGCCGAGCGCGGTTACGCGGGCACCTCCCTGGCCGACATCGCCGCGGCCGTGGGGCTGACCAAGACCGCCGTCGCCTACCACTTCCACCCCAAGGACCGCCTGGCCTACGAGCTGCTCGCCCCGGCGGCCGACGACATGCTGGCGCTGCTCGGGACCGACTTCCCCGACAGGGAGGCGTTCGTCGAGGCGCTGGTGACGTTCGCGGTGCGCTACCGCTCGGTGATCCGCCTGTTCATGGAGGATCTGGCCGCCGAGGACCCCGGCTCGCCGGACTCGGAGCGCGCGACGGTCAGGTCCTTCCGTGACGAGATCTTCGCCAGGCTCGCCGGCGACGACCCCGACCCGACGACCCGGCTCAAGAGCTGGGCCCTGCTCGGCGCGCTGCAGTGGGGCGCGGTCAGGACGACGGACCTGCCCGAGGACGAGGTCCGCGACGTGCTGCTGGAGGCCTGTCGGGGCTTCTAGAGCCTTCTAGAGCCCGAGTACCTGGCGTTCCACGTGGTCGAGCGCGAGGCGTACCGCGCCCAGCGCCACGGCCTCGTCCCCGAACGTGGACGCCACCACCTCCGGCACGCTCACGCAGAGCTCGGCGAGGTGGCGGCGGAGCGGCTCGAGCAGCACGTCGCCGGCGCGCGCGTGGCCGCCGCCGAGCACCAGCAGATCGGGGTCGACGGCCAGAGCCAGCGCGGAGGCGCCGATCGCCAGGTTCTCGGCGTAGCGGTCGACCCGCCGCACGGCGTCGCGATCACCCGCCAGCGCCGCCTCGAACACCTCCGCCGCGGTGGCGAACTCCGGGCCGTCCTTGACCAGCTCGCGGGCGGCGTCCTCCCAGCCGACCTGGCGCAGCGTGCCGATCTCGCCCGCCGCCCCGTTGCGCCCCTGATGCAGCCGGCCGCCGATCAGGATGCCCGCGCCCGCCCGGTGGCCGATGAGCACGTACACGACGTCGGAGGCGTGCTGCGCGCTGCCGCGCCAGTGCTCCGCGAGCGCGGCGAGGTTGGCGTCGTTGGCCGCCAGCGCGGCGCCGCCGAACCAGCGCCCGGCCAGCCCGGCCAGGTCCACGCCCGTCCAGCCGGGCAACGTGATCGACAGCGACACCCGCCCGGTGCGGTCCACGATGCCCGGGGTGCCCGCGGCCACCGCCCACACCCGCCTGTGCGCGATGCCCGCGCCGTCCACGCAGGCCAGCGACGTACGCCGGGCCGCCTCCAGCCGCTCGTGGGCCGCGGCGTCGCCGGGGACGGCGGCCCGCTCCCAGGCGATCACCTCGCCGTTGAGATCGGCCAGCGCGGCCACGATCGCGTCGCCGCCGACCTCCACGCCCATCACGTAACCGGCGTCCGCGCGGAACCCGAACCGCCGCGCGGGCCGGCCCATCGCGCCCTCGTCCGGCGGCACCTCTCTGACGTAGCCGCGCTCGCCCAGCTCGTCGAGGACCGTCTCCACCGTCTGCCTGGACAGGCCGGTGACGCGGCCGAGCCGGGTCAGCGTGGCCACGCCCTCGCGGCGCAGGGCACTCAGCGTGAGCTGGGTGTTCACCTTGCGCAGCAGCGAGGCGTCACCCGGGCGGAGCTCCGTCACTTATGAGACCCTTCCCCATAACTCAATGTTGACGAAGAACAGCCAGGATCCTAGCATCGGCCCGACATACGTTAACTGGTTCCATATGTGGAGGCGCAATGGTCACGCTCGCCGTCGTGGGCGCGGGTTCGCGGGGGGCCTCGTACGCCCGCCACGCCGTCGAGAGCGGCCAGGCGCGGGTGGTCGCGGTGGCCGATCCGCTGGACGCCCGCCGCGACAGGTTCCCCGGGGCGGCGCAGTACACGGACTGGCGCGAGCTGGCCGCGCAGCCCCGCCTGGCGGACGCGGTGATCATCGCCACCCAGGACAGGGACCACGTCGAGCCCGCGGTGCGCCTCGCCGAGCTGGGCTACGACATCCTGCTGGAGAAGCCGATGGCGGTCTCCGAGGAGGACTGCCGGAGCATCGTGGCGGCGGCCGAACGCTCCGACGCCGTCTTCGCCGTCTGCCACGTGCTGCGGTACACGCCGTACACGCGGGCGCTGAAGAGGCTGCTGGACGAGGGCAGGATCGGGGAGATCGTCAGCATCCAGCACCTGGAGCCGGTCGGCTGGTGGCACCAGGCGCACTCGTACGTGCGGGGCAACTGGCGGCGGGCCGACGAGTCCACGTTCATGCTGCTCGCCAAGTCCTGCCATGACCTCGACTGGCTGGTGTACCTCACGGGCAGGCAGGTCACGCGCGTGTCGTCGTTCGGCGGGCTCAAGCACTTCCGCCCGGAGAACCGCCCGGAGGGCGCGGCCGACCGCTGCCTGGACTGCCCGGTCGAGGCGGCGTGCCCGTACTCGGCCAGGCGCATCTATCTCCCGCTGGCCGGACGCGAGGTGTGGCCGCTGTCGGTGCTCACCGAGGACGTCTCCGAGGCGGGCGTGCTGGAGGCGCTCAGGACGGGCCCGTACGGCAGATGCGTGTACGCCTGCGACAACGACGTGGTCGACCACCAGGTCGTGAACATGGAGTTCGAGGGCGGCACGACCGCGTCGTTCACCATGACCGCCTTCACCCCGTCAATCCACCGGCAGACGCGGATCTTCGGCACGCGAGGGTCGATCGAGGGGGACGGCGAGCGGCTGACCGTCCACGACTTCGTCACCGGCCGCGCCGAGATCGTCGAAACCCGTCCCACGGGCCCGGAGCGGAGGAGCTCGGGGGGAGAGAGCGAGGGACGAGCCAACGAGCCCCGAAGCGGCCGCGACCATAAGCACGCGACAGCGGGTGGCGGCCACGGCGGCGGCGACGCAGGGCTGGTGGACGCGTTCCTGGCCGCGGTCGCCACCAGGGACCGCTCCTCGATCCTCTCCTCGCCGAGGGCCAGCCTGCACAGCCATCTCATCGCCTGGGCCGCCGAGAGGTCACGGCTGCACGGCGAGACCGTCACGCTCGAAGCGCGATGACGTCACTCGCCGGCGATCGTGCCCGTCGGGGTCTCCTGAGGCTCGTTGGGGTCGGGACCTGACTGGGCCGCCAGGCCGAACACGATCACGACGGCGCTGCCCGGCGCGGCGCACGTGCCCGGCTGGACGGTCTGGCTGAGGACCGTGCCCACCCGGGACTCGTCGTCCACCACCTGTCCCCTCGACCGTACCGAGAAGCCCGCCGCGGTCAGCGCCGCCCGCGCGTCCTCCAGGGACCGGCCGACGACCGAGGGCACCGGGACGCCGTTGCGGGCCACCGTGAGCGCCACCGGAGTGCCGCCCGTGACGCGGCTGCCCGCCGTGGGCTGCGTGGAGAGCACCTGGCCGTCCGGCTGGTCGGTGCAGGAGCGGGTGACGGCGCCGACCGCCAGGCCCGCGCCGGTCAGGCGGGACTCGGCGGCCTTGAGCTGCAGCCTCGTGACCGCGGGCACCGGCAGCCCCGCCGACACCTGCAAGGAGACCGTGCTGCCCTTGGCCACCGCCGTGCCCGGGGCGGGCTCGGCGGCCAGGACCTGGCCGATCTTCTGGGGCGAGTCGAGCTGGGTGACGGCGCCCAGGACGAGCCCGGCCCGTTTCAGCGCCTTCGCCGCCGCACTCTTGTCCATTCCCGTCAAGGACGGGACCGGGACGGTGACCGGGTGCGCCACCGATGAGCCGGCGGGATCGCGCTCCTGCGTCTTCTCCGGCGCGGCCGGGGACGACCGGCCGGCCGGGGAACGGGATTTCACCGGGTCCGAGTGCGGGGGGACCGACGGGCCGGCCGCCTGGGACGGCTGGACCTCGGGGTCCTTGTTCACGGCGGGGAGGAGGGTGGTGAGCAGGACGGCGGCCGTGACGCACAGGGCCGCGCAGACCGCGATGACCGCCCTCGGCCAGCCGCGCCTCGGCGCCGACGGGGCGTTCCCATAGGTCACCGGCTCCATCGAGCCGCTGCTCTCCCGGGTGTCCGGTAACCGGTAGCCGCCGGGCGTCCCCGTGGCCTCGGGCTGGGCGACGGGCGTACGGGGCCCGGAGGGCGCCGAGCGCTGCTCGGGCACCAGCGGCGGAGTGGCCCGCAGGATGTGCGGCGGGGGCGAGCTCAGCACCTCGGCCGGCACCTCGGCCCCGTCGCCCAGCAACTCGAACAGCAGGTCCCTGCTGGTGGGCCGGTTCCGCGCGTCCTTGTCCAGGCACGCGTCGACCAGCGTGCGCAGCCGCCCGTCCAGGCGTCCCAGCTCGGGCGGCGCGGTCAGGATGCGGTGCAGCACCGGCGCCACCGAGTCCTGTCCGAACGGCGCCGTGGCGTTGGCCGCGAAGCACATGGTGGCGCCCCACGAGAACACGTCCGCCGCCCCCGTGACGGCCGACGCGGTGATCTGCTCGGGCGCCATGTACGCGGGCGTGCCCACCCCCCGCCCGCTCACCGTGGCCGCCGCGTCCAGCGCCCTGGCCAGGCCGAAGTCGATCACGCGCGGCCCGTCGGACCCGAGCAGCACGTTCTGGGGCTTGAAGTCCCGGTGGACGATCCCCGCCCGGTGGATCGCCGCCAGCGCGGTGGCCGTGCTGACCGCGAGCCGCTCCAGCGCGCCGCCCCTGCGCGGCCCGGTGAGCGCGACCTCCCGGTGCAGCGAGGGCCCGTCGACGTACTCGCTCACGATGTACGCCCGGCCCTCGTCGAATCCGGCGTCGACCACCTGGGCCGTGCAGAACCTCGCCACGTGCTTGGCCAGCTCGACCTCCCGCAGGAACGCCGCCCGCTCGTCACCCACGGGCCCGTGCAGCAGCTTGACCGCGTACGTCTCCCCGCCCCGCGAACCGAGGAACACCGTGCCCTGTCCGCCCTCGCCCAGCCGTCCGGAGAGGTCGTACTCACCGAGTCGCTGGGGGTCCCCCGTTCTGAGCGGCTGCGCCGTTGGCACGGGCGCCTCCCCTCGCCGCCACCCTTCCTGCTCTCTACTGAAAGCAACGGGCCGCCTTCAGTCAACGGTGCGCACGGCAATCGCCGCCTGACCGTGACACAGCTGGTCAAGAAGCTCGTGCGACCGTGCCCGAATACGTCACTTCGTCCTTACCTTGGCGCGTCACCTTGATGGCCATCCGGTTCGAGTCGGACATCGGGAACATCCGCAGCGTTCCCGGATAGCACTCGCTCCCCATGACCTGATCGAGGGTGAAGACCGCACCGCGCCCGCTGCGCGCGAGCCGCCCGGAGCAGTGCAGGTCCGCTCCCCACCGCATCGTCCCGCCGTCGGCGCCCATGCGCAGCTCCACGGGGAAGACCCGGTGTGCGGTGAAGTGCTCGGCGGAGCCCGTCCACGTGCCTTCCAGCCCCGGCCCCTCCGCTCCGCGCAGCCAGAACACGAACCCGGCCACCGCCATGGCCACCCCGATCGCCGCCACGCCCAGCTGCCAGGGCCACACCCGCCTGCGCGCCGGGCGCTCCGTGGCGGTGTCGCGTGCGACGGCGGGGAAGCTCGTGGTGGGGTCGGGGTCCATGATCCGCCCGGAGTCGCCGGGCGGCGCGCTCTCCATGACCAGCCGCAGCCCGGCCGTGGCGGGATCGCCAGCGGCCGGAGGCTGCGCGGAGCGGGTGGCGCCGACGGCGGCCTGTGCGCCCGACGACAGCACGTCGCCGCCCGCCGCCTGCCCAAGCAGCCGCCGCAGCACCTCCTCCGCGTCGGGCCGGTCCCCCGGCTCCGGCGCCAGGCAGGACTCCACGATCTCCCGCAGCCGCCCGGTCAGCGTGCCGAGGTCCGGCTTGCCGTACAGGATCCTCGCCAGGACCTCCTGGTAGGTGTCCGCCTTGTACGCGTGCCGCCCCGTGGCGGTGTAGACGACGGTCAGCCCCCAGGCCCACAGGTCGGCGGGCGGCCCGGCGAGCTCACCTTTGATGCGCTCGGGCGCGAGGTACGCCGGGGTGCCGACGGGCACCGCGGCGGTCGTGGCCGCGGTGTCCATGAGCCGGGCCACGCCGAAGTCGATCACTCGCGGCCCGTCGATCCCGAGCAGCACGTTCTGCGGCTTGAAGTCGCGATGCACGACGCCGGCCCGGTGGATGGCCCCGAGGGCGGTGGCGGTGCCGATGGCCAGCCGCTCGAGCGAGCCGCCCAGCCGCGGCCCCTTGGCGACGACGTGCTCCAGCAGCGAGGGGCCCTCGACGTACTCGCTGACCAGGTACGGGCGGTCGCCTTCGAGGTCGGCGTCGAGCAGCTGGGCCGTGCAGAACGCGGCCACCCGGCGTACCGCCTCGACCTCTCCCAGGAACCTGCGCCGCACGTCCGGATCGCCGGACAGGCTCGCGTGCAGCAGCTTGACCGCGACCTGGGCGCCCTGCTCGGAGTGGCCGAGGTAGACGACGCCCTGACCGCCCTGGCCGAGCCTGCGCGACAACCGATACTCCCCCAGCTGTCTCGGGTCATCGGCTCGGAGTGCGGACATATCTTTCGATTATGCCGGGGTTTCGATCAGCCTCGCATAATCATCGAGGATCGGCAGCACTGTGCTCGCAGGGCCGCTGGGGAGCGTGGCCACCGCCTCCTCGATGCCCAGCTCGGCGAAGTAGTCGAGCTTCTCCCTGGTCGGCATCGTCCCGAACGGGATCACCTTGGCCATCGGCCGGCCCGCCTTCTCGCACGCCTCGCGCAGCATCGGCAGCGCCGCCCTGATGCCCTTGCCGCCGATCGGCATCCAGCCCTCGGCGTACTCGGCGACCTGGGCGAACAGCTTCGGCCCCGCGGCGCCGCCCACGTACACCGGTGGCCCGCTGCGCGGCTTGGGCCAGGACCAGGACGGCTCGAACCCGTCGAACGAGGCCACCTCGTCCCGCCACAGCGCCTGCATGGCGAGCACGTTCCGCCTGGCCACCTCGCGGCGGCGGCCGTACGGGACGCCGTGGTTCTCGATCTCCTCGACGTTCCAGCCGAAGCCGACCCCGACCACGACCCGGCCGCCCGACAGGTGGTCGAGCGTGGCGACGGCCTTGGCGGTCACGATGGGGTCGCGCTGGGCGGCGAGCAGGACACCGGTCCCGACGCGCAGCCGCTGCGTCGAGGCGGCGGCGAAGGAGAGGGCCACGAGCGGGTCGAGCGTGCGCTTGTACTCCTCGGGCAGTTCGTCCTGGCCCGTCGCGGGAGGGGTACGGCGCGAGACCGGGATGTGGGTGTGCTCCGGCACGTAGAGGGAGTCGAAGCCGCGCTCCTCCGCCGCCCTGGCGAGGTCCTGGACCGGCATGGCCAGATCCGTGACGAACATCGTGACCCCGAGCCTCATGCGATCTCCTTCTCGTTAACCAAGCGATTGCTCGGTTAAGATTTCCAGAGTACCTTGCAGAAGACCGTTCCGCGGAAAGAGGTTCCCGGTGAAGTTTTCTATCTTCCTGAATCCGCAGATTCCCGGCTCCGGGTACGCGGCCGAGGAGAACGCGAAGGCCAGACGGCCCATCGGGCGCGACACCGAGTCGTACCAGAAGCTGCTGCACGAGGTGCGGGAGATAGCGGTGCACGCCGACCAGCTCGGCTTCGACGCGCTGATGATGACCGAGCACCACTTCCATTCGGAGGGCATGGAGTTCTCGGTCAACCCGCTGATGTTCCTCACCGACCTCGCCGCCAGGACCGAGCGGATCCTGCTCGCGCCGCTCGGCCTGGTGCTGCCCGCCTGGGACCCGATCAGGGCGGCCGAGGACGTGGCCCTGCTCGACCAGTTCTGCAAGGGGCGGCTGCGGCTGGGGGTGGCGCGCGGCTACCAGAACCGGTGGATGAACGTGCTGGGCCAGCGCTGGCACGCGGCAGCCGCGCGTTCGGACGGGTCGGCCTCCGACACGCGGAACTTCGACGTCTTCGGCGAGGTGCTGAAGATCATGAAGATGGCGTGGACGCAGGAGACGCTGCGCTACAAGTCGGACGTGCTGGACTATCAGGTGCCTTATCCGTTTGAGGGCATCGAGGGGTGGCCGGCGCTGGAGTGGACCCGGACGTTCGGCGCGCCGGGCGAGCTCTCCGAGGATGGGAAGGTGCAGGCCGTCTCCGTCTGCCCCAGGCCGTACCAGAATCCCCACCCGGAGCTGTGGCAGCCGTTCACGATCTCGGACCGGTCGGTCATCAGGGCCGCCCAGGAGGACATCCTGCCGTGGATGTTCACCCCCAACCCGGACGACCACGCGGCCAAGGCCAAGCTGTACCAGGAGGAGTCCGCCAAGCAGGGCCGCCACTACAAGCTGGGCGAGCACACCGGCATCCTCAAGATCGTCGGCATCGCGGACACCACCGAGGAGGCCATCAACACCTTCGGCCGCAGCATCCCCAAGGACTTCGCCGCCTTCTTCGGGCCGTTCGGCTACCTGGAGGTGCTGCGGAAGAAGGAGGACGAGAAGCACAAGCCCATCTCCCCGGAGAAGGGCGACGCCAAGCGCATGAACGACGTGGAGATGGCGCTGTTCGGCACCCCTGACGACGTCAAGCGCGGCATCCAGCGGATGCTCGACCGGATGCCCGACCTGGAGTGGTTCGGCCTCTACATGCAGGGGCAGCAGGGCGTGCTGCCGCTGGACACGGTCAAGCGGAACCTGGAGCTGTTCGCCACCAAGGTCATCCCGGAGTTCCCATGAGGTTCTGGCTGGGGGCCTCGTTCGTCGACACCGACCAGTTCCTCGAGCTGGCGCGAGCGGCCGAGCGGTGCGGGTTCGACACGCTGACGCTGTCGGACCACCTGTTCTACGCCGACTTCGCCACTCCTTACCCGTACTCGCGGTCGGGGCGGCCGCGCTGGGACGCGCGTACGCACTGGCCGGACGCGTGGGTCACGATCGGCGCCATGGCCGCGGTCACCACCTCGCTCCGCTTCTCCCCGAACGTCTACATCGCGCCGGCCCGCGACCTGTTCACCGTGGCCAAGCAGGTGTCCACGGCGGCGGTGCTGTCGCGGGACCGGGTGACGTTCGGGGTGGGCGTGGGGTGGTGCAAGGAGGAGTTCGTCGGCACGGGGCAGGACTTCCACACGCGTGGACGGCGCCTGGACGCCATGCTCCCCGTCCTCCGCTCCCTCTGGGCCGGCGAGACGGTCACGCTGGACGGCCTCCCCGAGCTGTCGATCTCCCCCACCCCGGCCCGGCCGATCCCCGTCTACGTGGGCGGCGACAGCGACGCCGCGCTGCGGCGGGCGGCCCGGCTGGGTGACGGGTGGATCGGGAACCGGATCTACACGGAGGAGCAGCTCGACACCGTGCTCGACACGCTGCGGCAGCACCTTTCCGAGAGCGGCAGGACCGAGCCCTTCGACATCGTGGCGCCGCTCGCGGTGCTGCCGGACGCCGACACGTACCGCCACTTCGCCGCCAAGGGCGTGACCGCGACCATGGCCGCGCCGTGGTGGCTGGCCACCCCCGAGGAGAAGGCCCGGTACGGGGAAGGGACGCTGGAGCTCAAGATCGCCACCATGGAGCGCTTCGCCGAGGAGGTCATCGCCAAGCTCTGACGTCAGCGGGGCGGGAGGCCCAGCTTCACCATGGCCAGATCGACCAGGCCACTCGGGGCCTCCGCCGCCGCGCCGATGCGGGCCGCGGTTGCCGGGGGCTTCGCGGCCTCCGGGGGCTTCGGGACCTCTGTCGCCACACCGATGCGGGCCAGGGCCGCGAGGCCGAGATAGCCGCCGTACGCGTCCTGCGCCCGCCGGGACGCCTCCTCCGGCGACTGGCCGGCCTCCTCCAGGGCGGCCCGCATGAAGGCCAGCCGCCGTTCGGTCACCCGCCGCACCACCGGGCCGACTACTGGGCCGACCACCGGGTCGTCGGCCTCGCTGATCAGCCGGAACGAGATGGCCGCGTCACGCCCGTCACCGAAGGCCCGCTCGAGCAGCACCCGCATGCGCTCCACCGGATCGCGCACCTGCACCAGCCCGGCGATGATCGCCTCGGTCTCGGCCTCCCACCGCTCCAGCGCCGCCTCGACCAGCGCCTGGCGGTTGGGGAAGTGCCAGTAGAAGCTGCCTTTCGACACGCCGAGCCGCACCGCCACCGGCTCCACGGCCACGGCGGCCGTGCCGCCCTCCGCCAGCGCGTCCAGCGCGGCCTTCGCCCAGTCGTCCGCGTTCAACCGACCCACCCGCCCATCCTTCCATACGCCACCGTATAGTCCCTTCCATACGCAGCCGTACGGAAGGGGCAGCCATGCCGACGCTCACCGACCGGTTCATCCCTCGACCCGACGCCGCCGAGCGCCACTCCATCGTGATCCCCGCGTCACGCGACCGCGTCTGGGCCGCCGTCACGCATCCGACCTCGTTCAACCTCCGGGCGATCGTCGCCGTCCGGAACGTGGCCGCGCGGTTGAGCGGCGGCCGGCCGGAGCGCGAGGCCCCCCGCTTCACGCCGCTCGCCGAGGACCCGGGCCGCGAGGTGGTCCTCGGCATCATCGGGCAGTGGTGGCGCATCGGCCGCGCCGAGAGCGCGGGTCCGATCACCGGCGCCGGCGACTTCGACGCGTTCGACCGCCCCGGCTACGCGAAGGGCACGCTCAGCTTCCTGCTCGACGAAACGGCCGAGGGGCGGGTCAAGCTGGTCACGGAGACCCGCGTGGTGGCGACGAGCGAGGACGCGCGGCGCGCGTTCCTGCGGTACTGGATGGTGATCCGGCTCGGCAGCGGCCTCATCCGCCGCATCATGCTCGCCACCATCCGCGCCCGCGCCACCCGAACCCCCTAGCCGCCTTCGGCGAGGTTTCCCAGGATCCGCTGGAGCATGTCCGTGACCTGGGCGACCTCCTCCGGCGAGAACCCCGCGAAGACCTGGTGACTGATCCTCCCGAAGATCGGCGGCAGGCCGGGCACCAGCGCCCGACCCTCGTCCGTCAGCTCGATGACGATCGAGCGCCGGTCCTCGGGATGCCGGACCCGCCGCAGCAGCCCCTTGGCCTCCAGCCGGTCGAGCAGCCTGGTCATCCCGGCCGTGTCCGTGCCGAGCCGGCTCTTCAGCAGGCTGGGCGTGCTGTCACCGCGCGAGGCGTGCAACAGCAGCGCGGCCTGCTGCGCCGTGAGGCCGAGGGGGGCGAGGCGCCGCTCGGTCTCGGTGTTCAGCTCCCTGCCCACCTGCACGAGCAGCGACCCTCCCCCCAGGACCAGCTCGAACGTGGACTGCGCCGCACGGTTCTCGTTCATCTCCGCAGAATATCCTGTGTAGACATTTGCTGTCACGACAGCTACAGTCGCGACATGACCGACCATCACCTCTTGATCGTGGGAGGCGGAATCGCCGGATCGTGCCTTGCCCAGGGCCTGCGACGGGCAGGCCTCGGCGTCACCCTCTTCGAACGCGACCCCTCGGCCGCCCACCGCCCCCAGGGGTACCGCATCAGCCTCAAGGAGACCGGCGCACGGGCCCTGCGGGCCTGCCTGCCGGACGGCCTGTTCGACCTGGCCGTGGCGACGTCCATCCGCCCGGCCACTCGCATGATCTTCATGGAGACCGACCTGCGGCCCAAGTTCGCCAAGGACATCCCGGAGACACGGCCCGGCGTGGACGGCTTCGGCGTCAACCGGCTCACGCTCCGCGAGATCCTCATCTCTGGGTTGTCGGATTCCGTCCGTTTCGGCATGGACTTCCAGCGGTACGAGCGGCTCGGCGACGGCCGCGTACGCGCTCACTTCGCGGGCGGCCGGAGCGTGGACGGCGATCTGCTCGTGGGGGCGGAGGGCGTAGGCTCGCGGGTGCGGGCGCAGCTCCTGCCCGATGCCGTGGTGGACGAGCTCGACTGGGCCCTGTACGGCAGGACGTGGATCACCCCCGACCTGCTGGCCGCCACGCCGCCGGAGCTGGTCGACTCGTTCAACCGGGTCATCGCCCCCGACGGCGGCGCGATCGCCATCGCCACCTGTCGCCCGCTCACTCCCGTCCCCGAGGCCGTGGCCCGCCATGCCCCCGGCACACGGCTGACGGACATCCCCGGTTACTTCTCGTGGACGCTGAGCGCCCCCGGCCCGCGCCCCGACGGCGTGCCCCCGGCCGCCCTGCACCGGCTGGCCATGGACACGGTGCGCGGCTGGCACGAGGGCGTGCGGCGCATCGTGCACGAGGCGTCGCCGGAGGAGACGTTCGTCCTGCGGACCCATTCGGCGCGGCGCGTGGAACCGTGGGACGACCCTGCGATCACACTGGTAGGAGACGCGGTGCACAGCATGAGCCCAGGGCGGGGCGAGGGCGCCAACGTGGGGCTCCGGGACGCCCGGGTGCTGAGCGACCTGCTCGGGGCGGCGGCGGCCAAGGGGCACCCGCTCGCGACCGCCAAGGCCTCGTACGAACGCCGCATGCTCGACTACGCCTTCACCGCCGTCGACGCCTCCCGCCACCACCCCTTCGCCCCCTTCCAACCCCGCACCCCGGCCGGCTGACCCACCCGTCGTTGCGCCGCCCCGGACGCCTGTAAGGGGAGATGAGCGGAGGGGGCGTGGTGGGGTGGGGGAACAGGGGGTGCGCGTGGGCGATAGCCTCATCCTGTGCTGGAAACGATCGCAGCCACCCGTTATGTGACCCCCTTGCGGGAGGGCGGGTCGCTGCCGGGCGTCGTCGAGGCCGACGACCTGGGCACCTACGTGGTGAAGTTCCGTGAGGCGGGTCAGGGCCGGCGGGTGCTGGTCGCCGAGATCATCGCCGCCGAGCTGGGCCGCCGGCTGGGGCTCAGAATTCCCGATCTCAAGCTCATCGACCTGGACCCGCAGCTGGCCATCAGGGAGCCGGACGAGGAGGTGCAGGACCTGCTCAAGGCCAGCACCGGGCTCAACCTGGCGGTCGACTTCCTGCCCGGCGCGCTCGGGTTCGAGCCGTTGGCCTGGGTGGCGGATCCGGTGTTCGCGGCGAGGGTGGTGTGGTTCGACGGTCTCATCCACAACATCGACCGCAGCTGGCGCAACCCCAACCTGCTGGTCTGGCACCGCGACACCTGGCTGATCGACCACGGGGCGGCGCTCTGGTTCCATTACAACTGGAAGACGGCCAACCCTGAGCGGGTGTTCAACGCGGGTGACCACGTGCTCGCGCCGTACGCCGGTGACGTGCGGGCGGCGGGCGCCGAGCTGGCCGGTAAGATCGACCGGGAGCTGCTGGAGACCGTGACGGCGCTGGTGCCCGACGAGTGGCTGGACGGCGAGCCGGGGTTCGACGGGCCGGGAGCCGTGCGGGAGGCGTACGTCGACCATCTGCTGCGGCGGGCGCACGGCCCGCACGAGTGGCTCGTGCGGTCCGAGGCGAAGGCTCAGCCGGCAGGGCCGGGAACCGTGGGCGAGTTCTGGCGGGGAGGCGACCGGTGACCAGGGACGTCTACGAGTACGCGGTGATCCGCGTGATCCCCAAGGTGGAGCGCGGCGAGCTGATCAACGCCGGCGTCCTGCTCTACTGCCAGCCGCGCGACTACCTGTGCGCCCGGGTCCAGCTCGACCCGGGCCGCCTGCGCGCCCTCGACCCGGGCGTCGACATCGACGGGGTACGCCGGGCGCTCAGCGCGTACGAGCTGGCCTGCGGCGACAAGCCGGGACCGCTGGCCGAGGAGTCGCTCGGCGGCAGGTTCCGCTGGCTGACGGCTCCCCGCAGCACGATCGTCCAGGCCGGGCCCGTACACGCGGGCCTCACCGCCGACCCGGACACCGAGCTGAACAGGCTGTTCGACAAACTCGTACGGGTCTAGCCGGCCGAGCGGTAGCCGCTGCTCAGCCGTGAGCCGCTGCGGGAGCGGCTGCATCAATCACCGGCCGTGCGGCTGGGTTCAGGTCATGGTGGGGTGGGCTCTACCAACCCCACCATGACCATCGCGCCCCGGAGGACGACTCGAGGCCTACTTGTTGACGTGCCGATAGAGGAACACGGCCGAGCTCTTCAACTGAGCCGTGGTCGCCTTGCCGATCCGGCGCTTCTCAGCGGTCTCGATCGCCTGCTTCAGCGTGGTGTCGCCGTACACCTTGGCCGAGGAGTTGTACACGCCGTGCGCGTAGTTCAGCCACGCGGCCAGCAACTCCCTGTCGAGCAGCGCCTTGGCGATCTTCGACTTGGTGGTGAGCACCTTGTACGCCCTGGCGAGAGTGCCAGCCTTGCTCAGCTCGGGAAAGACCTTGCTGCCGTTCTGCACGATGGACAGGTAGCAGACGAGGGTCTGGTCCGACAGCGCGCCCTTGTTCTTCAGCATCTCCGTGGCCCACTGCTTGGAGCTCAGCGGCTTCGTCCCCTTGCCGCGCACACAGCTGTCCACCACGGGCTCGGTGTTCGGGTCGAAAATGATCGAGTCCGGCTCTGGCTGAGAGGTGGGCGGCGTCGACGTGCTGGTCGGCGACGGAGTGCTGGTGGGGGCGGCGGTCGGCGTGGCCGTCGGGGTGGCGGTCGGGGTTGGGGTCGGGGTCGGGGTCGGCTTGGGGGGCAGAGCCTTGAAAAGGTCAATCCGCTTGGTCGTGACCCCGCCGTAAGTGATCGGCTTGCCTGTGTCCTGAAGCCGCTTGAGGAGCTGGGCGACGGTCGCGTTCGGCATAGCCTGCCTGAGCACGGCAAACGCTCCTGTCACGTGCGGGGCGGACATCGAGGTGCCGGTGGCGGTGCC
This sequence comes from Nonomuraea helvata, assembly GCF_039535785.1. Taxonomy (NCBI): domain Bacteria; kingdom Bacillati; phylum Actinomycetota; class Actinomycetes; order Streptosporangiales; family Streptosporangiaceae; genus Nonomuraea; species Nonomuraea helvata. Next base: position 2,563,370 of record NZ_BAAAXV010000001.1, read on the forward strand.
GTACACGTTGCCCGGCAAGGACGACTCGATCTGGACACCGGGTGCGAACAGGTCGAGCAGCGGTCCACGGTCGGTGAAACGGGCGGGGGCGTCCTCATCGTCCGTCGCGCCCACCGTGACAGCCGAGGAGATGCAGGCAGGCGCCCCCACGCCGTTCGGATTGCCGGCGTTTCCCGCGGAGAACACCGAAGCGACGCCCTTGGTGGCCAGTGCATCGATGGCCGGCTTGAAGAAGCGGCCGATGGCCTCGGTGTCGCACGCCGTCGAGTACCTGCCGGCGCCGAGGCTCATGTTGGCCGCGACGACGCCGGGCTGGTCGGCGATGTACCGCAAGGCGTTCCTGATCGAGGAGTAGTACGCCCGGGCGCAGGGAGCGGGCCGGCCGCCGCACCGCCTGGCGTCGTCGACGCGGCTGAAGACCTGAACGGCGAAGATCTTGGCCTCGGGAGCAACGCCGTCGGCAGGTGCGCCCGTCGTCTTCCTCCCGGCCGCGATACCTGTCACGTGAGTTCCGTGATCGCAGATGGACTTGTCGCCATTGCGGCAGCGCGGGTTCCTGGCATCCGCCGAGCCCTTGCCGAACTGGGTCTTCTGCCCGTTCGGGCAGAGCGAGGTCGTGGAGTCCGCGGCGTTGATCTCCGAGAAGCATGCCTCACCGGCGATGCGATCGGCGTAGAAGGGGTGGCTGGTGTCCACGCCGGTGTCCAGGATCGCGACCGTCTCGCCCTTGCCGGTGAAGCCGCCTGCATGCGCCTGATCCGCACCAATGATCTTGATGCTGGACAGGAGGGTGGGCTCGAAGGAGCCGTCCTCCAGAACCAGCTTGACTCTGTCATCGGACCGCAGTGATTCGAGACCTTGCCGATCGATCGTCGCGACGAAGTTGTCGCTCGATCCCGGCGGTGACTCGATGCTGGACTTCAGCGAGGAGCGGTCCGTCTTTCTGGCCACCGCTGGGGCGTCGCTTGCATGGTCCACCTCGACGATGACACGCACCGCCTTCCCGTGGTTCACCTGCTCGGTGACCGCGGGATCCACCGCCGGCGCGGGAGCTGGTGTGGCTGCTTGAGCCGGTGCTGCGACTAAGGCGGTGACTGTAACAGCGAGCACAGCGGTGCTCACCAGAAGAGACCGTAGTCTCACTCTTCCTCCGGGAATTGGCAAGTAGAGAGAACGCCGCGGCCTCAGGCGAGGAGAAGATCCCCTGTTGCTCGTCGCACGACGAATCCCCCATAAGTGGATCTATAGGGCTTGAGTGCACTTAAGGTGCATAAGGTGATATCGGCGTCGATATCGACCGCTATTCGAGGATCCCGACTTCGCGCACGCCAGCGAAGCGTATTGGCCGCGTGGTCTCACACCACCGCACCTTCCGCATCACCCCGGAACCACTCTGCCCGTCCATCGAGCCGAGCGACCTGGCGGCGAAGCCTCGCGAGCAGACCGCCCCGACCATGGACGTCTTGGTGCACGCGGCGCGGTCGAGGCCGGCGGCAGGCCGACCGGGGGGACGTCCTCTCGGTCCTGCGCCGCGCACTGCCCCCATCGTCGTTCGCACCCGTCCCCATCGACCTACGTCATGAACATGACGAGAGATCCCGGCCTGTCCTCGATGAGGGTCGATCATGTTCGTGATCTCGCGCGTGAACTGGGGTCAGCCGTGGGGACGGAACTCGAAGATTCCGGGGTTACGCCGCCCCAAGATGTCTGAGGCGGCGTTCGCCCGCCCTGGAACTCAGTGGGCCAGGGCGTAGCGCTTGGGGTTGCTGATCGTGGTGCAGTAGTAACCGCTGGGCGCCAGCTTGAGATCGATCTGGCACTTCTGGTAACCCGCCGAGGTGTACGGGTACGTCTTTACGACCGTCTGTGCGGATGCCGTGCCGGCGCCGAGGGCGAGGCCGACGGCGGCCATCGCGACGACGACGGACAGCCCCTTGGACATACTGCGGAACATCAAAACTCCTGACTTCTCGGCTCAGAGTGACGTCCCTAAGATACACAATTATGGAGCATACGCTCTGTTATTTCTTTGGTGAGCGCTTGCTCTCCGGCTGCAGCACCGTCTTCTGCCTCACCAGGCGGCGAGCCGCTGCCGTTCGACAGCGCGTTGCGGGAGCTTGGCATCTGCGCACCTCAGAGCTGCCAGGAAGGACGTCGGCGGTCGCGACAGGTGTGGTGCGACGATCGCGTACGGCGTACGACGAGCTAGAACAGGACCGACATGAACGTGTCGACCTCCTGGAAGCCCACCTTGCGGTAGACGGCCCTGGCCGAATGGTTGAAGTCGTTGACGTACAGCGTGACCACGGGAGCGAAGAGACTCAGCGCGGCCTCCACCACGGCGGCCATGCCCGCCACGGCGTGGCCCCTCCCCCGCAGCTCCGGCGCGACCCAGACGCCCTGGATCTGGCAGGCCTGCGGCGTGACGGCCCCGATCTCCGCCTTGAAGACCACCCGCCCCTCGTCGATGCGGGCGTAGGACCGGCCGATCCTGATCAGCTCGGCCACGCGGGTGCGGTAGAGGGCGCCGCCGTCGCCGAGGTTGGGCGAGACGCCGACTTCCTCGGTGAACATGGCCACGCAGGCAGGCAGCACGAGCTCGAACTCGTCCGGCCGCACCCGGCGCACCAGGGGATCGGGGGGCACCGACGGCTTGCGCGAGGTGGCCATGACCGGCTGCGCCCACCGGATCGCCCGGGCCCGGCCCCAGTGCGGCTCGAGGCGCTCCCACAGCAGGGAGACGGCGTCGACCGGGCCCACGATGGAGGAGCAGCGGCGCCCCTGCTTGCGGGCGCGGTCGGCGAACGCGTGCACGGCCTCGGGACCGGCGTTGACCGGCACCAAGTTGGCACCGGCGTAACAGAGTGACACAAGTCCACCGCGCGGCCCGAAGCCCCACATCTGCCCGCCCAGCCTCGCCGGATTGAGTCCGACGGCCCGCACTCGGGAGGAGACGAAGACGTTCGCGACCGGGTCGGTGTCCAGCAGGGCGAGAACCTCGTCCCGGTCGCTGTCGTCGAGCACGCGCGACGCCGATGTACGCAGCATCACATGGTCAGACTACGCGAAGGGTTACCGATTAGCTCATTGGGCAATGCCGACGGTAATCCATTCTTGACGTCATATCCCCTGAAGCAGCCCGAGGAGTCCGAGCAGGCCGCCCGAGGGGTTCTCGGCCGCCATGTGCTGGGACGCCTTCGGCTCGGGCAGCGCGGGGCACTCCACGTCCCGCCGCGGCAGCGTGCCGTCCCTCAGGTACGCCGCGAGGCGGGCGTCCACGCAGGTGTTGCCGGCCAGCGAGACGCCGTGGTTGCCGCCGCCCTCGACCACCATGGTCGCGTGGTCGAAGTGCCTGCGCATCTCCAGTGCCCCCTTGTACGGCGTCGCTGCGTCGTCACGGGACTGGATCATGAGGATCGGCGGCAGCTTCCGCGACCCCTTCACCTCGACCGGCGTGCCGCCCGGGGCCGACCAGTAGAGGCAGGGGGCGTTGAACCAGGCGTTCGGCCAGGTCATGAAAGGCGCCTGGCGGTGCATCCGCGTCATGTCGGCCTTCCACGTGGCCCACTCGCGCGGCCACTTGGCGTCGGTGCACTGAACGCCCAGGTAGATGGCGTAGCCGTTCTCGGCCTTCTCGTCGTCCTTGCCGTACTTCTCGTAGAGGCCGAGCAGCCCACCGACGTCGCCCTGCCGTACGTACGAGGACCAGGCCTGGGCGAACTGGGGCCACACCCGGTCGCTGTACCCGGCGGTCGTGAAGATGTCGTCGAGCTCGCTCGGTCCGACGATGCCGCCCGCCGGGCGGGCGTGCAGCCGGTCGCGCATCGCGTAGTAGGCGAACGACGTCTGCTTGGCGGTGGCGCCCAGCTTGTAGACGGAGTTGTGCCTGGCGGTCCAGGCGAGGAACTGGCGGTGGCGGTGCTCGAAGGCGCTGTCCTGCCGGAGGTTCGACTCGTACCAGACCAGCGTGGGGTCGATCGTGCTGTCCATGACGAGCCGCTTGACCCTGGACGGGAAGAGCGTGGCGTAGACGGCGCCCAGGTAGGTGCCGTACGAGTAGCCGAGGTAGCTGATCTTCTCCTCGCCGAGCGCGGCGCGGATGGAGTCCATGTCCCTGGCGGAGTTCTCGGTGGTGAGGTACGGCAGCAACCAGGCCCAGTGGTCGCCGCACCGGTTCGCGTAGTCGGCCGCCCTCGAGAGCAGCACCCGCTCCTCCACCTCCCCGTGCGGCACCGCGTCCGGCCGGGGAGCCTTGAAGTAGCTCTCCGGGTCCACGCAGTGCACGGCCGGCTCGCTGCCGCCGACGCCGCGCGGGTCGAACCCGACGATGTCGTACCGCGCGCTCACGTCCTGCGGCAGCGCCGCGGCCACGAACTCGGTCAGTTCGCGCCCGGACGCCCCCGGCCCGCCGGGGTTCACCAGGAGCGTGCCCAGGTGGTTGGCGTCCCTGGACACCTTGGCCCTGATCCGGTTGATGGCCAGCGTGATCGCCTGCCCCATGGGCTCGCGATAGTCGAGCGGCACGCGTACGGTGGCGCACTCGAGCTCGGCCGGCGTGGCCCGCTCCGGCTCGCTGGGGCAAGGCGCCCACGCCACGTTGCCCGGCATCCCTGTCGCACCACTGGCCAGCGCCGTCCCGTCCGCGCTCACGATCCCGCCGACGAGCAGCGCGACACTGGCCACAACCCCCATGACCCGCTTCACCCGGGCCCCCTTCCCCCGTCTGCACAGGCCTGCGATGCTCCCGTGCGCGACCGGGTCATGACGCTGGGTATGGGGAAAGGCTTGCCAATTTGTAATGGCTTGATTGCACCCCGTAATGCCCTACTTGATCACAAGGAGTGCCTGGGATGAAGGGGGCAGGGGCGCGCGGGCTCGAGCCGCCGCGCCCCCCGGGAGAACCGGAGCAGGGGTCAGCGGACGACGACCTGGGGGCCGGAGTCGTCGTCGAGGTCGACCTCGACGCCCATCTCCTCGGCCAGCCGGAGCGCCTCCTCGATCAGCGTCTCCACGATCTGCGACTCCGGCACCGTCTTGATGACCTCGCCCTTGACGAAGATCTGCCCCTTGCCGTTGCCGGAGGCCACTCCCAGGTCGGCCTCGCGAGCCTCCCCTGGCCCGTTCACCACGCACCCCATCACGGCCACCCGCAGCGGCACCTTGAGCCCTTCGAGCCCCGCCTGCACCTGGTCCGCGAGCGTGTACACGTCCACCTGGGCCCGCCCGCACGACGGGCAGGAGACGATCTCCAGACCCCGCTCCCGCAGCCCGAGGGACTCCAGGATCTGGGCGCCGACCTTGACCTCCTCCACCGGAGGCGCGGAGAGCGAGACCCTGATGGTGTCGCCGATGCCCTCCGCCAGCAGGGCGCCGAAGGCGACCGCGGACTTGATGGTGCCCTGGAAGGCCGGGCCGGCCTCGGTGACGCCCAGGTGCAGCGGGTAGTCGCACTTCTGGGCGAGCAGCCGGTACGCGTTGATCATCACGACCGGGTCGTTGTGCTTGACCGAGATCTTGATGTCGCGGAACCCGTGCTCCTCGAAGAGCGAGCACTCCCACAGCGCCGACTCGACGAGCGCCTCGGGCGTGGCCTTGCCGTACTTCTGCAGCAGGCGCGGGTCGAGCGAGCCGGCGTTGACGCCGATCCGGATCGGCACCCCGTGGTCGGAGGCCGCTAGGGCGATCTCGCCCACCTTGTCGTCAAATTTCTTGATGTTTCCGGGGTTGACCCGAACCGCCGCGCACCCCGCCTCGATGGCGGCGAACACGTACTTGGGCTGGAAGTGGATGTCGGCGATGACCGGGATCTGCGACTTCTTCGCGATGATCGGCAGCGCGTCGGCATCGTCCTGGGACGGCACCGCCACCCGCACGATCTGGCAGCCCGACGCCGTGAGCTCCGCGATCTGCTGCAACGTGGCGTTGACGTCGGCGGTCACCGTGGTCGTCATCGACTGCACCGAGACGGGCGCGTCGCCGCCCACGGGCACGCTGCCGACCATGATCTGGCGAGAGTGTCGGCGTTCGGCGAGCGGCTTGGGCCGGACCGTCGGGATGCCGAGAGCAACAGAAGACATTTCAACCCTTACTGTGACGACGGTTTCCAGTCTAGGTAGTGAGCTCCACCGCGCGGGCCCGGGCCCAGGCATCGGCCGCCAGCACCTCTTCGACGGAGTCGGCCGGGGTCACCTGGTGCTCCTCGACGACCTTGGCCACGGTGTCGACGATCGCCAGGAACGGGAGCTCACCACGCATGAACGCGTCGAGGCACGCCTCGTTGGCCGCGTTGTAGACGGCGGGCGCGGTGCCGCCCTCGGTGCCGACGTGCCTGGCCAGCGCGACCGAGGGGAACGCGACGTCGTCGAGCGGCTCGAACGTCCACGTGTGCGCCTTGGTCCAGTCGATGGGCCGCGCCGCCCCGGGGATGCGGCGAGGGTGGCCGAGCGCCAGGGCGATCGGCAGCCGCATGTCAGGTGGGCTGGCCTGGGCGATGGTCGAGCCGTCCACGTATTCCACCATGGAGTGGATGATCGACTGCGGGTGGACCACCACCTCGATGCGGTCGAAACCGAGGTCGAACAGCAGGTGCGCCTCGATCACCTCGAGCCCCTTGTTGACCAGGGTGGCGGAGTTGATCGTGATCACCGGGCCCATCGACCAGGTGGGGTGGGCCAGCGCCATCTCGGGCGTGACGTCCGCCATCTCCGCGCGCTTCCTGCCTCTGAACGGCCCGCCGCTCGCGGTGACCACGAGCTGCTTGACGCTGTCGGGGTCGTAGCCGCCGGGCCCCGAGGCCCACAGGCACTGCTGCAGCGCGGAGTGCTCGGAGTCGACCGGCAGGATCTGGCCGGGCTTGGCCAGCCGCTTGACCAGCGGCCCGCCGATGATCAGGGACTCCTTGTTGGCCAGCGCGAGGGTCCTGCCCGCCTCGAGCGCGACCAGCGTGGAGGTCAGCCCGAGCGCGCCGGTGATGCCGTTGAGCACCGTGTCGCACGGCCACGCCGCCACCTCGGCGACGCCTTCGGGCCCGGCGAGCACGGTGGGCCGGGCGCCGTGCGCGGCCAGCGCGTCCCTCAGCGCGGGCACGGCCGCCGCATCGGCCACCGCCACCGCCTCGACCCCGAACTCGGCCGCCTGCCTGGCCAGCAACTCGACCTTGCCACCCCCCGCCGCCAGCGCGGCGACCCGGAAGCCGCCCGGGTTGGCGGCCACGACATCGAGGGCCTGAGTGCCCACGGAGCCGGTGGAGCCGAGCACGACGACGGTGCGGAGGGTCTCTTCATGCACCTGTCCATTGTCCCCGCTGGCGGACGTACTCAGGCACGCGGCACCGACCGTGCCAAAATTCCGTCACTTATGTGACCCGAGATAACACAGTTAATTCATGCCGGAATAGCGCTATATCGGTATGCGCGAATCTTGAGAAATCTGGATATTGCTACGGCTACCTTCCGTACCCCAGGTCCGGTTTTCGGGAGGTACGTAATGCACCGCAGAGTCGTTCTGCTTTCCATCCTCACCCTCACCGCGGGAAGCGCCGCCCTGCTCCCGGCGAGCGCGGCACAGGCCGGCGTCCAGCTGCGGCCGAAACCGGCCCAGCACGCGGCGGCGGACTCGGCCTCTGAGCAGCGGCAGGTCCTGACGTACTGGACCGAGCAGCGGATGGAGGCGGCCCAGCCGCTGGACGCGCCGAACCCCAAGAAGGGGACGAAACTGACCATGGACGAGCCCTCGGAGGGCAGTCCGTGGACGGCGCCGCCCACCGGCGCGGCCCGCGCCGGCACGGAGCCGCAGGCGGCCAGATCGTCCGGCGAGGCGTGGACCGGCGGCGGCGCGGTCGTGAAGACCACCGGCCGGATCTTCTTCACCACACAGGGGCGGAACGCCTCGTGCTCGGGCTCGGCGGTGAACAGCGCGAACAAGAGCGTCGTGCTGACCGCCGGCCACTGCGTGAAGTTGAATGGCACGTTCCACACGAACTGGGTCTTCGTGCCCGGCTACAGCAACGGCCAGCGGCCGTTCGGCACGTGGGCGGCCACGAAGCTGCTGACCACGCCCCAGTGGAACGCGAGCGAGGACATCAACTTCGACGTCGCCGCCGCGGTGGTCGTGCCGCTGGAGGGCAAGACGCTGGTCGACGTCGTGGGCGGCCAGGGCGTCGCGTTCAACCAGCAGAGAAGACAGCAGATGTACGGGTTCGGCTACCCGGCGGCGGCGCCGTACGACGGCTCGAAGCTGATCTACTGCAGCGGCCGGACCTTCGACGACTTCCTCATGAGCGACGACCAGGGCCTGACCTGCAACATGACCGGCGGGGCGAGCGGCGGCCCCTGGATGCTGAATTTCAACGAGTCGACCGGGCTCGGCACCCAGAATTCGGTCAACAGCTTCAAATACAACTTCGCCCCCAACTGGATGTTCGGCCCATATTTCGGAAATGAGGCCCAAGCCGTCTACCAATCAGCGCAAAACACCAACGCACTCTGAGAGATTTACCGAAAGTAGTCACAAGAACACATCTCGTGGTGCAGACTCCGGGGGCATGACCTTGAGCACCCCCCTGCTTGCGGCTGCCCCGCTCCTGGCAGGACTGATCGGCCCTGCCCTCCTCGGCGGGGCCCCCGCCCGGCAGCAGGCCGACCAACCCGCCCACAGGGCTGTGCGTACCGAGATAGTCGAGCACGTGGCCGCCCGCACCGCTGCGGACCAGCGGCGCGTGCTCGACTACTGGACGCCGGAGCGCATGGCCAAGGCACTGCCGATCCGCCTGCTGGACCTCGTGACGGACGGCGCCGGCCTGCTGAGTGGCGTGACCGGACGCACGGGCGTCCGCGCCGCCCCGGACGTGTCAGGCGGCCGCGTGTCTCCCGGCACCCTGAATTTGACCCCGTCACGGCGCCACCAGACGGCCGGTCGGCCGCAGACCAACACGGTCGGCTCGCGCTGGATCACGGGCGGCGCCGTGGCCAGGACCACGGGCCGCGTCTTCATGACGGTGGCCGGCACCGACTTCGTCTGCTCGGCCAGCACGGTCAGAAGCGCCAACAGGGACGTCGTGGTCACCGCCGGCCACTGCGTCAAGGACGGCACGGGCGAGTGGGCGGCGAACTGGACGTTCGTCCCCGGATACGAAACGGCCGGCCTACAGCCGTACGGGCAGTACGCGGCACGCCGCATGTTCGTCGCCGGGCCATGGTCGCGCAGCGGCGACGACAACTACGACGTGGGCATGGTCGCGCTGGCCGCGTCGGGCGGCAGACACGTGGCCGACGTGGTGGGTGCGCAGGAGATCGCCTTCAACACCCCGCGCGGGGGCCAGGCGTTCGGCTTCGGCTACCCCGCCGACCCGCCGTACGACGGTGACCACCTGGTCTACTGCGCCGGGCGGCTCAAGGACGACCCGTACGGACAGAGCCGCGACCAGGGCCTGGCCTGCGACATGACGGCGGGATCGAGCGGCGGGCCGTGGATGACCGCGTTCGACCCGGGCTCGGGCAAGGGCACGATCACGTCGCTGAGCAGCTTCAAGTACAGCGACGACCACCGCACCATGTACGGCCCGTACTTCGGCGACACCGTCAAGGCGCTCTTCAATACGACGGAGCACGCGTGATGCGGGCTGTCTCAGCGCCGATCCAGTAGGGCCAGCGCAGTGGCGACGCTCAGCATGACATCCCTGGCCTCCTGCGACGTTCTCGAGACGGAGGCCATGATCTCGTCTCTATCGACATCGGTGGTCAGCACCAGGTCGCCCAGGATGGCCTTGATCAACGGTGTGAACTCGCCTCGGTCGCACTCGGCGATCGCGCGAGTGTAGGCCTCACCTCGGTCGTGGCTGTCGTGCTGCAACGCCAGCACTTCCAGCAGCCCACGTATCGGAGCTCCGACGCCCCTGGACGGCCCTGCGGCCTCCATGATGCCGAGGAACGGCGTGATGGCTTGGAAGAGCGCCATTTGATCCGTGTCATAGCAGAAGACGGCTTCTATCGCGACTCCCAGGATGGTGCGCGAATCCAGGAAGGGATCGGGCAGGCCGCTCAACGACCGCGCTTCCGTATCATCGCGCGCGCTCAGCACCATGTCCGCCATCTCCGGCTTCACCGCGATCGCATCGAGGATGCTGGACCATTCCTCGGGAGCGCACTGCGACCGCCACAACAGCGCATACCCGCGCCATTCCCGGATCGTCGACTCGTACCCTGGCATCAACTCGCTCGCCCGCAGCTTTCCGCCGCAAACCAGCGCGAGCAGCACGAGGTTCGCCGAGTAATAGGCGTACCGCCGCTGCGGACCGGCCGTCCACGGCCGATACGGATATGACGGCTCCTCCCGCGTGTCCAGCCCCCGGAACAGCCGCACGATCAGCGGCCGCCACTCCGGTTTCGCGAGGTCGCGCAGGAACGAGATGACAGGGGCACGAGTGCTGAGCGTCGCCCAGGACAGCAGCGTTCTGAGCCGCCCGTCGTCGACGTCGCCCATCACGGAGTGAGCTTCCTGCGCGAGGATCTCACCGAGCAGAGAGGCCACGAACCTCGCGATGAGGTACTCACCGAAGGTCGCGTGCAGGAACTCATAGGTCTGCAGCACCTCGTCGTCACGGGTCGCCCTGTCTTCGTGGACGAAGAAGAACTTGCCCGGCGCCAGATCGCCCGAGCTGAGCGGGGTCGCGAACCCGGCCTCAACCCTGGGCCGGTCCAGTCGCAGCGCCTTCAGATCCTCGTCGAACTCGGCGCTGGTCGCCCACTGCCGCCCGCGGTTGAACATCGAGAACGCCACGCATGCGAGATGCACCAGCTCCCGTTCGACCAGCCTGCCGACCTCGGCGGGCGGATGGGCCTTCTTCAGCTCGCGCTCGACGAACCTCCGCATCAGCCGCTCGTACAGCTCCGCCTCACCCAGCTCGGCGGCCGAATGCAGCGCGTTCCCGTCGGCGTCGTAGAGCGCGAGCATCAGCAGCAGCAGCGGCTGCTCGGCGAGGGCGGCCTGGCGGCTCACCACGTCCAGGGTCAGCGGGCGCAGCTTCTGCCACCGGAAATATCCGGCGTTGGCGGTGTTCCAGACTTCCAGCCAGCGAGCGATCTGGTTGCCGTCGAAGGGCTCCAGCTTCGCAACGCTGGTCCCTTCCGGAAAGTCCGCCCGGTTGGCGACGGCCGTCCGCGAGGTGACGATCACGGCCACGGCCCGTCCCGCGTCCCGCTCGCGCTGCTGGAACCTGGCCACCTTCTCCAGATAGTCGGTCTGCCGCACGCCGGTGGCCTGCAGTAACTCGTCGAACCCGTCGAGGAACACGACCGGCAGCACCCCGTCGGCGGCCCTGGCCACCTCGGGCCACTGCAGGCGTTCGCCGCTGAGCCGGTAAATGGCCTGCTCGATCTGCTGCTGGAGGTCGGCACCAGCCGACACCTCGCGGAGCGGCACCCGGATCGGCAGGAACGCTTCCTGGGAGAGCCGGGCCGCCAGCACCTTGGTCAGCACGGACTTGCCCGCCCCTGGCTGGCCGAGCACCACCAGCGGCCGTTCCGTGGCGCCCGAGCCCGTCAGGAAACCGGCCAGGAATCCCGCGAGATCCTCCCTGACCTCCTTGCCCGCCCACCACGGCTCCGTGCTGGGATCGTCTTGGCGTTTCACCTCCGCGACCCGGTAATGAGGAGTCTGGTACGCCAGGTCGAGCGTGGGCAGCTCCATGCCCGCAGGCACGTCCCCCGTCTCGGCGACCGGCCGGGTCAACGCGACCAGGTGCAGCCGGGAGATCGTGTCCAGCTGATCAGGCAGGGCGCCGCCAGAGGCGACCGTGGCGAGCAATCGCGCGAGCCCCGACAGCCCCGCGCGAGTGGCCTGATGGTCGATCTGCCCCGCCCAGAAGGCGAACTCGGGCACGTCCAGAGCCAGCTGCCGGAACCGGTCGGTATAGCGGCGCCTCGCCTCCTCGACCAGCTCGTCGCCCCTGAACGCCGCGGCGACCGCCTTCCACTCATGGCCCTCGAGCCGGAGCTCGAGGCCTTCGAGGAAGCCGATCATGTTGCCGTTGAACGCCCGGTAAGCAGCAGCGATCTCTTCAACGTTCTGCTCGAAGGGTCGATGCGGCGCAGGGCATGGGATGTCCGGCATCCCGAAGACCGCCCGCTGCTCGTCCTTGCTGAAGCTCCTGAAAGAGTCGGGCAGCTCGAAGCGGCCCAGCGCCTCCAGGTAGGCGGTGACGACGAGGATCGCGTGCGCGGCCTCCAACCGCTCGGTACGGCTGCGCCACACCTTGTCGGCGCGCCAGTCCCGCCACCGCCCCAGGAGGCCGTTCCCGACCTTGACGAGCTCGTTCTTGGCCTCGATCAGGTCCCAGACACCCAGGGTGCCGACCCCCAACAGGATGTCCAGGGCCTTGACCGCCGGGTCCTCCCCGCCCAGGAGCCGGACCGCGTCGACGTACCGATATCCCCTCGCCATGCGGGGATATTAAGCCCTGTCAGAGCGTCAGGCCGGTCAGAACCATGACCTTCTCGTACGTGAAGTCCTCCATCGCCGAGTGCAGCCCCTCGCGTCCGATCCCCGAGTCCTTGACCCCGCCGTAAGGCATCTGGTCCGCCCGGTACGAAGGCACGTCGCCGATGATGACGCCGCCCACCTCCAGCTCCCGGTTGGCGCGGAAGGCGGCGTCCAGCGAGCGGGTGAACACTCCGGCCTGGAGACCGTACTTCGACTCGTTGACCAGCGCGTACGCCTCGTCGATCGAGGCGACGGGCTGGAGGATCATGACCGGGCCGAAGACCTCCTCGCAGGCCACCTTGGCGTCGTGCGGGACGTCGGCCAGCACGGTCGGCGCGATCGTCGCCCCCTCGCGGGTGCCGCCCGCCAGCACGCGGGCGCCCGCGGCGACCGCCTCCTTGACCCACTGCTCGACCCGCTCCGCCGCGGCCTCCGAGACGAGCGGGCCTACCTGGGTCTTCTCGTCCGCCGGGTCGCCGGTGACGAGGCCGGAGACGGCCGGGAGGAGGCGCTCGACGAAGGCGTCGTACACGGGCCGCTCGACGATCACCCGCTGCACGGCGATGCAGCTCTGGCCGGCCTGGTAGTTGGAGTAGAGGGCGATGCGCTGGGCCGCCCAGTCGAGGTCGGCGTCGGCCAGCACGACGGCGGCCGCGTTGCCGCCCAGCTCCAGCGTCACGTGCTTGCGCGGCACCTGGTCGGCGATGGCGTAGCCGACGGGCGCGGAGCCGGTGAACGACACCACGGGGAGACGGGGGTCCTGGACCAGGGCCGAGGCGCGCTCGTTCTCGATCGGCAGGACCGAGAACATCCCCTCGGGCAGATCCGTCTCCGCCAGGATCTCGCCGAGCAGCAGCGAGGAGAGCGGCGTGGCGGGGGCGGGCTTGACGATGACGGGGGCGCCCACGGCGATGGCGGGGGCGACCTTGTGGGCGACCAGGTTCAGGGGGAAGTTGAACGGGGTGATCGCCAGCACGGGCCCGTGGGGGACGCGGGAGACGTACGCCAGCCGCCCGGCCGCCGCGGGCTCGGTGTCGAGCCGCTGCACCCCGCCCGACCAGCGCCGGGTCTCCTCGGCGGCGAAGCGGAACGTGGCGACGGCGCGGCCGACCTCGCCACGCGCCCAGAGGATCGGCTTGCCGTTCTCGGCCGTGATGAGCTGGGCGATCTCCTCGGCCCGCTCCGCGAGGCGGCGCGACACGTGGGCCAGCGCCTCGGCGCGTACGTGCACGGGCAGCGCGGCGGCCTCGCGGGCCACCGCGTGGGCGGCGGCGACGGCCTCCTCCACCTGGGCGTCGGTCGGCACGGAGTGCCGACCGACGGCGCGGCCGTCATGGGGGTTGGTCACAGTGAGCTCGGAGTCCCCGGTCGCGGCGCGGCCGGCCAGCCAGAAGGTACGCACGTCCATACACATGACGTTATGCCAAGCCTGCCATGGGGGATTTACACCACGGTGCACAAGACTCCCATGAGGGCCCACCGTTAAGTACAAGCTCCGTGGTATACCCATGATGTAACAGAAGTAGACCCAATTCGGGATGTTTACCATGCGGAGTGGTTTGAGCGATCTCCGCCATGGCTAAGTCATCGTGTGCGGGTCTCCAGCGCGGCGGGCCCCCGACTTCAGAAAGGCGTGGGCCCCGTGACCGAACAACGTGAGGTCACAAGGACGCTGAGCTCCTTGGCCACGAGGGAGGTCTCATGACCTCGGCGCCGCTGGGGCTGCAGGGCGCCTACCTCCTGGGTGAGCGCGCCAGCCACGACGAGCTCCGCTCCCGGCTCCTCGACGTGGCGGTGAACCTTCTCGAGTCGGACGGGGCCGACAGCCTGACCATGCGCAGGATCGCCGCGGAGGCGGGCTGCACGACGACCGTCATCTACACGATGTTCGGCAACAGGGAGGGGCTGGCGGAGGCGCTCTATCTGGAGGGGTTCGAGCGGTTCCGCCGTTTCCTGGAGGCGGTGCCGGCGCGGCGCAGCCCGTTCGAGCACCTGACCGCGCTCGGGCCCGCGTACCGGGAGGCGTGCCTGGCCGAGCCCGGCTTCTACAGCCTGATGTTCGAACGGGCGATCCCCGGCTTCGAGCCCAGCGAACGCGCCAGGACCCTGGCCCGCGCGGCCCTGAACATCCTCGACCGCGTGATCGCCGACTGCATCTCGGCCGGTTACCTGATCCCGACCCAGCCCCGCAAGATCGCGGACGCGCTCTGGGCGGGCGCCCAGGGGGCTATCAGTCTGGAACGCGCCGGTCACCTGCGTGACGGGAGCACGTTCGAGGCGGTCACGACGGCGATCATCTGCTGCTACCTGGTGGAGAAACAGGAGTAACACCGCCGCCCCCTGTAAGCTCCAGCACACGGACAAGGGGGGACATCGTGAATCGTCGTCGTGCTTACGCCCTGGCGCTCGCCGCATCGGCGCTGGCCGTCGGCATGGGCGCGGCACGGCCGACCCCGACACCGACCGCCACCCCCACTCTGGCGCCCACGCTCACCCCCACGCCCTCGCCCAGCCCGAGCGCGACGCAGAGCGACGGCACGCTGCAGATCCTCACCTACCGCGGCTACGCCGAGTACGGCGGCATCAGCCCCAAGGCCAACTGGGTGGGCACGTTCGAGAAGGAGACCGGCTGCCGGATCGCCAAGCTCGACACCGTGCAGACCGCGGAGGACATGGAAAAGGCCGACACGCGGCCCTACGACGTGATCTCCGCAGGCCCCGTGCTGGCCGCCGACCTGATCGAGCGCAAGCAGGTGCAGCCCATCGAGCCGGCCAAGGTGACCGGGTACGACGACATCGACGAGCGCTTCCGCGACATGTCCACCGTGTCGGGCAAGGTGTACGGGGTGCCGTACCTATGGGGCTATCACGAGTTCGTCTACGACTCGGCCAAGGTCAAGCCCGACATCAAGCAGGCGTTCGCGTCCGACCGCGTGGCCCTCAGGGACACCCCGCTCACGATCGCCGACACCGCGCTGGCCGACGGGTCGGTGAAGGAGCCGTTCGAGCTGACCAAGGACCAGTTCGACGGGGCGATGGCCCTGCTCGAGCAGAGCAAGGGCCGTACCTACTGGAAGAACCCGCTCGACCTGGTCCAGGGGTTCGCCACCGGGGCGCTCGACTACGCCCAGGCCACCCCGTACTACCGCCTGCTCCTGCAGCAGGCCGGAATGCCGGTCAAGACGCTCAAGACGGACAAGACCACCGGATGGGTGGATTCCTGGATGCTCGGCGCGAGCGTCTCCGACACCACGTGCGCCTACCGATGGCTCAACTGGATGACCGACCCGGACGCGCAGCGTGACGCCGCCGCCTGGGTGGGGCTGGCCCCGGCCAACGTCAAGGCGTGCAAGGGGCGGGCCAAGCTGATGTGCGATACGTACGGGCGGGGCAAACAGCTGGACCGCGTGGACTTCGCCGTTCGGCCACCCGGGGGTTGCCGGGCGGATGACGGGGAATGCACTGAATACAAGGCTTGGACCGACAGGTGGGAGAAGCTCGCCAAATGACGGTGACGCGGGCGCGCCCGCTTCCCCCCGCTGGGCGCCGCCCGTAGGGACGCCCCGGGCCTTCCCCCTCGTCCCGGGGCGTCTCGTTTCGCCGTGGTCAGCGGTCTTGGTCAGCGGGCGTGGTCAGCAGGCGTGGTCAGCGGGCGTGGTCACCGGGCTGGGAACGCCACGACGGTGGCCGTAGGAGCGGGAACGAGTGCCTCGGCGCAGTCGCCGCAGGCCAGGACCGACGAGTTGTCGGGTAGCACGCCCACGCGCACGCGCGGACGCGGCCATCTCTTGTGGCAGACGACGCAGGCGTCGCCGTCGCGCTGGGCCCCGGTGAGGCCTTCAGGGTCGAACGTCAACATACTCTGCGCCGATCTGGTCGGACTCCAGTTCATCACGCTCCCTGCAGCCATCGCCCATCCGTATGTCGCAACCGTTATAACCCTGACCGAGGCCGTGAGGGATCAGCTGAGCGTCAAGTCAGGGTGAATTCTCTACCCGACGGACGCCAGTTACACCACAAAATCGGGCATCCAGCCGCAAGCCGGATGCCCGATTGGTGGGGGTTTCCTCTAGAGTTCGGCGATCGCCTTCTCCAGGATGCCGAGGCCCTCCTCGAGCAGGTGCTCGGGGATGACGAGCGGAGGCAGGAAGCGCAGCACGTTGCCGTACGTGCCTGCCGTCAGCACCAGCAGGCCCTCGGCGTGGCAGCGCTTGACGACCTCCTGCACGGCGGTGGGGTTCGGCTCCTTGGTGCCCGGCTCGACCAGCTCGATCGCGATCATCGCGCCGCGGCCGCGGACGTCCCCGATCACACCGAAGCGCTCCTGGAGCGCCTTGAGCCGGGGCAGCATGATCTCGCCGATGCGGCGGGCCTTCGCGACCAGGTCCTCCTCCTCAATGGTCTCGAGTACGCCGAGCGCGGCCTCGCAGGCCAGGGGGTTGCCGCCGTACGTGCCGCCCAGACCGCCGACGTGCACCCTGTCCATGATCTCCGCGCGCCCGGTCACGGCGGCCAGCGGCAGACCGCCCGCGATGCCCTTGGCGGTGGTGATGATGTCGGGTACGACGCCCTCGTCCTCGCAGGCGAACAGGTCGCCCGTCCTGGCGAAGCCGGTCTGCACCTCGTCGGCCACGAACACGATGCCGTTGGCCCGGCAGAACTCCGCGATCCGCGGCAGGAAGCCCCGGGCCGGCACGATGAAGCCGCCCTCGCCCGCGATCGGCTCGATCACCACGGCGGCCACGTTGTCGGGCCCGATCTGCTTGGTGATCAGGTCGATGGCCTCCGCCGCGGCCTCCTCGGCGCAGTTCTCGGGGCCGGTCGGCCAGCGGTACGGGTACGCCAGCGGCACCCGGTACACCTCGGGCGCGAAGGGGCCGAAGCGGTGCTTGTACGGCATGTTCTTGGCCGTCAGCGTCATGGTGAGCAGCGTGCGGCCGTGGTAGCCGTGGTCGAACACGACGACGGCCGGCCTGCCGGTGGCGTGCCTGGCGATCTTGACGGCGTTCTCGACGGCCTCGGCGCCCGAGTTCACCAGGAACGTGCGCTTCTCGTGGTCGCCCGGCGTCAGCTCGTTCAGCTTCTCGCACACCCGGACGTACGACTCGTACGGGGTGACCATGAAACACGTGTGGGTGAAGTCGGCGACCTGCTTCTGGACGCGCTCCACGACCTTGGGGGCGGCGTTGCCGACGTTCGTCACGGCGATGCCGGAGCCGAAGTCGATCAATGAGTTCCCGTCGGCGTCCTGCACGACTCCCCCGCCGGCGCGGGTGACGAAGACCGGCAGCGTGGTGCCGATGCCGGGCGGTACGGCGGCCTGCTTGCGGGCCAGCAACTCCTGCGACTTGGGGCCTGGGATCGCGGTCACGACGCGCCGCTCCTGGGGAATGCTCATGGCTCGACGCTACGGCGGGCTCTCACCTGCGCCGATACGTCGATATGTACCATTGAACTGGTCGTCTTTGCCAGAATGGACAAAAATCCGCATGCCGCCTCCGCTCCACACCGTCATACGCCGCATGGGCCTCCAGCCGGTGGCCGGCATCCTTGGCGGTGTGGGCCGGCTGGACGCGGTGGTGCGGTGGGTCGCGGTCAGCGAGCTGGCGGACCCGACGCCGTACCTGGAGGGCGGGGAACTCCTTCTCACCACAGGCATGCGGATGGAAGGCGACCAGTCCCAGTATGTCGCCCGCCTGGTCGCCCGCGGCGTAGCGGGGCTCGGTTTCGGCGTCGGCGTCTCGCACGAGGAGGTGCCGCCCGCCCTGGTCGCGGCCGCCGACGAGGCCGGTCTGCCGCTGCTGGAGGTGCCGCGCGAGACCCCGTTCATCGCGGTCGGCAAGGCGGTCAGCGAGCTGCTGGCGGCCGAGCAGTACGAGGAGATCACCCGCGCCTTCGCCGCCCAGGGCCGCCTGACGCGGGCGGCGCTCCGGCCGGAGGGCATGCACGCGGTCATCGACCGGCTCGCCAAGGAGGTCGGCGGCTGGGCGGCGCTGTTCGACGAGTCGGGCGAGGTCCGCCACGCCTCCCGCGGCGCCCACACGGACGCCGTCGTCGCCGAGCTCACCCGCCTCCGCACGGGCCGCCCCCCGGCCGGGCATGGTGACCGCCGCGGCCCCGGACACGTCGGGGACGAGGACCACGGCGATACCGCGCACGTCCGCGATGGTGCCGCCCATGAGGACGGGAGCATTACACAGGACGCGACGCCCGAAGGTGTGGGCATCGCACGCACCACCCGCGACACGACGCACGCACGACGGGGCGCCGCCGCGGGCGCGGCCGGCGGCGGGACGCGTGCGAGCGGAGGCGGGACGCGGACGGGCGGGCTCCCCGCACCTGGACCCGGAGGAGCCGCTGAGCGCGCGGGTGGGGGTGCCGGGCGAGCCGGCTGGGGTGCCGGGCGGGCGGGGCCGTTGCCTGCCAGCCTGGCGCTGTCGGGTCCCGGTGAGCACATCGTGGTGCAGCCACTGGGCGGAGGGGCGCGTCCGCGCGGATTCTTCGCCGTCGGCGCCCAGGAGCCCTTCTCGCCGGTCACCCACACAGTGATCAACGCCGCGGGGTCCCTGCTCACCCTGGCCATGGAGCAGGGCAGGACCCAGCTCAACGCCGTTCGGCGGGCCCGCTCCGCCGTACTGCAGCTGCTGCTGGCCGGTGAGAAGGAGCGGGCGCGGGCGGTGCTGAGGCCACTCGGCGGGTGGCTGCCCGAGGAGCCGTTGGCGGTGCTGGCGGCCGACGCCGACGCGCTGGAGGCCCTGGAGTCGCACGCGTTCGCGGCGCTGCTCGATGACGACGCGCCGGGCTCCCTGGCCGTGGCGCTGACGGACAGCACGACGGCGGACAGCATGACGGCGGACGGCATGACGGCGGACAGGGCGGCGCTGGAGCCGGAGGTGCCCGTGGGTGTCAGCCTGCCGTGCCGTTACGCCCCTGAGGCCCTGCACGGCGCGCTGGACCAGGCGAGGCGCGCGCTGGAGGCCGCCAGAGGCGGCGGCCACGACTTGCGAGCGGGCGCGGGGCGGGTGGTGCGGTTCGGGGAACTGGCCGGGCAGGGCCTGATCGGGCTGCTCGACCAGACCGTCGTGCAGGCGTTCGCGGCGGCGCTGCTGGCCCCCCTCACCGCGTACGGCTCCAAACCCGACCTGGTCGGGTCGCTCCGCGCGTACCTGGACAGCAACGGCCACTGGGACGCGGCGGCGCAGCGGCTCGGCGTGCACCGCCACACCCTGCGCTACCGCATGAAACGCGTCACCGAGCTGCTGGGCCGCGACCTGGACGACCCCGGAGTGCGAGCCGAGCTCTGGCTCGCACTCGAGGCCACCCGTCGATGACGGTCACTTGTTGGTGGGGAAGCCCAGGTTCACGCCGCCGTGGGAGGGGTCGAGCCAGCGCGAGGTGACGACCTTGCCGCGGGTGTAGAAGTGCACGCCCTCGGTGCCGTGCACGTGCGTGTCGCCGAAGAGCGAGGACTTCCAGCCGCCGAAGCTGTAGAAGGCCATCGGCACCGGGATGGGCACGTTGATGCCGACCATGCCGACCTCGACCTCGTTCTGGAAGCGCCTGGCGGCGCCGCCGTCGTTGGTGAAGATCGCGGTGCCGTTGCCGTACAGGCCGCCGTTGATGATCTCCAACCCCTCCTCGTACGAGGAGACCCGCACGATCGACAGGACCGGCCCGAAGATCTCGTCCTCGTGCGTGCGCGAGCCCGGCGGGACGTGGTCTAGCACGGTCGGGCCGAGCCAGAAGCCGGGCGTCTCCGCGGCCTTGCCGCCGCCGAGCACGGCCGTCTCGCGGCCGTCCACGACCAGCTTGGCGCCCTCCTCGACGCCGAGGTCAAGGTAGGAGGCGACCTTGTCACGGTGCACCTCGGTGACGAGCGGTCCCATCTGGGACTTCGGGTCGTCGCCCGGGCCGATCACCAGCCCGTCGACCCGCTCGACGATCTTCTGTACGAGCTCGTCGCCGATCGGGTCGACGGCCAGCACGACGGAGATCGCCATGCACCGCTCACCCGCCGAGCCGAACCCCGCCGACACGGCCGAGTCGGCCACCAGGTCGAGGTCGGCGTCGGGGAGGACGAGCATGTGGTTCTTGGCGCCGCCGAGTGCCTGCACGCGCTTGCCGTGCGAGGTGCCGGTCTCGTAGACGTACCTGGCGATCGGGGTGGAGCCGACGAACGACACGGCCCGCACGTCGGGGTGCTCGAGCAGCCGGTCCACGGCAACCTTGTCGCCCTGCACGACGTTGAACACGCCGTCGGGCAGCCCGGCCTCCTTCCACAGCCGCGCCATGAGCAGGGACGCCGACGGGTCCTTCTCCGACGGCTTGAGCACGAACGCGTTCCCGCACGCGATCGCGACCGGGTACATCCACATCGGCACCATGGCCGGGAAGTTGAACGGCGTGATCCCGGCCACGACACCCAGCGGCTGGCGGATCGAGTAGGAGTCGACCCGGGTCGAGACACCCTCGGAGAAGCCGCCCTTGAGCAGGTGGGGAATCCCGCAGGCGAACTCCACGACCTCCAGGCCCCGGGCCACCTCGCCGAGCGCATCGGAGTGGACCTTGCCGTGCTCGGAGGAGATCAGCGCGGCCAGCTCGTCGCGGTGGGCGTACATGAGCTCGCGGAAGCGGAACAGCACCTGTGACCGCTTGACCAGCGACGCGTCCCGCCAGGCGGGGAAGGCCGCGACGGCGGCCGCCACGGCCGCGTCCACGTCGGCCGCGGAGGCGAGGGCCACGTGGCCGCTGACCTCGCCGGTCGCCGGGTTGTAGAGCGCCGCGGTGCGGGCGTCGCCGTCCGCGAGGGCTCCGTTGATCCAATGGTTGACGGACTTCACTGGGCGGCTGCCTCCGCGTCGATGGTTTCCAGAGCGGTCACGATGATGCCAAGACCCTCGACGGCCTCGTCCACCGTGAGGGTGAGGGGCGGGGCCATGCGGATCGCGGTCCCGTACAGGCCGCCCTTGCCCGCCAGCAGCCCCGCCTTCTTGGTCTCCTCCATGAAGCGGGCGGCCTGCGCGGGGCTCTCCAGCTCGACGGCGAACATCAGGCCCTTGCCGCGCACGTCCTTGACCACGGGCAGCCGCTTGGCGGCC
Source organism: Nonomuraea helvata (assembly GCF_039535785.1). Lineage (NCBI taxonomy): Bacteria > Bacillati > Actinomycetota > Actinomycetes > Streptosporangiales > Streptosporangiaceae > Nonomuraea > Nonomuraea helvata. The sequence goes on from NZ_BAAAXV010000001.1 coordinate 2,584,945, forward strand.
TCCTTGAGGCCGTTGATGATGATCTCGCCGGTACGCGCGGCGTTGGCCTGCAGGTCGTGGTCGAGCACGTAGTCAAGGGTGGCGTTGGCGGCGGCCATCGAGACGGGGTTGCCGCCGAACGTGGCCAGGCCCACGGCGTGCGGAGCGTCCATCAGGTCGCCGCGCGCCACGACGCCGCCGACGGCGAAGCCGTTGCCGAGCCCCTTGGCGAACGTCATCATGTCGGGGGTCACGCCGTGGTTCTGGATGCCGAAGAACGCGCTGCCGGTGCGGCCCCAGCCGGTCTGCACCTCGTCGGAGATGAACAGGATGCCCTGCTCGTCCAGGACCTCCTTGTACGCGGCGAACAGCCCGTCGGGGGCCATCGTGAACCCGCCCACGCCCTGGATCGGCTCGGCGATCAGCGCGGCCACGTCGTTGGAGACCGCGGTGGCCAGCACGTGGCGCAGGTCCTCCACGCACGCCTGGATGTAGTCGGCGTCCGACATGCCCTTGAACGGGGTGAGGTGCCGGTCGGCGCCGTGCAGGAACTGCACGTTGAGCGGGGAGAGCGAGTTGTTCTTCCAGGCGCGGTTCGAGGTGACGCCGATCGTGCCGAAGCTGCGCCCGTGATAGCTCTGCCGCATGGCGAGCACCTGGTCGCTCTTGCGCGCGTACGTGGCCAGGAGCAGGGCGGTCTCGTTGGCCTCGGTGCCGGAGTTGGTGAAGAAGACCTTGGCGTCAGGGATGCCGGAGAGCCGCGCGATCTTCTCGGCCAGCTCGATCTGGCCGCGCAGCAGGTAGACGGTGCTGGTGTGCACCACGCCGGAGGCGATCTGGCGTTCGACGGCCTCGCGCACCTCGGGCACGTCGTACCCGATCATGTTGGTCAGGATGCCGGCGAAGAAGTCCAGATAGCTCTTGCCGTCCGCGTCGATGACGCGGTTGCCCTTGCCGCTGACGATCTCGATGGGCTCGTTGTAGTTGAGTGCCAACCAGTTGGGCATCACTGCCCGGTGGCGCGCGAGAAGCTCCGACATGTCACCGAGTATCCCTTTTTCCTTCCGCACACTCCCACCTCACACTGTCGGCACAGGGGAAAAATCCCTTACACCTTGCAAAGTACCCGTCCCACGGATGCGACGCCCCCTAGGGGATTTCCCGTCCGCCTGGAGGTGTACGCCGGGCCAGGCCGGTACGCCGCGGGAGGCACGGCGAATGCCCACTGGCGGCCGACGACCGGGGCCATGCCGGTCGACCACCATCGGATCATCCAGAAACACGAAGGAGTGACCGAGATGACCGTCACGATCGACCGCCGCCCCGAAACACCCTCCGGCCCGCCCAAGCTCGACCGCGACCAGCTCCGCCGGGCCCAGCAGGACACGCTGGACACCCCGCGCATGCGCTACAGCCTGCTGGCCAAGATGATGTTCAAGCCGGTGGACCTCATGTACGGCGAGAAGGGCTCGTACACGAAGTTCGCCATGCTGGAGATCATCGCCCGCGTGCCGTACCAGGCGTGGGAGCGCATGGGCTATTGGGCCGTGCACCGCCACCGGGGACGCTCGGCGCTGGCCAGAAGGGTCTTCGAGCGGATCGTGGAGGCCCGGGCCGACCAGGACAACGAGCAGTGGCACCTGCTGATCCTGCAGGACCTCGTGCAGCGGACCGGACAGCGGCAGAACTGGCTCCTGCACCGGGCCGCCCCGTGGCTGATCGCGTTCTTCTACTACCACGTGTCCTGGGTGCTGTTCCTGGTCAGGCCGGAGTGGAGCTACCGCCTGAACGCGGAGTTCGAGGACCACGCCGAGCACGAGTACATGACCTTCGTGGCCGAGAACCCGGAGCTCGAGTTCGTGCCCGACCCCGGCACGTACGCCGCCGAGTACGGCCACTATCGCTCGGTGGCCGACCTGCTCAGGCAGATCGGCCACGACGAGCGCACCCACAAGCTCGACAGCCTGGAGAGCATGCGGGAGCCCCGTGTCCGCTAGACCCCGCTGCTCTCCGGCACCGGCACCGGAGCCGCGACCGGGCGCAGGACGGCCACCGCGAGCAGCGCGGCGGCCACGCAGAAGGCGGCCCCGACCCACGAGCCCAGGTGCATGGCCGACGTGAACGCCTGGTTGCCGGCCTCGGCGAACCCCGTCAGATGCGCGCCGCCGATCGACTCCCTGGCGGCGGCGGGCAGGTCGGCCGGCATCTGCGAGGTGTACTGCCCGGCCAGCACGCTGCCCAGGATCGCGATGCTCAGCGCCATGCCCACCTGCTGGACGGTGTCGTTGAGCGCCGAGCCGACGCCGGCGTGCTCCACGGGGATCGCGCCCATGAGCGAGGAGTACGCGGACGGCCCGGCCAGCCCGGCGCCCATACCCATGATCACCAGGCCCGTGAGGAGCGGGAGGTATCCGGTGGTCGTGGCCATGACGGCGAAGCCGCCGGCCATCACCAGCAGCCCCAGCCCCACCAGCACCCGGTTGCTCGCCTTCTTGCCCAGCCCGGCGCCCACGCCGTTGAAGATCGCGGCGGCCACGGCATAGGGCAGCATGGCCAGGCCCGCCTGCATCGCCCCATACCCCAGCACGAACTGCAGGTACTGGGTCAGCATCAGCAGCACGGCGCCCGCCCCGAACGCCATCAGCAGGATCGAGAACGACGCGCCGCTGAAGTTGCGGTTGGCGAACAGGTGCAGCGGCAGCATCGGCTGCGTCTGCCTGCGCTCCCAGACCACGAACGCGCCCAGGGCGACGACCGCGATCGCGATGCCGATCACGTTCCATTCGCGCTCGATGATGACGTACACGGCCGACGTCAGTCCCACCGTCGACAGCACCACGCCGACGGGGTCGATCTTCCGCCCGCTGCTGCGGGTCTCGGGCATGAGCACGACGGCGGCCACGATCGCCACGGCCGCGATCGGGATGTTCAGCAGGAAGACCGAGCCCCACCAGTAGTGCTCCAGCATGAAGCCGCCGAGCGTCGGGCCGGACACCATGCCGACCAGGGCCACCGCGCTCCAGGCCGCCATCGCCTTGCGCCGCTCCTCCTCGTCGAAGACGGTCATCAGGATCGACAGCGTCGAGGGCATGAGGAGCGAGCCGCCGACGCCCATCAGTGCGCGGGCGCCGATGAGCTGCCACGGCTCGGAGACGAGCACGGCCACCAGGGACGCGCCGCCGAAGAACGCCAGGCCGATGATGAGGAACAGCCTGCGGCCGTACTTGTCGGACAGGCTGCCCGAGGTGAGCAGCAGTCCTGCGTAGGCCAGCACGTACGCGTCGATGATCCACTGAATGTCCGACGGGCTCGCGCCCATCTCCTTGTTCAGCGAGGGGATGGCGAGGTTGAGGACGGTGTTGTCCACGACAAGCACCAGCAGCGCCAAGCAGAGCACGCCGAGGATCCACCATCGGCGTGGGTCTCGTACGGTGTTCGAGTTCACTCGCACACCGTATGGCATTCCTCGTACAGTGTGCGAGTGCATTTATCCTTGAAGGATGACAGGCAAGCAGTTCACCTCCGTGTGGCTCCGCGAGCCGCGCAAGGCCACGAGCCCCGGGCTCAGCCGTGAGGAGATCGTCAGAGCCTCCATCGAGCTGCTCGACGCGGAGGGCCTGGCGGGGCTGAGCATGCGCAAGCTGGGCGCGAAGCTGGGCGCGGGCGCCACCAGCATCTACTGGTACGTCGCCCACAAGGATGAGCTGCTGGAGCTGGTCTACGACGAGGTGTGGGGCGAGATGAGATTGCCTGAGCCCGAGGACGTGGGCTGGCGTGACGCGGCCTCGACCCTGGCCTACAGCATGCGCCAGGTGATGCTGCGCCATCCGTGGTCTGCCGACCTCCTCGGCCGCCTGCCCGCACTTGGCCCCAACGCGATGCGGGTGGCCAGCGGAATGCGCAGGATGTTTAGAATGGCCGGGTTCGAGGGGATGGACGTCGACTACGCCGGCAGCACGCTCACCGCCTACGTCTACGGCAAGACGCTGCCGGAGATCGCCTGGAACACCTCGATGTCCGCCCATGAGTACGACCCCGACGAGATGCGCAACATGGTCGTCACGGCGGCCCGTGACTACCCCGACATGCTGGAAGGCCTGGACATGTCCGCCTACGACGACGTGAGCGCCATCCAGGCGGTCGCCTTCGATTTCGGGCTGGTGTCGGTGCTCGACGGCCTTGAGCGGCGGCTGCCGGCGTAGCAGGATCCGGGCATGAGCCATTTCCGTGCCGCCCGCGATTTCTTGCTCCACGCCGACGCTGCCACCGCCCGCCGCGACTTCCGCTGGCCGGAGCTCACGGAGTTCAACTGGGCGCTCGACTGGTTCGACGGGGTCCTGGCCGCCGAGACGCCGGACGCCGTCGCGCTCAAGATCGTGGGGGCGAGCAGCGCCCGCTACACGTTCGCCGAGCTGTCGGCCCGCTCCAACCAGGTCGCGAACTGGCTGCACCTGCAGGGTGTGCGCCGGGGCGACCGGATCCTGCTCATGCTGGGCAACCAGGCCGAGCTGTGGGAGTCGCTGCTGGCCGCGATGAAGCTGGGCGCGGTCGTCATCCCCGCCACGACGCTGCTGACGGCCAAGGACATCGCCGAGCGCATCGCCCGGGGCCGCGTCTCCCACGTGATCGCCGACGCCGCCGACGCGGGGAAGTTCAGGTCCGGCGAGTACACGAAGATCGCTGTGGGCGACGCCTACAACTGGCTGCCGTACCACGAGGCGTACGAGGAGAGCGAGCGCTTCGTCCCCGACGCCCCGACGCGGGCCGGCGACACGCTGCTGCTCTACTTCACCTCGGGCACGACCTCGCAGCCCAAGCTGGTCGAGCACACCCACGCCTCCTATCCGGCCGGGCACCTGTCGACGATGTTCTGGATCGGGCTCAGGCCCGGCGACGTGCATCTCAACGTGTCCTCGCCGGGGTGGGCCAAGCACGCGTGGAGCAACGTCTTCGCCCCCTGGAACGCCGGCGCCACCGTGCTGATCCACGACTACCGCCGCTTCTCCGCCCCGGCGCTGCTCGAGGTGCTGCGGGACGAGCAGGTCACCACGTTCTGCGCGCCGCCGACCGTCTGGCGGATGCTCATCCAGGAGGAGCTGGCGGCGTGGCAGCGGCGAACGATCAGGCCCGAGAGCGGTAGCTCGCGTGACCAGCGAGGGCCAAGTGAGCGCGACCATGAATCGCACTTGCCCCTGCGTACGGCGGTGGCCGCCGGCGAGCCGCTCAACCCCGAGATCATCGACCAGGTGGCCAAGGCGTGGGGCATCACGATCAGGGACGGCTACGGCCAGACCGAGACCACCGCGCAGATCGGCAACGCGCCGGACGAGCCGGTCAGGCCGGGGTCGATGGGCCGTCCGCTGCCCGGCTACGACGTGGTGCTCCTCGACCCGGTCACCGGTGAGCCCGGGGACGACGGCGAGATCTGCCTGCCGCTGGACGACCGCCGCCCCCTAGGCCTCATGTCCGGATATGTCGGTGGATCGAGTGACGCGATGCGCGCCGGCTTCTATCACACCGGCGACGTCGCCACCCGCGACCAGGACGGCTACATCACCTACGTGGGCAGGACCGACGACGTCTTCAAGGCCTCCGACTACCGCATCTCGCCGTTCGAGCTGGAGAGCGTGCTGCTGGAGCATGAGGCCGTGGCCGAGGCGGCGGTGGTGCCCGCCCCCGATCCGGTACGCCTGGCCGTACCGAAGGCCTATGTGACGCTCGCGCCCGGGTTCGAGCCGGACGAGGCGACCGCGCGGTCGATCTTCGAGCACTGCCGCAGGGAACTGGCCCCCTACAAGCGGGTGCGGCGGCTGGAGTTCGACGAGCTGCCCAAGACGATCTCCGGCAAGATCCGCCGGGTGGAGCTGCGGGTGCGCGAACCTCGGAGGGAATACCGGGAGGAGGACCTCGGCCAGTGACAAAGCGTAAATGGCCCCATGGCCGTTCTTACATTCTGATCGGCTAGGCTCTGCCCCGTGTTGCCCACCATCGCCGACGTCCTCGCACTGGAGACCGTACGCCGGGGCAGCCCGCGTGTGGTCGCGGGCGCCGACCGGCTCGACTCCAAGGTGCGGTGGGTGCACGTCGGCGAGATCGCCGACATCGCCCACCTCCTGCGCGGAGGGGAGCTGGTGCTCACCACGGGCGTCGCGCTGCCCGAGGACCCGGAGAAGCTCGCCGACTACATCGGCGAGCTCTCCTCTGTCGGCGCCTCCGGGCTCATCGTGGAGCTGGGCCGCAGGTTCGTCCGCGAGCTGCCCCGTGCCGTGGTCAAGTCGGCCGAGGAGCACGGGCTGCCGGTCATCGTGCTGACCCGCGAGACGCCGTTCGTGCAGATCACCGAGTCCGTCCACTCCCGGATCATCGACATCCAGCTGGAGGAGCTGCGGGCCTCCGAGCAGCTCCACGAGGTCTTCACCGAGCTGTCGGTCGAGGGCGCCTCGCCCGCCGAGGTGCTCGCCCAGGTGTCCAGGCTCTCCAACCGGCCCGTGCTGCTGGAGAACCTCGCGCACCAGGTGCTGGCCTGCGAGTCCGCCGGTCGCGACGCCGGCGCGCTGCTGGCCGGCTGGGAGGCCAGGTCCCGGGCGGTGGCCCCGTCGGAGCGCACCGCGTACGACACCGCCTCCGGATGGCTGGTCACCACGGTCGGGGCACGCGGGCAGGACTGGGGGCGGCTGATCCTGATCTGCGACTCGCCGCCGACGCCGCGCGACATGGTGCTGGCCGAGCGCGCCGCCACGACCCTCGCCCTGGGGCGTCTGCTGGAGCGCCACCAGGAGTCACTCGAACGCCAGGCGCACGGCACGATCATCACCGGCATCCTGACCCACGCCTACGCCGACCCCGACGAGGCCGCCGCCCGCGCCCGCGCCGTCGGCGTGCCGCTCACCGGCCGCAAGCTGATCAGCGTGGTCATCAGGCCGACCGAGCCGGCCGACCAGGCGCTCGACGGTCAGGCGCAGCTCGGCGAGCTGGCCGAGGCCACCGCCGCCGCCTGCCGCGACATCCGCCTGCCCGCCCTGGTCGGCGCGCTCGACCAGGAGCGGGTGGGAATCCTGCTGCCCCTCCCGCCACGCAGCCAGGCCGAGCCCGCGCTGACCGCGCTCTCCGAGCGACTGCGGGTGCTCTGGCGGCCGGGGTCCTCCTTCGTGCTGGCGGCCGGCTCGATGGTGGAGTCCATCAGGGACGTACGGCGGAGCTTCCTCGAGGCCGAGCAGGTGGCCGACGTGGCCGTCCGCCAGCCGGACGGCCGGGCCTTCTACCGGCTGCCGGACCTGCGCCTGCGCGGCCTGCTGCACCTGCTGCGCGACGACGCCCGGCTGCAGACGTTCGCGGAGCGGGAGCTCGGGCCGCTGCTGGCGCACGACGCGCAACGGGGCGGCGACCTGACGCGGATCCTGCGCATCTACCTCGACGCGGGGCGCAACAAGGCGGTCGCCGCGCAGAAGGCCCATCTGTCCAGGCCCGCCTTCTACGACCGGCTGCGCCGCCTCGAACGCATCCTGGACACCGACCTCGACGACGTCGAGTCGTGCATGTCGCTCCACGTGGCCCTGCTGGCCCTGGAGTCCTTCCGCCGCGAACCCCGCTGACGCCCGCGGACACCACCGGCGCGGGGGCGCCTGCCCGGTTAACGTCGCAAGTGTGCCCCTCTTCTTCAACGCCCTTGAGGCGGCGGCTCACCGGCTGTCGCTCGTGCCTCCGATGTTCGACTACTTCGGCGCTTTAGGCCTGCACACGCTCCTCGCGGCGGCCAGGATGGGCGTCTTCGACGCCCTGCGCGAACGCCCGTCCACCGGCGGGGAGCTCGCCGCCGCGCTGCAGCTCGACCCCCGCTCCACGGACATGCTGTTACGCGCCCTGGCCGGGCTCGGCTACCTGCGTGCCAGGCGCGGCCGGTACGGCCTGACCCGCGCGTCTCGGCTGTGGTTCGTGACCGGCTCGCCGACGTCGCTGGTGGCGGGGCTGGAGTTCTGGGAGCGTACCGCGTTCGTGATCTGGCCCAGGCTGGAGAAGGCGGTACGTGACGGGGCTCCCGCCACGTCCTTCTACGCCCTGCTGGAGGGCGACCCGGATCTGTCCCGGTCGTTCCAGGCGTGGACGGCGGCGCTGGCCAGACAGCAGGCCCCGGCGGCAGCCCGGGCCATCCCGCTGCCGCGCGGCGCCAGGCGGGTGCTGGACGTGGGCGGCGGCCACGGCGAGTTCAGCGTGGAGCTGCTGCGGCGGCACCCCCGGCTGCACGCCACGGTGATGGACCTGCCGCAGGCGCTCGAGGCCGCCGCCGGCCACCCCCGGCTCACCGCGCGCGCCGGATCGTTCCTGGACGACGACCTGGGCGAGGGGTACGACGTCGTCCTGCTGTTCAACATCGTGCACGGCCTGGACGACCAGGACGCGGCCGCACTCCTGCGGAGAGTGGCCGCCGCGCTCAACCCCGGAGGGACGATCGTGGTGGGCGAGCAGTTCGGGGACAGCGTCATGCCGGGCCGGTCCAGCCGCACCCTGCTGCGCCTGCTCGACCTGAACTACCTGGCCACGGCGGGCGGCAGAGTGCGGGACTTCCGGGAGGTGTCTCACCTGCTCCGGGCGGCGGGCTTCCGCCGGCCCCGGCACCGGCGCCCGTTGCGCGCCGTGCCCACCGAACTGGCCATCGCCCTCAGAAACCCATAGCGGCCCGTACCTCCTCGAGCGTCGCGACCGCCCGCTCCCGCGCCTTCTCATTGCCGGCGGCCAGGATGGCTCTCACATCTGTCTCGGCGAGCTCGGCGCGGCGTTTCCTGATCGGCCGCAGGAACTCGTTGACCGCCTCGGTGGCCAGGCCCTTCAGCGCGGCGGCGCCGCCGTTCCCGATCTCCTCGGCGATGTCCTGCGGTGGGCGACCGAGACAGAGTCCGGCCAGCGTGAGGAGGTTCGCCACCTCGGGACGGTGCGTCTCGTCGAACGTGATCAGCCGGTCGGAGTCCGTGCGGGCTTTGCGGATGAGGGCGGCCGTCTCGTCCTCGGTGGCCGACAGGGCGATCGCGTTGCCGCGGCTCTTGCTCATCTTGCCGCCGTCGAGGCCCTTGAGCATCGGCCGCTCGCCCATCATGGCCTCGGGCAACGGGAACACCTCGCCGTACCGCTCGTTGAAGCGGCGCGCCACCAGCCGAGTGACCTCCACGTGCGGAAGCTGGTCCTTGCCGACCGGCACCAGCGTGCCCTTGCAGAACAGGATGTCGGCCGCCTGGTGCACGGGATAGGTGAACATCAGGCCGCTCACCGCCGCCTGCGAGCTGTGCGCGATCTCGTCCTTGACCGTGGGGTTGCGGCTCAGCTCGGACACCGACACCAGGCTGAGGAACGGCAGCAGCAGCTGGTTCAGCTCGGGGATCGCGCTGTGCTGGAAGATCGTGACCTTGTCCGGGTCGATCCCGATCGCGAGGTAGTCGAGGAGCAACTCGGTGATGTTGCGCTGGATCTCGCCGGGCAGGTCCCGGTCGGTGATCACCTGATAGTCGGCGATCAGCACATACATCGGGTACGTGTCCTGCAGGCGTACCCGGTTGGCGAGCGAGCCGAAGTAGTGGCCAAGATGCAGCGGCCCGGTCGGGCGGTCACCGGTGAGCACGACGTCGTTCATTCTGGTCTCTCCTTGAGGTCGTGCCGTCTCAGGGAGGACCCGCACGCTTAGAGGGCCGTCCCGGGGACGGCCACGCATGGGGAATTCAGCGGCCGTCTGTCGGCCGCCACCACATGCTGATGCGTGTCATACGCGGATTGTATCCGGTGCGATGTCAATCTTGTAACCTCTTCGGCCGATTAGCGCGTTCGGCTGCCCCGAAGACCATGATCTCGTCACTATGGTGCGGTCCCTGTTCCGCCCTCTGGAGAATCCATGTCTCGACGCACCCTCGCCGGCGGCCTGGCCATAGCCGCCACCCTCACGCTCACCCCTCTGCCCGCCACCGCGGAGCAGGCGTCGGTGGCGTTCCCGTCGGCCAAGTTCCCGCTGGGCGACCGGCCCGTGCCGACGAAGACAGCGACCGCCGTCACCCAGGGTATCGACCTGTACGACGTGAAGGCCGGCACGTCGACCGACGGCTACACGGTGACCGTGCTGATGCCGAGCGGCCGCGACTACGGGATGCAGTCGACCGCGGAGACCAAGGCCGCCGAGGTGGAGGCCGCCGGGGAGACCCCCAGCGTGCAGAAGGTGATCCGGCCGAGCGTCGCCGACGCCCCCATCCAGACCGTGTACATGGTCAGGGTCGGCCTCTGGTCCCTCGAGGACAAGAAGAAGGCCGAGGAGACGGCCAAGAAGCTCAAGGACGCGGGGCTGAAGGTCAAGGTCGACTACCTCGGCGACGACGGCCTCAAGACCACCGGCCCCTGGGACGTCAAGGTCGTGATGATCGACGCCCGGACGTTCCGCGGCTCGTACGTCTCCTCGCTCGGTACCAGCGTGGCCAAGCGGGAGACCGTCTCCTCGATGGCCAAGGCCAAGCACGCGCTCGTCGGGGTCAACGGCGGCTTCTTCAACATCCACACCGACAAGGCGCTGCGCGGCGAGCCCGTCGGCGCGTCGGTGGTCGCCGGCAAGCTGCTCAGCGAGGCCGTCCCCGGCCGCTCGGCCGTGATCCTCAAGGGCCACACCGCCAAGGTCACAGAGTTGCGGACGACCGTCACCGCGACCTCCCAGGACGGCCAGAAGACCGAGGTCAACGGCGTGAACCGGGCCGTCGCGACGGACGAGCTGGTGCTCTACACGGAGGAGTACGGAGCCAAGACGCCCGCCGGCGGGACCGACGCCGTGCTCGACGCCAACGGCAAGGTCCTCGGCCTGCGGGAGTCAGGCGCCGCGGTGGCCGCGGGAACGCGGGTGCTGCACGGCAACGGCCTGGCCGCCGACTGGCTCCACGAGCACGCCTTCCAGGACTGGACGGTCAAGGTCGACACCAAGGTCGTGGACCTGCGCACCAACCAGGCGCTCAAGCTGACCCCGGACCTGTACGTGATCGCGGGCAACGTCGGCCTGGTGCGCAACGGCCAGGTGAAGATCACCGCCAAGCGCGACGGCCACGACTCCGTGAACATGATCCTCCGCCGTCACCCGCGCACCCTCCTCGGTGTCACCGCCAACGGCAGCCTCATCCTGGCCACCGTCGAAGGCCGCAACCCCGGGGTGAGCGTCGGGGCGAACTTCCAAGAGGCGGCCGAGTTCATGCGCTGGCTGGGCGCCAAGCAGGCCGTCAACCTGGACGGTGGCGGCTCGACGGCGATGGTGGTCCGCGACAAGCTGGTCAACCGGCCCTCGGACGGCGTGGAGCGCGGCGTCGGTGACGCCCTCCTGGTCCTGCCGCATTGACGCGCTCCCCGGCAAACGCCAGGGATTCTGGTCTGTGCCGCCCTGTTCATGCGGCGGCACTTCCTCGGCTTCCTGCTTCGTCGGGCTGCGCCACCGCGAGCGGTGGTCTTACCGGCCCTCCACAGGCGTTTAGTCTCTCCGCCCGTCCGGCGGCGAGAATGTTGATCGCGGCATTGACATCCCGATCATGGACGGTGCCGCACGGGCAGGACCATTCCCGCACGTTCAACGCCATCGTGGCGGCGAGCGTCCCGCAGGCCGAACAGAGCTTGGACGACGGGAAGAACCGGCCGACCTTGGCGAACTGCCTGCCATGGAGTTTTGCCTTGTACTCCAGCATGCGCACGAACGCCGACCAGCCCGCGTCATGCACGCTCTTGGCCAACCTCGTGCGCGCCAGCCCCTTCACCGCCAGGTCCTCCACAAATACCGCTTGATTCTCGCGGATGATCTTGATGGAGGTCTGGTGATGGAACTCACGGCGCGCATCAGCGACCTTCGCATGCTGGCGGGCCACCTTCACCCGGGCCTTGGCCCGATTCGATGATCCTTTCTCCTTACGCGACAACGCCTTCTGCAACTTCTTCAGTTTCTTCTCCGCCCGGCGCAGAAACCGCGGCGAGTCGATCTTCCGGCCGTCCGCCAGGACGGCGAAATGGCCGAGCCCGAGGTCGATCCCCGTCTCGGCGGGCGCGGCGGGCAGCGACTGCTCGCGCACCTCGACCACGAAACTGGCGAAATACCGGCCCGCCGCATCCTTGATGACGGTGACCGAGGACGGTGGCGCGGGCAGCGGGCGCGACCACCGCACCTTCACGTCCCCGATCTTCGGCAGGCGCAGCTTCCCGCAGGCGGTGACGGCGAAGCGGGCGTTCTTGGTGAACCGGATCGCCTGCCGACGGTCCTTGCGGGACCGGAACCGGGGCGGGGCCATCCTCGGCCCTTGGCGCTTGCCGGACAGCGAGGCGAAGAAGTTGCGGAACGCGGTGGTGCAGTCGGCGAGTGCCTGCTGCAGCACCACCGCCGACACCTCACCCAGCCAGGCCCGTCCAGGTGTCTGCTTGGCCTGCGTGATGACCCGGCGGGACAACTCGGCATCGGCAACGAACGGCAGACCAGCCTCGCGGGCGTGGTTGCGCAACGCGAGCGCGTCATTGAACACCACCCGCGCACACCCGAACGCCTTGGCCAACGCGATGCGCTGGGCGGGGGACGGGTCGATCCGGTAGGTGTACCGAAGCTGCACGAGGCCATTCTAGAGTTGGTTTATCGGCGACTACACCGATATCAGAACCGGCAGGCACTGCGTTTTCATGCTGCACGCGCATTTGGTTTTCATCACGAAATTTCGGCATCCGGTCTTCACCGGCACCCACCTGACCCGGCTGGAAGAGACCATGCGATCGGTCTGCGCCGACCTCGAAACCGAACTGGCCGAGTTCAACGGCGAGGCCACCCACGTCCACCTGCTGGTGAACTTCCCACCCAAGATCGCGCTGTCCAAGCTGGTCAACCGCCTCAAAGGCGTGTCCTCACACCGAACGCGGCAGGAGTTCCCCCAACTGAGCAAGTGGACGCCGACATGCCTGGCGGCGAACCGACTGTACTCACCCCGCTACGCGGTTCCCCGGATAAGAACGATCACTCCCCCCCCTACAGCCGCCACGTTTACACACCAGCCGTCTTGGCAGTGACGGGCTTCGCCGTAGCATGCAGGCTCACCCCAGCTGACATGCCTCATACGCGGTTCGCGTTCCTCGGTGCAGGGATTCGCCTCGGGCTTCCTTCTCACCCCGCCTCACGACGACGCAGTTGCCTCCGGCTCGGAGTTGGTTAGCACCACTCTCCCTCCAGGGGACTTTCACTCCCAAGCGATCGCCAATGCCGGGCGTGCACGCAAAAAGGGCCACCCTTCCGGGTGGCCCTCCTTGTTAAATATTGTGCGGCGGTGACCTACTCTCCCACACCCTCCCGAGTGCAGTACCATCGGCGCTGGGAAGCTTAACTTCCGGGTTCGGAATGTAACCGGGTGTTTCCTTCCCGCCATAACCGCCGCAACCCCTCGAGCAGCAACTGTTTGCTGTCTCAGAATTGCCTAGTGGACGCGAGCAAGAACGACTCGAAAAGTCTGCTTTGTGGTCAAGTCCTCGGCCTATTAGTACCGGTCAGCTCCACACGTTACCGTGCTTCCACCTCCGGCCTATCAACCCGGTCGTCTACCGGGAGCCTTACCCACTCTCGTGGTGGGAGACCTCATCTCAAGGCAAGCTTCCCGCTTAGATGCTTTCAGCGGTTATCCCTCCCGAACGTAGCCAACCAGCCGTGCACCTGGCGGTACAACTGGCACACCAGAGGTTCGTCCGTCCCGGTCCTCTCGTACTAGGGACAGCCCCTTTCAAGTCTCCTGCGCGCGCAGCGGATAGGGACCGAACTGTCTCGCGACGTTCTAAACCCAGCTCGCGTACCGCTTTAATGGGCGAACAGCCCAACCCTTGGGACCTACTCCAGCCCCAGGATGCGACGAGCCGACATCGAGGTGCCAAACCATCCCGTCGATATGGACTCTTGGGGAAGATCAGCCTGTTATCCCCGGGGTACCTTTTAGCCGTTGAGCGACACCGCTTCCACACGCCGATGCCGGATCACTAGTCCCAGCTTTCGCTCCTGCTCGACCCGTCAGTCTCACAGTCAAGCTCCCTTGTGCACTTACACTCAACACCTGATTGCCAACCAGGCTGAGGGAACCTTTGGGCGCCTCCGTTACTCTTTGGGAGGCAACCGCCCCAGTTAAACTACCCACCAGACACTGTCCCCGATCCGGATCACGGACCAGAGTTAGACATCCAAAACGACCAGAGTGGTATTTCACCAATGACTCCACCCGAACTAGCGTCCGAGCTTCCCAGTCTCCCACCTATCCTACACAAGCCGTTCCAAACACCAATGTCAAGCTGTAGTGAAGGTCCCGGGGTCTTTCCGTCCTGCTGCGCGAAACGAGCATCTTTACTCGTACTGCAATTTCACCGGGTCTGCGGTTGAGACAGCGGGGAAGTCGTTACGCCATTCGTGCAGGTCGGAACTTACCCGACAAGGAATTTCGCTACCTTAGGATGGTTATAGTTACCACCGCCGTTTACCGGCGCTTAAGTTCTCACCTTCGCGTGATCACTCACACTAAGCGGTCCCCTTAACGTTCCGGCACCGGGCAGGCGTCAGTCCGTATACATCGTCTTACGACTTCGCACGGACCTGTGTTTTTAGTAAACAGTCGCTTCCCCCTGGCCACTGCGACCCCCACCAGCTCCGAGTGCAAAACTCATCACCAGCAGAGGTCCCCCTTCTCCCGAAGTTACGGGGGCAATTTGCCGAGTTCCTTAACCACAGTTCACCCGATCGCCTTGGTATTCTCTACCTGACCACCTGAGTCGGTTTAGGGTACGGGCCGCCACAACACTCACTAGAGGCTTTTCTCGGCAGCATAGGATCATCCACTTCGCCACAATTGGCTCGGCATCACATCTCAGGCATAAAGAACGCGGATTTGCCTACGTTCCGCCCTACATGCTTACCCCAGGACAACCATCGCCTGGGCTGGACTACCTTCCTGCGTCACCCCATCGCTTACCTACTACCCGATCGGTTCGAGCGTTCACTCTGACCCCAAGCCCGAAGGCTCAAGCGAGTTAAGGACTCTTAGCATCACGAGGTTCAGTATGGGCGCATTGAAGCGGGTACGGGAATATCAACCCGTTGTCCATCGACTACGCCTGTCGGCCTCGCCTTAGGTCCCGACTTACCCTGGGCGGATTAGCCTGCCCCAGGAACCCTTGGTCATCCGGCGCGAGGGTTTCTCACCCTCGATTCGCTACTCATGCCTGCATTCTCACTCGCACAGCTTCCACAACTAGATCACTCTGCTGCTTCACCAGCTGCACGACGCTCCCCTACCCACCAACAGCTCATAGCTGTCAGTGCCACGACTTCGGCGGTGTACTTGAGCCCCGCTACATTGTCGGCGCAGAATCACTTGACCAGTGAGCTATTACGCACTCTTTCAAGGGTGGCTGCTTCTAAGCCAACCTCCTGGTTGTCTCTGCGACTCCACATCCTTTCCCACTTAGCACACGCTTAGGGGCCTTAGTCGGTGATCTGGGCTGTTTCCCTCTCGACTACGAACCTTATCGCCCGCAGTCTCACTGCCACGCTCTCACTTACCGGCATTCGGAGTTTGGCTGACGTCAGTAACCTTGTCGGGCCCATTAGCCATCCAGTGCTCTACCTCCGGCAAGAAACACGCGACGCTGCACCTAAATGCATTTCGGGGAGAACCAGCTATCACGGAGTTTGATTGGCCTTTCACCCCTACACACAGATCATCCCCCAGGTTTTCAACCCTGGTGGGTTCGGTCCTCCACCCAGTCTTACCTGAGCTTCAACCTGCCCATGCGTAGATCACTCCGCTTCGGGTCTACAGCATGCGACTCAAACGCCCTATTCAGACTCGCTTTCGCTACGGCTCCCCCACACGGGTTAACCTCGCCACACACCATAACTCGCAGGCTCATTCTTCAAAAGGCACGCAGTCACATCACACAACAGCAAGCTGCTGTAAGCTCCTACGGCTTGTAGGCACACGGTTTCAGGTACTATTTCACGACCCCTCACCGGGGCACTTTTCACCTTTCCCTCACGGTACTCGTGCACTATCGGTCATCAGGGAGTATTTAGGCTTACCAGGTGGTCCTGGCAGATTCACACAGGATTTCTCGAGCCCCGTGCTACTTGGGATCCCCTCCAGCAGTCGACAAGGTTTCGCCTACCCGGCTCTCACGGTCTACGGCAGCCCTTCCCAGAGCTTTCAACTACCCCATCGATTTATCACTGCTTGCAGTTCCGGCAGAAACCACCAGAAGGTCCCACGACCCCGGACATGCAACGCCTGCCGGCTATCACACACGCCCGGTTTAGCCTCATCCGCTTTCGCTCACCACTACTCACGGAATCACATATTGTTTTCTCTTCCTACGGGTACTGAGATGTTTCACTTCCCCGCGTTACCACCAACCGCCCTATACATTCAGGCGGAGGCAACACCACATGACTGGTGCTAGGTTTCCCCATTCGGACATCCCCGGATCAACGTCTGGTTGGCGACTCCCCGAGGCTTAACGCAGCCTCCCACGTCCTTCATCGGCTCCTGATGCCAAGGCATCCACCGTGTGCCCTAAAAAACTTGGCCACAAAGATGCTCGCGTCCACTATGCAAATCTCAAACAACAAACAGCAACCGCATCCACAACTCCGAAAAGCTGCTTCAGCGGCCCTGTCATCCAAGAAGAACCAGGCACGCATGCCCGTTCCTTCAGGACCCAACAGTGTGTTCAGACCCGAACCAAAACCCCGCAACCACGTTCCCACTCCCTTACGGGCGGTACTAGCGGCCCGGCAACCCGGTCCGACTGACTAGCCAGTGCTCCACTAGTGAGCTGTCGCCCCACCGATCGTGCGCCGGTGACGGGCGAGTGTGCTCCTTAGAAAGGAGGTGATCCAGCCGCACCTTCCGGTACGGCTACCTTGTTACGACTTCGTCCCAATCGCCAGCCCCACCTTCGACCGCTCCCCCCCTTACGGGTTGGGCCACGGGCTTCGGGTGTTGCCGACTTTCGTGACGTGACGGGCGGTGTGTACAAGGCCCGGGAACGTATTCACCGCAGCATTGCTGATCTGCGATTACTAGCGACTCCGACTTCATGGGGTCGAGTTGCAGACCCCAATCCGAACTGAGACCGGCTTTTAGGGATTCGCTCCACCTCACGGTATCGCAACCCTCTGTACCGGCCATTGTAGCATGTTTGCAGCCCAAGACATAAGGGGCATGATGACTTGACGTCATCCCCACCTTCCTCCGAGTTGACCCCGGCAGTCCCCCATGAGTCCCCACCACCCCGAAGGGCGTGCTGGCAACATGGAGCAAGGGTTGCGCTCGTTGCGGGACTTAACCCAACATCTCACGACACGAGCTGACGACAGCCATGCACCACCTGTCACCCAGTCCGAAGAGGGCCCCATCTCTGGAGCTTTCCGGGTGATGTCAAACCTTGGTAAGGTTCTTCGCGTTGCGTCGAATTAAGCAACATGCTCCGCCGCTTGTGCGGGCCCCCGTCAATTCCTTTGAGTTTTAGCCTTGCGGCCGTACTCCCCAGGCGGGGCGCTTAATGCGTTAGCTCCGGCACGGAGATCGTGGAAGACCCCCACACCTAGCGCCCAACGTTTACAGCGTGGACTACCAGGGTATCTAATCCTGTTCGCTCCCCACGCTTTCGCTCCTCAGCGTCAGGTAAGGCCCAGCAAGCCGCCTTCGCCACCGGTGTTCCTCCTGATATCTGCGCATTTCACCGCTACACCAGGAATTCCACTTGCCCCTACCTACCTCTAGCCGGCCCGTATCCACCGCAGACCCGCAGTTAAGCTGCGGGCTTTCACGGCAGACGCGACCAGCCACCTACGAGCTCTTTACGCCCAATAATTCCGGACAACGCTTGCGCCCTACGTATTACCGCGGCTGCTGGCACGTAGTTAGCCGGCGCTTCTTCTGCAGGTACACGTCAACTTCGTCCCTGCTGAAAGAGGTTTACAACCCGAAGGCCGTCATCCCCCACGCGGCGTCGCTGCGTCAGGCTTCCGCCCATTGCGCAATATTCCCCACTGCTGCCTCCCGTAGGAGTCTGGGCCGTGTCTCAGTCCCAGTGTGGCCGGTCGCCCTCTCAGGCCGGCTACCCGTCGTCGCCTTGGTAGGCCACTACCCCACCAACAAGCTGATAGGCCGCGAGCCCATCCCCAACCGAAAAACTTTCCACCACCACCCGATGCCAGGGGCGGTCATATCCGGTATTAGACCCAGTTTCCCGGGCTTATCCCAGAGTCAGGGGCAGGTTGCTCACGTGTTACTCACCCGTTCGCCGCTCGAGTACCCCGAAGGGCCTTTCCGCTCGACTTGCATGTGTTAAGCACGCCGCCAGCGTTCGTCCTGAGCCAGGATCAAACTCTCCAAACAATGTCTCGTCTGGATTGTGAATCCAAGCAATAACCGTCAATCATGACGGGGTCATGCATGTGTATCTCATGCACTGGCTTTTAACACACTGTTGAGTTCTCAAGAAACGGACGCGTACATCCTCACTCGAGCCGTTCAGGCTTTTCGCTCGGAGGCGTTCATTTCGTTGTGTCTTAATTCTTTCAGCCGTTCAAGTCCCTGTCAAATTGACCCGACTTGCTCGACCTGCTGGAATTAATCCGCGCCCCGCTTCCGGGACAACCCCTCTAACTTACCAGCCCATCCGGAGTGATACGAACATCAACCGGAGTGGAGGTGTCTGGAGGTTGTCCCCGAGTGAGATCGGCGATCATCGCCGTCCTCGCGGGACTGGTGAACTCTATGTACGCCTCCGGGAACCGTCAAATCGATGGTTCGCGCGCGAAGCGGGGGTACGTACCGGGGGTGCGAGATCAACCCGCGCCCAGGGCGCTCATCATCCTGGTGGGCATCGCCGCCGCGATGGTCGTCCTCTATGGCATCCGCGAGGTGGCGTCGATCGCCGGCCCCGTCGTGCTGGCCCTCGTGCTGGTCATCGCCGTCTCCCCAGTACGCGGGTGGCTCGCCGCCAGGCGCGCGCCCATCTGGCTCCAGGTCGCCGTGCCGTTCCTCATTGTCGTGCTCGTGCTCCTCGGGATGGTCGGCATCCTGACCATCTCGGCCACCCAGCTCGCCTCGCTGCTGCCCACATACGCCCCCCAGTTCGACCGCCTCCTCACCGACGCGCAGCACTGGGCCACCACGCACGGCCTCAGCAACGAAATGATCAATAGGGGGCTGCGGTCGTTCGACCCCGGAAAGATCGTGGAATTGGCGCAGAGTCTGCTCGGCAGTCTGATCGGCATTCTCTCCGCGATGTTCCTCATCGTCGTGCTGTTGCTGGCAATGTGTCTCGACGCGCCGGTGACCGCGAAAATTCTCACCTCCGGCGTGGGCAGAAGGCCGCGGCTGGTGACGGCCCTGGGCATCTTCACGCACAAAACGCGGCGCTATCTGATTGTCTCGACCGTGTTCGGGCTGATTTACGCGGTGCTCGACGTGATCGCCCTGTCGCTGCTGGACGTGCCGCTCCCGCTGCTCTGGGGCGTGCTCGCGCTGATCGCCAACTACATCCCCAACATCGGCTTCCTCATCGGCCTGCTGCCGCCCGCCATGCTCGCCCTGCTGGACGGCGGCGTGCAGAAAATGCTGCTCGTCATCGCCGCGTACACGATCACCAATGTCGTCACCCAGTCGTTCATTCTCCCGAAATTCCTGGGGGACGCCGTGGGGCTCTCCACGACCATGACGTTCATCTCGCTGATCGTGTGGACTTTCGTCCTGGGACCGCTGGGGGCCGTGCTCGCCATTCCGCTCAGTCTGCTGGCGCGGGCGCTGTTCATCGACAGCGATCCGAGCGCCGGGTGGGCGCAGGCGCTGGTGTCGGGGAAGCTACCCGGAGGGTGAGACGAGGTGGCGCATGGACACCCCGCTCAGCCTCTTGACGTCGTGAGACAGGTGCGCCTGGTCGGCGTAGCCGGCCGCGACCGCCACCTCTGCCAGCGGGACGCCCGCGCGGGCCAGGGCCAGTGCGCGCTGGAAGCGGACGATGCGCTGGAGGGTCTTGGGCGCGTAGCCGAACGACGTCAGGCTGCGGCGATGCAGCTGGCGCTCGCTGAAACCCAGGTCCCACGCCACCTCCGCGACCGTGCGGCCGTTACGGAGAGCGCCGGCGATGGCGGAGCTCGCGGGATCGACGGATGTCCCCTGGGCCAGGCGAGCTCTGACCGCGACCCGCAGCGCGTCGAGCCGCCGCGAAGGACCGGCGTCCGGGACGTGCAGCGGCGGAAGGTCGGACAGCCTGACGTGCGGGGACGGGAGGCCGGACAGCCTGACGTGCAGGGACGGGAGGTCGGACAGCCGGACGCGCTGGTCGCGGAGCTCCTGGAGCGGGAGGCCGAAGAAGTCGCCCGCCGCGCCTGGCTTGAACCGGATGCCCACGAACGTGTCGCCGGGAACCAGGTGTGTCGGCATGGGGCCCGTGTCAGGCCCGGCCACGAACAGGCCCTCCGGCCCCCAGATCAGGTCGACGCACGCGTCGGGCACCACGAGCTGCGTGGTGTCCGCCTCGCTGACCAGGCGCCACTCGCAGGCGACGCGATCGGCGACGTCGGCGCCGGGGGGCCGTTCGACGTACATGCCCCCAACGTACGCGACCTCACCGACAGAACCCGGGCAGCCTCCCGTACGCGCGCAGCGTCTTGAGCCTCTGCACGGTGACGTACCCGCCCCATTCGTGCTCCACCAGCGGCGTCCACATCAGCCAGTTCCCGCTCCATCCCCCGTCATCGGACTGCGCGGCGATCAGGGCGTCGAGGTGGGTGTCCAGAACGTCCTGGGTGAACAGCGGCAGCCGCAGCGGCTCGGACGCGAAATCCGTCGGGAAGTGGGCGTGCCCCGGCGCGCCGGGGTCGAAGGCGACGGTCGCGAGGACGGCCTCGCGCAGTCGCGCGAACTCCGCCTCCGCACGGGCACGGTCCGGCACCAGGTCCAGGAACGTCACCACGGCCCTGGCCTCGTACTCGCCGGTCTCCTTGATCGCGGCGATCCGCGACCAGCAGAAGTCGGTGGCGGCGGCCAGCCAGGGATGCGTGCTGCCGTGCTTGTGCAGCAGCCCCGCGATCGACGCGGTGGGGATGAGGCTCCCGGGAGGCGAGTCGGGGGTCTCCCACCAGGGCGCGTGCGGAGTGTCGCGGACGGACGGCAGGACGAACGGCACGCCGCCGTCGGGCGCGCTGACCTCGGCCAGGTAGTCGCAGGCGGCGGAGACCATCGGCGAGTCGAACGCGTCGAGCTCGTCCAGGATCCAGAACGCCACCTCGACGGGCTCCGGCTGGCTGCCCGCCCCGCGCAGGTCGGGCTCCAGCGCGTTGCCGAAGCCGCCGTCGGCGTTCTGGTAGCAGCGCAACACGTCGAGCACCCGCTCGCGCGGCCCGTCCTTGAAGAGCGCCTCGAAACGCAGCCTGTCGAGCAGGCGCCCATGGAGCTGCAGATATTTCTCCGCGCGGTCGATCACGTCCATGCGGGCGAACCTATCCCTTGCCCCGGGCGGTTCTCTTGTCAGAATCGGACGTATGGAGCAGCAGCGGCGGTGGGACGGGGACGAGCGGTTCGTCGGCGTGAGCGACGCGGCGGCGATGCTGCCGGCCGTGCGGCGGCTCGACGAGATGATGCGCACAGAGGGGTGGGTCACCGAGGAGCCCGCGGCACATCTCCTCCCCCACCTGCGGCGCGTGCCCGGCTGGGAGGTGCTGGGCGAACGGCTGCTCGACGACGGCTTCTACGAGGTGCGGGCCCGTCCGGAGGAGGGGCTGGAGGGCATCGACGTGCAGCGGGCCGTGATCAGGCTGCTGTCGGTGATCGCCGAGCCCTCCTTCCTGGTAAGTCAGACGGGCGGCAACGTGTACGAGTGCGTGACCGGCGTGCTGCCCGACGACCATCCGCGGATCTTCAAGTCGCACGGGCACCTCATCCGGGTCATCGTGACCGGGGAGTAGCCGGCGCTTCCGTAGAGAGCACGTCAGAACACTCACTTCACGAAGAACACCGGCCCGCGCGGCCGGAACGGCAGTGAGGCGCCCTGCGGCACCAGGAACGCGTGCTCCCTGCGGATGTGCAGCACGTCACACGCGCCGTCGGTGATCACCAGGATGGGGCCGTCCGGCGGGAAGTCGTCGGCCTGCTCGAGCAGCCTGACGCCCGGCTGGAGCACCGTGCCGCCGCGGCCGCGCACCCTGACCTTGCCCGCGATCTCCTCGACCGGCAGGTATCCGGCGTCGTAGGCGGCGGCGTCGCAGAAGACCACACGGGCGCGCGGGACGTCGCGGGCGGCGGCGTAGGAGGCGATCGCGCCGAGCGCCTTGCCGAGCAGCGTCACGTCCATGGACCCCGAGGTGTCCAGCACGACACCGAACGTGGCCTTGCGCACGACCTCCTCGGGCCGCACCCAGCCGGGCCGCGGGATGCCGGGGCTCGACGCCTGCCTGCGCGAGGCGCGGGCGTAGGAGCGCCGCTTCTCCTCGGGCTGGAAGTGCTCGTCGAACCAGCGGGCGAGCCGGGCGTCCCAGGGCAGCGGCGGCTGGTCGAGCGCGCGGATCTCCTGCTCGAGCCCGGCGGGCAGCAGGCCGCGGCCGCTGCTCTGGTGGTAGGCCAGGCCGGTGCAGAGCGCGTTGCGGTAGTACTCGTCGAGATCGACGTATCCGCCGATGCGGCGGGGCGGCTGGTCGAGCACGTCGCCGAGCCCGCGCCCGCGCAGGGTGGCGAGCTTGCGCAGGCGGCGCAGGTCGGTGGCGATGCGGTCGTAGACCGCCTCCGCCGACATGCCGCCGAGCGACTGGTCGTACAGCAGCCCTTCCGGCATCTCGCCGACGCCCATCTCGATCAGCCACCCGTTGATGACGTAGTCACAGGCGATGTTCCACAGGTACGGCTCTCTCATGCCGCACCGCTCGCCGTGGCGCAACGCGGCGTGCAGCATCTCGTGGGCCAGCACGAAACGCCATTCGGGCTCGGAGTGCCGGGCGAGCGGATTGATGTAGATCTCCCCCGCCTCGGCGCTGACCGCGGCGATCGAGATGGACCAGCCCCTGGCCAGCTCGGCGTCAGAGACGATCTTCATGCCCGCGGCCAGCGCGCCGAGCAGCGGGTACGACGACGTGAACCAGCGCAGCGCCAGATCCCAGGGCCCCTTGACGTGCCCTTCAACGGGGGTGCGGGGCTCGCCGGCCCGGTCGAGCGCGCTGGTGGCCGCCTCGGCGATGCCGATCGCGAACGTGCGCTGGAAGTCGAGGTCCTCCGCCAGCTTCGCCGAGCCGATGCGGAAGTCGGGCTCACCCGATGGCTTGACCGGGGGCGGCACGCCGAGCCTGCGCCAGCGCTCCGACAGCGCCACCTCGTCCTGTTCGGGCAGCTCGTCGGGCAGCGGCCAGGGGCAGCGCCCGATCTTGAGTGTGCGCAGGAACCGCTCCACGGCCAGGCAGCAGGCCGCGTGGTAGGCAGGTTCGGGGCGGTCGCCGTCGATGTCCTTCGGCGCGCAGGCGCGCGGGTCGGCGTGGCCGAAGCCGAGGTGGAGCAGCAGATGGGCGAAGACCCACGTCCATTCGTCGGCCGGGGCGCGGCGCTTGGGGTGGAAGCGCACGTCGCCGTCGTCGGTGACGACGGCCCAGGTGTCGCTCCCCAGCTCGTCCTGCTCGGCCTCCAGGAGGTAGCTGTGGAAGACGCGGAAGAGCGGGTGACGGAGTACGGCGTTCCAGCCGTTGTGGATCTCCGCCCGCCAGGGATCGACCTTGGCCTTGGCGCGTCTCATGACCGGGCCGCCATCAGCCTGGGCACGTCCCTCCCGACCTCCACCAGGAACCAGGTGGGCAGGGCGGGCGCGCCGTCGGCGTTGTTGGCGATGACCAGCTGGGCGCATTCGAGGGAGATCTCGGCCAGCTCCACCAGCAGCGTCTTCGCCCGGAAGCCCAGGTCGCGACCGCGGTCGGAGGATCCGCGCTTGTCCGCGGGCAGTTCCTTGATCAGGCGGGCGCGGAACGCCTCGGCCAGGAAGTAGAGCAGGTCGCGTTCCTCGGGCCTGCGCGGCCAGGGGGCCTCGCCCTTCAGCACGGCCTCCAGGTCGTACGCGTGCCGCACGGTCTTGACGTAGGCGCGAAAGGCGGAGGCGTGCGTGGCGGTCAGTGTGCCGAACGCCAGCATGGCGATCGTCTCGTCGGTCACGTCGTCGCCGCACGACAGCAGCACGTCGGACAGCATGTGCCAGGCCCGCGGCGAGGAGAACGGCTCCTCGGTCTTCGGTGGCGGGCTCCACAGGTGGTCGGGCCGCTGGACCAGGTAGTCGACGATCCACGGGTGGATGCCGTTGGCGGCGGCCCACTTCAGCCAGTCGTCCGCCGAGGCCCGCAGGTGCACGTGGACCAGCCGGTTGAGCAGCGCGGACGCCATCGGGCGGGCGAGGGCGTTGTCGGTGGCGCGGTTGCCCGCGCCGATCACCACCGAGCCGGCGGGCAGCTCGTACGTGCCGATCCTGCGGTCGAGGATCAGCGAGTAGAACGCCTTCTGTACCTCGGGCGCGGAGGCGTTGAGCTCGTCGAGGAACAGGCAGTACGGCTCCGCGCGCGCGATCGACTCGGGCGGCGCGAACCGGCTGCGCCCGTTGACCAGCTCGGGCACGCCGATCAGGTCTTCAGGGGCGAGCTGGGTGCCGAGCAGCGTCACGCACTCCAGTCCGAGTGAGTCGGCGAACTCGCGTACGAGCGAGCTCTTGCCGATGCCGGGGGCGCCCCAGAGGAACACGGGCCGGACCACGGCGACGTGCAGCAGCAGCTCGGGGAGCTGCGCCGGGGTGACCGTGACCGTCGCCTGCACGTATTCCAGGGTGGCGAACCAGGCCCCGTCCGCGCATCACATTTAATTGCGTTGCCCGGATGAACTGCCGCTGCCTACTGTGACCGGCATGACATGCATGTTCACCTGCCAGGTTTTCATCCGCATCCGCCACGGCCGGGCTCTGGCCCGCTAGCGGACGCGACCATCTGATCCCAGGCTGATCCGCGCGTCCGCAGGCGTGCCCAGGGCCCTTCGAGACCTGTCAATCTCGAGGACCCGAAAGGGCAAGTGCTGTGGCGCAGAATTTCGCGCACGGAAACTATTCACATACTCAGCGCAAAGCCAGGAACACCGGCGGCCGCACGCCCATGGACCGGGCGCGGCGCACGCTCTCGCAGAATTTCCTGGCCGACCGGCATGCCGTCGATCTGATGGTGAAGGCCGCCGCCCCCGAAGGGCTCGTGCTGGAGCCCGGCGCGGGCCAGGGGGTGCTCACCTTCGCGCTGGCCGAGGCGGGTGCGAAGGTCGTCGCCTATGAGATCGACCCGAGGCTCGCCGTACGGCTGGCCGCCCGCACGAGCGGCGATCCCAGGATCGACGTGGTCAGGGGCGACTTCACGACCGCGCGGGCGCCGCGGGAGCCATTCGCGGTCGTGGGCAACATCCCGTACTCGGTCACGTCGAAGATCGTGGACTGGTGCCTGCGGGCGCCCGCGCTGACCTCGGCGACGCTGCTCACCCAGCGGGAGTACGCCCGCAAGCGCACCGGCGACTACGGCCGCTGGAGCCTGGTCACGGTCGAGTCGTGGCCGTGGTTCAGCTGGCGGCTCGGCGACACGATCGGCAGGGAGGCCTTCCGGCCCGTCCCGTCCGTGGACTCGGCGATCCTGCGCATCCAGCGCAGGCCGGACCCTCTCCTTCCCCGTGAGGGGCTTGAAGAGCCCCGAACAGCGGAGCGAAGCGGAGCCATGAGCTCGCGGCGTTCCTACCTGGAGCTGGTCGAGCTGGGCTTCGGCGGTGTCGGCGGCTCGGTGCGCGCCTCGCTGAAGACGCGCTACCAGGGGGTGGACGCCGCACTGGAGGCAGCGGGCGTCGCCCGTGACACCGTCGTGGGCCACGTCCACCCCGACCAGTGGATCACCTTGTGGGGACGCCTATGCCGGTGACGTGATCCGGGCCGGCTCCGAACGGCCGGCGAGGGGAGCCAGTCCTGGGGCCGCGGTCGCCATGCGGCGGCCCCAGGGCATGGCCAGCAAGAGGACGGGCAGCAGCACGATCGACGCCCGCGACCAGTCCTGGTGCAGGTACCACCAGGTGTTGACGTCGAACTGGGTCATGTAGAGATAGCCGTATCCGGCCCAGATCGACACGCCCACGATGGCCGGCCAGGCGAACCTGGTCGGCCTGGCGATCAGGAACGGCATGAACCACATCAGGTACTGGGCGCCCAGCCGCGGCGTCACCACCATGAAGATCAGCAGGATGGCGATGGTCATGTCGATCGGGTCGGCTCGCCGCCAGACGAGGATCGCCCCGATGACGCACGCGTAGATGAGGTTCGTGCCGAGGGAGGCCAGCGCCGGGATCAGCGCCCAGTCGCCGCCGGTGAACCACGGCGTCCAGCCCCACTCGCCGATGATCGGCCGGATGTCCCGGATCGTGTTGATGACCGCGGGGATCTGGTCGAGGGACGTGCCCGCGAAGATCGGCAGCGTGACCAGGAAGAACAGCGGCAGGAGTCCGGTGGTGAACAGCGCCGCGACCCTGGAGCGCAGGTTGGGCAGGAGCAGGAGCATGCCGGGGATCAGCCAGATCGGCCAGCTCTTCGCGCACAGCGCGAGGCCCATCAGGACGCCGGCCAGGGCGCCCCGCTTGAGGTCGGCCCGGTCCTCAGGCCCCGGCAGCAGGGCGCGGTGCAGCATGCCGCCCCGGCCGATCACGCGCGGGATCGAGGAGCGCACGCCGTACGCGGCCACGCCCGCCCGCACCTTGGCGACCACGTCCGTCACGACGCCGGGACGCTCCAGCGGGCCGGAGCCGCGGGCGACCACGAACGCGGCCACGCCGAACACGAGCGCGACCGGCTCCACCTGGCCATGGATGCAGGCGATCATCACGGCGAGCGGGTTGAGCGCGTACTGCAGGGCCCGCAGCGACGCCTTGGGACCGCCGGCCAGCTTGGCCACCAGCGGGATCAGCACGATGTCGGCGACCACGGTGACCAGGCGCCCGGCGAACTCCCACGGGATGCCGAGCCACAGCAGGATGCCGTACACGTACGGGATGGTCGGCAGGAAGTGCCAGCCGCCCTCGCTGGCCAGCACCGGGTCCTGGCCGCGCAGCACGGCCTCTCCCGCGGGCTTGAAGCTCTCCATGAAGTCGACCGGCTGCCACGAGTCGATCGCCGACGTGTACATGATCAGCAGGCGGACGGCCACGCCTACGAGGACGGCGACAATGAGCGGTGGCCGCCAATCGCGCCATTGGGCGATGAGAGCGAGCACGACACCGGCGACGAGGACTATCCCCGTGAGAACTGCGTAATCCATGGCGGCCTCTAGCCTGCCGTAACAGCGGCAGTGCTTGCCACCAGGGCTTCCAATTCTTATCCCCGACATGCCGATACGTATGGCGATAGAGGCTCACTGTCTGTGTTGAACTTTTTCCATGGGGGGATCGCAGGTCAACCAGGCACTGGTCAGGCTCTATTTCGAGGTGAGGGATGCGACGCGGGACCCGGTCGCCACCTGGGCGAAACTCACAGCGAATTCACAGCAATATCGCGCGGCGCGGGGCGAGCGGCGGGTGCCGCTCGACGACGCCACGGTGGCCGAACTGGTGGCCGCGGCGATGATGCACACGGCCGCCCAGCACGGGGCGGACCGGGTGGCGGCGCTGGCCACCTCGCCGCTGGCGCGGCTGGTCGGCGGGCTCGGCGGCGCGGTGCTGACCGAGCACCCGTGCGCGCCCGAGCAGGTGCTGGGGCCGCGGTTCGCCGGCCCGGGCGCCGACGACTGGGCGCGGGCGGCGTACGTGCTGCAGTGGGGGGAGAACAACCGGCTGGTACGCACGCCGGACACGCCCTGGGTGATCGCCGGGCGGTACAAGGGACAGAAGGTGGTCGCGGTGGGCACGCATCCCACGCGGCTGTCCGACGAGACGCTGGTCGTGCGCCCCGGCACGGACGGGGCGCTGGCGATGGCCATGGGGCACGTGCTGCTCAAGGAGTTCTACCTGGACAGGACGCCGTTCGCCGAGCACGCCATGGAACGCACCGATCTGCCGTTCCTCGTGCGGCTGCGGGAGCGCGAGGAGGCGTACGTGCCGGGCGGGCTGCTGGGGAGCGGCTGTGACCGGCTGAGCGTGTACGGCGGCGAGGCGGTGGAGGTGCTGCTGCCGCGCTTCGACGACGGACCCGGCGTGCTGCGCCGCGGCGTGCCCGTGCTGCGGGAGGGCGAGGAGCTGGTGACGACCGTGTTCGACCTGCTGCTGGCCGTCTACGGCGTGTCGCGCCCCGGGCTGCCCGGCGTGTGGCCGTCCGGGTACGCCGACCGGGCCGAGCCGTACACGCCGGCCTGGCAGGAGGCGTGCACCGGGGTGGCCGCGTCGCGGACGCTGAAGATCGCGCGCGAGCTGGGCGTGACGGCGGAGAAGACGGGAGGGCGCTGCCTGATCGTGCCGGGGCGGCTGGAGACGCCGCACGCCGACACCGCCTACCGGGCGATGGTGGCGCTGCTGGTGCTCACCGGGTGCGGCGGCGGGTGGGCGCAGAAAAGCGGGGCGGGGATCCCGCTGGTGCCGTACCTGTGCCTGCACGCGTGCGGCGAGGACCTGTCGGACGTGGGCGCGCTGAGCTGGGCGCTGGCCGAGGGGCTGTTCGCGCGGAGGACGTCGCGCTCGGTGCTGCTGGAGGCGGTGCGCGACGGCTGGCCGATGGCGCCGCCGCCGCGCGTGCTGGCCCTGCCGCGGCCGATCTACCCGCTGCCGCCCGACGTGGACCTGCTCATCGGGCCCGACGACCACTGCGACCTGTCGGCGCCGGAGGCGGAGCTGGTGGCGGACGCGGTCGAGAAGCTCTCCGGGCGCCGGCCCGCCGCCGAGACCGTCAGCGGTCCCGGCGGGGGGCGGATGCGGCTGCTGGTGGACCACGCCTGGATGCACGAGTACGGCGAGGCGCTGCCGACCTACCGGCCGCCGGGCCTCGGCGTCCCGCTCAAGCCCACGCAGCTCGTCCTGTGACCTGCGGCCCGCCCCCGGTGCGGACACGGGCCGCCGAGCGGGTCAGAATCCGGCGGTGATCCTGGTGAACTCCCAGTCGGCCTGGGAGATGCCGCTGCAGTTGGAGACCACGCCGCCGCCGGGGCAGGGGCGGTCACGGTTGACGGCCCAGTAGGCGAGCCTGGTCAGGCCGTGCGACTTGGCCCAGTCGCGGATCTGCGTCCAGGTGGACGGGTTGGTCAGCTCCTGCTGGTCGGACAGGCCGTTCATGCCCGAGATGCCCATGTGCGCGTACGCCTGGGCGTCGCTCCACCCGAAGGCGCTCTTGAGCGCGTTCTTCAGGCCCTCGGAGGCGTTGGCCGTGTCCTGGTACATGTTCGAGCCGCCGAAGTCGAACGGCATGATCGTGTAGTTGTCGATCGGCACGCCGAGCGCCTTGGACTGGTTGATGAGCCGCACGCCGGGCGCGGTGGGGCCGGTCTTGGAGGTGCCGAAGGTGACGACGACCTTGACGTTCGGGTTGTTCTGCTTGACGATCTTGAGGCCGTTCAGGATGCGGTCCTGGACGGTGTAGTTCTCGAACTCGTCGCTGTTCTCGATGTCGAAGTCCACGACGGCCGGGCCGACGGCGTTGATGACCTGCTGCACCGCGCCCGCGAACGCCTGCGGCGTCGAGCAGTTGGGGCCGAGCTTGTTGCCCGACCAGCCGCCGAAGGAGACCTGGACGCTGCCGCCCTTCGACTTGACCGTGTTGATGGCCTGCTGGTCGGCGCCGCCGGTCAGCGGCCGGTTGCCGTCCCAGGACGGGCTGCAGCCGCCGCCGGACAGGATGAACGCCATCGTGAACGACTTGACGC
Source organism: Nonomuraea helvata (assembly GCF_039535785.1). NCBI lineage: Bacteria > Bacillati > Actinomycetota > Actinomycetes > Streptosporangiales > Streptosporangiaceae > Nonomuraea > Nonomuraea helvata. Next base: position 2,614,799 of record NZ_BAAAXV010000001.1, read on the forward strand.
CGGTCGCGTCCATGACGGTGCCCGGGTTGGGCGGGTTGCCCCAGCCCATGTAGAGGTACGGGGCGCCGGCCATCTTGCCCCCTCCGCCGCTGGAGCAGCCGCTGGTGGTCGCGGTGGCGTCGCGGCCGGACGACTCACCAGCCGAGTTGTACGCCTTCACCGTGTACGTGTGCGTCGTGCACGTGCCGAGCCCCGAGATGGTCGCGCTGGTGCCGGTGACCTGGGCCCGCTGCGTCGAGCCCTCGTACACGCGGTAGCCGGTCACGGTGCCGGACGAGGAGCCCCAGCTCAGCGAGATGCTGGAGCTGGTCACGGACGTGCTGACCGCGCCGGGCTGGCCGGGGGCGCCGGGGTTGCCGCCGCCCGAGCCGGGCTTCCAGAGGGCCGGCACGTTGGGCGGCTCCCAGCCGGGCTGCGAAGTGTGGGCCTGGATGCAGACGTAGTCGACGCCGTTGTAGGTGACGACCTGGCCGATGGTGTACGCGGTCCACGGGGCCCAGGCGGCGGCCATCTGCTGTACGGCTCCGTACGCGGCGGGTGCGACGGCCGTGAATCCGGCGCCGGTCAGCGCGAGGGCCAGCCCGGCGAGTAATGCGAGGAATTTGCTGCGAAATTTCATGGCATTCCCTGGAGGTGGGGCTTGACGGTCTTGGAGAAGGACCAGTTGGTGCTCGCGTCCCAGTTGATGGACCAGGTCATCGCGCCCCTGATGTCCGGGTAGGCGCGCGGTGGCACGAAGGTCCCGCAGCTGGTGCGCTTGGCCAGGCAGTCGAGCGCCTGGTTGACGAGGGAGGGCGAGACGACGCCGCCGCCCGCGGCGCCCGGCCCGGCCGGCAGGCCCAGCGCCACCTGGTCGGGGCGCAGGCCGTTCTCGAGCTGGATGCAGGCGAGGGCGGTCATGAAGTTCACCGAGCCCTGGGTGTACGCCTGTGCCTGGTCGCAGCCGAGCATGGAGCCGGAGTTGTAGTACTGCGTGTGGACGACCGTGAGGATGTCCTTGATGCTCAGGGCGAGCTTGAAGTACTCCATCCCGGTCGACTGCATGTCGATGGTCTGGGGCGCCATCGTGATGATCAGCCCGGAGCCGGCCTTGGCGCGCAGCGACCTGAGCGCCTGGGCCATGTAGGTGGCGTTGAGGCCGTTCTCCAGGTCGATGTCCACGCCGTCGAAGCCGTAGGCCCGCATCAGCGCGTACACGGAGTCGGCGAATCTCGTCGCGCCGGCCGCGTCGGCGACCTGCACCCGGCCGGCCTCGCCGCCGACGGACAGGATGACCTTCTTGCCCCGCTGGTGCAGGGCCTGCACGTCGGCCTTGAACTGGGCGTCGGTGTACCCGCCGACCGCCGCGGCCAGCCCGGGGTCGAGCGCGAAGGCGACCTCGCCCGCCGTGGCGGTGGCCTCGCCGAACGCGATCGCGACCAGGTCGTACTCGTCGGGCACGGCCGACAGCTTGAGCTCGGCGGCGGCGTTCGCGAAATTGTGCCAGTAGCCGGTGAGGATGTGCTTCGGCAGGCTGCCACCGCCGCCGGTGCAGCCGGTGGTGGTCGCGGTGGCGTCGCGCCCGGCCGACTCACCCACCGAGTTGTACGCCTTGACGGTGTAGGTGTGGCTCTCGCAGGAGCCGAGGCCGCCGATCGTGGCCGTGGTGCCCGTGACCGTGGCCTTGACAACGCTCCCCTCGTAGACGCGGTAACCGGTCACCGTCCCGGAGGACGCCCCCCACGTGAGGGTGATGGCGCTCGCGGTCGCGGTGGCCGAGACGGTGCCCGGCGCGCCGGGCGCCCCGGTCGAGGAGCCGCCGCACGGGGCGCCGTTCAGCGTGCAGCCGGTGATGCCGGGGAAGTTGCCGGGGCTGCCGTTGAAGCCGAAGCTCGCGCTGGCCCCGGCCGCGAGCGGGGGCGCCCAGCTCGGGTTGGTGAAGGTGTAGTGCTGCCCGCTCCGCGACATGACCGCGTCCCACGCGGAGGGGATGGAGTAGCCGGCGGGGACGTCGAACTGGACGTTCCAGCCGGTCATGGCCGTGGTGGTGCCGTTGGTGACGGTGACCTTGCCCTCGAAGCCGGAGCCCCAGTCGGAGACCTTGACGAACGTCGCGGTGGCCCCGGATGCGAGGGGGGCGGCCTGGGCGGGGAGGGCGTACAGGCTGAGTGCGAGGGTGGAGAGGGCCAGGAGGATCGCGCGAGGTCTCACGAGTTCTTCCTTCGGGGGTGAGGTGCCGTACGTCTTGCGCCGGGGGGTGAGAGCGCAAGCCGTACGGCACCGGCAAGGAGAGGCTGGCTCGGAACCGGTGAACTTATAGGAAACTTTCCTAAGTATTTGGCGCGATCGTAGCCTTGACACCGAAGGCTTACAAGACCCAAACATGACTCCGCCGTACAAGACACAGGATCTTGTACGGCGGAGCGGCGGTGCGGTCTACGGTTGCTGGGTGATCCTGACGTCGTCCACGCCCGCCTCCACCAGGGAGGCCCCTGAGGCGTCAGCGGCGTCGACGAGGATGCGGACCGTCTGGCCCGCAGACGCTATCAGGCTGAAGGCTGCCAGCAGGTGGCTGTTCGACGCCTCACCCGGTCCTCCTCAGGCGCTCGCCGCCTGACCCGAGAGTCAACTGTGCAGGACAGAAATCCTGGGCTTGCGCCTCACGTTCCGGTCTGGCTGACCGACTCGGGACGCACTGATCCCACTTTCCACGGCGGGGTCGTTGGGCATGTTGACGAATACCCACGCCGTCCTGGCGCGTCTGGCGACGTTGAGGGCGGCGATATGGTCGGCGGGTCCAGCGAAGCCGCACGACCTGCAGATGAAGGCGTCCCGGGTGGGACGGTTCTTACGCTCGGTATGCCCACACCAGGAGTTTGGGCAGGTTTGGGAGGTGTAGGCCGGGTCCACCTCCAGGTAGGGGACGCCAACGCGGCGGGCCTTGTAGGCCAGGAAGGCGCCGAGCTGGTGGAACGGCCAAGTCGAGAGCGTGGCCCGCTGGGAAGGCCAAAGCCGTACCCGGTCGCGGATCCCCGCCAGTTCCTCAACGGCGATGCCGCGTCCGGTGCGTTGCGCATCGGTCACGATCTCTTTGGCTATCTGGTGATTGGTGTGCGTGGCATGCCGGGCCTCCTGCCGGGCCCGCCGCTTCAGCTTCCGCTTGGCGGACTTGGTGCCTCTGGCCTGCAACTCGGCCCGGATGCGGGCCATCCGCCGCCGGTAATGCGACAACTTCTGCCCGCTGTAGTTGGTCCCGTCCGAGGTGGTGGCCAGGTTGACGATGCCCCGGTCCACCCCCAGCCACCCCTGCGGGGCGGCGTTCATCGGCGCTTCGGGGATCTCGCAGGTGGCCGACAACAACCACGTCCCGTCCCGGAAGATCAGATCACTCTCGCCTCTGCGGTGCAGGGCGAGCATCTTGAACTGCTCCGGTGATGCGGTGAAGGCGATGTTCTTCAGGCGGCCCCGGACCGTCCAGATGGACACGGTGCGGGCGTCGATCTGCCAGGACAGGCACCGGTCATCGAACGGCTGAGCGGCTTGGGGACGGAAGGCGATCGGCTTGGACTCCGCCTTACGGCGGCGCTTGGAACGCGGGCCGCCCAGGCGCCCATTGCGGATCAGGCCGCGCAGGGCGGTGTAGGCGTCGGCGACCTTTTTGATGACGTGCTGGGCGGGCTGAGCCGACAGACCGGCCGCCTTCAATTCTCCGTACAGGTGCCTACGCAGCCGGTAGTTGCCGAACACCCCCATCTCGTGGGCCAGGCGTGAGACCTGATTAGCGGCATGGTTGCACGCACGCAAGGTCGCCTCCAACGCCTCCGCCTGCTCAGGCGTTGGCAAAAGCTTCACGTGCACCACAAGCCTCACAGTCGAACACTTTATCGTGTGATGCACGTCACTGCAATGGAAACGTCAAGGGCGTCTTAGCCCGGCTGCTACGCGAGGAGTTCTCTGGCCACGTCCGCACGTACCTGTGAGGCAGCCGCTTCTGGTCACCGCCCCACTTCGTCACCTCAAGCGGCGGCGCACCACTGTCGATCATCGACTGAAGACCCGGCCTCGCCTAGGAAGGGCCCAAAGTTACGGACATGCACCATCCCCCTGACAGGTCGCTGCCAGGGGGATGCCAGCGGGCCCGGACACCGTTGGGGACATGAAGTACGCGATCGAAGCCGAAGGACTCGTCAAGAGATACGGCGACAAGGCTGCGCTCGACGGCGTCGACCTGAGGGCCAGGACGGGCGCCGTGCTCGGCGTCCTGGGCCCGAACGGCGCGGGCAAGACGACGGCGGTCCGCATCCTCGCCACCCTGGCCGTCCCCGACGCGGGCCGCGCCCTGGTCGGCGGGTACGACGTGACCCGCCAGGCAGGCAAGGTACGCGAGCTGATCGGCCTGACCGGCCAGTACGCCTCGGTCGACGAGAAGCTGACCGGCACCCAGAACCTGCTGCTGATGGGCCGCCTGCTCGGCCTGTCGAGGTCGGAGGCCCGGGCCAGGGCGGCGGAGCTGCTGGCCCGCTTCGGCCTGGAGGAGGCGGCCGGCCGCGCGGCGAGCGGCTACTCGGGCGGCATGCGCCGCCGCCTCGACCTGGCGGTCAGCCTGGTGAGCCGCCCGCGCATCCTGTTCCTCGACGAGCCGACCACGGGGCTCGACCCCCATGCCCGCGGCGAGCTGTGGGACGTGGTCAGGGAGCTGACCGCCGACGGCGTGACCGTGCTGCTGACCACCCAGTACCTGGAGGAGGCCGACCAGCTCGCCGACGACCTGCTGGTCATCGACCGGGGCCGGGTCGCCGCCGCCGGGACGCCCGACGAGCTCAAGGCGCTGGCGGGCGGCCACCGGCTCGACGTCAAGCCGCTGTGCGCCGCGGACCTGGAGAAGGCCGAGACGATCCTCGGCGCGAAGGCCGTGGACGGGGTGGTGAGCATCCCGGTGCACGACCTGGCCGAGCCGCCCGCCACGCTCCGGACGCTCGACGACGCGGGCATCGTGCTCGCCGAGCACGCCCTGCGCCTGCCCTCACTGGACGACGTCTTCCTCACCCTGACCGGAGACCACCGATGACCACCGCTCTTTCCCAAGGGCTGACGCTGGCCTGGCGCAGCCTGATCCCGCTCAGGAACAGTCCGGGCCAGCTCCTGAGCATGCTGTTCCAGCCCGTCTTCATGATCGTCATCTTCGTGTACCTGTTCGGCGGCGCCGCCGGGGGCGACCGCGCGGGCGCGGTGGCGTACATGCTGCCCGGCGTGCTCGTCCAGGTGGCGCTGATGTCGACGATCACCACCGGCATGAACCTGGCCACCGACATCGGCAACGGCGTGTTCGACAGGTTCAGGACCATGCCGATCGCCAGGTCGGCGCCCCTCGCGGGACGCATCATGGCGGACCTGCTCACGCTGCTGATCACGATCGCGATGTCCATGCTCGTGGGGTACGCCGTCGGCTTCCGCGTCACGACGGACCCGTTCAGCGCGCTGGCGGGGCTCGGCCTGGTCCTGCTGCTGGCCATGGCGTTGAGCTGGGGCTCGGCCTGGATCGGACTGGTGGCCAAGTCCGTCACGTCGATGCAGGGCATCTCGACGGCCGTCCTGCTGCCTCTCACGTTCGGCAGCAGCGCCTTCGTGCCCGCCACCGACATGCCCGGCTGGCTGACCTGGTGGATGTCCGTCAACCCCGTCTCGCACCTGGCCGGCGCCCTGCGCGGGTTCCTGACCGGCGGCCTGCACGGGTCAGACCTGTGGATCACGCTCGGCTGGACCGCCGCGCTGCTCGCCCTCTTCGTCCCCCTTGCCCTTCGCGCTTACAACAGGAGAGTCCGATGATCGAGACCACCGAGACCATGACCACCCGTGACGGCGTCGAGCTCGTGTCGACGCTGTGGCGGCCCGCCGCAGACGGACGCTTCCCTGTGCTGCTCTCGCGCACCCCGTACGGCCGGGCCGTCGAGGGCCCCGGGTTCCACCTCGACGTGCCCCGCCTCGTGGCCGCCGGATACGCGGTCGTCCTTCAGGATGTGCGCGGCACGGGCGCCTCGCAGGGCGAGTTCCGGTTCATCGGGGGCGAGGCGGCCGACGGCTATGACGCGGTCCGGTGGGCGGCGACCGCGCCGTGGTCCGACGGAAATGTCGGGATGTATGGGGATTCGTACCTTGGCATTACCCAGCTGCTCGCTGCCCAGGAGCGGCCGGAGGGCCTGCGGGCCATCGCGCCGCACGTCGCCCCCGCCGGGCTGTACGAAGCCGTCTACCAGCCCGGCGGCGTACCCAACCTCAACATCATCCTCACCGTCAGCGCGATGGTACTCGCCGTGGACGAGCTGGACCGCCGGATCTCCCTGGGCACCGCCACGCAGGAGGACAAGGACAGGTACCTGGCGGCCATCGGCCTGCCCGACCGGCTCGACGAGCGCCTGCTGGAGCTCTCCGAGCGGCTGCCGCTCAGCGACCAGCCGCTGCTGGCGGACCTGGTGCCCTTCTACGCCTCGTGGATGGACCGCCCCGACCCGCTCGACCCGCTCTGGCGGGACGGGGTCGTCGACCACTCCAGGATCGAGGTGCCCGCGCTGGTCAGCACCGGCTGGTACGACTACTTCCGCGACGCCTCCATCGAGCACTACGAGCGGCTGCGCGGCGAGTCCCGGCTGATCGTGGGCCCGTGGACGCACTTCTCGCACGACCGGGCCATCTGCGGGCGAGACTACGGCGGCCACGCCAGTCAGGAGGCCGTCGACTGGACCGGGATACACCTCGACTGGTTCGACCGCTGGCTGCGCGGGGCGCCGGCGCGCGACAGGGCTCGCGTGAAGATCTTCGTGATGGGCGACGACGCCTGGCGCGACGAGGACGACTGGCCCGTCTCGCGGGCCCGGCACGTCCCGTACCACCTGGGCTTCGACGGGACGCTGAGCACGAGGCCGGTGGCGGGCGGCTCCGCCGAGTTCGTCAGCGACCCCGGTGCCCCGGTGCCGACGCTCGGCGGGGCGGTCATGACGTTCGCCGCGTTCGGGCCGCTCGACCAGCGGCCCCTCGACGAGCGCGACGACGTGCTGCGGCACCGGACCGAGCCGCTCGGCGCGCGGGTGGAGGTGAGCGGCGAGGTCGAGCTGGTCGCGCGCGTCTCCTCCACCGCCACGAGCGCTAATGTCACGGCCAAGCTGATCGACGTGCACCCCGACGGGCGGGCCGAGCTGCTGACCGACGGCGTCGCCAGGGTGGACGACCTCGTGCCCGGCGAGGTGCGCGAGGTCAGGGTGCGGCTCGGCGCGATCTCGAACGCGTTCCGGCCGGGTCACCGGATCAGGATCGACGTGGCGGGCTCGAACTTCCCCAGGTTCGGCCGGAATCCGGAGAAGGGCACCACCACGCTGCACGGCCCGTCCTACGTCGTGCTGCCGACCATCCCGTAGACCTCCTCCCTCGACATGGCCGCGCCCTTGGCGAAGCACTCCTCGAAGTGCTCGCCCCCGAGCGCGGCCCTGGCCGTTTCCCGGCCCTCCAACGTGTGGAGCGAGGTGTCGCACGGCTCGATCGCCGACGACGCGCCGAACAGCACGGCGGCCCGCTCCTGGTCGCCCGCGACCTGCGCGGCCAGCGCGAACCCGGCCAGCACCAGCGAAAGTATCGGCCGGTCGGGGTTGCCTGTGCCAAGTGTGCCAAGGGCCAGCCGGTGCTGCTCGATCGCGGCGTCCAGCTCGCCGCTCTGTGCCAGCGCCCGGCCGTACGCGGTCCTGAGCGCGGCGGCGAGCTGCACCACGGGCGGAGCCTGCGAGAGCACGTCGAACAGGCCGCGGTAGATCTCCAGCCCACGGTCCAGCTCTCCGAGTCGGCAGGCGTGGGCGGCCTCGCCCATCCCGAGCAGCAGCAGCGAGTGCGGCGTGGTCTCCTCGTCCACGCTGGCCCTGGCCCTGGCCAGGTCCTCGCCCGCGCCGTCCAGGTCGCCGCCGCGCATGCGCAGCTCCGCCAGCCTGATCAGGGTCGAGATCGCCTCATCGGCGCCGACCCAGCGGCTGGTCATGCCCCAGACCTCGGCGATGATGTCGTCGGTCGGCGCGCCCCTGACGGCCCGCAGCTCGGCCACCCCCAGGAGCGCCTCGGTCAGCCCCCACCGGTCGCCGAGCTTCCTGAACCCGGCCACCGCCTGCTCGAGGTCCTCCTCGGTGCGCTGGCCCGGGCCGCCGATCATGCGGGCGGAGCTGGCCAGCCAGGGATCGTCGCTCTCGACGTACCCTTCGAGCAGCTCGGCGGCCACCTCGTCGCGGCCCGCCACGGCGGCCATGACGACCCTGCTGAGCTTGAGCATCGGGTGCAGCGGCCCCTCCCGCTCGGCCCGCTCGACCAGGAGGTCCATCCGGTTCGACAGCGCCAGCATGGCGGGCCGGTCGTTGGCGATCGTGCCGATCATGGAGACGCCGTACGCGAACGTGCAGGACGTGTAGGCCGCGGCCAGCCCCGGCGGCGGCTCGTCGCCCACCAGGTCGAGCACCTGAACGGCCCAGGCCGTGCTCTCCCGCCGGTAGCCGCACATCCACCAGTACCAGTTGAGCGCCCCGCACAGCCGCAGCGCGGTCTCGACGTCCCGCTCGTCGATCACCCAGCGCAGCGCCGCGGCGAAGTCGTCGCGCTCGGGCGCCATCCGCTCGAGCCAGGCGGTCTGCGCGGCCGTGCGCAGCTCGGGCACCGCCCGTTCGGCCAGTTCCAGCAGGTACGCCGCGTGCCGCCGCCGGTACTCGCCGACCTCCCCCGCCTCGGCCAGCCGTTCGAGCGCGTAGGCACGGATGGTCTCCAGCATGGAGTAGCGGCCCTCGGGAGAGACCTGGACCAGCGACTTGTCGGCGAGGGCGCCCAGCACGTCCGCCGTCCCCCCGCAGACCGCCTCGACCGACTCAAGCGTCGCCCCACCCGCGAACACGCCGAGCCGCCTGGCCAGCACCCGCTCCTCCGCGCTCAGCAGGTCCCAGCTCCACTCCACCACCGCTCTGAGCGTCTGCTGGCGCGGCAGAGCGGTCCTGCTGCCGCCGGTGAGCAGCTTGAACCGGTCGTCGATGCGGTCGGCGAGCTGCTGCGGCGTCATGGTGCGCAGCCGGGCCGCGGCCAGCTCGATGGCCAGCGGCATGCCGTCCAGCCGGCGGCAGAGCGCCACCACGGCGGCCACGTTCCCGTCGTCGATCGCGAACCCGGGCCGGGCGGCGGTGGCCCGGTCCAGCAGCAACCGGACCGACGGGTACGCCTCCGCCTGCGCGGGGTCCGCGCCCACGGGCGGCGGCGCGAGCGGCGGGATGGGCGCCAGGTGCTCGCCCGGCAGGTTGAGCGGCTCCCTGCTCGTGGCCAGCACCCGCAGGTCGGGGCATTCGGTGAGCAGCCGCTCGGCCAGCTCGGCGGCCGCGTCGACGAGGTGCTCGCAGTTGTCCAGCACCAGCAGCGCGGACCGGCCCGCGACGGCCTCGGCCACCTGCGCCACCGGGTCGCCCCCGTCCGAGGGCATGCGGTACGGCGGGCGGTCGTCCCGTAGCCCCAGCACGTCCAGCACAGTGCCGATGACCTCTTTGGGGTCGCTGACGGGGGCCAGCTCGACCATCCAGGCCGCTTCTGCGGATCGCAGCGCCACCTCGGTGGCCAGCCTGGTCTTGCCCGCGCCGCCCGGGCCGACCAGCGTGACGACCCTGGCCTGGCCGAGCAGGGCGGCGAGCTGGTCCAGCTCGGCCTCACGGCCGATGAAGCTGGTCCTCGGGGCCCGTACGTTGCCCCGCTGCCGGATCTGGACCGGTGGGGCCTGCGCGCGTACCTCTCCTGAGATGACGGCCAGGTGAGCGGCACGCAGCTCGGGCCCGGGATCGACGCCGAGCTCGTCGGCGAGCGTGCGGCGGGTCCGCTCGAACAGCTCCAGCGCCTCGGCCTGCCGGCCCTCGGCGGCCAGCGCCCGCATGGCCAGCGCGGCCAGCCGCTCGCGCAGCGGGTGCGCGGCGACCTCCGCGGTCAGCTCGACCGGCGCCCCGGCCGCCAGCCGCGCCTCGGCGCGGCTCTCGACGGCGGCGAGGCGCTCCTGCTCCAGGGCGGCGGCCGCGTTCGCCAGGAGCGGCACCGAAGTGAGGTCCGCCAGCGCCGGTCCCCGCCAGAGCTCCAGCCCCTCCCCGTTCCTGGCCGTCCTCCTGAACCGGAGCGCGTCCACGTCGTCCGGCTCCACGGCCAGCGCGTAGCCACCCGGCCTGCTCTCCACCACCTCGTACGGGCGCAGCGCCCCCCTCAGCCGCTTGACCAGCGTCTGGAGGGCGTTGGCCGCGTTGGCGGGGGGCTCGTCCGGCCACAGTGCGTCGATCAGCCGCTCTGCGGTGACGGTACGGCCGGCTTCCAGGGCCAGGACGGCCAGCAGCGCCCGCAACCTGAACCCGCCGACCGCGACCGGTCCCTCGTCGCCCTCGACCTCCAACGGCCCAAGGATGGATATCCGCACATGTCACATCCTGCCCTGCCGCCGTGCAAAGGGCACGGTCCACGCGGCCACCCCTAGCCACGCGGACCGTGCCCGTTCGAACCGCGAACCCACCGGACAGCAGCGCCGCCAGCCACAGCGCGATCAGTGGACCCGCTGCATTTCATAGTAAACAAATAGGTATTGCAGGTAAAGCGCGAGTTTAGCGCCGGGCGAGATATCGTGATGTGCGGTCAAGCCTTCCCCTGGAGCGAACGGCATGTTCTTCGGCATCACGAACTTCTGGGCCTACGTCATCGGCGCCTTCCTGATCATCCTTCTCCCCGGTCCGAACTCCCTGTACGTGCTCAGCTTCGCCGCCCGCAACGGCGTCCGCCAGGGCTACCGTGCCGCGGCGGGCGTCTTCCTCGGCGACACCGTGCTGATGTTCCTGGCCGCCGCCGGCGCCGCCTCCCTGCTCCGCTCCAACCCGCTGCTCTTCACGATCGTCAAGTACGCGGGCGCCGGCTACCTGGCGTGGATCGGCTTCCAGATGATCAGGGGCGCCTGGAGATCGAGGACGGCGACCGAGGAGAAGCCGCAGGTCAAGATGGAGCGCCAGGAGCGCCCGTTCCGCAAGGCCCTGATGATCAGCCTGCTGAACCCGAAGGCCATCCTGTTCTTCGTCTCGTTCTTCATCCAGTTCGTGGACCGGTCGTACGCCACCCCCGCGCTGTCGTTCCTCATCCTGGGGGCGGTCATCCAGGTGTTCAGCTTCCTCTACCTGACGGCGCTGATCTTCGGCGGCACCTTCCTGGCCACCCAGTTCCGCCGCCGCAGGAAGCTCAGCACCGCTCTGACCTCGGGCGTCGGCGCCCTGTTCCTCGGGTTCGGCGCGAAGCTCGCCACCACGTCACTCAGCTGAAAGCCGGCCGAAAGGGTCTGCTGTTTTCGTGGGAACCAGATGGAACGCGTCAAAAGAGGCAGTCGCACCACCTCGCCTCGGGTACGGTAGGCCACCGGCGTGCTTCCCGGGGACGCGGGTGATGCCGTTCTGATTACGGCGAGTGCTCCATCTGGAAAGCCTTGTCCCCCGAAGCCCGGGTAGACGCTGATCGTCGGCCTATCTGCGGAGCAGCCTTGAACCATCCCCCAGTCACCCTCCCACGCCTCACCGCACTCGCCCGGCAGGCGGCTCCGAAGCTGCTCGAAGGCGTCGTGGCACCGCTGGCGGTGTTCTACCTGGCCATGATGGTCCTCGGATTCAAGTGGGCGCTCATCGCCACCGTCGCCTGGGTCTACCTGGGCGTGGCCTGGCGGCTGATCAGGCGTGTCAGGGTGCCCGCGACCATGTTCCTGGCCGCGGTCGCGGTCACGGTCCGCGCCCTCGTGGCGTTCTGGACCGGCACGTGGATGTGGTACTTCATCCAGCCGGAGATGGGCACGATCTGCCTCAGCATGGCCTTCCTCGCCTCCGTCCGGCTCAACAAGCCGCTCGTGCAGAAGCTCACGCTCGACTACATCCACCTGCCGTCGGCGGTGCTCAGGCACGAGCGGGTACGCAGGTTCTTCGCCAGGATCACGCTGCTGTGGGCCTTCGTGCTGCTGATGAACTCGACGTTGAGCATCGTCCTCGCGGTCCACGAGTACCTGGCGGGCTCGCTCGGCGCGTTCATGGTGCTGAGGACGTCAGCGGTGGCCGTGATCAGCGGCCTGGCGATCGCGTTCTCGATCTACGCCTTCAAGCGCGTCCTGCACCGGCTGCACATCGCTCACAACTGACCGCTCGATGAGCAGGAACGCCCCGCACATCCCCATGACCAGCCCGGTCAGCATGCCGAACAGCTCCACCAGTCCTCCCAGCGGCCCGAGCGGCGCCCTCACGGAACTGACGATCATCTCGTAGAACCCACCGCTGAACAGGGAGCCGGCACCGAGCCAGGCCACGACCAGCGGCAGCCAGAACGGGCCGTGCCCCCGGCGCCCGACCACCAGCACGAGCGCGACGGCCCCCGCCACGGCGAACCCGCCCTCCACAGCGTCCTGAAGGCCCCCGAAGAGCTTGATCGCGCCGATCGGCACGGCCACCAGCAGTGCGCCCCAGGCCACCACCGTCTGGAACGACCTGGTGGCGCTCGCGAAGGGCTGATCGAGCCGGGTGGTGAAGACGTGTGGCCACCGGTCGCGCGAGTAGAGCGCGAAGGCCACCATGAGCCCGGCGCCCTGCGCGATGAACCCGCCGTAGACCATCATGTAGATCCACGGCTCGATGGGCCCGCCGGTCTCGAACACCGACAGCCCACCACCCAGCACCATGATCGGCACCGTGACGATCACCGTCGAGAGCAGGCCGGTGCCCACCCAGAGCGGGAGCAGCACGAGCCAGGCGGGCAGCCGCAGCCCCCGGCGCGTGGCGAACGCCACCGCCAGCAGCAGCCCGACGGCTTCCATGCCGAACGTCATCGCGTTGAGCCCGACCATCGCCGGATCGTCCAGGAGGCCGGGATCGGTGGTGCCGATCGAGCTGCCCGTCAGCCAGAGCACCTTCAACGTGAGGTACGGCAGCATCGCGGCGACCGCGACGATCGCGGCGGTGACGCGCCCGATGCCCACTCTCTGTTCAGTCATGCCCCGAGCGTCGCGCTCCGGGCCGCCGATTCCCTCCCGAGCCGTGGGGATCCTCCTCGCCCTTGAGGGGGATGGTCACGTCCAGCTCGAAGCCGTCGCCGACCGGCCCGGCGGTCAGCGTGCCGCCGGCGAGCCGGACACGCTCACGCAGTCCCGCCAGCCCCAGCCCGCCCGGCAGCGCGGTCGATCGGCCCCGCGGCCGGCCGTTGCGCACGGTGACGCGGCCGGGCGCGATCCGCACCGTGACGGCGGCACCCGGCGCGTGCTTGGCCGCGTTCGTGAGCGCCTCCTGCACCACCGCGTGCGCCAGGCCGGGCACCGGCCCGGGCGCTAGGTCCAGGGTGACCGGCATGCCCGAGTCCCTGGCCCGGCGCACCAGCTCGGCCACGTCCTCGTCCACGGGTGACAGCGGCGCCACGTCGGAGTCCTCACGCAGCAGTCCGATGATCTGGCGCAGCCGCTCCGTGGCGTCCGCCGCCGCCAGCCGCAGCTCCCCCGCCGCCTTGACATGCGCCTGGTCCAGCCCGGCTGCCAGCTCGAGCCCCGCCGCCCTGACCGCGATCAGGGCCAGGTCATGGCCGAGCGAGTCGTGCATGTCCCGCGCGATCCTGGCCCTCTCGCGCAGCCTCGCCTGCGCCTCGCCCGACAGCCTGGCCTGCGTGCGCTGGTGCAGCAGCCTCCTCCTGAGCAGCCCCAGCAGGTACGGCACCACGTACGTGCCGAGCAGCCCCGTCACCATGGACACCCACAGGGCGAGATCGGCGCCCTGCGCCAGCACCACGCTCACACCGACGACCGAGATCAGGCAGAAGGCCACCAGCGCCGGCCAGATCGCGGCCAGGCGCCGCCCGCTGAGGTAGGCGTACCACATGATGAACGGCGAGGAGCCCAGCAACGGAAGGATCTTCACGCCGCGCCGGGGCAGCAGCCAGCTCAGGTCCACGGTCGCGAACCCCTCGCTGAACCGCCACGGCCCCAGCGGCAGCAGCAGCATCAGCGCGGCCAGCGGCCAGCGGCGGCCGACCAGCACCGCCACCGAGGCCAGCCCGATCCTGGGCACGGTCACGATGCCGAACGCGGCCGGGTCCTGGAACGGGTCAGGACCCATGGCCGCGACAAAGATGCCGAGCACGGCCCAGAGCAGCAGGTCGTAGACCACCTGGCGGCGGCTTTCGCGGCGAAGACGTCTCACCGCACCGACGTTATCCGCCCCACGGGCGCGGGGGCCTGCCCGAAAGTCGGCCGGCGACCCTGACGAAAGTCAGGGTGGGGCCTCGCCCCCCGTCGCGGTAGAGCTAGCACCACCTCGAAAGCGCCTACCTCCACTCCTGTTTCCGCCTGCGGAAGCCGGTTTGATCGATGGTGTCAACCGGAGGTCGGAACCGGGCCCCTGACGAAAGTAGGGGGTGTCGCGTACCGATCGTCCGATGTGCCGTGACCTGCGGAGTTTCTACCTTCATGGGGAACCGGCCCTGACCCGCTTAAGGGATGGGTCCGCGTTCGACCCGGGGCATCCCCGATGTCCCAGGCCCGCCCACGCCGACACGCTGTGTGGGTGCCCTAACGATCGGAGTCCACGCTCATGTCGCACGCCATCCTCGACCTGGTCCAGCAGGCGATGTCATCACCCTGGCTGTACGCCGCGCTGTTCGCCCTCGCGCTGCTCGACGGGTTCTTCCCCATCGTGCCGGCCGAGACCTCAGTGATCACCGCCGCGGTCTTCGCCGCGTCGGGCGAGACGAACCTGGCCCTGGTCATCCTGGTCGCGGCACTGGGCGCGTTCGCGGGTGACCACATCTCCTACCTGATCGGCAACAGGTCGGCGGGCAGGCTGCAGCAGAAGAAGGCGTTCGTCTGGGCACGCGGCGCGCTGGCCGAGCGGGGCGGTCTCGTCCTGGTCGCGGCCAGGTACATCCCCGGCGGGCGCACCGCGACCACGCTGACCATGGGCGCCGTGCGGCATCCGCTGCGCTCGTTCACGTTCTTCGACGCGATCGCGGCGAGCTCGTGGGCGGTGTACTCCGGGCTGATCGGCTTCTTCGGCGGGATGGCGTTCGAGAACGACCCGTTCAAGGGCCTGCTCCTCGGCCTCGGCATCGCGGTGTCCATCACCGCGGTCGTCGAGGTCGTGAGATGGCTCAGGAAGCGACGCGCCATCCAGCCTTCCCCAGAACGTCTTCCTGCGGACACGTCCGTTTGACCCTGCCTGGCAACCATCCGTCTGAAAGGAGTGCGCATGACTCTGCTGGCCGCGGCGATCGCCCTGGTCGGTTCGCTGTTCTTCGCGCTCGGAGCCGCGCTTCAGCAGTTCGAGGCAGTCGAGTCGGCCAAGCCGGGGCTGCTGACGCTGCTGCGCAGGCCGCGCTGGCTGATCGGCGGCGCCTCCATTCTGGCGGGTGGTGGCCTGCACATCGTCGCGCTCGGCCTCGGTCCGCTGACCATCGTCCAACCGATGGGCGTGGCCAGCCTGCTGTTCGCCCTCCCCATCGCCGCCACGCTGCACGGCCGCAGGCCCTCGCGCAGGGAGCTGACGGCCGCCGGCGTGGTGGCGGCCGGGCTGGTCGGGCTCGTGCTGCTCGTCCCCGCCTCCGAAGGTCCCACCTACCTCAGCCCGAGCGGCGTGCTCACGCTGCTCGGCGTGGCCGGCGTCGCGGCGGTCCTGCTGTGGGCCGGCTCGAAGGCGGTCTCGCCCGCCGGCCGGGCCGCGCTCCTGGCCACCAGCTCCGGCGTGCTGTACGGCGCCACCGCCACCCTCATGCGCGTGCTGGTGGACGGCGCCTGGAACTGGTGGTACCTGCTCGCGCTGCCGGTGCCCGCGCTGCTGGCGCTCATGATGCTCCAGCGGGCCTACGCCGCCGGGCACTTCGGCGTCTCGTTCGCCTCACTCCAGATCGCCGACCCCCTGACGGCGGTCGCGTTCGGCGCGCTCCTGCTCGGTGAGCCCCTGCCGAGCGGGATCGCGCCGGTCCTGGCCGCGGCTCTCACCGCGGCCGGCACCATCGCGCTCGCCCGGACCAGCCCGCTGGAAGCCCACCGCAATTCCCCCACCCCTGTGTGAAAACGGAGTCTCACTGCCATGGCCATGCCCCTGCGTTCGCTCCCCGAGACCGTCATCGCTTCCGAGACCGTCATCGCCCCCGAGCGTCCCCGTCGCGTCCTGATCTCGACCGACACCTACCCGCCGGACGTCAACGGCGCCGCCTACTTCACGCACCGCCTGGCCACCGGCCTGGCCGAGCGCGGCAACGAGGTGCACGTGGTCTGCCAGTCTGAGGCGGGCCCGCCCACCGCCGACGTGGTGGACGGCGTGATCGTGCACCGGCTGCGCTCCGCCCCCATCCCGGTCCACCCCACCATGCGCTTCACCGTGCCGACCCGGCTCGACCGGCTGGTCGCGGACATCAAGCCCGACGTCCTGCACACACAGGGCCACTTCGTGGTCGGCCGGGCGGCCATCGCCGCCGCCCGCCGCGCGGGCGTGCCCGTCGTGGCCACCAACCACTTCATGCCCGACAACCTCTTCCAGTTCTGCCACATCCCCGACCGGCTGCGGGCCAGGGCCGGCCGGCTGGCCTGGCGCGACTTCAGCCGGATCTTCAACCGGGCCGACCACATCACCACCCCGACGCCGCTGGCCGCCGGGCTCCTGGCCGACCAGGGCTTCGCCCGCGAGGTCGAGGCGGTCTCCTGCGGGATCGACCTGGCCAGGTTCCACCCGCACTCCGAGCCCAAGGCGTGGGCACGCAAGCTGTTCGACCTGCCCGACCGGCCCACGGTCCTGTTCGTCGGCCGCCTGGACGAGGAGAAGTGCCTGGACGAGCTCGTACGCGCGCTGCCGCTCGTGCTGAACGAGACCGACGCGCAGGTGGCGTTCGTCGGCAAGGGGAACCAGCGGGCGGAGCTGGAGAGGCTGGCCAAGCGCATCGGCGTGGGCGAGCGGGTGTTCTTCCTGGGCTTCGTGCCCGACGAGAACATGCCCCAGGCGTTCGCGGCCGCCGACGTGTTCGCCATGCCGGGCATCGCCGAGCTGCAGAGCATCGCCACGCTGGAGGCCATGGCCTCGGGGCTGCCGGTGGTGGCCGCCGACGCGATGGCGCTGCCGCACCTGGTGGACGACAACGGCTACCTGTTCCAGCCGGGCGACGTGGTCGCGCTGGCCAGGCATCTGACGTCCATCCTCACGGACGACGGCCTGCGGACCAGGTTCGGCAAGGCCAGCAGGGAGCTGGCGCTCACCCACGACCATCAGTCGTCGCTCGCCCGGTTCGAGCAGATCTACGATGAGGTGACCCGATGATCACACGCCAGAGCGCCTTGGGCGCTGTCGCCGGCACGGTCGTCTCCGCGGGCGCGCTGACGTACGCGCAGGTCGCCCTGCCCGCGCAGACGCTGCTCAGCGACTACGCGCTGGTCTCAGGCGGGCTCGTGCCCGTGCTGATCGGGATGCTGGCGCTGGCGGGGACGTGCCTGTCTCTCGCGTACGGCCTCGCGGCCGGCGACCCGGCGCGCACCGCGGCCACCAGGGTGCTGCTGCTGGCCGGAGCGGCGGGGCTGATGCTGAGCGCGATCTTCCCCACGGACCCGTCGCCGATCGGCTCGATGACCGGCGAGATCCACCGGTGGGCGGCGGCCGTCGTGTTCACCTCGCTGCCGGTCGCCGGCTGGGCCCTGGCGAGGGGCCGGGCCGCAGCGCCCCGATGGAACGCCGTCCGGGCCCTGAGCGTGACCTCCGCGGTCACCCTGGTCGTCTACCTGGCGGCGCACCCCGCCTCCATCACCTCGACGCTGATCGACGGCTCGGCCTACTACGGGCTGCTGGAGCGCGGCCTGGTGCTGGCCGAGATGGCGCTGCTGACCGCCATGGCCCTGGCCTGCCTCGGAAGGCGGCCCGCCGTCCAGGCCTCGGCGAGCCCGGCCGAGCCCCGGCCCTCGGAACGGTCGGAACGGCTGGCGGCCTGATGCTCCCATCTTTCGACCGGCGACGAAACTACCCCGTTCTAGCGTGGAGCCATGCTCATCACACGCCACGCGGACGCCGAAGCGGTGCTCTCCGATCCGAGGTACGTGCCCCCTCCCGTACGCCAGGACGCCGAGGAGGGGACGCTGGCCTGGCTGCGCGCCCAGGTGTCGCGGTTCAGCGCCGGCGAGACGCACGCCGGGCGGCGCCGGCTGCTCGTCGAACGGCTGGCCGCGCTTGACCCCGCCGAGCTGAGACCGGCGGCCAGAGCCATGACCTCGGAACGGGACGGGGACTGGCGGGGCGTGCCCACGGCCGTGCTCGGCGCCGCCCTGGGCGTCAAGGACACGAGCGCCGTGCCGGCCGCCGCGGCCGGCTACCTGTCCGGTGAGGAGAGCCCGGAGGCCGACGCCGCCGTCGCCGAGCTGCTCGAGCTGGCCGGCATCCCCGAGATCACGCTGCTGCTGCAGGGGCACGCCGCCACGGAGGCGCTCATCGAGAACGCGCTCAGGCAGGCCCACCCCGGAGACGACATCGAGACGCTGCTGAACGAGACGCTCAAGCAGGACCCGCCGCTCAAGGCCACCCGCAGGCTCGACACGCAGACCGGCGAGGAAGTGACGATCGACCTCGTGGCGGCCAACCGCGACCCCTCAGGCGGCCGGACTCCCCATCTGACCTTCGGGTACGGCGTACGTCCCTGCCCGGCACCCGCCCACGCGCTAGCGCTCGCCGCGGGCGTGCTCGAGGCCCTGCTCCACGGGAAGCCCGCCAGGAGGCCCGAATGAACTTCCACGACCTGCACCGCCCAGGAGATCCGCTGCTGCTGCCGAACGCGTGGGACTACGGCTCCGCCGCCCTCCTCGCCGCGCACGGATTCCCGGCGATCGGCACGACCAGCCTCGGCGTGGCCGCCGCATACGGAAAGCCCGACGGAACCGGAGCGACCAAGGCGGAGACGATCGAACTGGTCGAGGCCATCAAGGACCTGGGCGTCATGGTCACCGTGGACATCGAGGGCGGGTTCAGCGACGACCCCGCCGAGGTGTCCGACCTGGTCGCGAGCCTGGCCGTGCTCGGAGCCGTCGGCGTCAACCTGGAGGACGGCCGACCGGACGGCACGCTGCGCCCGATCGAGCTGCACCAGCGGATCATCGAGGCGGCCAAGGGACACGGCGTGTTCGTCAACGCCCGCACGGACACGTACTGGCTGAAGACCGGCGGCGACACGATGGAAAGAGTGGCCGCCTACGGGCACGCCGACGGGATCTTCGTGCCCGGGATGACCGACCTGAAGGAGATCGCCGAGGTGGCGGCCGGCACGCCGCTCCCGCTCAACGTCCTCCATCAGCCGAACGGCCCCACCCTGGCCCAGCTCGCCGAGGCCGGTGTGGCCAGGGTGAGCACCGGGTCGCTGCTGTACCGCGCCGCGCTCGGGGAGGCGGTGGCGACGGCGCTCGCCGCCCAGGGGAAGCAGGCACCGCCGATGCCGACATACGCGGAGATCTCGGCCCTGCTGCCCCGATAATCGAGGCATGCGCTTCCAGATCCTCGGGCCCACGGCCGTGCTGGGTGAGGACGGCGAGCCGGTTACGCTCGGCGGTCCGCGGGTGCGGGCGCTGCTGACCCTGCTGGCCCTGCACGCCGGCCGCATCGTCGGCGCCGAGCAGCTCGTGGACGGCATGTACGGCCCCAGGCCCCCGGAGGGCGTGGCCAACGCGCTGCAGTCGCAGGTGTCCAGGCTGCGCCGGGCGCTCGGCCGGGAGCTGGTGGAGTTCCACCCGGCGGGATACCGGCTGGTGGCCGACCCGCAGGAGGTCGACGCGCGCAGGTTCGAGCTGCTCGCGCAGGCAGGCAGGCAGGCCCTCGCCGCCGGCGATCCGGGCCGGGCCGCCACGCTGCTGCGGGAGGCGCTCGACCTGTGGCGGGGCGCGCCGCTCGCCGACGCCCCGCACGCCGAGGCCGCCGCGGCGGCGCTGGAGGAGCTGCGGCTGGCCGCCACGGAGGACCGCGTGCAGGCGGACCTCGACCTGGGCAGGCATCGCGAGCTCGTCGCCGAGCTGCGCCAGCTCACCACTGCGCACCCGCTGCGCGAGCGGTTGAGTGCCCAGCTCATGCGGGCGCTCTACGGCAGCGGGCGCCAGGCGGAGGCGCTGACCGTCTACGACGAGGCCAGGAAGGTCCTGGACGAGGAGCTGGGCGTCGAGCCCGGAGCCGAACTGGCCGCCGCCCACCTGGCCGTGCTGAGAGCTGACCCGGCGCTCGGCGCGCCCGCGGCCCCCGCGCCCAGGCAGCGGCGGGGGCTGCGTGCCCAGCTCACCAGCTTCGTGGGCAGGGACGAGGAGATCGAGCAGGTGGGCACCAGGCTGCGGGCGAACCGGCTGGTCACGCTGCTCGGCCCGGGCGGCGCGGGCAAGACCCGGCTCGCGATCGAGGCGGCGGAGCGCGCCGCCGGCGACGTGTGCTTCGTACCGCTCGCGCCGGTCTCCGACGGCGGCGACGTGCCGAGGGCCGTGCTGGCCGCGCTCGACATCCGCGACACCCTGATGTACGGCCCCGACCGGCCCGCCGTGGACCCGGTCACGAGGCTGGTCA
This sequence comes from Nonomuraea helvata, assembly GCF_039535785.1. Lineage (NCBI taxonomy): Bacteria > Bacillati > Actinomycetota > Actinomycetes > Streptosporangiales > Streptosporangiaceae > Nonomuraea > Nonomuraea helvata. The sequence continues at coordinate 2,635,366 of NZ_BAAAXV010000001.1, forward strand.
CCGCGCTGGCCGACCGGCAGGTCCTGATGGTGCTGGACAACTGCGAACACCTCGTCGCCGCCACGGCCGAGCTGGCGGACGCGCTGCTGGCCGCCTGTCCCGGGCTGCGCGTGCTGGCGACCGGGCGCGAGGCGCTCGGCATCACCGGAGAGTCGATCCTGCCCGTGGCGCCGCTGCGGCTGCCCCCGGCGGAGGCGGGCAACTCCTCAGGCGACCCCACGGGCAACCCCACGGGCAACCCCACGGAGTATCCGGCGGTCCGGCTGTTCGCCGACCGCGCCGCCGCCGTCCGGCCGGGCTTCGCCGTGGACGCGGACAACGCCGCGGAGGTCGTGCGCATCTGCCGGGCGCTCGACGGGCTGCCGCTGGCCATCGAGCTGGCCGCGGCGCGGCTGCGTACCCTCTCGGTGTCCGACGTGGCGGCGCGGCTCGACGATCGGTTCCGGCTGCTGATCAGAGGCAGCCGTACGGCGCTGCCCCGGCACCAGACGCTGCACGCGGTCGTCGCGTGGAGCTGGGACCTGCTCGACGAGGACGAACAGCGGCTGGCCAGGAGGCTCTCCGTCTTCCTTGGCGGCGCGCGGCCCGAGGCGGCCGAGCGCGTGTGCGGGCTGCCGGAGGAGGTGCTGTTCTCGCTGGCGGAGAAGTCGCTGGTGGAGTTCGTGGACGGGCGTTTCCGGATGCTGGAGACGATCAGGGCGTTCTGCGCGGAACGGCTGGCCGAGTCCGGCGAGGTCGACGAGGTCTGCGAGGCGCACGCCGGCTACTACCTCGACCTGGTCGTGACGGCCGACCCCTTGCTACGTACCGACCAGCAGCTGGACTGGCTGGCCCGGCTCGACGAGGAGAGCGCCGACCTCAACGCCGCGGTGCGCTGGGCGGCCGAGTCGGGCCGGCTCGAGATGGGGCTGCGGCTGCTGGCCTACGGCGCCTGCTACTGGTGGATGCGCGGCCACCGCACCTCCAGCGCCGCCCTCGCCTCCGAGCTGCTGGCCGCGCTCGGCTCCGTCCGGCCCGCGGGCATGGAGGAGGAGTACGTCATGTGCGTGCTCATCACCGCCTGGGCCGGGGAGATCGACGACGAGCTGCGTGCGCGGCTGGCGGAGGTCCAGCAGCTGCTGCCGACGGTCTACATCCCGCAGCGGATCGAGCTCCTGATGATGCTGCTGTCGAGCCTCAAAGGACCGCCGGGCGACCACTCCGAAGCTTACGAGCTGGTCATGCAGCACTCCGTCGGTCTCCCGCCCTGGCAGCACGCGCTCGCCTTCGCCGGCGCCGCGTTCGTACTGGACCTGCTCGGCCGGACGGAGGAGGCGGTGGCCCATTTCGAGCGGAGCCTGGCCGCGTTCAAGGCGATCGGCGAACGCTGGGGAACCATACTGGTGCTGGCCGGGCTCGGCCAGCTCCACCAGCAGCAGGGCGACTATCAGGTCGCGTACGCGCTGGCCGACGAAGCCCTGGAGGTGGCGCACGAGCTGGGCGCCAAGACGGAGATCGCCGAGTCCCTGTGCCTGCGCGGCGACGCCCTGCACGGCCTGGGCGAAGCGGAGGGCGCGCGGGCCGACTACACGCTGGCCGCCGAGCTGTCACGCAGGAACAGCTCCATGGACATCCTGGCCCGGGCGCACCTCGGCCTGGGCGAGGTGGCGCTGTCGCTCGGTGACCTGGACGCCGCCCGGGCCCTCCTGACTCAGGCACACCAGGAATGCCCCCGCGACTGGTACAGCACCGAGGACACCCGCGAGCGCATCGACGTCGGGCTGGCCGAGGTCAGCCGGATGGTCAGCGAGCGGTAGGTCCGCGGTCAGGCGTCCCCTGGACAGTGGGCGCCATGAAGAACAAATGGTCCTGTCTGGCCGTCGCCTGCCTGGCCACCCTCCTGCTGTCACTCGATCTCACGGTCCTGCACCTGGCCCTGCCGACGCTGGTGACCGACCTCGGCGCGAACTCCACGCAACTGCTCTGGATCGGCGACATGTACGGCTTCGCGCTGGCCGGCCTCCTCGTCACCATGGGCAACCTCGGCGACCGCATCGGCCGCAAGCGCCTCCTGCTGATCGGCGCGGCCACCTTCGGCGCCGCCTCGGCGGTGACCGCGTACGCGCCCAACGCCGAGCTGCTGATCGCGGCCAGGGCACTGCTCGGCGTGGCCGGCGCGACGATCATGCCGTCCACCCTGTCGATCGTCCGGAACGTGTTCACCGAGCCGGGCGAGCGGACCGCGGCCATCGGCATCTGGAGCGGGATGAGCGCCGCCGGCTTCGCCGTGGGCCCGGTCGTCGGCGGGCTGCTGCTCGGCCACTTCTGGTGGGGCTCGGTCTTCCTGATCAACGTGCCGATCATGCTGCTGGTGCTGGCCGCCGGGATCATGGTGCTGCCCGAGTCGCGCAACCCCCATGCGGGCAGGATCGACCTGGCCAGCGCCGCACTGTCGTTCGCCGGCGTGGTGACGGCCGTCTACGCGGTCAAGGAGGGTGCGCACAAGGGTGTGGCGCACGCCGACGTGCTCGCGGCGGGCGCGGCCGGGGTGCTGCTGGTGGGCCTGTTCGTGTGGCGGCAGACCCGGCTGGCCGAACCGATGATCGACGTACGGCTCTTCACGCGGAGGGCGTTCAGCGCGTCCATCCTCACGAACCTGCTGGCGATCTTCACGATGTCCGCCATGATGCTGATGTTCGGCTGGTACCTGCAGCTCGTCCTGGGCTGGACGCCGCTCCAGGCGGGGCTCGCCCAGCTGCCCGGCGGCCTGAGCGGCGCGGTCGGCGGCATCCTGGCCGCCCGGCTGGTGCACCGCATCGGCAGGAACGGCGTGGTCGCCCTGGGCCTGGCCATGAACGCGGGCGCGTTCCTGTACTACTCCACGCTCGGCCTGTCCCTGAACTACCTCACGCTGCTGCCCTTCATGCTCGTCGGCGGCCTCGGGGTCGGGTTCACGTTCACCGTCAACAACGACAACGTGCTGGCCACCGCCCCCAGGGAACGGGCCGGGGCGGCGGCCGCGGTGTCGGAGACGGCGTTCGAGCTGGGCGGGGCGCTCGGCATCGCGATCCTCGGCACGGTGCTGAACACCGCGTACCGGGCCGGCCTGGACGCCACCGCCACCTCCGTGGCGACGGGCGAGGCACGGGAGTCCATCGCCGGGGCGATGCGCGCGGCGCAGGCGCTGCCCACCGAGAAGGCGGCCACGCTCGTACGGACGGCACAGGTGGCCTTCATCGACGGGCTGCACCTGACCTCGCTGGTCACCTCGGGACTGCTGGTCGTGGTGGCCCTGGTGGCACTGGTCGGGCTGCGCGGCGTGCCGAAGGTCATCCCGGAGGAGGCGCTGGCCAGGGCATGACCCATGAGAACCCCGGAGGAAACGCTGGGAGCTCGGGCAGCGCGCGACGGAGCCTGCGCTGCTCAGGCTGCGCGGTCGCCTTGCCCCTTCTCACCGCTCAGCGCAAAAACGCGTTGCCGTAGACGCCCTCAAAACGTATGGTTTTGCGCTCGTGATTACAGTGGTGGAGCGAGTCCTACCTGCCCGGCTCGGGACAGGATTCCGATGGTTGCTGGCCTCGAGCTGGCTGACGAATCTCGGTGACGGGCTCGCGGCCGCGGCGGGCCCGTTGCTGATCGCGACGTTGACCCGCGACCCGCTGATGATTTCGCTGTCGGCCCTGGTGGGCTGGGCTCCGCCGCTGCTGTTCAGCCTGTATGCGGGCGTGCTGTCGGATCGGTACAACCGGCGCGCGATCGTGCTCATCGCGAACGCGGTGCGGGCCGTGGTGCTGGCGGCGCTCGTCGCGCTCATGGTGACCGGCACCGTGACCGTGGCGACGGCGCTGGCGGCGCTCACGCTGCGGTCCATCGCCGAGGTGTTCGCCGACAACACGACGGCCACGCTGACCCCCATGATGGTCAGCAGGGACGATCTCGTCATCGCCAATGCCCGCCTGGGCACGGGGTTCATCACGCTCAATCAGCTCGCCGGGCCGCCGATCGGCGCGGCGCTGTTCGGCCTGGGCATGACCTGGCCGTTCGCGAGCCAGCTGCTCCTGGTGGTGGCGGGCATCGTCCTGGTCTCCCGGATCACGTTGCCGCCGCACGGCCGACAGGCCGGCGATCCCACGCCCAACACCGTACGGGAACTGATCGCCGGGTTCAGCTGGACCATCCGGCACGCGGCGGTCCGCACGCTGGCGCTCACCATCCTGATCTTCAACTTCACGTTCGGCGCGGCCTGGTCGGTTCTCGTCCTCTACACCCAGGAGCAGCTCGGCCTCGGCGCCATGGGCTTCGGCCTGATGACCACCATCGGCGGGATCGGCGGCTTGATCGGCACCGGCCTGTACGGTGCCATCACCCGCAGGATGAGCCTCGGCGCCCTGATGCGGATCGGCCTCATCATCGAGACGTTCACTCACCTGGGCCTGGCACTGACCCATTCGCCGTGGGTCGCCGGGGGCATCTTCCTGGTCTTCGGCGCGCACGCGTTCATCTGGGGCACGACCTCGTCCACCGTCCGCCAGCGCGCGGTCCCGCACGAACTGCAGGGCCGGGTGGGCAGCGTCAACACCGTCTGCGTCTTCGGCGGTCTGGTGGTCGGCTCGTTGATCGGCGGTGTCCTGGCCACCCGCCTCGGTGTCGCAGCGCCCTTCTGGTTCGCCTTCGCCGGCTCCGCGGTGTTCGTGGTGCTGCTGTGGCGGCAGCTCATGCACATCGCCCACGACGACTGAGAACGTGGCCTAACGACGTCGCAGGGCGAGCAGCTCTGAGACCGTGACGAATCGATATCCCTGCTCGCGGAGGCCGGTGACCAGGCCTTTGATGGCCTCGCGAGTGTTCCGCCCGCCGGCGTACCAGGGGTGGAGCAAGATGATCGATCCTGGCCTGGTCTCCTCGCGTACAGCCGTGACGATCTCGGCGGCGGTGGGGGTCTTGCCGGAGTCCGGCTCCACGTCCCACATGACCGTGCGCCGCTGATGGTCGGCCAGGTACAGCGGGAGCATCAGCAGTTTCTTGCCTGTCGGCGGACGGAAGAGGATCTCGTCGCGCTGCCCCGCCGCCCGGATGGCCGCATCGGTGCGCTCGACCTCATTCGCCACGGTGGCGGGGGAGACGAAGATCATCCGCTGATGGGTGTACGTGTGGTTGGCCAGCTGATGGCCGTGGGCCACCAGCGCCTGCGCGGCCTGGGGCCGGGCTTCGACCTGGGAGCCGATGACGAAGAACGTCGCGCGGACGCGCAGCTCGTCAAGAATGTCGATGATCTCGGGAGCGTGCTCGTCAGGGCCGTCGTCGAAGGTCAGGGCGACGACCTTCTCGTCGGTCGCCACGCGGTCGATCAGCTCTCCGGCCAGTTGGAAGGTCCGCGCGTTCATCAGCCGATAAAGGCCCAACGCTCCTAAGAGGAGGATGGCGAGAAGGGCCGCGAGAAGCTTGAGCCACTTCCTCCGCACGCCCGTTGCTGCTGCGTTCATGGGTGATCATGGAATCACAGACCGCAGGACCATGACGGGCGAGCGGCTAAATAGACGGTCTGGTCGGGCACGGGCGGGTGATGGTCGGCGAGAGGGTGTCGAGGCGGGTGCCGATGAGATGGGCCACGCCCTCGATGGTCTCGATGCCCGCCTCCTCCCCCGGCTGCTCGTCCGTCTGCACCGACAGCAGCAGGTCGCGGTCCGGCCCCACGATGCGGCCGTAGCTCGTGACGGCCCAGGTGTTGTAGGCGAACGGGCGCGGCGTCCAGCCGTTCTTCAGCGCCACCCGGTCCCCCCGGCGGGCCGCGGCGCTGACGCCCCATGATTGGTCCTTCTGGACCCGGTACATGAGGTCCAGCACCAGTCTCCGATCGGGCGCGGTCATGCCCTTGCCGCCCTTGACCAGGAGCTTCATCAGGCGGACGCGGTCGGCGGGACTGGTGGTGGTGCCGCCCCAGTAGATGCCGGGGCCCGGTGTGGTCTCCCGGAGACCCATCCGCTCGTAGAAATCGCTCATCGAGGAGCCGACGCGTGACCACAGGGTGTCCGCCGCGCTGTTGTCGCTCTCGGTGATCATGCGGACCGCCAGGTCGCGTTCGCCGTCGTCCAGCTCACCGGTGCCGCGGAGCAGGAGGGCGGCGAGGATGTCCACCTTGGCGCCGCTGGCGGTGATGATGTCGTGCTCGTGTTCCCCCTGGCCGAACGACACCCCGGTGGCCAGGTCCAGCGCGGCGTAGACGATCCGGCCGGGGCGCTTGCTCACGTATTGGGAAATGTCGCGTTGGAGGCGGACGCGGGCCGCCGCGGCGGCCCGCGGGGCGGGGAACTTCATGACGCAGCGGGCCACCTTGATGGGGGCTTTCACCGCCACTGGAGCGATCACTTCCCGCTCGGTCCCGCACCCCGCCGCCAGTATCAGCGCCAGAACCAGCACCGGCCAGGCCGCCATCCACTTCGCACGCACGCGCCCACTCCCATGATCTCATCGGGGGGACACGAGGAGCATGCTCCGCGACGGCGGCCTGGCCCGCCACGCCACGCGCTTTCCTGGCCAGGCCTTCAGCACGACCTTGCAGAGCCGCTACCACACGCCGGTCAGAGGTGCTCGGCGAGGAAGTCGGCCGTCGCGTCCACGGCCTGGGTGACGTACGGCTCGCGGTCGTAGAGGTCGATGTGCTGCTTGGCGTCCACCCAGACCAGCTTCTTCGGCTGGTCGAGCCGCCGGTACGCCTCCTCGGCCCCCTCGGGCGAGCAGAACCGGTCGACGACCCCGTGCACGATCAGCGCCGGCTTCGGTGACAGGAAGTCCGCTCCCATCATGCTGTCCAGCGTGACGAGCTCCCGCACGCTGGCCCTGGTCACCGAATTGGACCAGTGCGGCGAGGCGCCCCGCGAGGTGCCGTAGTACGCGTACGGCTCGTCACCCGGCATGGCGGCCTCGCCCTCCTCGGCGACCGCGGGCATGTACTCGACGTCGCCGCCCTGGTCCTGCCGCTCCAGCACCTCCGTGAGCCCCGCCAGCACCGACGGGTAGTCCATGCCCGCCCGCATGGTGTAGGGGTTGTTGTACGCACCCGCAATACCGACAAATGTCCGGACGCGAGGGTCGAAAGCGGCAAATTTCAGGGCGTATCCCGCGCCCAGGCACACCCCCACCACCCCGATCCGCTCCCGGTCCACCTCGTCCCGCGACCGCAGGAACGACACGGCGGCCCGCAGGTCGCGCAGCTTGCCCTGAGGGTCCTCCTCCCGGCGCGGCACCCCCTCGGACTCGCCCCAGTTCCGGTGGTCGAAGGCCAGCGTCACGTACCCCCGCTCGGCCAGCCGCTCCGCGTAGAGCCCGGTCACCTGGGACCGCACGCCCGTGAACGGCCCGGTGAGGACCAGGCCGGGCCGCGGCCCCACGCCGCCGGGGACCCGCAGGTCGCCGGCGAGTGTGAGGCCGTCCACCATGAATGCGACCCGGGTCACGAATCGAACCCCAGGCCCATGCGGTCGAGCGTGCGCAGCCACAGGTTGCGCTTGCCCTGGTGCTGGTCGGCCTGCGCGATCGACCACCGGGTGACCTGGATCACCCCGGACCGCACCGGCTCCGGCGGGAACGGCACCGGCTTCTCCTTGACCATCCGCAGCTCCGTCCGCTCGGTCCGCTCGCCCGACAGCAGGTCGAGCATGACGTTCGCCCCGAACCGGGTGGCACCCACGCCCATCCCGGTGTAGCCGGTCGCGTAGGCCAGCCGCCCGCCGTGCGCCTGCCCGTAGAAGGCGCTGAACCGGCTGCAGGTGTCGATCACCCCGCCCCACCTGTGCGTGAACCGCACCTCCGTGAGCTGCGGGAACGTGTCGTAGAAGTGCTCGGCGAGCTTGGCGAAGGTCTCGTCGCGCTGCTCGTACTCGGGCCTGACCAGGCCGCCGTTGTAGTAGACGGCGTCGTAGCCGCCCCACAGGATCCGGTTGTCGTCGGTCAGCCGGTAGTAGTGGAACTGGTTCCCGGAGTCGCCCACGCCCTGGCGGTTGCGCCAGCCCACTTCGGCTAGCTGCGCGCCGGACAGCGGCTCGGTCATCAGCGCGTAGTCGTACACGGGGACCACGAAGTGCTTGAGCCGCCGCAGCAGCGGCGGGAACACCCCGGTGCCCAGCGCCACCTGGCGGGCGCCGACCTCGCCCTGCGGGGTACGCAGCGTGATGGTCGTGCCGTCGTCGCGCAGCGAGCGGACGGGGCTGCGCTCGTAGACCCGCACGCCGAGGCTCAGGCACGCGTCCCGCAGCCCCCAGGCCAGTCGCGCCGGGTCGAGCATGGCGCAGCCGCTGCGGTCCCAGAGGCCGCCCAGGAAGGTGGGCGAGTTCACCTCGGCCCGCACCTGGTCCTGGTCGAGCGGCAGGTAGTCGAGCCCGTGCTCCGAGATCAGGTCCAGGTGCTCGTGGAGGCTCTCGAGCTGCCACGGCTCGGTGGCCACGTGCAGCTCCCCCGTGCGCTCGAACGAGCAGTCGACGCCGTAGCGCTCCAGCGTCCGCTCGATCTCGTCGAGGTTGGCCACCCCCATGCGCTCGAGGCGGTCGATCTCGTCCGGCCACCGCTCCAGGCCGTTGGCCAGGCCGTGGGTGAGGGTCGCCATGCAGAACCCGCCGTTGCGGCCGGTGGCCGCCCAGCCGATCCTGCGCCCTTCCAGCAGGACGACGTCAAGAGAGGGGTCTCGTTCCTTGGCCATCAGGGCGGTCCACAGCCCTGAGAAGCCTCCGCCGACGACGACCAGGTCGGCGCTCGTGTTCTCGTCGAGCCGCGGTCGCGGCTCGGGTCTGGCCGGGCTGTCCAGCCAGTACGGCTTGCGCTCCGCATCAGCAAGCGCCTTCAGCGGATCCACAAATCCCACTTCCCTACGAAGTACGTGGAGTTTTTATTTAGGTACGGCGCCGCGCCGCCACCGCGTTACCGATCGCGATCAGCACCCCGATGCCGAAGATCAGCGTACCCATGACGTTGACCTGCGGTGGGATACCTGTCTTAACCGCACCCACGATCCACAGCGGGAAGGTGACGGTCGAGCCGTTGACGAAGCTGGTGACCACGTAGTCGTCGATGGACAGCGCGAACGACAGCATCGCCCCGGCCATCACGCCCGGCAGGATCGACGGCAGCGTCACCTGCCTGAACGTCCCCCACGCCGTCGCCCCCAGGTCCCTGGCCGCCTCCTCCAGCGACGGGTCGAGCGTGACGATCCGCGCCCGTACCGTCACCACCACGAAGGACACCGAGAACAGCACGTGGGCGACGATGATCGTGTTGGCGTCGCGCGGCACGTTCCCCGAGACGAACAGCGACAGCAGTGACGCGCCCATGACCAGCTCGGGCGTGGAGATGGCGGCGAAGACCAGGAAGTTCGTCAGCCCCTTGCCGCGGAAGCGGTGCCGCCCGAGCGCCAGCCCCAGCATGGTGCCGATGACGACCGTGATGACGGTGCTGACCGCGGCGATCACCAGCGAGTTGCGCAGCGCCACGGTCAGGTCGGAGATGTCGAACAGCTCGGCGTACCAGCGGAGCGTGAAGCCCTGCCAGGAGGTGTTCGACTTGCTCTTCTTGTCGTTGAAGCCGAAGAGGATCATCACGGCGATCGGCGACGACAGCCAGACGATGATGATCCAGGTGTAGATGTGGAGGAGACGGTCTCCCAGCCGCGTGCCCCGCGTGCTCATTGGTCGCTCACCGCTCCTCATTCGCTTCGCGGAGTGCCTCCGGCCCTCCACTCCGCTTCGCGACGCACTCTGTCCACCTGCTCGCTCCGCTCGCTGGGCGTCGGGTTCGCTCATCGGGCCGCCGCCTCGAGGACGTTCTCGGTCCCGAGCGCCCTGGCGTAGATGAAGATGCCCACCAGCAGCACCGCCATCAGCGTGAACGACAGCGCCGAGGCGGTCGGGTAGTTCAGGTTGGTCAGGTACTCGGTCTGGATGATGTTGCCGATCATCGTGTTGGCCGTGCCGCCGAGGATCTGCGCGTTGATCGGGTCGGCCGTGGCGGGCACGAACGTCATCAGCACCCCGGCGAACACCCCCGGCAGCGACAGCGGCAGCACCACCCGGCGGAAGGCCGCCGTCCGCGTCGCGTACAGGTCCTGGGCCGCCTCGATCACCCGCGGGTCCACCCGCTCCAGCGCCACGTAGATCGGCAGGATCATGAACGGCAGGAAGTTGTACGTCAGACCGCCCACCACGGCGAACGTCGTGGCCAGCACGTGGAAGTCCTCAGGCAGCAGCCCCCAGCCCTTCAGCGTGCCGAACAGGATGCCGTTGTCCGACAGCAGGAAGTTCCAGGAGATCGTCCGCAGCACGAACGACACGAAGAACGGCAGCAGCAGCAGGAACAGGTACACGGACTTGCGCGTGCCGCCCTTGAACGCGATCCAGTACGCCACCGGATAGCCGATCACCAGCATGGCCACCGTGGCGAGCCCGCCGTAGAGCAGCGAGCGCAGCAGCTGGGTGCTGTACCTGCCGAGCGCGTCGCTGTAGTTGGAGAAGCTGAACGTCATCGCGAAGCCGTCGATGGCGTTGCCGGTCTGCAGGGAGACCGACGCCATCGCGGCCATCGGAACGACCAGGAAGATCCCCAGCCACATCCAGCTCGGCAGCGCCAGCAGGTAGGGGGTGAGCCGCCTCATCTGCTAGGCCTGGGTGATGGACTGGAAGATCGGGTTGAAGACCTGCTCCTGCTGGGTGGTCAGCGGGGTGTAGCTGCGCAGCTTGGCGTAGTCGGCCTCGGAGGGGAACATGAGCGGGCTGTCGACCATGTCCTCGAGTGCCTTCTTGTCCTTGCCCTTGGCCGTCTTGGCCTTCTCCCTCAGCAGGTCCTGCACGGCCGGGACCGGCGTGACGTACTGGATGAACTCGTCGAGCTCGGCGGCCACGACCGGCTGGTAGAGATAGTCCATGAGCATGAGGGCGTCCACCGGGTTGGCCGCGCCCTTGGGGATGAGCATGTTGTCGGTCCAGATCGTGCCGCCCTCCTCGGGCACCACGAACTTGACGGGCTCGCCGGCGAGCTGGCGCTGGAAGACGTCGCCCGACCAGGCCATGGAGAGCCAGACGTCGCCCTTGGCCACGGCGTCGATGTAGCTCTGGTCGTAATATTTCCGGACAATTCCGTCGTCGCGCTGCGCCTTGAGCTTCTCCCCGGCCTTCTTCCAGTCGGCCTCGGTCGACTTCTCGGGGTCGATGCCCAGCGCGAACATCGCGAAGTTGCCGATCTCCTGCGCGTCGCCCATCATGCCGACGCGCCCCTTGTACTTGGGATCGAACAGCGCCTCGATGCTGGTGATGTCATCGTCGACGTACTTGGTGTTGTACGCGATCCCGGTCACGCCGGACGTGTACGGCACCGTGTACTTGTTACCCGGGTCGTAGGCCCGCTCCTTGTACTTCTGACCGGCGTTGGCCTCGAAGTTCGGCAGCTGGGCGTGGTCGAGCGGCGTCGCGTAGCCCAGGTCGATCATGTGCTGGAGCTGGACGCCGTTGGTCATGACGACGATGTCGTAGCCCAGGGGCTGCCCGGCGCGGAGCACGGGGTCGGCCTTGCCGAAGAACTCGGCGTTCTCCTGGATGACCTCTTTGTACTCGTACGAGATGCCGGTGGCCTGCTGGAACTTCTTCAGCGGGGCCTGGTCCTCCGGCATGTACTCGGGCCAGTTGGCGAAGACGACCTTGCCGTGCTTGGTCTGCTTCGCCCAGTAGTCCTTGACCGCGTCGGCCTTCGGGGGCGCGGCCTTCTGTCCTTGGACACCGCAGGCGGCCAGAGCCAGCCCGGCGGCGGAGAACCCGGTGACTCGGAAGAAGTCACGACGAGAGCGGGGCATGGGGTGGTTCATGAGGTGCTATCAACTTCCAATCACATACGAGTGCTGCGCCTGCCACGACAGCCACACGGAGTCGCCCCGCTCCGCGGTGGCCGTGGCGTCAAGCGCGTTCTGCTGAAACACCGTGATGATCGTTCCGCCGCGAGCGGCGGAACGATCATCACCAAGGTGGCGTGCTTGATTGGCGCCCTCGCTACGCTCGGTCGCGCTGGCCCCGTCAGCGAGACTCACGGCGTAGCTGTTGTACGTCCCCAGGTAGACGACCTCGGCGACGGTCCCACGCACGGCGCTCAGGCCCTCGGCGGGCTCCTCCGTGCCGATGGTGATCTTCTCCGGCCGCACGGTCACCGTCACGTCGCCGTCGCCCCCCGGCACCAGCACCCGGCCACCGCCGATCTTCAGCACCCCGCCGTTCGCGGTGCCCGTGAGCAGGTTGGAGGTGCCGATGAAGCCGGCCACGAACGCGGTCGCGGGCCGCTCGTAGATCTCGCGCGGCCCGGCCAGCTGCTCGACCAGGCCGTCGTTCATGACCGCGATCCGGTCGCTCATGGTCAGCGCCTCGTTCTGGTCGTGCGTCACGTACACGAACGTGATGCCGACCTCGCGCTGGATGCGCTTGAGCTCGATCTGCATGGCCTGGCGGAGCTTGAGGTCGAGCGCGCCGAGCGGCTCGTCGAGCAGGAGCGCCCGCGGCCGGTTGACCAGCGCGCGGGCCAGCGCCACGCGCTGCTGCTGGCCGCCCGACATCTCGCGCGGCCTGCGCTTCTCCCTGCCGGTGAGATCGACGATCTCCAGCATCTCGCCGACCCGCCGCCGGATCTCCTCCTGCGGCGTCTTGCGCTGCTTCAGCCCGAACGCCACGTTGTCCCAGACGCTCATGTGCGGGAACAGCGCGTAGGACTGGAAGACCATGTTGACGTCGCGCTTGTTGGGCGGGACGTTCGTGACGTCCTTGCCGTGCAGCCGCACCAGGCCCTTCGAGGGCGGCTCGAACCCGGCGATCATCCTCATCGTCGTGGTCTTGCCGCACCCGGACGGGCCGAGGAGGGAGAAGAACTCCCCCTCGGCGATGCCCAGCGTGACGCCCTTGACCGCCTGGACGACCTCGCCATGCGAGAGGTATTCCTTGACGACGTCCTCAAGCTCTATCGCATTAAGCTCAGCCATCCCAGGTACTGTCCCTATTCGCCGATGTAGTGCATGACGTGCTTGACCCGGGTGTAGTCGTGCAGGCCGAACACCGACAGGTCCTTGCCGTACCCGGAGTGCTTGAAGCCGCCGTGCGGCATCTCCGAGACGAACGGGATGTGCGTGTTGACCCAGACCACGCCGAAGTCGAGGCGGTTGGACATCCGCATGGCGCGGCCGTGGTCGGAGGTCCAGACCGAGCCGCTCAGGCCGTACCTGACGTCATTGGCCTTGGCCAGCGCGTCGGCCTCGTCGGTGAACGTCTGGACGGTGATCACGGGGCCGAAGACCTCGTTCTGCACCATCTCGTCGTCCTGCTTGAGACCGTCGACGATCGTCGGCGCGAAGAAGTAGCCCTTCTCGCCGACGCGGTGACCGCCGGTGAGGACCTTGGCGTGTGCCGGGACCCGGTCGATGAAGCCCTGGACCCTGGTGAGCTGGTTCTCGTTGTTGAGCGGTCCGTAGAGCGCGTCCTCGTTGTCCAGGCCGCCCGTCACGGTGCCGGCGGCGGCCTCGGTCAGCGCGGCCACGAACTCGTCGTGCACGCTCTCCTGCACCAGCACCCGGCAGGCGGCGGTGCAGTCCTGGCCGGCGTTGTAGAGGCCCGCGACGGCGATGTCCGCGGCCGCCTTGCCCAGGTCCTTGACGTCCTCGAACACCACGACCGGGGCCTTGCCGCCGAGCTCCAGGTGTACGCGCTTGAGGTCGTCGGCGGCGCTCTTGGCGACCGACATGCCCGCGCCGACCGAACCGGTGATCGCGACCATGGAGGCCGTCGGGTGGCCGACGACGAGCGCGCCGGTCTCGCGGTCGCCGGTGACGACGTTGAAGACGCCGGCGGGCAGCACGTCGCCGAGGATCTCGGCCAGCTTGAGCGTGGAGGCCGGGGTGGTGTCGGACGGCTTGAGCACGACCGTGTTGCCGGCCGCGAGCGCGGGGGCGATCTTCCAGACCGCCATCATCATCGGGTAGTTCCACGGCGTGACCTGGCCGATCACGCCGATCGGCTCGTGCCTGATGACGCTGGTGTGGTCGGCGAGGAACTCGCCGGCCGTGGGGCCCTCCAGCGTGCGCGCCGCGCCCGCGAAGAACCTGAAGTGGTCTCCGGCGACCGGGGTCTCGTCCTCGGCCATGCGGGCGCGCGGCTTGCCGGTGTTGCGGCACTCCGCCTCGTTGATCTCGTCGGCCCGCGCGTCGATCGCGTCGGCGACCTTGAGCAGCAGGTTGGCCCGCTCACCCGGGGTGGTCCTGCCCCACGACTCGAAGGCGGCGGCCGCGGCGGCGAAGGCGGCGTCGACGTCCTCGGGGCCCGAGACGGGGGCCTGCAGGTAGGCCTCGCCCGTGCACGGATCGATGACGTCGGAGAATCGGCCGCTCTTCGCGTCCACGAACTCCCCGTTGATGAAGTTCTGGAGACGGGTGATCAAGGTGCCCCTCCTCGTGGCTGAGATGCCGCGACTCTTACAGAGCACGTTGCATCTGAACAAGGGATTTCGTGGTGAAGATACCAAATTGCTACGAATTCGCTTGACAGGCCGCCAAGAACTGACAACATGTCGCACCGGGACGGCAACTCGGCGGGAACGTGCCCGTAACGCCGTACCGCTAGGAGGAGTGCTGTCGATGACGACGCCGCCGCGCGTACGCCGCACCAACCCCAATGCCGGACCGGTGGTACTCGACGATCTGTCCAAGCAGATCATCGAACAGCTCCAGCGGGACGGGCGCATGCCGTACGCGGCGATCGGGAAGGCGGTGGGCCTGTCCGAGGCCGCCGTGCGCCAGCGCGTCCAGCGACTGCACGACGCCGGCGTGATGCAGATCGTCGCGGTCACCGACCCGCTGACGCTGGGGTTCCCGCGGCAGGCGATGATCGGCATCAACATCGAGGGCGACCTGGAGGCGGTGGCCGACGAGCTGGCCGCCATCGAGGAGATCGACTACGTGGTCCTCACAGCGGGCTCCTTCGACGTGATCGTCGAGGTCGTCTGCGAGGGCGACGGGCACCTACTGGAAATTCTTAGCAAAATTCGTGCCATCCCCGCCGTACGGGCCACGGAGTCGTTCGTCTACCTGAAGCTGCGCAAGCAGACCTACTCCTGGGGCACCCGCTAGACCAGCCCCGCCTCGTGCGCCAGGAGCCCGGCCTGGGTGCGGTTGGCGCAGCCGAGCTTGTCCAGCATGCGTGACACGTAGCCCTTGATCGTGGCCTCGGCGAGGAAGAGCCGACCGGCGATCTGGGCGTTCGACAGTCCCTCGCCCAGCAGCTTCAGCACCTCCACCTCGCGCGGGGTCAGGTCGGCGAGGCGTTCCCTGGCGCCGCTGGAGTCCGACGAGGCGGCGACCAGCCGGCGCGCCGCGGCCGGTGAGAGCACCGTGTGCCCCTCGGAAGCCACCCGGACCAGCCCGATCAGATCCTCCGGCGGCGTCGATTTCACCAGGAACCCGGATGCGCCGGCGCGGAGCGCCCGCAGCACGTACTGGTCGGCGTCGAACGTGGTCAGCACCACGATCACCGGCGGATCGGCCTCCCCTGCCAGGTGCTCGATCGCGGTGATCCCGTCCATCCCCGGCATCCGCAGGTCCATGAGCACCACGCCGGGCCGGTGCCGGCGGATCTCGGCGATCCCCGCCGCGCCGTCGTGCGCCTCGGCCACCACCTCGACGTCGTCGGCCGTGTTCAGGATCGTGCGCAGGAACTTGCACACCATCGGCTCGTCGTCGACCACCACCACCCGGATCACGCGCTTCACACCGCCGTCGGGACGTAGGCGGGCAGGGTGGCCTCCAGCGTGAAGCCGCCGTCACGGGTGCTCCCCGCGCTCAGCGACCCCTGGACGACCTCGATGCGCTGGCGCAGGTTCGCGATCCCGAGTCCGGAACCGGTGGCGGCCAGCGCGTCGGGCCTCGCGGTCGGTGCCGTGTTCGTGACGGCCAGCCGTACCTGCGACTTGTCGTAGGCGACGCGGACGGTCACCCGCGCTCCCGGCGCGTGCTTGCGCACGTTGGTGAGCGCCTCGCGGACGACGCGGTAGGCGGTACGGCCCACCAGCGGCGAGGCCAGCCCGGGGTCGCCCTCCTCGACCAGTTCGGCGGGCACGCCCACCGCGGTCGACTCGGCGACCAGGTCGGCGAATCCGGACACCGAGGGGCTCTCGTCACCCTCGGGCTCGGCGCGCAGGATGCCGACCAGGTCGCGCAGCTCGTCCAGCGCCTGGACGCCCGCCACCCGCAGTTCCTCGGCCTGCCTGCGGGTCTCCTCGTCCTGGGCGGTCATCCGCATCGCGCCCGCCTGGAGCACCATGAGGCTGACCCGGTGAGTGACCACGTCGTGCATCTCGCCCGCCAGGCGGGCGCGCTCCTCGGCGCGGGCCTGCTCGGCCAGCAGGTGCTGCTCGCGTTCGGCGCGTTCGGCGCGTTCGGTGAGGGCGCGGACGAGCCGCCTGCGGGCGTCGAAGTAGAGGGCGAGCAGCGGCCCGACCGCGATGCGCAGCAGCGCGATCGTGATCAGCAGGATCGACGGCTCCCACGGCCTGGCGACGACCACGGTGAAGGCGATCAGCGCGACGAAGGCCCGCCGGCGACTGTCCCTGCAGAAGTACAGCGGCCCGTAGGCGGCCAGCGACGCGGCGAAGGGTGCGTAGATGGTGTCGGGGTTGGCGGGGACCAGCGCGCCGAGCGGCCAGACCAGCGCCGTCACCACCAGCGTGAAGCCGGCGTGCACGAGGAGCACCGGCAGCGACGCCACCTGCCTGAAGGCCAGCGACAGGCAGGTGAGCACCTGCGCGCCGAGCAGCACCCAGGCGATGGTGTTCGGCTGCGTGGGCCACCAGGACGCTCCGGCGAGCGTCGCCACGGTGTCGAGCGCCGCGAAGCCGACCGCGAGCGCGATGTCCGCGATCCAGTCCCTGCGCCTCATGCCGACCACGGTAGGCCACCGGACACGGCAGAAGATACCTACGAAAGTTGCACGTCACTCCCCACCACCGGCCCTGCCGGGGCAGAGGACTCAGACAGTGCAATGAGCTCATGACACCTCAGATCGGGCACTACACGATCGACACCGCGGTGATCGCTTTCCGCACCCGGCACCTGTTCGGGCTCGGCGCGGTGAACGGCACGTTCGCCCTCAGAGCGGGAACGGTCGACGTGACCGAACCGGTGGCGAGCTCGCACGCCCACGTGGAGATCGACGCGGGCAGCTTCCACACCGGAAACCCGCAGCGTGACGCCGGCGTGCGGTCGTCCGTCTTCCTGGACGCCGACCGCCATCCGGTCATCGCCCTCGACCTCGACGGCAACCTGACCGGAACACTGACCGTGCGGGGCGTGTCCGCGCCCATCACGCTGGAGCTGCAGAGCTGGATGGCCGTCCCCTCCGGGTTCAGCGTCCGGGCCACCGCCCGCGTCGACCGCGTGGCGCTCGGCGTGCGCGCCAAGCCAGGGCTGGCCGCCCGCCACCTCTACTTCACCGTGGAGGCCACGTGCCTGCGCTCGTAGTGGAACACCTGGCCAAGAGCTACGGAGCGGTGCGGGCCATACGTGATGCGACCTTCACGGTCGAGCACGGGGAGATCTTCGCGCTGCTCGGACCGAACGGCGCGGGCAAGACGACCACGCTGGAGATCCTGGAGGGGTTCCGCCGCGCCGACTCCGGGCGGGCCGAGGTGCTCGGCGGCGAGCCCGCCGACCGGGAGCTGCGCGCGCGGACCGGGCTGGTGCTGCAGGACATCGCGGTCGAGCCGTACCTGACGGTGCGGGAGACCATCGCCCGCGACGCCGGCTACTACCCGCGGCCGCGGCAGGTGGACGAGGTGATCGAGCTGGTAGGCCTGCGCGGGCTGGGGCGCCGGAAGGTCAAGGCGCTGTCCGGTGGCCAGAAGCGGCGGCTGGACCTCGCGCTCGGCATCATCGGGGATCCGAGCCTGCTGTTCCTGGACGAGCCGACGACCGGCTTCGACCCGGGCGCGCGCAGGGACGCCTGGCAGCTCGTGCGCGGGCTGCGGGACGCCGGGATGACGATCCTGCTCACCACGCACTACATGGAGGAGGCGCAGGAGCTGGCCGACCGGGTGGCGGTGATGTCCGGCGGCCGGATCGTCGCCGAGGGCACCCCGGCCACGCTGGGCGGCCGGGACGCCGCCAAGTCCCACATCCGCTACGTGACCCCCGACGGGCCCGTCACGATCGAGACCGCCGACCCCACCGAGACCCTGCGCGACCTGCTGCACCGCGGGGTCGTGCTGCACGGCCTGACCGTCACCCGGCCCAGCCTGGAGGACGTCTACCTGGAGTTGACCTCATGATCTGGCACCAGATCCGCTACGAGCAGCTGTCGTTCTGGCGCAATCCGCAGAGCGCGTTCTTCACCTTCGTCTTCCCCGTCGTGGTGATCGTCATCTTCGGCACGCTGTTCCACGGGATGGACACGGGCGACTACTTCTACGGCATGTCGCCCATGCAGTACTACGTCCCCACGATCACCGCGGTCTCCGTCCTCGGCTCGTGCTTCAGCCAGCTCGCCATCGTGCTGGCCTCCCGCCGCCAGAGCGGCATCCTCAAGCGCGTGCGCGCCACCCCGCTGCCGGCCGGCACCTACTTCCTCGGCCTGCTGGCCCACTGCGTGCTGGTCAGCGTCGTCGACGTGCTGCTGATCGCGGGAGTCGGCAGGCTGTACGGCGTGCCCATCCTGGAGCCGGACCGGTGGCCGGGCCTGGTGCTCGGCGCCGCCGCCTTCTGCGCGATCGGCGTGGCCGTCGCCTCGCTGATCAGCAACGCCGAGGCGGCGCCGGCGGTCGTGCAGCTGGTGCAGTTCCCCCTGGTGTTCATCTCGGGCACCTACCTGCCCATCCACTCCGAGCTGATGAACACGATCGCCGGATTCCTTCCGGTTCGTCCGTTCAACCAGGCCCTGCTCAACGGCCCGACGTGGCAGAACCTGTCCATCCTGGCGGCCTGGGGCGTGGTCGGGGCCTTCGTGGCGATCAAACGGTTCCGGTGGGATCCGCGGCCGGAGTGATCGACGCTCACAGCGTCATCAGGCTCACCAGGTCGTAGGCCACGTGGGAGGCGGCGCTCCACATCCACCCCAACACCCTGGCCTACCGCTTGCGGCGCTTCGCCGCCCTCACGGGGCGGGATCTGTCGTCGAGCTCGGCGTTCGCGGAGGTCTGGCTAGCTATCCGCGCCGCCCGCCAACTCGGCCTTCTGGGGTTTGGGCCGTGACAGGCCGGTTGGCCCGTACGTCCAGACTTGGCCGGAGCCGAAGAGCTCTCCCGCCGACTCGACGTGGAACGCCTCCACGAGCCAGGCGTCCAGGATGATCGGGTCCCGGCAGCCGAGAATTCGCTCGCGGATGTCGTCGGACACAGACAAGCCGCTGGTCTCAAGAATGTGGAGCACCGTGCCGGCCTTCTCCCGCAGCTTTTGCATGTAGAGGCGCTGGTACTCGTATTTCTCTTCGGCCATGAGGCTCATCCAGTACTCGCGTGGCGAGATCTCCGTGGTCGTCGGCTCAGGCAAAGAGCTCCTCCGCTGACTCGACGGTGAACGCCCGCTGGAACCAGGCTTCGAGAGTGGCCGTGTCGTCACAGCCCGCGATCCGCTCACGGACCTCCTCGGACACCGCGATGCCACGCATCTCCAGCAGCTTCAGCAGAAGCCTGGCTTCGCCTTCCGCCCTGCCTTCCGCCCGGCCCTCAGCCAGTAGGCTCTCGGCGTACTCGCCCTGGTAGGGATAGGTCTGCATAGCCATGAGTCTCCCCCATTCTTCCTGTGCCACGCCAGTCAGCGACACGTTTATGTAGTGCCCGTACTGTCCGGCAAGCTTGCGATCGATCCCGCTCAGAGCCTTGTTCAAGGTGCCCAGGATGTCCTTGTACAGCGGGTCGTCGCTCTTCGTGATGGCTGAGACGATGGCCAGCCCGAGATTGCCCGCCGCCTCCTCCACGTCGGTGATAGCCGGAGTGTTGTCGGGACCGATGACCAACGGGGTCAGAGTCAACCCAGGATGGCCGGTTTCTATGGGCTTGGCCGCCCAGCGGGCGATCTTTCGATCGGGACAGATGACCACCAGGCAGACCGGACATCTCTCACGGGCCCGGAAGTTGGCGATGTACTCCAGCCACGAATAGAGCTTGTCCTTGTCCTCTCCGCGTTGGGTCTCCGTGATGACCCCGAGCTTCTCCTTTCCCTTGCCGTAGAGCAGCGCGCCGTCAGCTCGGCATACAGCCGGCTTAGCGTCCGAAAAATCGGGCGAGCCGAGCCGACCCTCGCCCGATTCCGGTATCGGCAGATCGAACAGCGCCCGCAGCATCTGCGCGGTATGTCCGAAGTCGAGGGTGGCAACCTTGGTGATCCCCTCGTGTTGCGACGTGACCATGCCGCAACATTACAACTGGCGTTCGATCCATTACTCAGAGTTGACGAATTTGGATGGTCGCGATTTCCCACGGCCCCATGGGAAGCCGCACCTCACCATCGCCGACCTGTACGGACTCACCAGGACGGCCGCGCAGATCCGCACGCCGCGCTTGCCCGAAACCACCGGATACGACGGCTTCCGTGGCATCGGGGGTCAGCGCCACCACCCGAAGCTCCTGCCAGTCGTCGCGCATCCGGAGCGAGGTCATCACCACCCCGTCGCCCGTCACCGACAGCCCGGACGCGGGGGAAGGCAGCGCGAGCGCCCGGTCGCCCTGGCCCGGGATTACCAGGAGGTCGTGGCGGAAGGTCTCCGCCTGGGGGACCACTTCCTGCCAGGACTCCTCGTACGGCATCAGCGCCAGGCTCACCGAGCGGAGCCCGCGTGACTGGGCGGCCGGGGTCGGGAGCTGGGGGCCGGCCGGTTCGGGGCGGAGGGCGTTGCGGTTGCGGGAGAGGTAGCCGACCGAACGCAGCAGGGTGAGGGCGAGCTCGCCGTCCACCAGCTCGTACTCCGTCACGTGCTCCAGCAGCGCCGCCACGCCCCCGGCCGCCACCCACGACGAGGCGGGGAAGGTGGGCAGCGGGGTCTCGCCGCAGCCGCCTTCCGCGGTCGTCCCACGGGTGACGACCGCGAACTGGCCCTCGGCGTGCGACTGCGACGCCGGAGCCGGCAGCGGCACGTGCAGGCGCACCCGATGGTCCGCGCACCGGTTGTCGAACTCGACGTGGAGACGCACGTACGGCTCCCCGGCCCGCAGCTCGACGCGGGTGGTGACGACGATCTCCTCGGTACGGGGGCTCCGCGAGGGCGCGGGGAGCTCGGGAGCGCCGTCGACGCCGTCGCCGGAGGCGGGCCACCGGTACGTGCGCCGCACGTCCACCCGGGCCACCACGGGACCGGAGCAGATCAGCTCCGTCTCCACGGACGACGGCTCGGAGACGATCTGGTCCGTGAGCGGGGGCGCGTAGTTGTAGGTGTCGCCGACGTCGCCTCCGTCCACGATGCGGCCCGCGCCGCTGATCGTGGTGCCGTCCCGGCCCGCCAGCGTCAATGTGCCGTCGCCGGCGATCGTGACCCGGAGCAGGCCGTTCTCCAGCACCTGCTCGTCCCCGCGCACCGGCAGGGTCGCCGAGCCGGGGCCGAGCCGGCAGGACGGGTCGTGCTCCATGGGCAGGCGGCCGGGGGCGGGAGTCCCGTACACCTGCTCGTGCGGAGCGGGCCGCAGGCTCGTGTGGCCCAGCGGCGGTACCTCGACCAGGGCCGCGACCTTGCGCCTCGGCTCGGCGAGGATGCGCACGCGGGTCACCCCGTCCAGCGCCCCGCGCAGGTCCTCCACGTCGAAGGCCAGCGACGTCTCCCGCGCCACCGTGAACGTCAGCGTCTCGCCCTCGACCGACCAGCCCGTGATCTGCTGCCCGTAGAGCTCGGTGCCGTGGATGAAGGTCAGCGCGAGCGCCGGGTCCATCTCCTCGTCGAGCAGCAGCGTTCCGGCGTACTCCAGCGTCTGCGACGGCACCGGCGCGCCGGAGGCGTCCACGAGCGGGTCCGTACCGGCCAGGTCCACGACGACCACGCCGCTGCGCGTCTGAGGCGTCGGGTTGACGACCAGCGCCCCGTCGGAGGGCACCGACCCGGCCAGGCGGGCGGTCACCATGTCGCGTACGGCCTGCCCGAGGTGCTCGGCCTCCGCGATGCGCGCGGCCACCTGCTGGGCGGTGTCGTCCACGCCGCAGCCGGTCACCGAGTCGTGCCCACTGGCGTCCACCAGCCGCCACCACGCCATGTCGAGGAAGCGGGCCGGCCACTCCCCGCCCCAGAGGGTGGCGAGGGGCTCGGCGTAGCGCTCGACCATGCGTTCGGCGCGGCCCATGGCCTGCTTGACGTGGGCGCGGACCGAGATGACGCCGGGCAGGATGTTGGCGCGCGCGTGGGAGCGCAGCTCGCCGGGCACGCGCGGCAGCCCGTCCACGTCGCCATTATTTTCCTCGATATGTCCGGACCCGATATATCCGGACAGGGTGTCCATGCGGGCGCCGATCGCGGCCACCATGTCCGGGAGCCCGCGTACGGGCGCCGAGTGGTCGGTGCCGTACATGGCCAGCAGCGGCCCCTCGGGCCCGTGCCACTCCCGCATGGTCGTCACGAACGCGGCCGCCCGCTCGTCCAGCCCGGACGGGTCGGAGAACAGGTGCGCCCCGTTGCCGTACCCGCCCGCGGGCAGGTACTGGGTACGCAGCGCCGTCCCGTCGGGCGCGACCCAGGCGAAGGCGTCGGTGACGACCGAGGACGGCACGCCACGGTAGACGCAGGCGTGCAGCAGCCCGGCCTTGCGCAGGATCTGCGGCATCTGCGCCGTGTGCCCGAACATGTCGGGCAGGTACCCGACCGCCATCGCCCCGCCGAGCTTGTCCGCCCGGGCCATGCCCAGCTCGAGGTTGCGCACGATGTTCTCGCCCGAGCACAGGAACTCGTCGAGCAGGATCTGCCACGGACCCACCGCCAGCCGCCCCGACTCGACGAGCGCGGCGATGCGGTCGCGGTTCTCCGGCCGCACCTCCAGGTAGTCGTCCACGCAGGCCAGCTGCCCGTCGAGGGTGAAATGGTAGGCGGGCTCGCGCTCCATCCGGTCGAGCACCTCGTCGAGCAGCGCCACCAGCCGCAGCCGGAAGCGCTGGAACGGCTCGTACCACTCCCTGTCCCAGTGCGTGTGCGGGACGACGACGATCTCGGCGCTCACGCGGCCTCCCCTCCGATGGGCAGATCATGCTGTACGGCGTAGCGGGCGGCGATCCGCTGGGCCGTCACGATGTCCTCCAGCCCGCCGCCCACGTCGGTGAGCGGCGGCTTGCCATCGTTCACGAAAGCATGGAAGGCGGCCAACTGCACCTCGAACGCCTCGGTGACGTCCCGGTGCTCGATACGGCTCTCGGCGCCGGACACCACAGTCAGGGTGGTGGGGGCGTTCATCAGGTAGGGCGAGGGGAAGACCAGCTCCAGCGAGCCCTTGTCGTGGTGGATCGCCACGGTCTCGCGGTAGGCCGGGTAGTCCTCCAGGTAGTGCCAGCGGATCGAGAACCGTCCCCGGACCGGCAGGGGGCCGCTGATCTCGATGGACCCGGGCCCGGGACCCCACGTCTCAACGTACGAAACGTCCGCGGGAGAACCGGTGAAGCGCCTCAGGAGCGACAGGTCGTGGCAGATCGAGCCGAGCGCCACCCCGTACAACGCCCGCACCGGGTCCGGCGCCGACTCCCCCAGCGCCTGCGAGACGAGACCGCGCTCGGCGGCGCGGAGCGAGTCGAGCAGGCCGGGATCCACGTCCCGCGCCTGCGTCAGGTTCGCGAAGGCCAGCTGCGACTCCCCGCTGGGGTGCAGCACGGTCACCTCGATCGACCTGATCACCTCGGGGCCGCCCAGCTCGGCCAGCAGCTCCTCGGCCCTGCGCACGGCCGGGTCGTACTGCTTCATGTAGCCCACCATCAGCCGCCCCTCGGGCAGCGCCGCCACCTCGGCCCTGGTCAGCGCGAGCGGCTTCTCGCACAGCACGGCGTACCCGGCGGCCAGCGCCCGGCCCACCGTCTCCCCGTGCGAGCCGGAGGCGAGGACGAGCACGGCGTCGAAGCCTCCGGCGGAGATCAGCTCCTCCACCGCCGTGTAGCGTCCGGCCGCACCCAGCCGGTCGCCCACGGCGTCGGCCAGCGTCCGTGACAGGTCGCAGACCGCGACCACCTCGAACAGGTCGCGCCGCCTCGACAGCAGCGGCACGTACACCGCCTGCGTCACGGCGCCGCATCCCACCAGCGCGATTCTCAAATTCCCAAGTCCTTCAGCTTCTGGCGGTTGGCCGCCTGGTCGGCGATGTTCTGGGCGACGGTGCGACGTCCGGGCAGGGTGTCCTGCTCGATGATGATCCATCCCGCGTAGTCGGTCTCGTCGAGGGTGCGCAGCACGGCGGGCAGGTCCAGCTCGCCCTCGCCCAGCCGGGCGAACCCGCCGCGCCCCATGAGCTCGCGCAGGTCGGCGCCGTCGGCCAGGGCCGTGGCGAGGATCTTCGTGTCGCCGTCCTTGATGTGCACGTGCCCGACCCGGCTCGCCCAGTCGCGCAGCGCCGTCACGGGGTCGCCCCCGGCCAGCAGCAGGTGGCCGGTGTCGAGACAGAGCTGCACGTCGGTCAGCTCAAGCAGCCGCTCCACGTCATCGGGGGTCTCGACGTACGTGCCGAGGTGGTGGTGGAACGCGGGCTCCAACCCGCGCTCGCGGCACCGGTCGGTCGCGTCCTGCACGCGGGCCGCGTAGCCCGCCCACTCGGACGCCGCCAGACCTGGAACGCTCCCACCGGGGCGCGCGAACCGCTCGGGCGATCCCGAGCAGGCCAGCGTGGGCCGCGGCCCGAACCCCTCGGGCGCCGGGGGCGCGGCGGCGAACACGTCGAGCGCGGTCTCCAGCGCGGACAGTCCGCCCTGGTACGCCCCCGCGTCGCGGTAGGGCAGGTCCACCCAGCCACCCGCGAGCAGCAGCCCGTGGCCGGCCAGCCGGTCGGCGAGGCCGGACCCGGTGCCCAGGTAACCGATCGGCCCGGAGTCGATGCCCTCGTAACCGGCCTCGGACAGCGCCAGGACCATCTCGTCGGCGCTGAGCGGCGGTGCCTCGGTGGCCAGCTCGAACACGCCGAAGCTCACGGGCGCGTTGGCCACTTTTACTCGCATAGCGCTATCACCTCGTTCTCATAGGTTTCCAGGCGATGCCGTCCCTCAATGGCCCGCAGTAACGCGCGCTCCCCGCGTACGACCTGCCGCGTGCCGTCCGGGCGTACCAGCACCAGGCCGTCGGCGTCCAGTGCCAGCAGCTCGTCGCCCAGCCTGAGCAGCAGTGGCCCGTCGGGGCCCGTGGAGACGGCGGTGCGACCGGCGCGCACGCCGTCCAGCACCGTGCTCGTGTCCTCGGCCAGCACCCATGTCGTCGGCGCGCCCGGCTGGCCGTCGGAGCCGTCGCGGTGGAAGTCGCTGCCGCCGATCGCGATCACGTCGTGGCGCCAGGCGTCGGCCCAGGCCAGCGGCGCGCCCCAGCGGCGGTCCCACCAGCCGGAGCTCCAGACCTCGGCGATCCGGGGCCGGCGATCGATGGGCAGCAGCCAGGCACAGTCGCCGCCGAGCGGGTGGTTGATCGAGATCAGCCCACCCGCGCGCTCGGCGTGCTCGACCCAGGAGTCGGCGGGCTGCCTGAAGTCGACCCAGCCAACGTCGCCGAACACGTTCGCGTGGCCCCGGTCGGTGGTGACCTCCTGGCCCGGGATGAGCGTGATGTCACGGTCGATCCTGGTCAGCCAGGGGTGGTGGCTGACGGTGTTGTGGTCGGTGACGGCCAGGAAGTCGAGGCCGCGGCCGTGGGCCAGCTCGGCCAGCTCGGCGATGGTCAGGGTGCCGTCGCTGTGCAGGGTGTGGGCGTGGAAGTCCCCGGCGAACCACCGCAGACCGTCGACGGAAGGGATGTCCCGGCGGGGCGGGCGCTCCCCGTGCGGCGGCTCCTCGGCGACCGGCTCGGCGGGGGCGACGGCCGAGGTGGTGATCTCCAGCTCGTAGTCGAGCCCCTGCGGCGGGATGCGGTGCAGCCGCAGCCACACGTGCCACGTCCCGGCCTCCGGCTCGCCGGGCAGGTAGCCGGGGGTGGCCCAGTCGTGGGTGATCGTGTACGAGTCACGAGCGCCCCCGGACCAGCCGCGGAAGCCGCCCGGCGCGCCGCAGCCGAGGTCGATCACGCCTTGCGACCTGTCGTACGACAGGCGGACGGAGACGGCCGCGGTCCCGGCGGGCACCTCGAACGGCACCTCGCGCAGGATCCGCTCCAGCCGGTCGTCCAGGCTCCAGTGGCCTCTCAAACAAGCTCTCCGTCCCGGTAGACGAGGGCGCGGTCGCGCCGGGGCGTCGCGTAGCCGTTGTCGCCGATCTCGGGCTCGCCGCCCTCCGGCACGACGGCCTGCACGGTCACCTCGTTGACGTCGAGGGTCACCAGGTGGGACGCGCCGAGGTTCTCCACGATGACCACCTTGCCGCCGAACGCGCCCTCGGCGGGCTCGGACGAGTAGGCCAGGTATTCGGGCCGCACGCCGTACACGATCTTCTCCCCGTCGGACAGCCGTCCTTCGGCCGAGGCCGGGACGGCCACCTTGCACCCTGCCACCTCCAGCGTGTCACCTCGTACGGTGCCGTCCAGCAGGTTCATGGGTGTCGAGCCGATGAATCCGGCCACGAACGTGTTCGCGGGCCGCTGGAAGACCTCGGCCGGGGTGCCGATCTGCCGGATGTGCCCGCTCTCCATGACGGCCATCCGGTCGGCCATGGCCAGGGCCTCCGCCTGGTCGTGGGTGACGAAGACGGTGGTGACGCCCAGTTCGCGCTGGAGCTTCTTCAGGAACGTACGGGCTTCGAGCCGCAGCCGGGCGTCCAGGTTGGACAGCGGCTCGTCGAAGAGGAACGCCTGCGCCTGCGTGGCCATCACCCTGGCCAGCGCCACGCGCTGCTGCTGCCCGCCCGAGAGCTGCCCCGGCCTCCGGTCCATGAGGTGTTCGAGGCCGAGCCGCGCCCCCACCTCGGCGGCCTTGTCGTGGCGCGTGGCCTTGGCGACCTTCTTGATGCGCAGCGGGTAGGCGATGTTGTCCGTGACGTCCATGTGCGGGAAGAGCGCGTAGTCCTGGAAGACCATGGCGATGTCCCGGCCGCCCGGCTGCACGCCTGTCACGTCCCTGTCGCCGATGACGACGGCCCCGCCGGTCGCGGTCTCCAGCCCGGCGATCGTGCGCAGCAGCGTCGTCTTGCCGCAGCCGGAGGGTCCGAGCAGGGCGAAGAACTCGCCGTCGGGGATGGCCAGGTCGAGCGAGTCGAGCGCCTTCACCCCGCCGGGGTAGACCTTGGTCAGGCCGCGTAGTTCGATTCCGGCCATTAACGCTTGATCCCTCCGTGGAAGCGGAAGCCGTACTTCTTGCTGACGAACAGATACATGAGCACCACGGGGACCGAGTAGAGCAGGCCGAACGTGGACAGCATGCTGAGGTTGGCCTGCCCGCCCTCGGTGTACAGCGTGTACGTGATCACGGCGGCCGGCTGCTTCTCGACGTCGCTCAGCAGCAGGTACGGCATGAGGAAGTTGCCCCACACGTTGGCCACGGCCCAGACCGCGATCGTCGCCAGCCCGGGCCGGACGAGCGGCACCACCACGTGCCGCACGATCTGCAGCGGCGTGGCCCCGAAGACGCGCGCCGACTCCTCGTACGACTTCGGCGTCGAGTCCATGAAGTCCTTGAGCATGAAGATCGCCGCCGGCAGCAGCCCGCCGGTCAGGATGAGGATCAGCCCGAGCTGCGAGTCGATGAGGTTCAGCTCTACCGCGAGCTGGAACAGCGGCACCATGGCCGCCGTGCCCGTGATGATCGACGACAGCAGCAGCAGCGCGTAGAGCAGCGCGTCCCGGCCGGGCAGGCGCACCCGGCTCAGCGCGTACGCGGCCAGCGCGGCCATGATCACCACCAGGACGGCCGTGCCGACCGACAGCAGCAGGGAGTTGTAGAGGGACGGCAGCGCGTACGGGTGCTCGATGACCGCCTCGAAGTTGTCCCAGGTGAAGTCGGGCACGGTGACCTCGTACGTCGGGTTCGACGTGAAGGGCGCCGTCACCAGCCACAGCAGCGGGATCGTGAAGAAGGCCAGCAGCACCGCGATCAGCGTGTAGAAGCCGATCCGGCCCAGCACGAAACGCGTCATTTCTTGCTCCGGAGCAGCCGCAGGTAGAACACCGCCACGACCAGGTTGATGAGCAGGATGATCGTGGAGACCGCGGCTCCGTGGCCCAGCTCGCCGCTCTGCAGCGCGACCTTGTACACGTGCACGGCCAGCACCTCGGACTTGCCGTCGGGGCCGCCCGCGGTGAGCAGGAAGGGGGTGAAGTCGTTGAAGGTCCACAGGCTGATCAGCAGCAGGTTCGTCAGGATGTGGCCTCTGATGTGCGGGAACACCACGTCCCTGAGCTGCTGCCAGCCGGAGGCCCCGGCCAGGCGGGCGCTCTCTAGGTGCGACGGGGGCACGTTGCCGAGCGCGGCGCCGTACAACATCATCGAGAACGCCGTCCCGCGCCAGATGTTGAACACGATGATCGACAGCATGGGGTGGTCGAGCAGCCAGGCGAAGCCCTGGATGCCGAGCAGCGCGTTGAGCGTGCCGGCGTCGCGGTCGAGCAGCGCCACCCACAGGAACGACACGATCGCGCTCGGAAGGATCCAGGCCAGGATGACCAGGCCCTCCACCAGCCGTTTCAGCGGCCCGCGCCGGTCACGCAGCAGCCAGGCGATGGTGAAGCCGAGCCCGACCTGCCCGATGACGGCCGAGCCCGCCACGAACTCGACCGTCAGCCACGTGGAGCTCCAGAACTCCGGGTTGGAGACCGCCTCGATGAGGTTGGCCGGCCCGACGAACTGGGGCGCCGCCGCGGCGGCGCCGGTCAGGCGGTAGTTCGTCAGCCCGAGGTAGAGCACCCAGAGCGCGGGGAAGACGAGGAAGACCGCGACGAGCAGCAGGGCGGGGGCCACGAAGACCCCTGCCCGCAGCCTGCCGAGGCCCGCCGCGTCCGAGCTGTACCGGTCCGGCCGGGCGGCCTCGGCGGCCTCAGGAGGCGATGTTGCCAGCGCCACCGACGATTCCCTCAAGCTTCTTCTGATAGTCGGCCGCCGCCTGGTCGGGCGGGGTGCCGCCCGCCACCGCGGCGGTGGCCTCCTGCAGCGCCACCGACACCTGCGGGTAGACGGCGACCGGCGGCCGGTAGGCCGTCAGGGGGAGCACCTTCTCCGAGATGTACGTCAGCAGCGGCTCACCGGCGAGGATCTCCTTGTTGACGTCGGTACGCGGTGTGATGCGTACGTTGCCGCCCTTGGTCTCCTCCTTCAGCCCCTCCGGCGACAGCGTGAACGCCGCCAGCTCGAAGGCCTCCTTCGGGTGCTTGCTGTTGGGGTTCACGGCACGCAGGGCGCCGCCGGACATGCTCACGAAGTCCTGGCCGCGGATGCCCTTGCCGGGCTCCATGGCCGGGATCATGGCGTAGCCGACGACCTGGTCACGGTCGGCCATCTTGGCCACGCCGGTCTTGGGGTTGACGACGCCGCGCCAGAAGTAGTCGCCCTCCATCAGGATGCCGATCTTGCCCGCGGCGAACTGCTGGAACGACTTGTCGCGGCCCTTGGCCTCCTGCTGGAGCTTGGGGTCGCCGAGGCCGCCGCCGTAGATCTTCTGGTAGAGGCCGAGCGCGTCCTTCATCGACTGCGAGGCGCCGGTCCACTTGCCGTCCTTCTGAACCTCGCCACCCGCGCCCGCGAGCAGCGGCAGCACGCCTTGCATGGAGGTGGCCTCGCCCATCGCGGTGCCGGCGTTGATCTGGATCGGCACGGGCACGCCGGAGGACTTCAGCTTGGCGCCGGCGTCGAGGATCTCCTGCCAGCTCTTCGGCTGCCAGTCGGCCGGGAGCCCGGCCTTCTGGAAGAGGGTCTTGTTGAAGTACAGCACCCGGCCGTCGGTGCCGACGGGCAGGGCGTACTTCTTGCCGTTGAACGTGGCCATGCCCTGCACGGCCTCGGGGATCTGCGACCAGCCGTCCCAGTTGTCGGCGTCCGCCCCGACCAGGTCCGGCAGCGGCTTGAGGTAGCCGGCATCGGCGAACTCGCCGGCCCAGATGCTGTCGATGTCCATGACGTCCGCGCCCTTGCCTGACTTGAGATCCAGGGAGAGCTTGGTCTTGTACTGCTCGTCGTCGACGCCGCTGGGGATGAACTTGACCTTGACGTCCTTGCCCTTCGCCTTCTGGGCCGCCTCGAACTTGGGGATCACCCAGTTGGTGATGAAGTCCGCGCCCGCGGCGTTCTTCCCGCCCGCGATGGCGTTCTGGGTGATCGTTAATTCGATGGCGTCACCACCTCCACCGGACGACTGGCCGCAGGCGGCCAACCCCAGCCCGGTCGCCGCCAGAACCGCGACCACACCCATCGACCGTTTCCGCAATGCCATGCGTACCCTCCGACATGTCCGTAAAGGAGGTAAAGCCATCGGCCAATATGTCATGACATTCAGATGACGTAAAGGCCCGGGCGAACTTCCGGGATGTGCCTGCATGCTGCGCCTTTGCCCGGACACCCGGGGGCTAACAGTCCGACATCTTCCGTTGTGCGTCGCACAGGTTTCGGTCTGGGCACGTTAGGTAACATAGCGGACGTCCGAATGTCATGACAATATGCCATAGTGTCGACGGTAGGCTCCCTCTTGGAGGTGCTTTGTACGACCTGATCACGATCGGCCGCTGCGGCGTCGACATCTATCCGCTGCAGACCGGCGTCGGCCTGGCCGACGTCGAGACCTTCGGCAAGTTCCTCGGCGGCAGCCCGACCAACGTGGCCGTCGCCGCGGCACGCCACGGGCTGCGCTCCGCCGTGATCACCGGCGTGGGGGCGGATCCGTTCGGAGAGTTCGTACGCCGGGCGATCCGCGGCTTCGGCGTGGACGACGCCTTCGTGAGCACCATCGAGGGCCCGCCGACGCCCGTGACGTTCTGCGAGATCTTCCCTCCCGACCACTTCCCGATCCACTTCTACCGCGGCGAGCACCCGCCGGACCTGCGGATCTCTCCTTCCCATCTGGACCTGCGGGCAATCGCGGAGACGAGCCTGTTCTGGTTCTCGCTGACCGGGCTGAGCAAGGAGCCGAGCGCCGCCGCCCACGACGCCGCCCTGTCGACCCGCACGTCGACCCGCACGTCGGGCTGGACCGTGTTCGACCTCGACTGGCGGCCGACGCTGTGGGAGTCGCGGGAGGCCGCGCACGAGGCGGCGCGGCGGGCGCTCCCGTACGCGAACGTCGCCGTCGGCAACCTGGACGAGGTGGAGACCGCGGTGGGCGTGCGCGACCCGGAGGCGGCCGCGCAGGCGCTGCTGGACGCGGGCGTGAAAGTGGCCGTCGTGAAAATGGGCCCCGAGGGGGTTCTCGCGCGTACCTCTGAGGAAAGTGCCTTGGTGGAGCCGGTGGAGGTGAAGGTGGTCAACGGCATCGGAGCGGGCGACGCGTTCGGCGGCGCCCTCTGCCTCGGGCTGCTGCGCGGCTGGCCGCTGGAGCGCACGGTGCGCTTCGCCAACGCGGCGGGCGCGTACGTGGCCGCCCAGCTGGCCTGCGCCGACGCGATGCCGTCCACGGCGGAAGTGGAAGACCTGCTGAACGGGGCCGGCTCTTGAGTGACGTCACGCTGTCCAGGACAGCCGCGTACGAGCGGCTCACCCACATCAGGGCGACGCGCCCCGAGGAGATCGCCGAGGCCGCGGCCCGCCGGCAGCGGCGCGGCCTGCCCGGCGAGGGCGAGCGGCTACTGATCATCGCCGCCGACCATCCGGCCCGCGGCTCCCTGGGCGTACGCGACCGGCCGCTGGCCATGGCCAGCCGCACGGACCTGCTCGACCGCCTCCAGGTGGCGCTCGCCCGCCCCGGCGTGGACGGCATCCTGGCCTCGCCCGACGTGCTGGAGGACCTGCTCCTGCTGGGCGCGCTGGAGGGCAAGCTGGCCTACGGCTCCATGAACAGAGGCGGCCTGCAGGGCTCCGTCTTCGAGCTGGACGACCGCTTCACCGGCTTCGACGCGGCCTCGATCGACGCCATGCGCCTGGACGGCGGCAAGATGCTCTGCCGCATCGACCCGACCGACCACGCGACCGTGTCCACCCTGGAGTCCTGCGCCCGCGCGGTCACGGACCTGGCCCGCCACCGCCTGATGGCCATGGTGGAGCCCTTCTGGTCGCGACGCACGGAGTCGGGGGCGCTCCGCAACGACCTGTCGCCCGACGCCGTGATCCGCTCGATCAGCATCGCCCAGGCGCTCGGCGTGACCTCGGCGTACACGTGGCTCAAGATCCCGGCCGTGGCGGAGATGGAGCGCGTGATGGCCGCCACCACGCTGCCCGCCCTGCTGCTCGGCGGCGACCCGCCGGACATCGACGCCGCCTACGCCGGCTGGCACCGCGCCCTCGCCCTGCCCGGGGTACGGGGCCTCGTGGTGGGCCGCGCCCTGCTCTACCCGCCGGATGACGACGTGGTGACCGCGGTGGACGGCGCCGCCGCCCTGGTTCGAGAGGCTCGTAAATGACATACATTCCGTACGGCAAGGCCGCCAGCGGCCCCTGGTCGGTCGAGATCACCCCGTCCTCGGCAGGCTGGACGTACTCGGGACTGCGCGTCGTGGACCTGACGGACGCGCCGGTCTCCTTCGACACCGGCGAGGAGGAGATGCTGGTCCTCCCGCTCTCGGGCTCCTGCACGGTGACGATCCCTGACGACACGTTCGTGCTGACGGGCAGGGCCTCGGTGTTCGACGGGCCGAGCGACTTCGCCTACGTCCCGATCGGCACCCAGGTGACCATCCAGGGCGCCGGACGGATCGCGCTGCCCTCCGCCCGCGCCACCCGCGCGCTGAAGCCGCGGTACGTGGCCGCCGCCGAGGTCGCGGTCGAGATCCGCGGCGCGGGCCAGGCCACCCGCCAGGTGAACAACTTCGCCGCTCCCGACGCCTTCGACTGCCACAAGCTCATGGCCGTGGAGGTCATCACCCCGGGCGGCAACTGGTCGTCGTACCCGCCGCACAAACACGACACCGACAATCCGGGCGAGGCGGTCCTGGAGGAGATCTACTACTTCGAGGTGCGCGACCAGGGCATCGGCTACCAGCGCGTCTACTCCTCCGAGCGCGGCCACATCGACACCCTGGCCGAGGTCTCCTCCGGCGACGCCGTCCTGGTCCCGTACGGTTACCACGGCCCTGCCATGGCCGCCCCCGGCTACGACATGTACTACCTGAACGTCCTGGCGGGCCCGGCGGAGCAGCGTTCGATGGCGTTCTGCGACGACCCGCGCCACGCCTGGATCCGCTCCTCCTGGGAGGCCCAGCCCACCGACCCGCGACTGCCGTTCGGGAGGATCGCATGATCGAGCTTGTCGAGATCATCAATGAACACAGCACCCTGGTCATGAGGCCGACGAAGGAGGTCTCATGACCCAGCTCACGGTCGGGCAGGCCGTCGTACGCTTCCTGGCCCAGCAGTGGAGCGAGCGCGACGGGCTGGAGCGCAGGTTCTTCGGCGGCATCTGCGGCATCTTCGGCCACGGCAACGTCGCCGGGCTCGGCCAGGCGCTGGCCACCTCCACCGAGGACCTGCCCTACCACCTGAGCCGCAACGAGCAGGCCATGGTCCACACGGCCGCCGCCTACGCCCGGGCCTCCAACCGCCTGGCCACGCTGGCGTGCACGACCTCCATCGGCCCGGGCGCGACCAACATGATCACCGGCGCGGCCGGCGCGACGATCAACCGGCTGCCGGTGCTCCTGCTGCCCGGCGACATCTTCTCCACCCGTGTGGCGGGCCCGGTGCTGCAGGAGCTGGAGGATCAGCGCTCGTACGACATCTCCGTCAACGACTGCTTCAAGCCGGTCTCCCGCTACTGGGACCGGATCAACCGACCCGAGCAGCTCCCGTCCGCGCTGCTGGCCGCCATGCGCGTGCTCACCGACCCGGCGGAGACCGGCGCGGTGACGCTGGCGCTGCCGCAGGACGTGCAGGCGGAGGCGTACGACTGGCCGGACGAGCTGTTCGCGCGGCGCGTGTGGCACATCCCCAGGCCCGCCCCCGAGCGAGCCGCCGTGTACAGGGCGGCCCGGCTGGTCAAGTCGGCCTCGCGTCCGCTCATCGTGGCGGGCGGCGGGACGATCTACAGCGAGGCCACGGAGCAGCTGCGGATCTTCGCCGAGACGTACGGCATCCCGGTGGCCGAGACGCAGGCCGGCAAGGGCGCCCTCCCGTACGGGCACCCGCTCGCCATGGGGGCGATCGGCGCCACCGGCACCACGGCGGCCAACGCGCTGGCCCGCGAGGCCGACCTGATCATCGGCATCGGCACCCGCTACAGCGACTTCACCACGGCCTCCCGGACGATCTTCGCGCCGGACGCCCGGTTCCTGAACCTCAACATCACCGCCTTCGACGCCGCCAAGCTGTCGGGCACGCAGCTGGTGGCCGACGCCCGCGAGGGGCTGGCGGACCTGGTCGAGGCGTTCGCGGGCTGGAGCGGCCCGCCGCACGCCTACCGCGAGCGGGCCGCTGAGCTGACCCGGGAGTGGGACGCGGCAGTGGACCACGCGTACGCCCTGGAGGGCTCGCCCCTGCCCCAGTCCGCCGTGATCGGCGCGGTCAACGCGGCGGCGGGCGACGACGGCGTGGTGGTGTGCGCGGCCGGTTCGATGCCCGGCGACCTGCACAAGCTCTGGCGGCCGAGCGGCCCGGGCAGCTACCACGTCGAGTACGGCTACTCCTGCATGGGCTACGAGATCGCCGGCGGGCTGGGCGTCAGGATGGCGGCGCCGGAGCGCGAGGTGTTCGTCATGGTGGGCGACGGCTCGTACCTGATGATGGCCCAGGAGCTCGTCACGGCGGTCTCCGAGGGGATCAAGCTGATCGTCGTCCTGGTCGACAACTCCGGCTTCGCCTCCATCGGCCGGCTGTCGGAGAGCGTCGGCGCGGAGCGGCTCGGCACCTCGTACCGCCACCGCGACGGCGGGCCGCTGTCGGTCGACCTCGCCGCCAACGCGGCCAGCCTCGGCGCGTCGGTGCTGCGTCCCGAGTCGGTCGCCGACCTGCGCAAGGCGCTCGACGCGGCCCGCTCGGCGACCGAGACCACGGTGATCTACGTCCGCACCGACCCGATGGCGGACGACGTGCCGTCCTCCGAGGCATGGTGGGACGTGCCCGTGGCGGCGGTCGGCACGACGGACGCGACCCGGGCGGCGCGGGAGACGTACGAGGTGAACAAGCTCGCCCAGCGACCCCACCTCACTCCGCCCGGCTGACCAGGATTGCCGCCGATCCCTCCAGGGAACGCCTCTGACCAGGCAGAACGGGGGGCAGGGGATGAGGCCGTGGCGGCTGCTCGGCTGGCTCGCGTTGATCGCGGTGGCCGGCTTCTGCCTTTACCACGTGCGCACGGTGGCGATCTCGATCGTCATCGGCGTGTTCATCACGGCGCTGCTCCTGCCCGCCGCCCGCTGGCTCAGGTCGCGCGGGCTGAACCGCGCCCTGTCCACCGCGATCGTCTTCGGGGGCGGGCTCGTGCTGGCGGCGGGCCTGCTCGCGCTGGTGGTGCCGCCCACCATTGACAGCGTGTCCCAGCTACGGACCAGCTTCGGCAAGGTGCTCGACGACCTGCACCATCTGACCGCCAGGTTCGGGCTCGATCCGCGCCGGCTCGCCGCGCAGGCCAAGGAGTACCTGACCGGCCAGGGCCGCCAGCTCACCACCGGCGCGCTGGCCGGGGTCAGGACGGTGGGCGAGATCGTCGTCGGGGCGGTGCTCGCGGTCATCCTGTCGATCTACTTCGTGCACGGCGGCGACCGGCTCTTCCGCTGGCTCGTGGAGCTCGCACCCGCCTCGGCCAGGCCCCGCCTCACCGATGCCGGTCACGTGGTGATCACGGTGGTCGGCCGCTACATCCGCGGGATCGCGATGGTGGGCGCGGTGGACGCCCTCTTCATCGGATCGGCCCTGTGGCTCCTGGGAGTGCCGATCGCGTTGCCGCTGGCGGTGCTGACGTTCGTGGGGGCGTACCTGCCGGTGGTGGGCGCGTTCGTCGCGGGGCTGCTGGCCGCGGTGGTGGCGCTCGTGGCCAAGGGCTGGCTGGTGGCGCTCATCGTGGTCGGCGTGACCGTGGCGGTGCAGCAGATCGAGGGACACGTGCTGGCGCCGCAGATCTACGGCAGGGCCCTGGACCTGCCCGGCGCGGTCATCCTGATCGCCATCGCGGTGGGCAGCCTGGTCGCGGGCGTCATCGGCGCGTTCCTGGCCGCCCCGGTGGCGGGGGTGATCGTGGCCCTGCTGCGCAACTCGAGGGGCCCCGCCGGTCACGCGGAGGTCAGGACGCCTCCCACCCGGCCGCAGCCCCCTCCAGCGACTCCTGCGACCAGGTGAGCCGCCCGGCCCGCAGATCCTCGAGGACCGCGCGGAGCCATCGGGTCTCGGCGGCCGTCATCTCGCGCAGGTATTCGACCTCCAGCATGGTGACGCGTGGCAGGCCGGCTTCGGCGGCCAGGGACGCGTCCAGCCCGGCCAGCGTCTGGGCGACCGCCCGCTCGCGCCGCTCGAGCGCCTGCGTCAGCGCTTCCGGGGCGAGCAGGAGAGCGTTCGCCAGTGCCGCGGGGAACTGCGGGAACTCCTGCTTGGGCGTGCTGAGCATCTCCTCCAGCCACTTGCCCAGCGCCGCCCCGCCCTCGTCGGTGAGCTCGTAGACCGTGCGCTCGGGGTACTGCTGGTCGCGCCCCGTCTCGCGGACCCTGATCAGGCCGCCCTCCAGCAGCCGGTCGATGGTCCGGTAGAGGCCGGCCCGCTGGCCGACGTTGACCACCAGGTCCTTGCCCCACTGCTTGAGCAGGCGCTGGATGCCGTACGGATGCAGCGGCTGGTAGCGCAGGAGGGCCAGCACAGTCAGGGCGAGCGGCGAGCCGCGATCGAGAGCCATATGTCAATACTAGCCCCAAAGTTACTAGTTGACGAGGAACTAGTTTCAATGCAACTATCGAGCTATGAGCGATGTTGAGCGAATCCACTCCGACCACGCAGACACCAAGCGTCTGGGCAACTGGACCACCGCAGGCCGCTTCGAGGTCCGCAACCGTTATGGCAAGAGCACCATCGACCTGCGCTCCCCCGGCCTGCCCGACGAGGTGGAGGTCCGGCTGGACCTCGACCACGGCGTGGTCAAGCTGCTGGTCCCCGATGACGCCACCGTCGACCACTGGGACCTCCACTGGACCGGCAGGGGCAAGGTCAAGGACTACGAGGCGCCCACGGAGAGCTCCGGCCGGCGCATCCGCCTGGTCGGCACGGCCATCACGAGCGAGGTCCGCGTCCTGCGACACGGCGGCGCGATCATCACCGCGATGATGTCCCGCGAGTACTTCCGCGACGTCCGCCAGGCCCAGAAGAACCGCACCCACCCCACGGTCGACGACCCCGCGCGCAACCTGGAGACCGCCCCGTGCAAGACGTCGCGGTCCTGATCGTCGGAGGCGGCTACGCGGGCCTCGCCTCAGCGCTCTTCCTCTCCCACCAGGGCGTGCCCTGCCTGCTGGTCGACCGCCACCCCGGCGCGTCGATCCTGGGCAGGGCCAGGGGGATCAACCCGCGTACCCTCGAGATCTACCGGCCACTCGGCCTGGAGCAGCGCGTGATGGAGGCGGGCCGTCCTTTCGAGGAGGAGGGCGGCGTCGCCCGCTGCGCGACGCTGGTGGACGAGTGGCACTGGCTGTTCGGCGACGAGTTCCCGCGGGCGCTGCCCGACCTGACCGCCGGCGAGTTCTGCATGGCCGACCAGAGCACGGTCGAGCCGATCCTGATCGAGGCGGCCCGTGCCAAGGGTGCGGAGCTCTGGTTCGACACGCAGTGCCGGTCGATCGAGCCCGACGACGACGGCGTGACGGCCGTGGTGGAGAACCGCTCCACCGGCGAGCGGCGCACGATCAGGGCCCAGTACGTGATCGGTGCCGACGGCTACGGCGGCGCCATCAGGGAACGGCTCGGCATCGCCCGCAGCGGCCCCGGCCCGCTGCGGCACTTCGTGACCTTCGTCTTCAAGGCCGACCTTTCGGACATCATCACCAAGCGAGCGCTGTTCTGGATGATCGGCGCACCCGGCAGCCCGGTTTCCGGAGGGTTCGTCTCCCACGCGATGCGCGACCACTGGGGCCTGGCCCTGATGTACGACCCGCGCGAGGAATCGCCCGACGACTTCACCGACGAGCGCTGCGTATCCGCCGCCAAGGCTCTCATCGGCCGCGACGTCCCTGTCGAGCTGGTCAGCAGGGCATCGTGGACGGAGGCGGCCGGCGTGGCCGACAGCTACCGTTCCGGCCGGGTCTTCCTCGCCGGGGACGCCGCGCACGTGTGGCCGCCGGCGCAGGCGCTGGGCGCCAACTCGGCGGTCCAGGACGCGCACAACCTGGCCTGGAAACTCGCGGCCGTCCTCGCGGGACGGGCCTCGGACGCGCTGCTCGACACGTACGAGGCCGAGCGTCGCCCGGTGGCGCTGGAGCTGGCCGACCTGACCGTACGCAGCCAGAACGCCCGCTTCAGCCCCACTCCCGAGGAAGACCCGATGGACCCGATCACGTCCATCCTCGGCCAGCGGTACACCTCCACCGCGATGATCGGCGCCTCCCCCGGTCCGGTGTTCGGCGACGGGGTGTCAGAGCACGCGCGACCCGGCACCCGGGCACCACACCTCTGGCTGGACATGGACGGGCGCCGGATCGGCGTGCACGACCTGTTCCATGACTCGTTCGTGCTGTTGTGCGGGCCCGGCGCGGATTCGTGGGCGCGGGCGGCGGGCGACGGGGTGCGGGCCTACCGGGTCGGATCGGACCTGATCGACGTGGACGGTCACTGGGAGTCCCGCTACGGCTGCGACGCCGTCCTGGTCCGCCCGGACGGATACGTGGCCTGGCGCTCCGACACACCCGAGCCTGGAGACGGCGGCACGCCTGCGGCGCGGCTGGAAAGCGCCCTCCGCCAGATCCTCCACTGACCGGACACGCGTCCGGGGCCACTTGGTGCAGGCCGCCGGTCAGAGGATGAGTTCCAGCTCCAGCTCGTGCCGGATCGGGATCCCGTCGGACTCGGCGGGGATGCCCGGCTTGAGCTCCCTCGCCCGATCCACACCGTGCCTGTGCAGGGCGATCAGGTCGAAGCCGTAACGCTGGTAGAAGCGCAGCGCGTGCGTGTTGTCGTTGGTGGTGACCAGCCAGAGCCGGGCCGCGCCGCGCTCGGCCGCCGCGGCGCGTACCGCGTCGAGCAGCGCCGCGCCGACCCCCCTGCCGGGGATCACGGCGTCGATCGTGATGATCTCCACGGAGTCGCCGCGCTGCGCGTAGGTGATGACCCCGGCCGGCTCGCCGTCGATCTCGGCGATGAAGCCGGGCTGGGCGGCGGCGTCGATCAGCTCGCCGCGGCCCAGTGCGACGACGGTGGTGCCACCCCAGCTCTCGGTCAACACCCGGGTCACATTGGCGAGATCTTGTGGCTCGACAGCACGCACAGACATCGACATGGGCATCATTATGAGACTTATGCGATGGGCAACATTCGACTGTTTCGGGACACTTGTCGACTGGCGGCACGGGATCCGCACCAGCGCCGACCTGATCGCGCCGGGTCAGGGGGCGCGGCTGCTGGAGGCGTACAGCCGGCATGAGCACGCCGTGCAGGCCGAGTCACCGGCGCTCCGCTACCGCCACGTGCTGGCCGAGGCGCTCCGCAGGGCCTGCGCCGACGAGAAGATCAAGCTGAACGACGACGACGCCTCGGTGCTGGGCACCACGCTCCCGTACTGGCCGGTCTTCCCGGAGGTCGCCGCCGAGCTGTCGGCGCTGCGCGCGGCGGGCTGGCACCTGGCGCTGCTCACCAACTGCGACCGCGACCTCATCGCCGAGACGCGGCGGCGGCTGCCCGTGCCGTTCGACGCGGTGGTTACCTCGGAGGACGTGGGCGCCTACAAGCCGTCCGACGCTCACTTCGAGGCGTTCAGGTGCTCGTACGAGCCGACTACCTGGGTGCATGTGGCGCAGAGCTACTTCCACGACATGGTCCCGGCGCACCGGCTGGACATCCCGCGCGTGTGGATCAACCGGCAGGGCGAGCGGCCCGAGGACGAGAAGATCATCCAGCAGGTCCTGCCCGATCTCGGCGGGCTGCTCGCGACCGTCGAGAACGCCTAGCCACGCTGCTCCAGCACGTCCGCGATACCCGAGAGGAAGGCGTCCACGTCCGAGATCAGATAGCCCGACCTGAACAGCACGGTCGAGAACCTCGCCTCCCGCACCTGCTTGGCCGTCACGGGGAAGTCGGTCGTCCCGCGCAGGGTGGCCACGATGCGGTCGAGGAAGGCGTCGATCTCGTCCTCGTTGTAGCCGGTGCCCATGCGACCCGGGCGGAAGGCCACGCGTTCGACGCGGGCCGCCTGGGTCTCGAACCACTCCTCGCGCAGCATCTCGCCGGTGGGCTCGGCCATGGCCAGCCGTACCGGCCGCCTGGCCTGGGTCTCCAGCGCCACCACGAACGCCTCCAGGGCGAAGTCGACCGCGGTCTCGTGATAGCCGCCGCGTCTGGCGCGGAACGTGGCCCGGCGCACGTCGTCGGCCGTGACCGGCTCCAAGGCGTGCGGGCCCCTGCCGAGCGTCGACTCGATCCGCCCGATCAGGGCGTCGACCTCGGCGGGGTCATAGCCTGAACGCATACCAGTGACGCGCGGAAAGCGATTCAAGCTCCACTCCTTTTGAGAACCTGCTGAGGGTGCCTCTATTGTGAGGCTCTTTATCGCGACGATGCGACCCGAGATATAGCGTGCAGGATCGTGCAGCTGTCCAAGGTCTCATTCCGCTACCGAAGACGTGGCCCCTCGGTCATCCAGGACGCCGACGTACGGCTCGCCCCCGGCGACGTGATCGAGCTGACCGGCGTGAACGGGGCGGGCAAGTCGACCCTGCTCCGGCTCCTGGCGGGCCTCGCCCGGCCGACGACGGGCACGATCGCCGGCCGTCCCGAGGTCGTCGGCTTCGCCCCCGACCGCT
The DNA here is from genome assembly GCF_039535785.1 of Nonomuraea helvata. NCBI lineage: Bacteria > Bacillati > Actinomycetota > Actinomycetes > Streptosporangiales > Streptosporangiaceae > Nonomuraea > Nonomuraea helvata. Next base: position 2,676,459 of record NZ_BAAAXV010000001.1, read on the forward strand.
TTCCCACCGCCCAGCCGTTCACGGTGACCGCCTACCTGCGCCATATGGCCCGGGTACGAGGTGGCGCCCGCTGGGAGCCGTGGGCCGAGCGCCTGACCATGGACCATCTCCTCGACGTCCCCCTGGGCGAGCTGTCGAAGGGCAGCGCGCACAAGGTCGGCCTGGTCCAGGCGCTGATGGCGGAGCCGGGGCTGCTGATCCTGGACGAGCCGTTCGCCGGGCTCGACGCCGACACCCGCGAGACGCTGCCCTCGATCGCCGCCGAGGTGGCGGCGCGCGGCGGCATCGTCATCGCCAGCGACCACCAGGGCGGCCTGCGTCTCCTTCCCGCCGTACGGCACTGGTCGCTGGTCGACGGGCACCTCAAGGAGAGCACCGCGACACCGCCACCCGAGCACCCGTCCGAGGACGCGGTCGTGGCCGTCACCGTGCCTGCGGGCGAGCTGGACCGCTTTCTCGCCAGGATGCGCGCCGAGGGCTACCGGGCCCGCGAGATCGAGGAGACACGATGATCGCCCTGGCCACGTTCCGATTGGCCGCCTACGTCCGCTCGCACCGCGTGTACCAGGCGCTCCTCCTGACCCTTGCCATGCTGGCGATCCTCTACGGCAGCAAGGCTCCCAGGGGTGCGGAGGTCGGCGTGCTCACGGACGGCGGCGTACTGATCATTCCCATCCTGGCCTGGACAGCCAGGAGCCTCCTCGACACCGAGCCCGACCCGCAGCGCGAGATGTCCGCGATCCAGGTGGGCGGCCGGGGCAGGGAGGTGGCGGCGGGACTGGCGGCGGCGTTCGCGGCGTGCACGGTGCTGGCGGCGCTCGGCCTGGGGTGGGCACTCCTGCTCGGCGTCAGCCAGGCTCCGAGGGGCCGCATGCTGGCCGCCGTCCTCATCCTGCACGCACTGGCCGCGCTGACCGGGACCGCGCTGGGAGCGCTCACCAGCCGCGCGGTCGTCCGTTCCCCTGCTGTCTCCATCATGGCGCTGGTGCTCGGGTTCCTGGCGATGCTGCTGCTCAGCACCTCGTCCCTGCACTGGCTCACCGTGCCGCTCATCGCCTGGATGAAGGCGGCGAACGCCGGTCACCTCCTCGACGAGCTTCCCGAGCTCGCCACCGTCTCGCTGGTCTGGTGCCTGATCGGCCTCGGCACGTACGCGTGGCTCCGGCGTAGGGTAGGTTAGTGGGCACTCACTCACCCCCTTAGAGGAGGCAACGGTGAAGGTGATCTGCATGGGTGACAGCATCACCCGCGCACAAGTGAGCGCCGACTACGTGACCATGCTGCGCACGCGGCTCCCCGAGGCGAACGTGATCAATGCCGGGGTCAACTACGAGCCGTCCTCGGAAACGGTGAAGCGGCTCGACGACATCGTGAGCCAGGACCCGGACGTGGTGACCGTGCTGATCGGCACAAACGACGCGAACTTCACGCTCAGCCCCAAGCTCGCCACGACACTACGCAAGCGCTGGAAACTCTCCGCGGACCCGACCCCGGAGAGCTACGCCGCCAACCTCACCACCATCGCCAGGAGGCTGCAGGACCAGACCATGGCCCGGGTGGCGCTGCTCTCCCTGCCGGTCATCGGCGAGGACCTCGGCTCGGGGCCGGTGCGGCGGGCCGCCGAATACAGCGAGATCGTCCGGCGGGTCGCGGCGGACCAAGGCGTCACGTACCTGCCGCTGAACGAACGGATGACCGCGTACCTGGAGGAGCAGGGCCGGCGGCCCGGCACCCACTACCGTGCGGAGGGCCGGCTGGCGCAGACCGCCGCCATACAGCACTTCCTGCTCGGCCGCAGCCTGGACGCCATCTCCAGGAGCCGCGGCCTCCAGCTCACCACCGACACCGTCCACCTGAACGGCCGGGGCGCCGGCATGATCGCCGACCTGATCGAGGGCTTCGTCACCCGCTCGATAGCCCACCACTGACCGCCCGTGGGCGGGGGGCATTCGGCAGGGGTCATTCGGCAGGGGTCATTCGGCAGGGGTCATTCGGCGGCGGCGAGCTGGCCGCAGGCGCCGTCGATCTCGCGGCCGCGCGTGTCGCGCACCGTCACCGGCACGCCGTGGAACTCCAGCCGCCGCACGAACGCCCGCTCGTCCTCGGGCCGGGAAGCCGTCCACTTCGACCCGGGAGTCGGATTGAGCGGGATCAGGTTGACGTGGACGAGCTTGTTCCTGACCAGCTTGCCCAGCAGGTCGGCCCGCCACTCCTGGTCGTTGACGTCCTTGATCAGCGCGTATTCGATCGAGATCCGTCGCTTGGTCTTCGCCGCGTACGCCCAGGCGGCGTCGAGGACCTCGGCCACCTTCCACCGCGTGTTGATCGGCACCAGCGTGTCACGCAGCTCGTCGTCGGGCGCGTGCAGCGACAGCGCCAGCGTGACGGGCAGCCCCTCGTCGGCGAGCTTGCCGATCGCGGGCACCAGCCCGACCGTGGAGACGGTGACGCCGCGGGCCGAGATGCCGAGCCCGTGCGGCACGGGCTCCACCAGCCGGCGGACCGCCCCGATCACGGCCTTGTAGTTGGCCAGCGGCTCACCCATGCCCATGAACACGACGTTGCTCACCCGCCCCGGCCCGCCGGGGACTTCGCCGGCCGCCAGTGCCCGGGCTCCGGCGACGACCTGCTCGACGATCTCGGCGGTGGACATGTTGCGGGTCAGGCCCGCCTGGCCGGTGGCGCAGAACGGACAGTTCATCCCGCAACCGGCCTGCGACGACACGCACATCGTGACGCGGTCGGGATAGCGCATGAGCACCGACTCGACCAGCGCCCCGTCGAACAGCCGCCACAGCGTCTTACGCGTCGTGCCGCGGTCGGTTGTCATCTCCCTCACGGAGGTCAGCAGGTCGGGCAGCAGCGTGGCGAGCTTCTCGCGGGAGGCCGCGGGCAGGTCGGTCATCGCGCCGACGTCGGTGGTGAGGCGCTCGAAGTAGTGGCGGGAGAGCTGGTCGGCGCGGAACGCCTTCTCCCCCAGCTCCGTGACCGCGGCCCGCCGGTCGGCCATCGACAGGTCGGCCAGGTGCCGTGCGGGCTTGGCCCGCCGGGGCGCGACGAAGGTGAGCTGGCCTGGTGGCTGGGACACGTTCCTGCCTTTGCGTGAGGGGCTGTCAATCAGGGTAATGAACGTTCGGATCGGAGGTGGCATTCCTGGTCAAGGTTCGACTCGCGTCATGGTCGCCACCCGATCTACAGTCATCTCGTATGGCGATTTTCCGGTCGGCATCTGGCGAGGGTGGCGCCGAGGTCGTACTCGCCGTCGGCAACCCGTACGGGAGCCGGACGCTCGTGATCGAGCGGGACGAGGACTCCTCGGTAGCTTACCTGTGCTCTCCGGACGGCACGGTGCACGGCGCCGTCTGGCTGGCCAACCATCGCCCCGCCCCGGCCGTGGTGGACCTGGCCAGGCTCAACGCCGGGCTGCCGCCGCTGATGCCCAGGGCCAACACCGCCCACCCCGACGGCCGCAGGCCGCTCGGGCAGCTCACCGCGCTGTGGTTCGAGGAGGGGGACGGGGTCGCCCTGTACGAGGACGACGACCTGCTGGCCGTCATCCCCGGCTGGGCCGACATGAGCAGGGGCATGCCCGGTTACGCCCGCGACGCGGTGGGCGAGTCGCCGTTCGCCTGGGCGCTCTCCGAGGCGCTCGAAGGGCTGCGGCCGCGCATCGCCAACGCCAGGTCCTACTGGCGCTGGCGGCACAACGAGGGGTCGTGGCCGTCGTTCCAGCAGTTCGTGATGGGGCATCTGGACCGGGTGCTCGGGCCCGCGGGACGCTACTGGGACGCCAGCGGCGAGCGGCTGCCGACCGTCGGGATCACCGAGCGTCCGCCGCACGAGGGCCGCGGCTACACCGTCCTGTCCACGGTCGGGATGAGCTGCCAGCGCATGCCCACAGTTGAGCAGTGGATCGACAAGCCGGGCGCGTACGCCAGGATCGAGCTCGCCGTGGCCACCCGCGAGGACCCGCGGGACGCGGCGCTGCTGCTGGTGTGGCTGGCGCAGTATCCGTGGCACTCGGTCACGTGGCTGGGCCACGGGCACACGGCGAAGTGGTATCACGAGCCTTCGACGTTCCCGTTGGGGCCGCGGTACTCGGGCGTCCTGATGCTGGCCAACGCACCCCACATGCCCGACATGTCGGGATTCGCGTTCGGCGGGGAGGCCGTACGGTGGCTCTGGATCTCACCGGTCACCACCGAGGCCCTGGAGGCGCAGCACGCCGACTAGAAGACGCGCCGATCAGAGGGCGCGCTGATCAGAAGAACAGCGTCATCAGCAGCCAGACCGGCACCAGCGTCGTGACCAGCGAGTCGAGCCGGTCCATCAGGCCGCCGTGGCCGGGCAGGATGGTGCCGAGATCCTTGATCCCGAGGTCCCGCTTGATCATCGACTCGATCAGGTCGCCCACGGTCGCCAGCAGCGCCGCGAGCCCGCCGATCAGCGCTCCCTGCCAGATCGCGCCGTGCATCAGCCAGGTCACCAGCCAGGCCCCGACCGCCGTGCACGCGACCACCGACCCAGCGAACCCCTCCCAGGTCTTCTTCGGGCTGATCACCGTCATCTTGTGCCGACCGAACAGCACGCCCGCGATGTAGCCGCCGATGTCACTGGCCACGGTCACCGCGATGAAGATCAGCACCCGGTTGTCGCCGTCCGTGGCGCGCAGCAGCATGGCCGCGAACGCCGCAAGCATGGACGGATAGAACAGCGTGAGCACCGAGGCCGACGCGTCCCGCACGTAGCCCTCGGTCCCGTCGCTGAACATGCGCCAGATCAGCAGCACGAACGCGAACACCGCGAACGTGGCCAGCAGCCACACCGGCCCGCCCCAGTACGCCGCCGCCTGCATCGCCGCCATGCCCACGACCACCGGCACGGCCGGAACCTTGACGTCGCGGGTCGCGAAGGCCTTGACCAGCTCCAGCACGCCGACGCCCACGGCTCCGACGAGCACCAGCAGGAACAGTTCCTTGATCGTGTAGAGGGAGGCCACGACAAGGGCGCCCAGCACCAGACCGACCGCGATCGCGGCAGGCAGGTTCCTTCCGGTACGGCTGCCGCCGCTCGAGCTGGTGCCAGCCGTACGGTTATTCACAGAGTTCTCCAAGAGCCACGGCCCCCGCCCCGGGGCGAGGGCCGTAGATGCAAGAGCCGCTACCTGCGGCGGCCCACCGAACGCGAACCGCCGTAGGCGCAAGAGCCTGCGGCGGCCCGCTCGACGCGACCCACCGCAGGTGCAGACCTGCCACCTCCGGCAGCCCGCGACCGCGACCCACCGTAGGCGCAAGCCCGCCACCCGCGGCGGCCCGCTGAACGGGGTCCGCCCTGCGGCGTGCCGCTCAGACCTCGAGCAGCTCGGCTTCCTTGTGCTTGAGCAGCTCATCGATCTTCGCGACGTGCTTCTGGGTGAGGTCGTCGAGCTCCTTCTCGGCCCGCCTGACCTCGTCCTCGCCCGCCTCTCCGTCCTTGATCATCTTGTCGAGGACCTCTTTGGCGGAGCGGCGGATGTTGCGTACCGACACCTTGGCGTGCTCGCCCTTGTTCCTGGCGACCTTGATGTACTCCTTGCGGCGCTCCTCGGACAGCTCCGGGAACGTCACGCGGATCACCTGGCCGTCGTCGGTGGGATTGACGCCGAGGTCGGAATCGCGGATGGCCTTCTCGATGGCGCCCATCGAGCTCTTGTCATAAGGCTGGATGAGCACCATGCGCGCCTCCGGCACGTGGAACGACGCCAACTGCTGGATGGGCGTCGGCGTGCCGTAGTACTCAGCATTGATCTTGTTGAACATCGAGGGGGTGACGCGGCCAGTACGGATCGTCGCGAAGTCCTCCTTCGCGACCGAGACGGCCTTGTCCATTTTTTCCTCGGCTTCGAGGAGGGTTTCGTCGATCACAGCGGCTCCCTGTCTTCTAGCTGGCGGTGTCGGGCTCGCTCCCTCATTTGCCTGTGGGACTCACCAGCGTGCCGATTTTCTCACCGCGTACCGCTCGCAGGATGTTGCCCTCGCCCATGAGGTCGAAGACCACGATCGGCAGGTCATTGTCCTTGCACAGGCTGATGGCGGTGGCGTCCATGACCGCGAGGTCACGGAGCAGCACCTCGCCGTAGTCAAGATGGTCGAACCTGACCGCATCCGGATTTTTCCGTGGATCGGAGTCGTAGATCCCGTCCACCTGTGTCCCCTTGAGCAGCGCCTCTGCGCCGATCTCCAGGGCTCGCTGGGACGCCGCGGTGTCGGTGGAGAAGAACGGCGAGCCGAGTCCGGCGCCGAAGATGACCACGCGGCCCTTCTCGAGGTGCCTGATCGCCCGGCGCGGCAGGAACGGCTCGGCCACCTGCTGCATGGTGATGGCGGTCTGCACGCGCGTCTCGACGCCCCGCCGTTCGAGGAAGTCCTGGAGGGCGAGGCAGTTGATGACCGTGCCGAGCATGCCCATGTAGTCGGCCCTGGTGCGGTCGATGCCTCCCTGCGACAGGGTGGCGCCGCGGAACATGTTGCCGCCGCCGACCACGACAGCGACCTGCACACCCTCCTTGACCGCTTCGGTGATCGAATCGGCCAGGTGATCGACGACCACCGGGTCGATGCCCAACGGCTCGCCCCCGGCGAACGCCTCCCCTGACAGCTTCAGCATCACCCGCTTCCACCTCAGTGGATTGTGCGGGTTCGGAGATGGGGAAGCCGCCGTCCGTGTGGATTCGTGGGCTGTCTCCCGGTGGTCCTGCACGGCGGCGGCCTCCTTCGTTCGGTGGGTCGATAGGGCTGGTGGCTCGTCTCTTGCCTTGCTGCCCCAGCTGACGGGCTCCGTCCCGCTGACGGCCCGCCCTAGCTGGTGAGCTGCACTAAGCCTAAGCCTGACCGACCTTGAAGCGGACAAAGGCCTGGACCTCGACACCGTTCTCTTCGGCGTACTTGCCCACGCTCTTCTTGTTGTCCTTGACGAAGGCCTGCTGGAGGAGCGTGAAGTCCTTGTACCAGCCGTTCACGCGACCCTCGACGATCTTGCCGATGGCAGCCTCGGGCTTGCCCTCCTCGCGGGTCATCTCCTCGAAGAGCTTGCGCTCCTTCTCGACGACCTCGGAGGGAACGGAGGCCGGCTTGAGGTACTGCGGGGCCATCGCGGCAGCGTGCTGCGCGATGTCCTTGGCGACCTCGGCGTTCGGCTTGTCCAGCTGGACCAGCACGCCGACCGCCGGGGGCAGCGCCGGGTCCGTCTTGTGCATGTACGCACCGATGTAGCCGCCCTCGAGCACCGCGAAGCGGCGGATCTCGATCTTCTCGCCCAGCGCGGCGTTGGCGATGTCGAGGTGCTCCTTGACGGTCTTGCCGTCGAAGGACGACTCGAGCAGCGTCGCCACCTCGGCGGGCTTGGTCTCGAGGATGTGCGCGACGACCTGGGCGGCAAGCTCCTGGAAGCGCTCGCCCTTGGCCACGAAGTCGGTCTCGCAGTTGAGCTCGAGCAGCGCGGCGGAGGAGTCGCCGTCCTGCTTGAGCGCGACGAGGCCGTTGGAGGCGGTGCGCGCCTCTCGCTTGCCCACGTCCTTGGCGCCCTTGAGGCGCAGCAGCTCGATCGCGCGGTCGAAGTCGCCCTCAGACTCTTCAAGCGCCTTCTTGCAGTCCATCATGCCGGCAGCGGTGATCTCGCGAAGCCGCTTGACATCGGCCATGTTCACGGAAGCCATTGCTTTTTCCTTGTGGGATTTCGTCGTCGTCGTGGATCGGGTGGGCTCCGTAGTCCGGTCGCCCACCCTGGTTCTGGTACGGCAGGCGCTTGCCGTACGGAAGCCTTTGTCTTGCGTCAGCCTTTGTCTTGCTTCTCGGCCCCGGCTCGCCTGGCATACTGCCCAGCCTCGCCCTGGCTTACCATCCTGGACCGACAGCGCCTAGCACCGACGCCACCTGTCCCGGCACCGCACCCGGCCCAGATCCGGTAGTCCGACTCGACCACCGCGCCCAGCCCGAGCTCAGCAGGCCGCCCGGCTGGGCAACCGTGTACCCAGCGGGACCGTGGCCTTCACCCGGCGATCGCCCGCCCAGCGGGACCCCGCCTCAGCTCGGCGATCGCCCGCCCAACCGGACCCCGCCTCGGCTCGGCAACCGTTGGCCAGCGCGGGACCTTGGCCTTGGCTCGGCGACCGTCCGCCCAGGGCGGGGACCCTGGCCCGCGCCTGGCATCGGAGTCGTCCTTTGCCCCGACATCCTGCCGGGGCGACCAGGAAGATCCTTTGCCTTGCCGCTGTCCGCCGGGAGCGGGACCGCGCCCTACCTGGTGGAGTATTCACCCACCTGGTCGGCGCGGCCCGTACCCGGATGCCTGGGGACCGAGGACCTCGGCGTCAGGCCTGCTGCTCGGCGTCGCCCTCGGCGGCGGGAGCGGCAGCCTCGGGAGCAGCCTCAGCCGGGGCTTCAGCCTGGGCCTCAGCGGGAGCCTCAGCGGGGGCCTCAGCTGCCGGAGCAGCGGCTTCCGCCTCGGCGGCCGGGGCCTCACTGGTGCCCTGCTCGATGAGCTCGCGCTCCCACTCGGCCAGCGGCTCGGCGGCGGCCGGCTTCTCGTCACCACGGGCGGCACCGGAGCGGGCCATCAGACCGGCCGCGACACCGTCGGCGACAACCCTGGTCAGCAGGCCGACGGCGCGGATGGCGTCGTCGTTGCCCGGGATCGGGTAGTCGACCTCGTCGGGGTCGCAGTTGGTGTCGAGGATCGCGACGACAGGGATGCCAAGCTTCTTGGCCTCGCTGATCGCGATGTGCTCCTTCTTGGTGTCGACGACCCACACCGCGCTGGGCACGCGGCCCATGTCACGGATGCCGCCCAGCGTGCGCTCGAGCTTGTCCTTCTCGCGGCGGCGCATGAGGAGCTCCTTCTTGGTGAGCCCCGAGCCCGCGACGTTGTCGAAGTCGAGCTCCTCGAGCTCCTTCAGCCGCTGGAGCCTCTTGTGCACGGTGGAGAAGTTGGTGAGCATGCCGCCCAGCCAACGCTGGTTGACGTACGGCATGCCGACCCGGGCGGCCTGCTCGGAGATGGCCTCCTGAGCCTGCTTCTTGGTGCCGATGAACAGGATGGTGCCGCCGTGGGCGACAGTCTCCTTGACGAAGTCGTACGCGCGGTCGATGTACGAGAGCGACTTCTGCAGGTCAATGATGTAAATGCCGTTGCGCTCGGTGAAGATGAACCGCTTCATCTTCGGGTTCCAGCGCCGGGTCTGGTGACCGAAGTGAACGCCGCTCTCGAGCAGCTGTCGCATGGTGACGACGGGGGCCATGTGCTGGTCCTCCAGGTCTTGGCGCCCTGCGGATGGGCGCGATTCTCGGTTGTGCCGCGACAGCGCATCGTCTGTCGCCCTGATGCCCCGAAACCTCGCCAGCCGGGCGTGTAGCCCGGACCGATGGCGCGGTCCGCAATGGGACATGCGAAGTCGGCCTGTGGTCACAGGCCACCGAAAAGTCTACCTCCCACACCAGCCCAGCCTGACCGCCAGCCGTCAGACAGCCATCTCTCATCCCCGGCGCGCGCGACACCCTCAACCCGCCGACGAGAGACGGCCGAGAGCCATCCATCCCCGCTCAGCGCGCCGCGTCGTGATCCTCGGTAGGCAGCCCCTGCGCCGACCTCTTCGCCACGGGAAAGAGGTTGAGCTGCACTTCGGCGACCCTGGCCCCGCTCGGCGCGTCCTTCTCATCACGGTGGCGGGCGACGTACGGCTCGATCAGCTTCTCGATCGACTCACTGAGCCGGGCCAGCTCTTCGGCGTCGACCCTGATCCGGGTACGGCTGAACCGCGTGGCATCCCGCCAGTCAGAGGACTCCCTTTCGACCTGGGCCAGCGCGCGATCCGCTGCTTCATTGGCATCCCGGCGGAACGCCAGCATCAACGACAACTTGGCATCCCGCACATCCGGCTGATCGCCGGGAATCGAGGCGATGCTGATCGGCGCGTCCGCGGGCTTCCACAGCCGCTCCCTGCCGTCCCCCCGCGGCGGCGCGTCCTCAACGAACCCGTACTTGGCCAGCATGCGCAGGTGATAACTGGCGGCACTGGGCGTGATCCCCGCGATCTCGGCCACTTCGGTGGCGGTGGCGCTCCCCTCGATGCCCAGCTGGTTGAGGATCATCAGGCGCGCCGGGTGGGCCAGCGCCCGCATCGCCTTGGGATCACTGAGCCCCTCACTCATGCGGCCAAGGCTACCCCGCTCCCAGATCTGAAGCATTGCTTTCATAACTATGAAGGGTTATCTTCACAGTTATGAAGCAATCCCTTCACAACTCTCGTCCCTCCCACCTTGGCTCGGACCCCAACAGCACCGGTCACCACCAGCACCCCGAAGCCGGACTCACCACCCACGACCGGCATCCCGAAAAGGGATTCACCGCTCTCGACCGCGCCCCAGGACGCAATCACAGGTCCGACCATCCCAACCCCGACGTGGACAACCCCGCCGCGGACACAAGCGACGAAGGCGCGGCCGATCCACCCCCACTCCGAAAGCAGCGCGACTACCGCCTCCTCTGGACGGCCCGCACCATCTCGGTCACCGGCTCAGAGGTGTCCAAGCTGGCCATCCCCCTGACCGCGGTGACCCTGCTGGCCGCCTCCCCTTCCCAGATGGGCGTGCTGACAGCCGCCGCTTCGGTGCCCGCTCTCCTGGTGGGTCTCCAGTCAGGCGCACTCGCGGACAGGCTCACCCGGCACCGCCCGCTGATGATCGCCTGTGAGCTCGTGTCGTGTGCGGCCGCTGCCACGGTCCCCGTGGCCTGGCTCCTCGGCCTCCTCAGCATCCCCTGGTTGATCGCCGTAGCCCTGGTGATCGGCTCGGCCGGCGTGCTGTTCAGAGCCGCGAACTTCCCCCATGTCGCAGCAGTCGTCGCGCCCTCCCAGCGAACTGAGGCGATGGCCGGCTTCCACGCCTCCTACTCCATGGCCTCGGTCAGCGGCCCCAGCCTGGCGGGTCTTCTGGTCCAGCTCCTCACGGCACCGCTGGCCGTACTCGCGGAGGCCCTGTCCTTCCTGGCCTCGGCGCTCTTGCTCCGCGCCATCCGGACCCCGGAGAAGAACGAGCCGGCGACCTCCCGGGGCATGTGGCGCGACGTCGTGGAAGGCCTCCGGACCAGCGTCACACACCCTGTGCTCCGCGCTCTCCTGGGCGCGGGCGTCACGATCAACTTCTTCGCGATGGCGTACACGGCTGTCTACATGCTCTACATGGTCAACACGCTGAACATCCCCAAGGCCCTGATAGGCGGCCTCATCGCCTTGAGCGGCATCGGCGGCCTGCTGGGCTCCTGGGCCACGGCCCGCCTGTCCAAGCGCTACGGCGAGAACCGCATCCTGCTCGTCTCGGTGCTCTTCTTCCCCATCGAGATCCTCGCGGTGGGCCTGCTGACCGGCCCGCTGTGGTGGAAACTCTCGCTGCTCGCACTCACCGGAACGATCACAGGCGGCATCGTCGTGGCCTTCGCCACCTGCATGGGCGCCATCACCCTGCGCGAAACCTCCCCAGAGCTCCGCGGCCGGGTGAACGCCACCATGACCTTCGCCGTGCAGGGCGTCCTGGCCCTCGGCGGCATAGCCGGAGGCGTCCTGGCCGAGTTCGTCGGCCTACGCCCGGTAATCCTCATCTGCGCGGCCGGCGTAGCCCTGAGCACCATCTGGATCTGGACGTCGCCCCTACGCCCGCACCGGCCTCGACGCGTACTCACAGCAATGCCAGGCGCCAGCCCGGATTCGCCTCACGACATGGCTTCCTGGATCACTACCAAGCGCCGTTCCACCCTCTGACCGCACCCGCCGCCGCTTGCGCACCCACCCAAGATCACAACCGTCACCGACCTGCACGGCACCGGCGACCGGCAGGCCCATCATCGCAGCTCTTCGCCCGCCTCAAAGCCATCGTCCATCCACTTGTCCACAGGTCATCAGCAGCGACTCACTCCATCCACAGAATCCCGTTCGCCTCCTCGTCGCCCCGGCGCGATCAACCACACTCGCGCCATGAACGACCAGCCCCGCAACCGGCGACAGGCAGGCTGCCTTCGCAGCACAAGGCGCGAAGTCCCACCGCCCGTCCGCCGTCTCCCCAAGCCGGCCAGAGGAGTCCTGACAGCACTGGCACTGCTCTTCGCCGTCGCCGCGATGGTCCTCTTCATGGCTCCCCCGGCAAGAGCCTCCCCGCCCACCTGGCGCTGGCCGTTGGACGGGCATCCCCGCATCCTGCGCCGCTTCACCCCACCGCCGGAGCCGTGGCTGGCCGGACATCGCGGCCTCGACCTGGCCGCTCCCACAGCCACTCCGGTCCTGGCAGCGGGGCCGGGCACGGTCCGCTTCGCCGGCCCCGTAGCGGGAAGGGGCGTGATCACGGTCGAGCACGAGGGCGGCCTCCGTACGACATACCTCCCTGTCGCAGCGTCCGTGCGCCGGGGCCAACCTGTCACCGCAGGCTCAACACTCGGCGTCATGGAGGCCGCGACGGGGCACTGCCAGGAGTCCTGCCTGCACTGGGGTCTCCGACGCGGCACCCACTACCTCGACCCCCTCCTGCTCCTGGGCCACGCCCCCATCCGCCTCCTCCCGTTCTGGGCCATAACCGAGAACGCCCTTGAGCCGACGGGAGAGGGCGCCTTCGAGCAGGTGGCGGCCAGGAGTCAGGCCACCCGGCGCCTCAACCGGCAACAACCGAGAGCTCCAGCAGTTCCCCGTCCGCTGCGACCAGGGGATCCCGCCGACCTCGGTTCACTGGCCCGCTCAGCCTCGGCCCCCACGGCACCGGCCGTCGGCCTGGGCGGCGCACTGTTCGGGATGGTCATCCTCGTCACAGTCCTACGCCACCACCGGCGCACTCGAACGGCTCAGCACACTCACAGAGGAGGCCAGCACCGCAGGCACCGTCGTCGGAGAAAACCCCGAGGACACCGGCAGCCGTCATCGCCATGAGAGCAGGAGGCCCACCGACCCAGCAGGCGAGCAGTGCCGTCAGCACGAAGCTCGACACCAACGCCAGGACGCGGACTGACGAGGTGGACCAGCACCAGGGAGCAGCTCAAGAGGGTCGGCAGGGATCTCGAAGACCGATCACAGGCGGGCTTGACCGCCACATCCCGGCCTCAGGCTCTGGGGTGCGCCTGACGATACGCCGCTCTCAGACGATCGATCGAGACATGCGTGTAGATCTGCGTGGTGTTCAGCGACGCGTGCCCCAGCAGTTCCTGGACGCTCCGCAGATCCGCGCCGCCCTCGAGCAGGTGCGTCGCCGCGCTGTGCCGCAACCCATGCGGCCCCATGTCCGGCACACCCTCCACCTGAGCCAGCCGCGCATGCACCACTCGCCGAACGGTCCCCGCGTCGATGCGCCCACCTCGCACCCCAAGGAAGAGCGCAGCTCCTGTCCGAGCCCGCACCCACAACGGCCGCCCGTGGATGCACCATCTGTCCACCGCCCGAAGTGCGGGCAGCCCGAACGGCACAGACCGTTCCTTACGCCCCTTACCGAACACCCTGACGACGCGCCGGTCCCGATCCACATCGTCGACATCGAGCGCACACAGCTCACTCACCCGCACACCAGTGGCGTACAGCAGCTCAAGGATGGCCTGGTCCCGCAGTTCCTTGGGCTCGCCTGTCGAAGGGACCTCGAGGACGGCCTGTGCCTGCTCCTGGTCGAGCACGGAAGGCAACGGCCGCGCCGCCTTGGCGCTTCCCAGCAGCAACCCGGGATCGGCGGCCAGCCAGCCGCGGCGATGGCAGTAAGCGGTGAAGGTACGCACACAAGCGGTCCGCCGCGCCAGAGTGGTCCGCGCCTTCCCCTCGCGGTGCTGCTCAGCCAGCCACTCTCGCAGCACCCCGATGTCGAGCCCCTCGAGCCGCCCGTCCACGTGATCAAGCAGCAAGTTCACGTCAGCCAGATAGGCCCGCACGGTGTGCGGCGAAAGGTCCCTCTCGAACCGCAGGTGCCGGCCGAACTCCGCCACCACTTCGTCCCGGCCGACGCCCTCACCCATCTCCAAAATCGTCGCCTCCCGCCGTACCCACTCTCCCACTCACAGCCAAGCTCACCACCGCTCCGAAAAGTGCCCGTCACCGTCACAAGCACCTCACGAGAAGCATCCTTGCCCCACACCAACCCACTCCATCCGCAAATCACCGCCCAAGATCGGAAGTGGGAAATGCGAGGGATGCGACGTGGCCGGAGCCGCGCCAAGCCGCCGCCCGCGCCGAAGTCGGATGCGTGCGCCAATCGGATCGTCGAACGCACCGAAGCAGTTCCAAGGAAAAGCCATTCAGGCCACAGACCAGAAAGGCACAGGACCCGCGTAAAGCTCTCTACTCATCACCAGCGGCAACGAACTGGAGGATGCGCTCCGTCACGAGATCAGGGCGATCCATCGGTAGCGCATGCCCAGCTCCAGGCACGATCTCGACCTCGGCACCGGGCACGATGCGTGCCAGGCGGTCTGCGACCTGTCGGGACCTGTGGAGGGCGCTGCGGCTCGCGAGGAGGAACAAGGAACGAGTGCGGAGAGCGCGTAGGTCGTCGTCGCTGAAAACGAGGGCGTTCGGCAGTCGGCGCCGGTATCGTGCGGACGCCGGGATCAGACTCATGAGCTCCGTTTCCAGGATGGTCCCGTTGGCCACCAATCTCGCCAGGCCAGGGCGTAATGCCCGGGGCGCGAAGCCTGCCAGCCCTCCGGCGATCGCCCAGCCGAAGAAGCGCGGCCCCGGCAGAGCGAAGCCGGCGGGGTCGAGGAGGACGAGGTTGGCGATCCGGCCAGGGCGATGGATCTCGTGATGTATCGCTAACCAGCCGCCGTATGAGCAGCCGACGACATGTGCCGAGTTCACGTCGAGGGCCGCCAGTAGTTCGTCGAGCCATGCCGCGCCGTCGCGTCCGTCATCGATCGGCGCCTGCTGGACGCTGGCACTTGCCTCTCCGACCGTGTCGACGGCGATCAATGGATGATGGTCGCCGAGCGTCCGGATGTAGCGGTGCCACATCAGGGCATTCCCGCCCGCCCCCGGCAACAGCACGATCGGCGGGCCGTCGCTTCGGCCTGCGCGGTAAACACGTGTGGAGCCGAACGCGGTCGGCACGTCGACTGCTGCCGGCGGTCCCGGCCAGAGCCGGTCGAAGGCGCGCTGGTAGAGGTCGAGGAACCTGGTCTTCGCGGCGTCGTCCGTAAATTCACCGATTTTCATGATACATACGTATCATAAAGAAAGGTCAAGCGACATGCCTCTGCAAGTTGATCATGAGCAGCGTCGAAAGCAGATCGCCGAGGCGGTGTTGCGCATCGCCGAGGCCCAGGGCCTCCAGCAGGTGACCATGCGCGCCGTAGCCGCCGAGGCCCATGTCTCGCTCCGCCTGGTGCAGTACTACTTCCAGACCAAGGACGCGCTGCTCGTAGACGCTCTGGAGCGCTTGAGCGCGCAACTCGATGCCCTCATGAGGCAGTCGATCGCCGTTGCTGATACTCCGCCCACGCCACGCACCGTCGTGACGGCCGTCTTGACCACCATCCTGCCCATCGATACGGAAAGCCGGCGAATCGCCCGTACGTACGCCGCCTTCTACTCGCTCGTCCTCAGCGACCCGCAGTTCGTCGAGCAGCACGGCACCCCGCAACCAGACATGCTCGAAGGCTTTCTGGCCAAGCAGATACGCGCCGCGCAGGAGGCCGGAGAAGTGTCGGCCGACGTGGATCCGGCAGTGAAAGCGGCCGGGCTCCTGGCCATGACCAACGGGCTGGTGTCGAGCGTGTTGGGAACGCAGCGCACTGCCGAGGCCGCGCTGGCGATCCTCAACAGCCATCTTGATGAGTTGTGGGCTTGACCCGGGGTGCACCTCACGCCCCAGGCGCGCAAAGCTGAACCGCTTCCAAGCTCATGGCACCCATATCTCCGCGACGACAATGAGGAGGGGGCAGAGCCCACCAGGGGTGCCGCAGCGTAGGGCCGAGGTGGCGCCCGCGGGAGTGATGCACCAGTTCGGGCTGGTCACGCGGCGTAATCGTGACGGCCATCGCTTGGTCCTTCGTGGGCCTAGGTCGAGACCGAAGGAGACCAGAACGATGGCCGCAAACACAGTGTGCCGCTCGAGCGGTGGCCGGCGGAGCGAATGGGCGACCCGTGACCCCGACTTTGTCGCAGTCCTTCCTGCTCAGGGCCCCAGCTTCAGCCCGGGTACCTACGACCGAGCCGGCCAGATGTCCTCCCCGGCACCTTGCCTGAACCTGACGGCACTCCCCCGGTAAGACCGGGCCATCTCTAGGCACGAAAGTCGTCGTCCGGGAACGGGGGTTCGTCGGTCGGATCGGACTCCGGGGTGAGCGGCGGTTCCAGGACGGCGGAATCCGGGGCCTTGCGGTAGGAGGCCGTTTGTTTGCGCAGGCGCCAGCCGCTCGTGGTTCGTTCTATGTAGCCTGCCGCCGCCAGGCCGCCCAGGGCGCTCAAGGCGGCGTCCAGGCTGACGCCTGCGGCGACCGCGATGGACGCGGGGCCTGCGCCGCCCCGGACAGGGATCGCGTCCAGGACCTTGCGGGTGGTCTCATTGAGTTTGTCTCTGGGGACCGCCGGGGGTCGGGATGGAGTGGCCAGGTCGTCGCCTATGACGCCGACGAGGTCGATCATCTCCTCCGGCGAGGTGACGCATACGGCTTTGCGCTCGCGGAGGAGTTTGTGGCAGCCGGCTGACATGCCTGACGTGACCGGCCCGGGGACCGCGCCCAGGTGTCTGTTGAGGGACAGGGCGTGGGCGGCTGTGTTGAGGGCGCCGCTGCGCAGGGCCGCTTCCACCACCACCGTGCCTCGCGACAGAGCGGCTATCAGGCGGTTTCTGATCAGGAAACGGGCTCGGGTGGGGTGGACGCCGGGTGGGCACTCGCTGATCACGACGCCCTGGTCTCTGACGGCGGCGAACAACGTGTCGTGATCCGCCGGGTAGCAGACATCCACCCCGCAGGCCAGGACGACCACCGTCGGGGAGCCGCCTGCCAGGGCGCCCCGGTGGACCGCGCCGTCCACGCCGAAAGCGCCTCCCGACACCACGGACCAGCCTGATTCGCTGAGACCGACGCCGAACTCGGCAGCGATGTGGGCGCCGTACGCCGTCGCGGCTCTGGCTCCCACCACCGCGACGGATCTGAGGCAGGAGAAGCGGAGGTCGGCGGCCCCGTGGAGCCACAGTCCCAGGGGGCGGCCCAGGCCTAGCTGGTCCAGTTGGGTGGGCCATTCGGGGCTGCCGGGAATGATCAATCTGGCTCCCGACCTCTCCCCGGCTTCGAGGTCCGCTGCCGGGTCGGCGGCCGCCAAGCGGGCCTGCCAGGCGTTCAGGCGGGCGGTCAGATCGGGTGTGCGGTCCTGCTTGGCTTCATGGGCTCGCTGGGCCTCCTGGGCGGCGAACTCGGGCGGCAGCGCGCGTGCGCGGATCGCCTCCACTGCCGCCGGGGCGCCGTACTGCATCACCAAGCGGCCCATGACGGGGTCTCCGACGTCGGCGGCCCTCATGAGAGCGGCTCTCGCCTCAGTCTCGGTCTGAGGCCGGCTCTGGGGCCGGCTCTGGGGCCGGCTCTGGGGCCGGCTCTGGGCCTGGGTCATACCTACGCCGACGGCTGCACCATTGCCTGTGGCGGTGCCGGGCGCTGTGTTTACGGCGGGCGTGGTGCCGGTGCCAGCGCCGGTGCCAGCGCCGGTGGCACTGCCTGCGCCGGTGCCGGTGTGGGCGCTGATGGCGGCGGTGCCGGCGCTGGTGGCAGTCCCAGGGCCTGCTCCGGTCTCGGTGGAAGCGTCGCTGGAGGTCGCAGTGCCGGCGGCGGTGCTGGTGCTGCTCCCGGCTGGGGTGGACATGAGGGCTCCTAAAGGGGTGCAGGACCAGAGGCCGGGTGGGCCGCGACTCGAGCCGAACGAGGCGATGAGCGGCGCTTCAGATGGTCGGGAGAGGAAGTGGGTGTCGGCGTCACGACTGCACCCCGAGCCAGAAGCCGAGTGCGGCGTTGGTCTCGTCCTGCTCCGGGGCATCCTTGCCGGCCAGGTCGGAGAGCGTCCAGGCCACGCGTACGACCCGGTCGAGACCGCGGGCGGTGAGGGCGCCCGAGTCCAGGCAGGACGTCATGGGCTTCATGGCCTCGCTGGACGGACGGTAGTCGGAATGGAGGAGGGCCGAGGGGATCTCGGCGTTCGTACGCCAAGGGGTGCCGGCCAGCCGTTCGGCGGCTCGTTCGCGGGCCACGAACACGCGTTCGCCCACCGTCTTGCTCGTCTCCACGAACTGACGGTCGGCCAGGAGCTCGCGTCTGGACGAGCGGGCCACGGTGACCTTCATGTCGATGCGGTCGAGCAGCGGGCCGGAGAGCCTGCCCAGGTAGCGGCGCCTGATCGTGGGCGTGCACTTGCAGCTCTCGCCCTGGTCCTCCGACTGGGCGCAGGGGCAGGGATTGGCCGCCAGCACCAGCATGAACCTCGCCGGGAACGTGACCGAGCCCGCCGATCTGGAGACCGTCACGCGACCGGACTCCAGCGGCTGCCGCAGCGCGTCGAGCACATGGCGGGGGAACTCGGGGCCCTCGTCCAGGAAGAGCACGCCCCTGTGGGCGAGGGAGACCGCCCCAGGGCGCACGGTGGCGCTGCCGCCGCCGATGATCGCGGCCGACGTCGCCGTGTGGTGCGGGGCGACGAACGGGGGTCTGCTCATCATGGGGGCGTTAGGCGGCAGGACGCCCGCGACCGAGTGGATGGCCGTGACCTCCAGGGCATGGTCGAGCTCCAGGTCCGGCAGGAGGGTGGGCAGGCGCTCGGCCAGCATGGTCTTGCCGGTGCCCGGCGGGCCGAGCATCCACAGGTTGTGACCGCCTGCCGCGCACACCTCAAGGGCCCGGCGGGCGACCGGCTGCCCGACCACGTCCGCCAGGTCCACCGCCGGCTCGGTGGCGGGTCTGAGCGGCTCCGCGCACTCCTCGGCTCGCGACTCCGGGGCTTCCTCTCCCTTGCGCAGCCACTCCACGAGCTGACGCAGGTGGGACACCGGGACCACCTTGACGTTGGGCACCAGGCCGGCCTCGGCTGAGTTTCCGGAGGGGACGACGACCGTGACGTCCCCGTGCTCGGCCGCGCCGAGGATGGAGGGCAGCACGCCACGTACGGGCCGTATGCGGCCGTCGAGTCCGAGCTCGCCCAGGAAGAACGGCTCCGCGATGCGTTCGGCGGGAATCACTCCGGCGGCGCTCAGGATGGCCACGGCCACGGCCAGATCGAACTGCGAGCCTCGCTTGGGCAGGCTGGCCGGGAAGAGGCTGACGATGATGCGGGCGTCGGGCCAGGGGTAACTGCTGTTGACCGTGGCGGATCTGACCCGGTCGCGGGCCTCGCTGAGCGCCGTGTCGGGCAGGCCGATGAGGTGGATGCCTGCCAGGCCGTTGCCCACGTCGGCCTCGACCTCGACGATGCGGCCCGTGACTCCGATGACGGCTACGCTGCGGGTGCGGGCCACGGCCATCTAGATCGCCCCCCGTACGTGATTGAGGGCGAAGTCACCGGCGAAGCGCTCGAGGGCGATCACATCCACCCGCACGGCGGCGAACGTGCGCGACTGCGTGGCCAGCCAGGCGGCGGAGAGCATGCGCAGCCGGGCCAGCTTGGCCCGGCTCACGGACTCCAGGGCTGTGCCGTGGGATCTGCCTGATCGGGTTTTGACCTCGACGACGACCAGGTCGGGGCCGTCTTCGGCGATGATGTCGATCTCGCCGTGGCGGCAGCGCCAGTTACGGCCGATTATCTTCATCCCCTCGGCCTCCAGGTAGGTCACGGCTACCTGTTCGCCCTGTTTGCCGAGGTCCTGCTTCGCGGCCATGTGCCACCTCCGTCGGGTCCGCTCCTGGTCAGGCACTGACCTTCGCGGATGAGGGGTGGCGGAGAAGGGGCCGAACGGCGTTCTGGGGATGAAGGGTGGGGGTTACCACCCGGTTGTGGATATGCCCTGCCAGGACAGGACCTCCAGGCCGGCCGGTGCGGGCCGGCCTGGAGGTCATGATCACACGAGGTCGAACCGGTCCAGGTTCATGACCTTGACCCACGCCGCGACGAAGTCGTTCACGAACTTCTCCTTCGCGTCGTCGCTCGCGTAGACCTCAGCGAGCGCGCGCAGCTCGGAGTTCGACCCGAAGACCAGGTCGGCCCGGCTGCCGGTCCACTTGACCTCGCCCGTGGCGGCGTCGCGGCCCTCGAACGTGTTCGCGTCCTCGGACGTCGACTTCCACGTCGTGCCCAGGTCGAGCAGGTTGACGAAGAAGTCGTTGGTCAGGGCCCCGGGGGTCGTGGTGAAGACGCCGACCGGCGACTGCTGGTAGTTCGCGCCCAGGACGCGGAGCCCACCGACGAGGGCGGTCATCTCGGGGGCGCTCAGGGTCAGCAGGTTCGCCCGGTCGAGCAGCAGGTACTCGGCCGGCAGGCGGTTGCCCTTGCCGAGGTAGTTGCGGAACCCGTCGGCGGCCGGCTCGAGAGCGGCGAACGACTCCACGTCGGTCTCCTCCTGCGAGGCGTCCACGCGGCCCGGCGTGAAGGGCACCTGGACGTCGAAACCGGCGTCCTTGGCGGCCTTCTCGACGGCCGCGCCGCCGGCGAGGACGATCACGTCGGCGAGCGAGACCTGCCTGCCGCCCGTCTGGGCGCCGTTGAAGGCCTTCTGGATCCCCTCCAGGGTGCCCAGCACCGTCGCCAGCCGGTCGGGATCGTTGACCTCCCACCCGCTCTGCGGCTGGAGGCGGATGCGGGCGCCGTTGGCGCCGCCGCGCTTGTCGCTGCCGCGGAAGGACGAGGCCGACGCCCACGCGGTGGACACGAGCTCGGACACCGACAGGCCCGAGGCGAGGATCTGGCTCTTGAGCGAGGCGATGTCCTCGGCGTCGACGAGCTCGTGCGTCACCGCGGGGAGGGGGTCCTGCCACAGCAGCGTCTCGGCCGGGACCTCCGGGCCGAGGTAGCGCGCGACCGGGCCCATGTCGCGGTGGGTCAGCTTGAACCACGCGCGGGCGAAGGCGTCCGCGAACTCGTCGGGGTTCTCGAGGAAGCGCCGCGAGATCTGCTCGTAGACCGGGTCGAACCGGAGCGAGAGGTCGGTCGTCAGCATCGTCGGAGCGTGGCTCTTCGACGGGTCGTGCGCGTCGGGGACGGTGCCGGCCCCGGCGCCGTCCTTCGGCCGCCACTGGTGCGCGCCCGCGGGGCTCTTGAACAGCTCCCACTCGTAGCCGAACAGGATCTCGAAGAAGCTGTTGTCCCAGGTGATCGGGGTGTTCGTCCAGATGCCCTCGAGACCGCTGGTGATCGTGTCGGCGCCCTTGCCGGTGCCGAACGAGTTCCGCCAGCCGAAGCCCTGCTCCTCGATCGAGGCGGCCTCGGGGTCGGGGCCGACGTGGTCGGCCGGGCCCGCACCGTGGGTCTTGCCGAACGTGTGACCGCCCGCGATCAGGGCGACCGTCTCCTCGTCGTTCATCGCCATCCGGCGGAACGTCTCACGGATGTCACGGGCCGCGGCCAGCGGGTCCGGGTTGCCGTTGGGGCCCTCTGGGTTGACGTAGATGAGGCCCATCTGGACCGCGCCCAGAGGGCTCTCCAGCTCCCTGTCGCCGGTGTAGCGCTCGTCACCGAGCCAGGTGGTCTCGGGGCCCCAGTAGACGTCCTCGTCGGGCTCCCAGACGTCCGCACGGCCGCCGGCGAAGCCGAAGGTCTTGAAGCCCATCGACTCCAGGGCGACGTTGCCGGCCAGGATCATGAGGTCGGCCCACGAGAGCTTCTGGCCGTACTTCTTCTTGACCGGCCAGAGCAGCCGGCGGGCCTTGTCGAGGTTCCCGTTGTCCGGCCAGCTGTTGAGGGGCGCGAAGCGCTGCTGGCCGGCCCCGGCGCCGCCACGGCCGTCGCTGATCCGGTACGTGCCCGCGCTGTGCCACGCCATCCGGATGATGAACGGGCCGTAGTGCCCGAAGTCGGCCGGCCACCAGTCCTGCGAGGTCGTCAGCACCTCCGCGATGTCCCGCTTCACGGCCGGCAGGTCGAGGCCCTTGAACGCCTCCGCGTAGTCGAACTCCGCACCGAGGGGGTTGGCCACGGCGGGGTTCTTGGCGAGGATCTTCAGGTTGAGCCGCTCCGGCCACCACTGGCGGTTTCCACCGCCCTGAGTCGGGTGCGGGGCGCGCACGTGCGCGACCGGGCAACCGTCTCCGCCCTCCGTCTTCGCGTCTGTGACGATTGCGTCATGGTTTTCGGACATGGGAATCCCTCCGGCTATGCGGACACGAGCGCTCAGGAACTGAGGGCAGCGGAACAGTCGGGGCACAGGCCCCAGTAGATGACCTCGGCCTCGTCGATGGTGAAGCCGTGGTCGTTCGACGCGGTCAGGCAGGGCGCGTGGCCGACCGCGCAGTCGACGTCAGCGACGACGCCGCACGACCGGCACACGACGTGATGGTGGTTGTCCCCGACGCGTCCCTCGAACCGGGCCGGGCTGCCGGACGGTTCGATGCGGCGTACGAGCCCCGCCGCGGTGAGCGCGTGAAGGGCCTCGTACACGGCTTGAAGTGAGACGTGGCCTACGCGTTCGCGCACCCCGGAGGCGATCGCCTCGACATCGAGGTGGTCACCGTCCCGGACGGTCTCGAGCAGCGCGACGCGGGCGGCCGTCACCCGCAGGCCCGCTCCGCGCAGCTCCTCGGCGATGTTCGGAGAGCTGGGCGCGGTCATGACGCCGTACCTGACTTCATAAACGCGAATCATACAAGGGATTGAATGGTTCAAGTCTAGCGCCGCGCCGGGGTCCGGCCGTGGACGTGGCAGCGCCACGCCAGTAGGTGACCGTCCCTGTACGCAAAGCGACGGCAGCAGGACATGGCAGCGCAGGGGCCAGCATCAACAGGGCGAGCCCCAGGGCGAAAGTTCTGGGAGGCCGGAGCAGTCAGCCCGAGAAGCCCTCCTTGGGCATCTCCAGGTCCGCCTTGGCCAATTCCTCCACGTTCACGTCCTTGAACGTGACCACCCGCACGTTCTTGACGAATCGCGCCGGTCGATACATGTCCCACACCCAGGCGTCCTGCATCTTCACGTCGAAGAAGACATCGCCGTTCTCCGCGGTGCGGACGTCGAGATCGACCGAGTTGGTCAGGTAGAACCGCCGCTCAGTCTCCACCACGTATGTGAACAAACCGACGACATCCCGGTATTCGCGGTAAAGCTGCAGCTCCATCTCGGTTTCGTACTTTTCGAGATCCTCTGCGCTCATCGCGGTCCTCCTGTCGTACCGGTCCCCCGGTTTGCCTGGTCAGGCAACCCCGGCCCCCATTTCATTTTCACCCATCCCCCTCGCCACCGTGACGAAGGAGTAACGGTGATCAGGACACGGACCGTGCGTTTCCAGCGCCAGCCGGTGTCCTGGTGTGACATACCCCTTGTGCTCCGCGAAGCCGTACTGCGGGTAACGCTCGTCGAGCGTGACCATGAGGCGGTCTCGGGTCACCTTGGCCACGATCGACGCGGCCGCCACGCACGCGGCCACCTGATCCCCCTTCCACACGGCCAGCGACGGCGCCGGCAGCCCGGGCACCGGGAAGCCGTCCGTCAAGATGTACTCCGGATCACAGGGCAACTGCGCGACAGCGCGCCGCATTCCTGAAACGTTGCATTTGTGCAGACCTTTAGCGTCGATCTCCCCCGGCGAGATGATCACTATGCCGATGTGGGAGACGCGCAGAATCTGGTCGTAGAGGCGTTCGCGCACCGCCGGGCTCAGCAGCTTCGAGTCGCCGAGGCCGTCGATCTGCCTGCGCAGGATCACGGCCGCGACGACGAGCGGCCCCGCGCAGGCGCCGCGGCCGGCCTCGTCGACGCCCGCGATGGGGGTGAGGCCGCGGCGGGCGAGTGCCCGCTCATAGGCATAGAGCCCGGAATCGCGCCGGACGACACTCGGCCGAGGACGGAACGCAACTGTCATGACAGAGGCAGCGTACGCCCCATACGCCGCGAACCGCGACCGGAAGCGACCGCTACTTGACCTTGTCGAAGGTGTCAGGACGGGAGAAGAGATAGCCCCGCGACAGCGGCCAGTAACGCACCACGGCCTTGCCGATCACGTCGTTCTCCGAGATGAACCCGCCTCCGGGCTCGTCCATGTGGGCCCGCGAGTCGGCCGAGGCGCTGCGGTGGTCACCCATGAGCCAGAGCTTGCCCGCAGGCACCGTGACGTTGAACTTATCGCCGGAAGCGTAATCATTGGGGAAGAGGTAGGACTGCTCGTCCAGCGGGGTGCCGTTGACGGTGATGCGCTTCTTGGAGTCGCAGCACACCACCTTGTCGCCGCCGATGCCGATAACCCGCTTGATGGTGTCCTCGCCGGTGGTCCAGCCCTTGAACACCACGATGTCGCCGCGCTCGGGCTTGCCCGAGAGCTTGTTGACGAAGACCCGGTCGTTGATCAGCAGAGTGTTCTCCATCGACTCCGACGGAATGTAGAAAGAGCCGACCACGAACGCCTGCAGCAGCAGCGCGATGCCCACTCCGAGGACCAGCAGCAGGACGGTCTCGCGGAAACCACCCTTCTTCTTCTCTTTCCCCACACCCTCCGCCTTCTTGGTGACGGCCATCAACGCCTCCTCCTGCCCAACCAGCGGCGACGAACCAAGATCAAGGGTACGGCGAACGCGAACCCGGCGAGCATCGGCACGGAGTCACCGAGCGCCTGAAGCGCCGGTTGCGCGAACGTGGCGGGAATGTCGATCGAGGTCGCCCGGTTGAACGGCCAGACGATCACGAAGGCGCGCCCGACGACCTGACTCACGGGGATGGAGCCGCCACCGGCGTCACCGGTGTGGGAGCGGGAGTCGAGCGAGACCGACCGGTGGTCGCCCATCACCCACAGCCGCTCGTCCGGCACCTTGATGTCGAAGAACCTGTCGGACGGCACATTGCCCGGATAGAGATAGCTCTCCTCGTCGATGGGCGTGCCGTTGACCGTGATGCGTCCCTTGGAGTCGCAGCACTTGACGTGGTCGCCCCCGACGCCGATGACCCGCTTGATGTAGTCCTTCTCGCCGGGCACGAGGCCGAACGCCGTGCCGACCCACCGGAAGAACCCCGCGACCGGGTTGGACGGCTCCTCCATCTGGAACTCGCCGTCCCAGGAGTCGACGCCCGAGAACACCACCACGTCGCCGCGCTCGATGTCACGGGTGTGGTAGACCAGCTTGTTGACCAGGACCCTGTCGTTTTTCAGCAGGGTGTTCTCCATCGACTCCGATGGAATGTAGAAGGCCTGGACCACAAACGTCTTGATGATCAGGGCCAGCACCAGCGCGACAACGACAAGAACGGGAAGTTCTTTCCAGAACGACCCCTTCTTCTCATTTTTCCCATCTTTTGCCGGCTTCTGAGTCTCTTCGGCGACCACGTCCACCTCGTCCTCGACAGGGCGGCGCGCAGCGCCGTGCTCCTGGCTCTCGCTAGTCATCGCTGACGAGCCTAGATGATGCGTCGGCTCGACAAGCCCGGACCGACGTTACACCCATGCACGAGTCGCTCCGCATAAAGGAAACGGCCTGCAAAGCCGAATGGCCCGCGCGAAGGCGCGGGCCACCGAGAAAGACCAGGTTACTTCGCGGGCGTGGTCTCGCGCTTCTCGCGGATGCGGGCGGCCTTGCCGCGCAGGTCACGCATGTAGTAGAGCTTGGCGCGACGCACGTCGCCGCGGGTCACGAGCGCGATCTTCTCGATGACCGGGCTGTGCACGGGGAAGGTGCGCTCGACGCCGACGCCGTAGCTGACCTTGCGGACCGTGAAGGTCTCGCGGGCGCCGCTGCCCTGCCTGCGCAGCACGAAGCCCTTGAAGACCTGGATACGGGAGCGGTTTCCTTCGACGACTCGTACGTGGACCTCGAGCGTGTCACCGGGGCGGAAATCCGGCACGTCGCTGCGCAGGGTCGCCTTCTCGAGCTCCTGGATCTTCGTGTGCATGAGAGCTGTCCTCAAGTCCTCGTGAGCACGCGGAGGTCCACCCGGCCGTGGCTCGCGGCGGACGCGCTTGCTGATCTGGTGTGCCCGGGACGTTTCCCGGGCATGACGAACCAACCACATGAGGTTGGTAGCGATTCAGTTTGCCATATCTTCGCGCCCGACGCGAAACGAGAGCTCCTCCAGGAGCTTCCTGTCGTGCTTGTCGAGCGTCTCGGGGTCGAGCGCCGCCGCCAGCTCCGGCCTGTTCAGCACGGTACGGCGCAGCGCCTGATCCCGCCGCCATCTGGCGACTTTCCCGTGGTGCCCGGACAGCAGCACATCGGGCACCTCATGCCCCCGCCAGACGGGCGGCTTGGTGTAGACGGGTCCTTCGACCAGATTCCTCATGGAACCGGGCGCGAACGAGTCGTCCACGACCGACTGGGCGTTGCCGAGCACGCCGGGAAGCAGCCTTCCGACGGCCTCGACCATGACCAGCACCGCCACCTCGCCCCCGGCCAGCACGTAGTCGCCGATGCTGACCTCGTCCACGCGCAGCCGCGAGCCGTACTCGGCCATGACCCGCGAGTCGATGCCCTCGTACCGCCCGCACGCGAACAGCAGCCACGGCTCCCCCGCCAGCTCCTGCGCCAGCTCCTGCGTGAACGGCCGCCCGCTCGGCGTCGGCACGAT